>CADEEL010000030.1 GCA_902826335.1 uncultured Alphaproteobacteria bacterium
AGAAGCGAACCAGCGGAGACGCCCGTCTCGCGCGGCCGAGAACGGCTGCGCGGCGAAGAGACGGTGCGGCTCCCGAGGCGACAGGCCGGGCATGGGCGCGTCATGGCGCGTCTTCTTCGGGTGACGGCGCATGCCGGCGCGGGATAGAATCACGCGCAATGACATCCTTACGCAATGTCGCGGCGCTGATCGCGGCCATCACAATCTTGCAGGCGGGTCAGGGCTTGCTCGGCTTGCGCTTGCCGCTTGAATTTGTGGGCGACGGCTATACGCGCGCATCGCTTGGCATTGTCGCGGCCTCTTACTCCGCCGGTTTCATGTTGGGCGCCATCGCCGCGACCTATCTGTTGGCGCGAGTTGGTCATATCCGCGTCTTCGCGGCCTCAGCGGCGATATTGTCCGTGACCATCCTGGCGCTGCACGGCGCTGGCGCGGAATGGTCATGGGCGCTGGCGCGGCTGATCGCCGGTGTTGCGGTCGCGCTGATGTTCGCCGCGGTTGAAAGCTGGATGAGCGCCTCGATCGGGCCGGGCGAGCGCGGCCATGTCATGGGCATATACATGGTCGCCACCAAGGCGGCGCTGGCGATCGGCCCATTCCTGGCGTTCGGATTTCCCATCGGCGCCGCCGAGCCCTGGATGATCGCCGCCGGCGTGTGCGCCATCGCCATGGTGCCGGTCTGCTTCACCACGGCGGTCCAGCCGCCCGCGCCCAAGGCCCAGCCGCTGGCGCTTCGCGGGCAATTCAACACCGCGCCCGCCGCAGTGATCGCGGTGTTTGGCGCGGGCTTTATCAATTCCGGCGTGCTGACCTTGGCGCCGCTCTACGCATCGGAACGCTTCGGGCCGGATGCCGCGTCGACCTTTTACGCCGCGGCTTGGATTGGCTCCCTCATCCTGCAATGGCCGGCGGGGCGCCTGTCGGATCGAATTGACCGCCGCCTTGTCATTGCGCTGCTGACAGGCTTGGCCGCGGCCGCATCGTTCGCGCTGGCGGTCTTTCGCGACGCCGCGCCGGATTGGGTTGCGATCCTCCTGTTCGGCGTGTGGGGCGCGGGCGCATTGTCCTTCTACGGCGTCGCCGTCGCGCATATGGCGGATCGGGCCGAACCCGGCCGTATTGCACAGGCCACATCAGGCCTCTTATTCGTGTGGGCGGCGGGCGCCGTCGTCGGGCCGCTGATCCAGGGCCTCGCTGTCGAAGTGCTGGGCGGGCGCGGCATATTCTGGCTGGGCGGCGTCACCTCGGCGGCGGTGATGGCGGCCATGTTCTGGCGCGGCGTGGCGCGCGCTTCGCCCACGGAGAAGGAGACCTACGCGCCCAAGCCCGAAACCAGCGTCTCGGCCGCCGAGATCGCTTATGGCGAAGCTAGTCCTCCAGCAGGCGATCCATCTCCGCGTCGCTAAATCCGAAATGGTGGCCGACTTCGTGGACCAGAATGTGCGCGACCAATTCCGGCAGGCCTACATCGCCGCGCTCGATCCATTCTTCGAGAATGGGCCGCCGAAACAGGAAAACCATTGGAATGCCCGGATTTGGATCGCTGATGGATTGGCGCGTGAGTTCGACGCCCACATAAAGACCCGAGAGCTCGAACGGGTCCTCGATCTCCATCTCTTTAAGGATGTCCTCGTCGGCGAATTCCTCGATGCGGAACATGAGCTCGCCCGCGAGCGTGCGAAACGTCTCCGGTAACTTCGCCCACGCCGCCCGGGCGAGGGCGTCTATCTCATCGAGACCTGGGGGCAAATCGAGGTTCGTCATCGGAGAAATCCAGAGAATGACGCGGGCGTCATTTTTTCTTGATCAAGGCGGGATATGCATGTAAGGAGCATGCTGAACGCGGTTATGCAGTGGGAGATGCGCTATGGCGGACGGACAGGGCCCGGTAATTCGGCAAATCACCAAGGACGAATTGTACGACGCGGTCGCCCCGACCGATTTCGCCGCCATGCTCGACATCGAGCGCCATATGACGCGCTCCTCCGCCTTCGATAAGATCATTTCCGCCACCCACGATCACTTCTGGGATCCGCTCGACAAGAAATACATCGATTTCGACGCCGAACCTTGGGACCTGGACACGCAGGATCTTCAGCCCGACGAAATGGTTCCCGCGCTGGAGACGAAATACGTCACCGAGCACTTCGAAAAACACCCCGAACTGCGTATTCGGTTCAAGAATGAAATCGCCCGCTGGTCCATGAGCGCCATCCTTCATGGTGAGCAGGGCGCGCTCAATCTCTCCGCCTCGCTTTGCCATGTGCTGCGCGACGCCGGCGCGCAGGAATACGCCGCCAACCAAACGCGCGAAGAAGGCCGGCACGTCACGGCGTTCGCCAAATACATCAAGGCCCGCTGGGGCCGTCCGCTCCCGTGCGGCGAGACGCTGGCCACGCTTCTGAAGGAAATCGTCCATTCGCCAGAGGTTTATAAGAAGATCGTCGGCATGCAGATGCTGGTCGAAGGGCTCGCCATGGGCGCCTTCGCCACCATCTATCAGCGCTGGCATGATCCGCTGGCGCGTAAACTCACCCAACTCGTGATGACGGATGAGGCGTTCCACCACAAGTTCGGGAAGATATGGGCCGATCGCACCGTGCCGAAATTGACGCCAGAGGAGCACAACATCGTCGAGGATTGGGCCGCGCATTGCTTCCAGACGCTGCTGTTCAATCTCGTCGCGCCGCATCAGATGCGCGGTATTTATGAGCAATTCGGCCTCGATCCTGATCGCGTCATGGCCGAGTTCCAAGAAATCGCCACCGACGAGGCTCGCCGCGAGCAGATGAAGGAATCGACCAACATCTTCCGTGTGCTGGTCAAGACGCTGTGGAACGCCGGCATCATCACCGAGCGCACGCGCGCCTTTTACGCCATGTACGTGGACCTTGAGGAGTTCAAGGCCGAAGGCCTTGAAATGGTCGGAGACGCCATCGCCGAGGACGGCATCCGCTATCTGCAGACCATTAATTTTGGCGTGAATGCGGACGCGCTCGCCAAGGTCGCGGCTGAGTAATTCGCCGCGCTCCGAGCAATTAAACGCCCCGTCGGTCGCCGGCGGGGCGTTTCGTTTTTAGAGTGGTTCCCGAAAAGTGAGAAGCGGTTTTCGGACAAGAACCGCTCTAACTCTAAGAATAGACCCGCTCTTCCCGTTTCGTCTGATTCACAGGAAACGGGCACGGGTCTAATGTCAGAACCGCAAGCGCCCGGTGAGCGACGCGGTGGCGCGATCCTCGCCGTCGCCTTGCGCGAGATCGATCATGGCGCCGACGTCCCAACGCTCGCTGAATTCAATCGTCGCGCCGAATTGCGCCTCCACCAGCGTGCGGTTCCGCCCGTCCAGCGCCAGCACCACGTCATCGCCGCTGGCCACGAACGTGGCGTCCACAACCCGGTCGTCCAGCGCGGACTCGCGCGCAACGCCAAGCGTGAACGTTGGCGTTATGGCGATCCCGTCGCCGGCGACGAAGCGCCGGTCCGCATGCATGCGCGCGCGTGTGATCAGCGTCTCCGTGCTGAACCCATCGACGGCCAAGCGCAGAATATTGCCGCCCTGTTCGGTGTAGCCGTTGACGTGCGTTCCGATATAGGAGACGCGCCCGCCAAGCGAGACATCCCACCCGCCGAGATCGAAATGCCGCGCCGCGTTGAGGAACGCGCCTGTGGTGAGGCCCGAACTCGTGGCGTTGAGATCGATTGGAACAGCGTTGAGCAGTACGCGCCGGCGCGTCTCGAAATCATAATCGCCGAAGCTGACTCCGCCCGCTAGCGAATGGCGTTGGCCGCGCCAATCCGCGTGCGCCGCGCCGATCACGCCTTCCAATTGCGTGTCGCCGGCATTGAGCGCGAGGTTCGCGTCGCCATCGACCGAGGCGAGCGCGAACCCCGCCGCGATGCCCTGGTGGCGGCGTGTGCGCACGCCCCCCGCGACGCCGCTTTGCTCATAATCGAACCCAAGGGATTCGCCCGCTTCGTCGCGGTTGATCTCGCCACGGAGTGCCCGCGCCCAGACGATGCCTTCGCCGCGCGCGGCTTCGATTTCACTGGTCAGCACATCGAAGAAGCCGCTGGCGGCGTGTGAGATCAGCGCGATCTGGCTGTTGGTCGTGCTCGGGCGCGCGGTGGCCAGCGTCGGCCCGATCAGCGCATTGTTCGGATTGTAGATGACGGAGGCCGCGCCCCCGAACGGAACGATGATCGTGTCGAACGTTCCCGTCACGCCGCCCGTCGCACTCAGGAAAGTCAGTCCGGTGCCGTCCGCGCCGCCAAGCGAGACAAGTTCAATCGTGCCGCCATTGATGGTGGCGCTTCCGCCGATATTGAGGAGATCGATGGCGCTCGCCGTGTTGAACTCGATCCGCAGCGTGGCGGTCGCGTCATGCACGTAATCGCCGGTGATGTTGATTGTGCCGATCGAATTGCCCGGAGATAGGAGGCCGGCATTGCGCACATCGCCGATGATCGTGCCGACGCCCGTGAGCGCCGCGCCGGATGCGATCGTCACGCCGTCTGGTCCCGAAGCGCTGATCACGCCGGCGAGGTTCGCCGTGCCCGCCAGCACTTCAAGATCGCCGAACGCGCCGCCAGTATAGGTGATGGCGCCCGCGCCGATCTGCGCGAACGTGCCTGTTGCGTGCGATGAGACGGCGTTGGTCAGTGTTGCGTTGGCGGCCTCGTCAAGCTCGAACCGGGCGCCGGCGTAAATAAGCAAACCGCCCGTCCCGATATTGCCGAGGCCCGCGCGCAGCGTGCCGGCTTCGGCATGCGTGTCGCCGGAATAGGTGTTGGTCCCCGTCAGTTCCGCGAAGGTTGCGCCAATCTTGTGCAGGCTGCCCGTCCCGCTCACACTGTTGGCGAGCGTGTCGGAGAAAAAGATATCGCCGTTATTGACCACGCCGCCGGCGCCCAGTGCGCCGGCGGCGCTCAGCAGCATGATCCCATCGTTCGTTGTGCCGCCGCCATACGTGTTTGTCGCGCCGAGTTCGATCGCCCCGCCGCTGAGCAAGGCCAGTGCGCCGGCGCCAGAAATTTGCCCGTCGAAGACGTAAAAACCGGCGCCCGTGATCGACAGCGTGTTGGCGCCAAGATCGACCGCGCCCGATCCGGCCAGATCGCCGATGAGTTCGCTCGTGTCGAGGCGCAGCGTTGCGCCGCTCTGCACGATAACGAGCCCAGTGTTCGCGATCGCGCTGCCGCCGGAGAGGGCGAGCGTGCCGGCGGCGATGTTGGTGTCACCGGTGTAGGTGTTGGCGCCAGAGAGCGTCAGCGCGCCCGCGCCGGTCTTGGTGATGCCGTGCACGCCGCCAGACTGCGAGATCGCGCCCGATTGCGTCGCCGCGCCGAGCGACACATTGAGGCTCGGATCGCTCATCAGCACGATATTGTTGGCCAGCGTGATTCCGTTTGCGTAATCGATCACCGAGCCGGTCGTCGTCACCGCGCCGGTTCCGAGCGCGGCATTGTTCTCGACACGGATGGTCCCGCCCGCGAGGACCGTGCCGCCCGAGTAAGTGTTGACGCCGGAAAGCGTCAGCACGCCCGTCCCTTCCTTCACCAGGCCGCCAAGGCCGCTTATGAGTCCACTGAAGAGCGTGCTGGCGTTCGTGCCGCCGACAAAGAGCGCCGATCCGCCCAGATCGACCTGGCCGCCGCCGGCGAGCGAGGCGATACGCTCGCTTGAATTGAGCGCCAGCGTCGCGCCCGCCGCGACAATGACATCGCTTGTATCGGCGATCGCCGCGCCGCCGGAGAGGGCGAGCGTGCCGGCGTTGATATTTGTATCGCCACTATAGGTGTTGACGCCGGAGAGTGTGAACGTTCCCCCGCCGGTCTTGGCGAGATCGCCGCTTCCGGTTATCGCGCCAGAGAAGGTCGTGCTGGCGCCATTGCCGCCGGTCGTGAGCGTGTTGGCGCCGAGATTGACATCGCCCGCGCCGTCGAGCGCGCCGATGACTTCGGAATTATTCAGCGCGAGCGTCGCGCCTGCCGCGACGCTGACATCATTTGCATCGCCAATCGCCGCGCCGCCAGAGAGGGCGAGCGTGCCGGCGTTGACAAGCGTGTCTCCGGTATAGGTGTTGACGCCGGAGAGCGTCAGCGCGCCCGCGCCGGTCTTGGTGATGCCATGCACGCCGCCCGATTGCGAAATCACGCCGGCCTGGGTCGCCGCGCCGAGCGTGACATTGAGGCTCGGATCGCTCATCAGCACGATGGAATTAGCGATGGAGACGCCATTGCCGTAGTCGATGACCGAGCCGGTCGTCGTCACTGCGCCGGTGCCAAGCGCGGCATTGTTTTCAACGCGGATGGTCCCACCTGCCAGGATCGTGCCGCCCGCATAGGTATTGACGCCCGAGAGCGTCAGCACGCCGGTCCCTTCCTTCACCAAGTCGCCAGCGCCGGAAATAACGCCGGAGAATGTGGTGCTGAGATTATTGCCGCCGAGGCTGAGCGTGTTCGCGCCAAGTTCGACTGCGCCAGCGCCCTCGAGCGAACCGATGACCTCTGAATTTGTGAGCGCCAAAGTCGCGCCTGCCCACACATCGACCGCGCCGATATCGGCGAGCGCCGATCCACCCGCCAGCGTCAGTCGCCCGGCCTGGACCTCCGTGCCGCCCGTGAACGTGTTGGCGCCGGAGAGGATAAGTTCGCCCGCGCCCCATTTCACCAGCGCGTGCGCGCCGCCGATCTGCGAAATCCCGCCGCCTTGCGTCGCGGTTCCGCTGGCGACGTCGAACGCCGTCACGCCTGTATTCAGTACGATGGCGTTGTTGATCGTCACCGCGCCATAGCTGAGCACGCCGCCATTGATTGTAAGCGCGCCGGTTCCCAGCGCGGAATTATTCGCCAGATGCAGCGTGCCGCCGGTCTCAAGCGTCGTTCCGCCTGAATAAGTGTTGGCGCCGGCGAGTGTGAGCGTGCCCGCGCCGGTCTTCGTCAAGCCGCCAACGCCTGAAACGATTCCCGCTTGCGTCGCCGCGCCGGCGGCGACGTTGAAGGTCCCCGCGCCGGTCAGCGAGACGTTATTGGCGAGCGTGATTCCGTTGCCGTAATTGAGTGCGGCGCCCGAGATGGTGACGAGGCCGGTTCCGAGCGCCGAATTGTTCTCGACGCGAACCGCGCCGCCGGAGATCAATGTGCCGCCGGCATATGTGCTCGCGCCTGACAAAGTGAACGTTCCGCCGCCGGTCTTGGTCAGATCGCCGCCGCCGGTGATCACGCCTGAGAAGGTCGTGCTGGCGCCATTGCCGCCGGTGGTGAGTGCGTTGGCGCCGAGGGAGACGATGCCCGCGCCATCGAGCGCGCCGATGACTTCCGAGGCGTTGAGCCCCAAAGTCGCGCCAGCCGTGAGGCTGACATCGTTTGCATCGCCGATCGCCGCGCCGCCCGAGAGTGCGAGCGTGCCGGCGTTGACGAACGTGTCGCCGGTATAGGTGTTGACGCCCGTGAGCGTGAGCGTGCCCGCGCCGGTCTTGGTCAAGCCGCCGACGCCTGAAATGATTCCAGCCTGTGTCGCGGTTCCCGCGCCGACATTGAATGAGCCCGCGCCGGTCAGCGACACCGTGTTCGCCAACGTGATTGCGCTGGCATAATCAAGCCCGCCGCCGGAGATGGTCACCGCGCCGGTTCCGAGCGCTGCATTGTTCTCAATACGAATGGCGCCGCCGGCGATCAGCGTGCCGCCTGTATAGGTGTTCGCCGTGCTGAGAATGAGCTCGCCTGCGCCATGCTTTTGCAATTGGCCGGCATCAAGGCCAAAGCCGACGCCGTCGGCGATCGTGCTGGCGACGGAGATGGTTTGGCCCAGCGCCGCGTTGAATTGGAGCGCGCCGCTTTGAATGAAGATGCCGGCGCCGCGCGCGAGGCCGCCGCCGCCGCCGCCGGCCCCCACTCCGCCCGTGACCGCGCCACCTGTGATCGAACTGCCGCCGGCAATGATCAGTGTGCCGCCGTTGCGCACGAAGATCGCGCCGCCAAAGGCCGCGCCGCCGCCGCCGCCCAGATTGGTCGCGTTGCCGCCGCCGAACCCGCCAAGGCCGGGCGTGATGCCGCGGCCACCGCCGCCGCCATAACCGCCCGCGCCCCCGACGCCGCTGAGATTAACGCCGCCGCCCCCGCCGCCATAGCCGCCAGCGCCACCCGGGCCGTCGTGATTGCCGCCGCCGCCGCCGAAGTCACCGCCCGCACCGGCGCCGAAACTAAAATCCCCACCGCCGCCGCCGCCGAACACACCGCCATCGCCGCCGGCCGGGAACCCACCGGCGAATTCGCCGCCGCCGCCGCCGCCGCCGCCGAACCCGCCATCGCCGCCAGAGAAATTGAAAGAGCCGCCGCCGCCGCCGCCGTAGAGGCCGCCGGACGCGCCGTCAGCGCCGACAAAGGAACCGCCGCTTCCCCCGCCGCCGCCGCCGGCGCCCGGGCCGAGTGCTGTTCCGTCCCCACCATTGGCGTTGTAACCGCCGCCGCCGCCGCCGCTAAAAAAGATGGTTGAGCCGCCATCGCCTGAAAAGCCGCCGCCGCCGCCGCCGCCGCCGCTGAACAGGCTGGCGAATCCGCCGTCGCCAAGCGCGCCGCCGCCGCCGCCGCCGCCCGCGAAGCCGCCGAAGCCGCCCTCACCGTAAAGACCGCCGCCGCCGCCTGCATTCGAGGACGAACCGTCGCCGCCCAATCCGCCGCCGCCGCCGAGCACCCCACCATCGCCGCCAACGGCCGCATTATTGGTGAAGTCGACATTTGCGAGCGTGACCGTCGCGAGGCTGTTGACGAACACGCCGCCGCCCGCGCCCATGCCGCCGCCGGAGCCGTCGCCGCCCGCCGCCATGGCGTTCGCGATCGACAGATCATTGATCGAGACGGCGCCGGAATAGACGAAGAACGGCCGATAAAGGCTAGCGCCGTCAATCGTATGGCCGTTGCCATTGATTGTGATCGACGCGCCGAGTGAGGCGATGATCGGCGCCACATCGCCGGACATCGTGAAGTCGCCGAGAATATTGATCGTGTGATTGCTGGAGGGATCCCCAGCCATGGCGTTGAGCGCGGCCGCGAAGCTCGCGGCGTCGGAGACGTTGAAGGTCGCCGCGTCGGACACGCTTGGCGCCATGGCGGCGATCGCCGCGCCGGTGGCCAACAGAGTCGGCTTTGACCGCTTCAGCCCTCGCCGTTGCGGGTTTGCCTTTGGCTTTTTGCCCCACCACATGCGCGCGCTCCCCAACGCCGGCGCGGAGGGCGGGGCGACCGCGCGGAGGCGCCGCCAGGCGCCCGACGTCGCCGTTGCGGAAAGTTAAATTTCCCTTAACGCGAGAGCGCAATCCACTACGTATCCACAGGGGCGCTTTTATCCACACTGTGGCCGCGGGGGCGCACTTTGTGAGACACTGCGCAAGGGCGTTAATGGCTGCGATCCGCTAAACAGAGCTGCGATGGATGCCCAGGCGCCCTCCAGGCCCGATGTCACCGCCGCCTTGGCGCGCGGCGTCACGCGGCTGTTGCTCACTCATGACATCGCGCCCGTTCTTGAAATGCCCCTCGCCAACGGCCGTCGGGCGGATCTGTGCGGCCTGTCGCCGAAGGGGGAGGTGTGGATTGTCGAGACCAAGTCCTGCCTCGCGGATTTCACGGTCGACGCCAAATGGCCGGACTATCTCGATTACTGCGACCTCTTCTTCTTCGCGGTCACCGAAGCCTTTCCGCAAAGCCTGATCCCGCCGGACGCCGGCCTTATCGTCGCCGATGGATTTGGCGGCGCCATTCTCCGCATGCCCACGCCAGCGCCTCTGGCGCCGGCGCGGCGCAAAATGATGCTGCTCTCGCTTGCGCGCCTGGCCGCGCAGCGGCTTGCTCAATTCTGAATAAGCGCCGCGCACACATCACTGCGCCGCGCCGCGTCCGCCGCCGCGAACGCCGCGGCGTTGGGCGCAAGGCGCCGTTGCAGCGCGATGCCGCGCGCGCTTGGGGCTTCGACCACTTGGAAATCGCCCACGGGATGCGCCGCGCCGGCGCGCACCAGGGCCACGCGAACGCCCTGCGGCGCCGCGCGATCATTGACGACGAAAAAATTGTCCGTGTTCGCCTGATAGAAGGACAACGACCAATAATCGGCGGACGGCGCCATCGTTATGAGCACGGCCCCGTCGCTGACATCATAGACGCAGGAAGAATAGGCGAGGTCCGGCGACGGCCGCACGACGGCGCGTGACGTCTCGCTCACGCGCGGCGCATGCCGCCAGCCGTCGACGCCAGCGTCCACGCGCGTCATCGCCACATGCATCAGCGCGCGCGGCGCGACATGAACCACCGCGAAAAACGAAGCGACGGCGCAGCCAAGCGCCACGATCAGAAAGCCAATCCACTTCATGGCGCGCCCCCCGCGCATCCGATCGTTCGGAGCGTCGGAACAGGAATGCCGCGTGGCCGCGTCCGCGCCGCGTCTTCTGGATTGTAGAGGCGAAGCGTCAGCGAAAAGCCCTCGCCCGCCGCCCGGCTTGAGATCCAATTGGTCGCGTCGCCGCGTTCGGCCTGCACCTCCGCCCGCCAGCGCCCCGCCGCGTCAGTCTGCGCCCGCGATGCATCCACGGAGAACGCGTCGTCGTGATTGACCGGCAGATAATTATCCCCGGCATAGATCGTCACCGCCCACCAGCGCGCCGGTAGGGCGCCGCCAGTCAGCTCATACCGGCACGCTTCGCGCAGCGGTCGGCCCGCCTCGTCGCGCGTCATCTGCAGATAGATCGTTTCTTCCTGCGCCAGGGCCAGCAGCCCGACGCGCGCCACGATGGCGCGTGTCACCGGGTCGGCCGCGGTCGATCCCGCCAGACGATTGATCGTCCACCCACCGACCTGTTCGACGCCCATGCGCGCGCCCATGCCCATCGCGGCCACGGCGCCGCCAGCGCCGACCGCAACGCCCAAGACGATGGCGGACAGCCAGAACAGCAGACGCTTCATGCTCACTCCTCCGCCTTTAAATCCATCGAGAGCGCATGCAAACCGCTGGCGAACTCGCCGGCGAGCGCATCCATCACGGCGCGCTGGCGCTGCACGCGCGTGCGCCCGGCAAACCTGGCTGAAACCATGCGCACATGAAAATGGGTTTCGCCCTCCGGGCGCGCGCCGCCATGGCCGGCATGGGCGTGCGACTGATCCATGATGTCCAGCGCCGTCGGCGCGAAGGCCGCTTCCAATGCCATTTGCATGCGTCTGGCGCGCGAGGCGCCGTTTCCGGCCTCTGTCAATTCTTGTTCGCCTTTCGAACCGTGCTCATACTTAGCCGCGATGGCGAGCGCCTTCCACTACCGTCCCAAATTCGTGGACATTCGGGCGAGCAGGCCCGGCGCGGCGGCGAAGGGTCCCGCGGCCCGCGCCCGCGCCTGCGATCATGCCGGCTGCGCCGACGCGGGCGAACACCGCGCGCCAAAATCGCGCGAACGCGCTAATGATTTCTGGTACTTTTGCCAGGCGCACGCCGCCGAATACAATCGCCGCTGGAACTACTTCGCCGGCATGAGCGCCGAAGAGTATGACGCCCACTTGCGCGCCGAGGAGGCCGGCCACCGCCCGACCTGGACGTTCCGCGCCTCCAAGCGTGACCGCCTCTCGGCCGCCATGCGCAATTTCCAGGGCGGCCGGCGCGCCGATCCTCATGGCCTGTTCGGCAAAGGCGAGGCGCAAGCCGCCCGCGCGCCCCGCGTGCGAGAACTGACGCGCCTGCAAATTCTGGCCTTCGAGGTTCTGCTGCTGGATGAAACGGCGGATGCGGCGGCGGTGCGCGCCAGTTATGCCGAACTGGTCAAGCGCTACCATCCCGATTCCAACGGGGGTGATCGCAGCGCCGAGGCCCAACTCACCCGCGTCATCCGCGCCTACCAGGCGCTGAAATCGGCCGGCTTGGCCTGACGGCCGGCGCGCCTCTTTCCGTTGCGGACCGCTTGCGGCGGCGCGCGCGCCGCCCCATGAAGAAGCCGACATGACCACCGCTGACGATCTGCTCTCGATGAAGCCGGATAAGGAGATGCGCGCCAAGGATTTCGGCGCGCCCTCCGATATGAAAATCCCGGCCTTTTCCAAGCGCACTGAATATGTGCCGGAAGTGGACGCCGCTTACCGCTTCGATCCAGAAACCACCTTGGCGATCCTCGCCGGCTTCGCCTTCAACCGGCGCGTCATGATCCAGGGCTATCATGGCACCGGCAAGTCCACGCATGTGGAGCAGGTCGCCGCGCGCCTCAATTGGCCGCTCATCCGCATCAATCTGGATAGCCATGTCTCCCGCATCGATCTCGTCGGCAAGGATGCGATCGTCCTGAAGGAGGGCAAGCAGGTCACCGAGTTTCGCGAAGGTATGCTGCCTTGGGCGCTGCAGCGGCCGGTCGCCATCTGTTTTGACGAATATGACGCCGGCCGGCCGGATGTTATGTTCGTCATCCAGCGCGTGCTGGAGGCGTCCGGCAAATTGACGCTCTTGGATCAAAACCGCGTCATCACCGCCAATCCCTATTTCCGGCTGTTCTCGACCACCAACACGATCGGCCTCGGCGATACGAGCGGCCTTTATCACGGCACCCAGCAGATCAATCAGGCGCAGATGGATCGCTGGTCGATCGTCGCCACGCTCAACTATCTCGATCATGACGTGGAGGCCGATATCGTGCTGGCCAAATCGCCGGGCTACAACACGGCCGAAGGCAAGCGCACCATCATGAGCATGGTCCGCGTCGCGGATATGACGCGCAACGCCTTCATGAATGGCGATATCTCCACCGTGATGAGCCCGCGCACCGTGATCACTTGGGCGCAGAACGCCGAGATTTTCGGCGGCGACATCGCGCAAGGCTTCCGTATGACGTTCCTGAACAAGTGCGATGAGCTCGAACGCCCCACGGTCGCTGAATTCTACCAGCGCGCGTTCGGGGCGGACCTGCCCGAGGCGGCGACACGGGTGAAGGTGGCTTAGGCGTGGCTGGAGTTCGCGACGTATTCCTCTCCTATGCCAGAAGCGAACGCGAACGCGTGCTGCCGATACGTGATATCCTTGAGGATGCCGGTCTCACGGTCTTCTTGGATTTGGACGGGATCGACGGTGGGGATCAATACCCTGAGGTAATAGACGCTGCGGTGAAACAGGCGCGATGTGTGATCGGTGCGTGGAGTGAGAAAGCTCTGTCTCGGGCTTGGGTCATCAATGAATGCCGCATCGGTTTTCGCAGAGGCCGCTTGATAACCCTTGCGCTTGAACCGTTTTCGCAAGATTTGATTCCAACTGAGTTTGGCGCGCCCCACTTGATTGACGCGTCGGAGTCAGCTCCTCAGCGTGGCCGGCCAGATATGCTGCGATCTCTCTCAAAGAAACTGGAACGACCAGATCTTCTTACGCTCTCGGAGGCGATGGAAAGTGGCGCGCTTAAGTCGGACCAGGTCCTCAGGTTGAGAGTACTTTCCAGATCATGGGAGCACTTAAAAATGGGGCTCGAGATTGGGCGAGTGGAACGGTTTTTGGAACAGGCCCGGGCGACGCCATTGGAACTTGAAGTGGAAGCGAAGTTGGCTGAGCTGCATCAGTACTTTGGGAAGGAAGTAAACAAAGCTAGGCAACAATTGAGATCACTCGACAAATTTGCGCCAAACGAGGCGGCGCGAATTGTAGATGACTTTTGGCGCGTCGGCGGCCGCTTTCACAGGGGCTTTTGTCGCGAACTGGAAGAGAACGCTGCTGAGCATGGCTCTGTTACGTCGATGTTCAAGGTGGCAGTAATGTATTCGCACGGGGACGGCGGACCGCGTCAGCTCGACAAGGCGCTACGGTGGGCGTCATTGGCGGCCGATGAGGGGCATAGCGACGCAATTGCGATGAGGGCCGCGTTGAGAGAAATGGTAGCGCGGGAAGGCGGAGTTACCTAACGAAGCCGGCATTCGCCGTCGTTGCCTTTCGCCAAGGTAACAGCAAAGGTCGGCTCGAAGTGACGCTCGAAGATCGTACAAGAGAGAGTACAGCTTTGCCGATCCCTGCTCTGCCATTTCAACGGCAAACATCCTCGCAAGCTCTACTTGTGTCGGCGAGCCGAGGAGCTGGATGTCTGCAATGGCTGACTCTATGGCCCTCCAGTCCTGATCGGGGTCGTTGGACCTAGATTCCAGGCGTCGGTAGGCCTCCAACAAATATGAGACACGCAAACGGCGTCGCTCATTCGCAAAATCACGGCGGGCGGAAAAATAATGGCCGAGCCAGCCGCCAGCCTGCGCGACCGCTAGTGTCCCGCCTAGTTGGAAAAATAGGGTCCAATTCATGGAACGCTCCGAATCGACGTGCTCGCGCATACAACGCCACCATGATATAGCTCGCCTATGCTTGAGCGCCCCCGCATCGAAATTGACCCAGCAGTCATGGGCGGTAAGCCGGTTATCCGCGGAACGCGGGTTACCGTGGAGCAGGTGTTGCGCGAGTGCGCACGCGGAGCGGACGCGGCGGTAATCGCGAACCAATACCCGCGCTTGACGCGCGAGGACGTGGCTGCGGCGCTCGCCTTCGCCGCCGATTACATGGCTCACGAGATCGTCGCGGCCGAGTAAATGGCCAAATTTCTGGTCGATGAATCGCGCCCCAGAGCGGTTGTTCTGGCGCCTCGTGAGGCAGGGCACGACGCGATCTACGCCGCCGAGACGAACCGCCGCGCCAGCGATCAGAAGTTGGTCGCTTTGGCGGACGCTGAAGACCGGGTGATTGTCACCGAGGATTTTGACTTCGGCGAACTGCTCATTCGGCGGCAACTTAACGCGCGTGGCGCGATAATTCTCTACATGCCGAAATCTTCGCCTCAGCAGAGGGCGGCTCGCCTCATGATTGCGATCGGCTTAGCTGGCGTCGCATTCTCGAATTTTCTGACAATCGTCTCTGCCGACCGGGTTCGCCAGCGTCAACTGCCGCCATAAATCACCACACCCGCTTCGCCCCGAGCGCGCTCAGCTTCTCGTCATTGCTGACAATCGCCATGCCTTCGCATATCGCTTGTGCGGCGAGCAGGCGATCGAATGGATCGCCATGTTCGTCAGCTAGTTCGCCGGCGCGGCGGCCATGCTCTATGGACACGGGCAGGTGAATAAGGCCGCGTTCAGCCAGGTCCTCATCGAGGCGTCGCAAAAGCGGAGCAACCTTCGGCAAGTAGCCTACACGGTGTTTGTAGGCCATCTCGTATGCGGAAACCGCGCTGAAATACACTTCGGCGGCGCGGGCGGTGACCGTGCGCTTGGCCTTCATCGATAGGCCACGCTCGTCCAACGCCCACCAGATATAGGCGTGTGTATCCAACAGAAGCTTCACGCCCCCTTCTTCAGCTTCTTCGTCGGCTTCAGCAGCATATGGGGCGGCAACGGGTCGAAGAAGCGATCATCCCATTCGATGATCCCCTTGAGGTTCCCCAACCCTCGGTTCGGCAGCACTTTCCGCGCGTCGTTCGCCGGAACCAGCCTCGCCACCTCCTTATCCCCCCGGCAAATAATCACTTCCTCGCCCGCCTCGACTTTGGCGATGAGTTTGGAGAGATTGGTTTTGGCCTCGTGAATTTTCACTTTGGTCATGAGGTCAAGTTAGCTAACCTGCTTAGCTAAGTCAAGGAATTCGCCCCTGTCCGCCCGCGAAACCCCCACCGAACTCTTCAAGCGCGCGGTCGCGCAATCGACGCGCGCGCTCGCCGGCGCCGATGAGCTGGACGTGACGTTCGGCGCCGAAGGCCCGCGCCGCACGGGTGAGCACAAAATCGTCCTGCCCCATCCACCGCGCGTGCTGTCCGGGCCGGAGGCGGAGCGGCTGCGCGGCCATGCCGATGCGCTTGCGCTCAAGATCGCTCATCATGACGAAGCCGCTCACGCGCACCTGCGTCCGGAGGGCCAAGAGGCGCGCGCGCTCTTTGATGCGGCCGAGGAGATGCGCGTCCAGGCGCTCGGCGCGAACGCGCTGAAGGGCGTCGCTGGCAATCTCACTGCCGCGCTCACCGAGACCTGCGAGAAAAAAGGCTATGCGCGGATGGCGGATCGCGCGTCCGCGCCGCTCGCCGATGCGCTCGCGCTCATCGTGCGCGAACGCTTGACAGGCGCCGCCCCGCCCGCGCCGGCGAAGGCGATGGTCGATCTCTGGCGCGCTGAGATCGAAGCCAAGGCGGGCCCCACGCTCGATAAATTGAGCGGCCTCGCCGCTGATCAGCGCCTGTTCGCGCGCGCCGCCCGCGATCTCATCCGCGATCTCGATCTCGGCGATGAAATCGGCGCCGAGCCGACGGATGATGAACCCGACGATGCGCGCGACGACGCCCAGCCGCCGCCCGAAAGCGATGCTGACGAAGGAACGCCCGATCAGGATCAGCAGCTCGCCGAGATGGAGACGTCGCAGTCCGACATGGATGGCGATGAAACCGCGACCATGGACGCGGAGGTCGAGTCCGAACCGGATGCCGAAAGCGAAACTGAGCAAGAAGGTCAAAAGCCGCTCCGCCCCAATGTGCGGGACAATGACGACGATCCCAACGCGCACTACAAAGTGTTCACCCGCGCCCACGATGAAGAGATCGGCGCTGACGAACTCTGCGATGCGGACGAACTGGCCCGCCTGCGCTCTTATCTCGATCAGCAATTGAAGCCGCTGCAGAGCATTGTCGGGCGCCTGGCCAATCGCCTGCAACGCCGCCTGCTCGCCAAGCAGAATCGCAATTGGACGTTCGATCTGGAGGAGGGCGTTCTTGATACGGCGCGCCTCACGCGAGTCATCGTCGATCCCTTGTCCGCACTCTCTTTCAAGGAGGAGGAGGAGGCCGATTTCAAGGATACGGTCGTCACGCTGCTCATGGATAATTCCGGCTCGATGCGCGGCCGGCCCATCATGGTCGCGGCCCTGTGCGCGGATATTCTGGCGCGCACACTGGAGCGCTGCGGCGTCAAGGTGGAAATTTTGGGCTTCACCACGCGCGCCTGGAAAGGCGGCATGAGCAAGGAGGAATGGCTGAAGGCTGGCCGTCCGCCCCAGCCCGGTCGCCTCAATGATCTGCGCCATCTTGTCTACAAGCCGGCCGATGCGCCCTGGCGGCGCGCGCGGCGCAATCTCGGCCTGATGATGCGCGAAGGGCTTTTGAAGGAGAATATCGATGGCGAGGCGCTGCTATGGGCGCATGATCGCCTGCTCGGCCGGCCCGAGCAGCGCCGCATCCTCATGGTCATCTCCGATGGCGCGCCGGTGGACGATTCAACCCTCTCGGCCAATCCGGGAAATTATCTTGAGAAGCATCTGCGCAACGTGATCCACTGGATCGAGACCCGCTCTCCGATTGAACTCATCGCCATCGGCATCGGCCATGACGTGACGCGCTATTACGCCCGCGCCGTCACCATCGTGGACGCCGAGCAATTGGGCGGCGCGATGACGGACAAACTCGCCGAACTCTTCGATGAGGCGCCGCGCATGGAGCGCGCCGCGCCGCGTCGCCGTACGCGCGTCGCCTGATGCGCCGCGGCGTTCTCGTTGCGCTCGCCGCGCTTGCGCTCGCCGCGTGCGATCAGGCGCGGTCGGTGCCCCCCGATTCAGCCAATTGGCGCGCGATTGAAGTGACGGCCGCGCCCGTCGAACTCGATCCCGATCATCCGGCGCCCACGCGCGTCGGCGCGCTCGTCTTTCGCGGCGGTGTTGAGCTGCGCTCGCGCGACGCCGCGTTCGGCGGCCTTTCGGGCTTGTGGGTTGGGCCGGATGGGCGCCTGGTGGCTGTCTCGGATGCGGGCTTCTGGCTCTCCGCGCGCCTGATCGCCAATACCGAAACCGGCGCGCCGCTTGAGCTGCGCGAGGCGCGCGTCGCCACTTTTCGCGATGAGCGCGGCGCGGAATTGAGCGAGGGCGTCGACAAGGACGCCGAAGGCCTGGCCCGCCTTGCGGACGGCCGCTTCGCCGTCAGCTTCGAGCACACGCATCTTGTGCGCATCTATGATCTTGACGGCGCCGGCGTCGCAGCGCCTTCGGTGATGGGCCCGCGTCTCGTCGGCGTCGAGCGCCTCGAACCGAATGCGAGTCTTGAAGCCATCGCCGATGCCGGCGCTGGGCGCGTGCTCGTCGGCGCGGAGCGCAGCGATGGCCCGCGCACGCCGCTCTGGTCGGCGTCGATCGCGTCAAGCGCGCCCGCGCCGCGCACAGGCGAACTCGATCTGCCGTTCGGCTATGGCCTGGTGAGCCTGGATCGCCTGCCGGACGGGAATTTCATCGCCGTGCAACGGTTCTACGCGCCTGTCGTCGGCGTGCGCATACGCATCGTGCGCATCGCCGCCGCTTCCGCCGCCGCCGGGCCCGCGCGCGTGACTATGCTGGCCGATCTGGGTGCGGACTTTGAACTCGACAATTTCGAAAGTGTCGCGGTCACCCCGCTGCCCGATGGCGGCGCGCGCCTGCATCTCATCTCGGACAATAACTTCTCGCCCGCCCAGCGCACGCTGCTTTACGTGTTCGATCTGCCCTCGTCCTGAGCAGTGCGAAGCTGCGCCTGCGCGAACCTGAACTCCGCCAGCGCCGCCAGCGCCAGCAGCAGCGAGACGCCCAGCGTCCACCAATACGAGTTCACATAGCCCCAGTATCCGGTCGCGGCCGCGATCAGGAAGCCGAGCACGGCCGTGATCAGCCGCGCGCGCGCCACGTTCATGGCGAAGCTCAGTGCGGCGGTGAGAATGCGTCCGCCATCGAGCGGAAAGCCTGGCAGCAGATTGAACACGCCGAGCAGCAAGCTGATCATCATCAGCGATTGCAGGTACGCGATGGCGAGCGCGCCGCCCGCCGCGTCGGGCGCCGAGAACGGTGGGATCAGAAAGAGCGCGCCCGCCGTCGCGAGATTCGCCAATGGCCCG
This sequence comes from uncultured Alphaproteobacteria bacterium, assembly GCA_902826335.1. GTDB lineage: Bacteria > Pseudomonadota > Alphaproteobacteria > Caulobacterales > Aquidulcibacteraceae > CADEEL01. Next base: position 18,865 of record CADEEL010000030.1, read on the forward strand.
GCCGCCGAGACGGCTATGTCATGCCAGCGCCGCTGCGGCGGATGCGCGAACTCCACATGCCCGCCCATGAACGAAAGCACGATGCGCTTGCTGGGCAGGTTAAGCGCGGCCGCGACGCCCGCATGGCCGAATTCGTGCAAGAGGATTGCGCTGAGCAGCGCCGCGAGCAGCACCAGCGCGCTCGGCAGGGCGGCGAACCCGCCATTGTCCAGCGCCGAAAGGATGAGGTAGCCCGCCAGCAGCGCGACGGACCAATCGACGATGATCGCCGCGCCTGCGAATGTGCCTATGCGAAGGCCGCCCTCGGCCAAGACTTAAGCCGCGCTTGCGGTCGCGGTCGCCTTCTTCTGCACCGCGCGCTGGATCCGCGCCGCGCGATCCGAGAGCTGGTTCGCGCCCGCCTTGAGCAGAAACGCATCGAGCCCGCCGACATGATCGACCGAGCGCAGCGCCGCCGCCGTCACGCGCAGGCGATAGGTTTGCCCCAGCGCGTCGCTGGCCAGGCTCACATTGACGAGATTGGGCTCGAACGTGCGCTTGGTCTTGATGTTGGAATGGCTGACCTTATGACCAATCTGGCGGTTGACGCCGGTCAGCTCGCAACGGCGGGACATGGGGAGGCCTTGTTTTGGGGCGAAAAACGAAGGGCGGAGAGTTACGCGAAGGGCGCCGGCCGGTCAAGCGCGGCCGCGCCGCCGCTTGGCGCTTTTTGGCCGCTTTTCGTTCATGGCCAGGTCACACGCCGGTCGCTAGATGACAAACTGGAGAGGGCCCGAAGCGGCCGAACCGAAGGGCCTTAGTATGAAGCCGTTGCTCGCGCTCGCAAGTCTGGGTCTCGCCGCTTTGGCGCCCGCCGCCTCCGCGCAGGCGCCGGAAGCCGCGCGCTTCAATGTCGTGTTCAGTGTGCAGGCGCGCGGCATCACCGCCGGCGAATACACGTTGAGCGCCGCCTATGGCGCTTCGACCTATGAAGTCACCGCCAACCGCCGCATGACTGGCCTTGTCCGCGCGGCCGTGGGCTCAAGCCAGGATTATCGCTATTCAGTGCGCGGCGCGATCGCCGGCGGCGCGCTCACACCGAGCGAATATCAGCACCAGGGCGGGCGGAGAAATCGCCTGGTCCAGGCCCATTTCAGCGCCAACGATGTGCTTACGGTGGCCACGCCGCAAATGGGCATGGGCGAGCCGCCCGCCACGCCCGCGCAGCGTCGCGGCGTCATCGATCAATTGACGGCGATGGCGGCGATGATCGTCGCGCCTGGCGATCCGTGCCAACGCACCCTGCACGTCTATATGGATGGCCGCTCGCGTTTCGATTTCGTGTTGACGCCCGATGGCCGCCAGAACGTGAATGTCGCTGGCTATCGCGGCCAGGCGCACCGCTGCCGGGTGCAATTCCGACCGATCGCCGGCTTCTCCGATCCGCAGGAGGCGGCCACGCTCACCTTTTTGTTCGGCAGCCTGCCGAACGGCATGCACGCCCCGCTGCGCATCGAAATGCCGTCGGACGATGGGATCGTCATCCTCCAGGCCCGCCGCTTTGACGCGACCGGCGCGCCTCCACGCGGCTGATTTCAAGCTCGGACCAAGACTTGTGCGTTACTTAAGTCTTAACCACAAGATATCGCCGTGAACAAAGGCAGAAGAATCGGGGATCACTGATTCGTCGATGATTCGTTCTGGTTTGTTCTGCGGCGATTCTATGGGTAGTGTCTCAGTTTGAATTAGAAAAAGTGCCTGCCGGTAAGCAGTAATTTCATGGACGGAATGAATGTGCCGCTAGATATCGCCTAGCTGATCCTCGCCGTCCCACCGCGCGATGTCTCCTTTGGCCAGAGCCTCCTTGATCCCTGCGTCAATGAAGCGCCGGATGATCTCATTTTCATCCCATCCGTAGAGCTCAGTCTCCAAGAGCGCGTCGATGTAGTGGCGCGTTTTCGGAAGTAGCTTCAAGCGCGGGCGTTCCGGGGTCGGCACGCCGTCCCTGTTAGACGTTCGTTAATAGTCTGGCCATAGAAGTCCTCTCTGGGGCCAAACGGAGAACGTTCGGCCCAAAAAGAGTGGGGCGGCCCAAGCCGCCCCAGGATGGTCTCGCGACCTGAAATGCAGACGTTGCCACTGTGGACCGTACCGACCGTTGGGCGGCCGGTACGGCCCAGGCTCAGCCCCCTTGCGAGAGTCGCCAGTACGGGCACCATCCCTCGCATTCATTGCGGGGGGATTAACCGTATTTTTTATACTGTCCGCGCGGCTTCGGCGCGTTCACGCGCACGTCGATGCGCTCCGCGATGTCTTCCATCGACCAGAGCGTATCGACGAGCCCAGCCGACATTGCCGGCGACATGCGCAGCGCCTTATGCACTCGCACGAAGTTGTAGTGCATGAAGAAGAGGGCGAGCGCGTAGACGTGGTTCGCGTACTTCTTCGAATGGGCGTTGGTGAGACGCGTGAAGCGGCGCATCCCCATGCGCATGGTGAGGTTCGCGCGTTCGACGTGCGACGTTGAGATTTTCCGTTCGTCGGGATCGCCAAGCAGCGGCGTTTTGAGCGCGCCTACGCATACGGGCGGCGAATATTTACGTTCCGGGCTACTGCCCGGCGCCTCGCCGAACACTTTGACCAGCTGTGCGTAATCCACGTCATCGCCGAACGCGATCTCAACGGCTTGGCGATAGAGCGCGAGTCCATCGGTCGTCAGTTGCACGCGGTCAACCAGCCGTCGCGCGAGATCGTCCATAACGGCCTGGGCCATGCGCGCCGAGCGCCCACCGGCGGCGTAGGAAATGATCAGCTTGGTTTCGCTGTCGAGCGCGGTCCAAGTCCACACATCGCCCGCGTCGCGCGGCGCGGCCTTGGCGCGGGCGACGTTCTTCTGCTTCGCGTAGCAGAAGCTCCAAATCTCATCGCATTGGACGTAGCGGGCCTTCACGTGCGTCACGAGCTGGTCGTGGAGGTCTAGGCACGTCTCGCCCGCGTCCACGAGGAGCTTGGAGACTGTGTTGATGCTGACGCCGACCACGCGGGAGATCGCCCGCATCGACACGCCCTCGCACAGCATGTTGAGGATTTGGACGCGCTTCGCGAGGGGCAGGACGTTCGCCATACCCGCTTTATATTGAACTTTATGCTTAGTGTCAAGCATAGTGGGCGCCCGCCGCAGAACGCGCCATACTTGCCGCCACAAACATCGCCAAAATCATCGCCACATACGCCGCCACAGAATCGGCAAGCGATTCATAAATACCTTGACAAATAAGGGATTTCAAGTATCGTTCGCACGGCCAAAAACCTCGCCAAAGAAGTCGCCAAAAACCAAGCCACAAACCACGCCTGAAGAGTGCTCAAATGGCAAAATCCTCTGAAAAAGCAAGGTCGGGAAAGCCCGCGGGCAAACCTGCGAAAGTCGCCAAAACAGCGCGGGTCAAGGTCGACAAGTTATCGCTTCAGGACGATGGCGAAGACATCGCGCTGATGGAGCCCATGGCTATTAGCGAGGGCTCAAAGTGGCGGGGTGAAATGAGCGAGTTGGCGCTGGAGCTGACGTATCAAGCGGCAGACTTTCGGAGCAGCTTGCCGAGCGGCATTCGGGCCGCGCTGTGCGATCTAGTTCGCAATATGAATTGCTATTACAGCAACTTGATTGAAGGTCACGATACGCATCCGATCGCAATCGAGCGAGCGCTAAACAACGTATATGACTCGGACCCGAAGAAGAGAAACCTACAGAAGGAAGCTAGGGCGCACGTAGCTGTACAACGCTGGATCGACGAGGGCCACCTGAATGGAAGGATAACGGAGGTCGACAGTATCCGCGAAATCCATCGCCGCTTCGTGGATTGCCTCCCAGAAGAATTGAAGTGGGTCGAGCACAAAGGCGAGAAGCTGCCAATTGTGCCGGGTGAGTTTCGAGAACATTTCGTAGAGGTTGGAATGCACCGGGCTATAAGTCCGGGGGCGGTCCCACGGTTTATGGACCGTTTCGAGCAAGCGTATTCAGGGCTCAGTCGCGCCAAGGCGATAACTGTCTGCGCGGCAGCTCACCATCGCTTTGCATGGATACACCCGTTTCTTGACGGCAATGGCCGCGTCGTGCGCTTGATTTCTCATGCCATGATGTCAGAGGCGCTTGATACCGGCGGCGTGTGGTCAATCGCCCGTGGTTTGGCGCGCAACGTCGATGCATACAAGGGTCATCTCGCAGAGTGTGACATGGCGCGTAGAAACGATCTCGATGGGCGCGGCAATCTCAGTGAAGAGGCGCTGGCCAACTTTACGCGCTTCTTCATCACGACTTGTATTGATCAGGTTTCTTTCATGCGCGGGCTTATGCAGCCGGACAAAATGCTAGCGCGCGTGCTAACCTGGGCGGAAGAAGAAGTGCGCCTTGGATCGTTCCCAAAACACGCCGTCAGAATCATGGAGGCGATCCTCCTGCGCGGGGAACTAGCGAGATCGGACGTGCCCGACCTGATCCAAACGTCGGATCGATCAGCAACCAGACTCATGGGGCAGCTCAACAAGTTTGGAGTTGTGACCTCAGAGTCATCTAAGGCGCCGTGGCGCTTGGCGCTTCCGGCCACGTTGGCGCAGCGCTGGTTTCCGGGCCTCTATCCGGCTGGTGCGCCCTAACTAGTCCTTCTTCCAGCGCTTCTCAGCAGCCTTCTTAGCTATCGCCGCACGCTTCGCGGGGCTGAGTTTTCGCGCGCGGGCACGGCCGCCCTTGGCACCCAGCGCCTTAGCGTTGGGGTCTTTCCCGTCGTTCTCAGACGGCTTCTCTTCAATGTCGCCAACGGCGATCCGGCCCACCTTGATGGCCGCGCCGATTGCGTCAGCCGGGCGCTTCTCTCCTCGGGGGCCTTTAGGCATGGGGCTTGTCTCCAAGAAGCTTCGTAAGGGACCAGATGATTGCGATGATGCCGAATAGCGTCGCTAGCGCGAAGGCTCCCACGATGCTGATATGTAGATCGACGCCAAAGCCCGTTTCGTAGTTCGCGGCCACGAGGCATCCAGCGGCAACAGCGGGCGCCACCAGAACCAAGCCGAGCAACAGAACTGCGAGGGGAGCCGGGCGCTGCATAGCGCTAAGCATGGGCCGCGCCGGCGCCAAACTCAAGGCAGAGTCAATCGCCCCGGATTTCAAACTGAGACACTACCATTCTATGCGCAATTGTCCCCGCAGACCAAGTAATGCCCGGGTTCGATCTTTGGTCCGGGGCCGTTCCATGATCCCCCATATCTTGAATCCGCGCGGAACATTCCTTGGGCGGAAGGACGCGCGGCGGGACTCCTTGCTCCCAGGGGACTCGGGTAGGCATAGCTTCGCAACGCGCGAGGCTATGCATGGGAAATCAGTGGGACCCGCCGGACGCTCCTTCGAAGGAGCAGCCATTTCTTCCGGGCCTCGATCCAGAGGCCGAGGATATCAAGGCTGCGCTGCGCATCCAATCTCACCACGTGAATCGAGTTCACGTGCGGTTTTGGAACGAAATGGCGCGCATCACCGTGGGCGAACTGAATTTACCGGGGCTCCCGTCAACTTGGAGCTATGCCTTCACCATGAGGTGGATGGAGGCCCTTCAGTTAGCAGACCTCATTTATCGCGAATACGACAGGGAAACCGAAGCTATTCAACGCTTGCTAGACGAAGCTTCCGCGCAAAACGAGCGCGACAATACGGCGACGAAAGGAGCCTGAGGTGGCTGGCACGCAGCCTCCCAAGGGCCCCTCTTCGCTACGGGGGCAGCGGCCGCCTAACCAGAAAGCGCAGGCCGTTAGTAACAAGACGCCCTCCCTCGGAGCCTTGGCGGGTGGCGAGGCCGCCCCAGAAGAATCCCGGCGACGCTCGCGTCGTCGGAGCAGTAAGTTTGACATCAGCTATGGGACGCTTCGCATGAAGGCGTACCCGCTTACCGACGCGCATCTCGTGAACCTGTCATTGTTCGACACATTCGCCGGCCTTCTGTTTTCAGCGACGACGGGGTGCGCGGTGTTTGTTCTCGACGTTTCGCGCGATCTATCCCTTGCGCCGGACGCGGCAGCGACAAGTGTTGCCTTCTGGTCGGGCGCGAGGATCGCCGTGGCTGTCTTCGGCGTCCTATCGTTTGTCGGTTTCGCGGTGACGCTCTTTGTGCGGCATGGCCACCTAAAGACCTTGAAAGACAACACGGTGTTTGATGATGACGAATAACCGCTTCGACCGGCTCCTCACCGCGATGGCGACTAAGAAGCCGCTTGCGGGAAAGAGAGCAAGAGGGCGTCGAGCATCAGATGAGGATGCCGACGCAGATTGTGACGGAACTCAAACTCGTGAAGGTAAAGCTGGAAATGCTTCGCCGACACGTGGACGTAAGTCCCGGAAATCCCCCGCTTCACGTTCGCCCAAAACCCCTCCAGCGCGTTGACGTGCACATCGCCCCGCACATATTCGCCGCGCGCGTGGTTGACGGTCTCGACCCGGTATTCATCGCGCGGGATCACGGCGAACACCTTGGCTTCGTCGCTCATCAGACGCGAGCCCGGCTTGATGTGTTGCGCGATCAAAGGCCCGACGCTTTTGAAGGTGCGGTCGGGGATGTGCTTGGCGATCACGTCGCCCTCTCGCTCCAACATGCCGAGCGCGACCTTCTTGTCGCACCGGCCGCGCTTGTCGGCGCCGCCGACGAAGGCCTTGTCGATCTCAACGGGCTTGGCCCCGCCGCCCGATCCGCCGAGCGGGGGATCGCCATCGACATAGCCCATGTACTGGCGGATGCGGTTGCCGATGCGCCAGGCGCATTTGTAGGTGACGCCCAGGGCGCGCTGGATTTCCTTGGACGAGAGCCCGTTCCGCGACGTGCAGAACAGGAACATGACGAAGAACCAGTCCTTGAGGCCGGTGCGGGTCTTCTCGAAGGGGGTTCCGGCGGTCGGGTAGACCTGATGGCCGCACCATTCGCAGGCGTAGGAGCGGCGCAGCTTGACCCGGTGATAGTGCGCCTGCCGCTGGCAGCCCGCGCAGCGGAACCGGCCCCCGTAGCGGACCCGCATCAGGTGTTCGAGGCAGGAATCATCGTCCGGGAACCGAGCGTCGAATTCCTTTTTGGTCGGCGGTTTGGGCGTCTTGCTCATGCGTTCAATATAGCTGTAGCGCCATACTTGTTCAAGGGGGACAATTGCGATTCAATTCTGCGCCGCAACGATCGGCGCGCTTGAACTCCCCCACCCCTCGGCCCTACGTCACCAATTATGAGCGCGCCGCCCCTCGCAGTCCCCCGCCGGGCTGACGCGCGCGCCGTCAAGGCCGTGCTCGGCCCCACCAACACCGGCAAGACCCATCTGGCCGTTGAGCGCATGCTCGCCCACGGCTCCGGCATGATCGGCCTGCCGCTGCGCCTTCTTGCGCGCGAAATCTACGATCGCGTCGTTCGCCTGAAAGGCGCACACGCCACCGCCCTCATCACCGGCGAGGAAAAGATCGCCCCGCCCGGCGCGCGGTACTTCGTCTGCACGGTGGAGGCCATGCCGCTGGAGCGGTCCGTCGCCTTCCTCGCCGTCGACGAAGTGCAATTGGCGCGTGATGGCGATCGCGGCCATGTCTTCACCGATCGCATCCTGCATGCGCGCGGCGGCGAGGAGACCATGCTGCTCGGCGCCGCGACCATGCGCCCGATGCTGAGGCGGCTCGTGCCGGACGTAGAGATCATCGAGCGCGCGCGGCTCTCCACGCTCGCTTACGCCGGCCCACGCAAGCTGACGAAACTGGCCAAGCGCACGGCCATCGTCGCCTTTTCGGCGGAAGAAGTCTACGCCATCGCCGAGCTCATCCGCCGCCAGCGCGGCGGCGCGGCGGTCGTGATGGGCGCGCTGTCGCCCCGCACGCGCAATGCGCAGGTCGCGCTCTACCAATCGGGTGAGGTGGATTTCATCGTCGCTACCGACGCCATCGGCATGGGCCTCAACATGGATGTCGATCACGTCGCCTTCGCATCGCACGCGAAGTTCGATGGGCGGCGCAACCGTGTTTTGCGTCCCGACGAAGTGGCCCAGATCGCCGGCCGCGCCGGCCGCTTTCAGGCGGACGGGTCCTGGGGCGAGACCGGCGACGCCGCGCCGTTTGACCAAGAGACCATTGCGCGCGTCGATGCGCATGAATTCGAACCCATCGTCGCGCTCGAATGGCGCAATGTGGATTTGGATGTGTCGAGCCCGGCCGCGCTTCTACGCGCGCTGGAGCGTCCGCCCCAGGCGCCTGGCCTTGTACGCACCCGCGGCGCCGATGATGAGGAAGCGCTGAAGCGCTTGGTGCTGGATGAAGATATCACGGCGCGTGCGCGCGGCCCCCGCGCCGTACGCCGCTTGTGGGAGGCCTGCCAACTGCCCGATTTCCGCAAGGCCGGCCGCGAAGAGCATGCCCGCCTGGTTGGACGCATCGCGCACGCTTTGCTGTCCGATGCCGGCGCCATTGCGCGCGATTGGATGGCCAAGGAAGTCGCGCGCCTCGACCGCGTCGAAGGCGATCTCGATGCCCTTCACCAGCGGCTCGCCCACATCCGCACCTGGACCTTCATCGCCCAGCGCGACGATTGGATCGAAGACGCCGGCCAATGGCGTGAACGCACCCGCGCCATCGAGGATCGCTTGAGCGATGCGCTGCACGATCTGCTCACCAAGCGCTTCATCGATCGGCGCACCAGCGCCTTGTTGCGTGGCTTGAAGCGGGAGGAGGCGCTCGCCGTGTGCATTGGCGCCGAGGGCGTGGTGGAAGTGGAAGGCCACGGCGTCGGCCAGCTCGAAGGGCTCGTTTTTCGCCCCGATCCGTCCGCCTACGGATTGGAGGGCCGGGCCGTGCGCAACGCCGCCCAGCGCGCGCTGGCGCCCGAAGTGGCGCGTCGCCTGGCGCACATCGCGGCCGATGAAGACGAGGCCTTCGAACTGGCCCTGGACGGGCGTGTTGCCTGGCGCGGTGCGCCGGTCGCGCGCCTGAACCCTGGCCCGCCCTTGCATCCCGCCGTGGCGTTGCTCGGCGGCGAAGATGCGCCCATCGCCGCGCGCGCGGCCGCAAGCGCGCGGATCGACGCCTGGCTTGCCGAAAGCGTGCGGCGGGAACTTGCGCCTTTGCTTGCGCTTGCCGGCGGCGCGGGCCTCTCCGCGCCCGCGCGCGGCCTCGCCTTTCGCATGATCGAAGCTGGCGGCGCGCTGGACCGCGCCTCAATTCACGATCTCCTGGCGCATCTTACGAAGGCCGATCGCCTTGCATTGACGCGCCTCGGCGTGCGCATCGGGCGCAGCGCCGTGTTTGCGCCAAAGCTCCTGAAGCCGCGCGCCGCGCGGCTCTGGTCGATCCTGCGCGCCGGCGGCGATGCGAACGCCGTGTTCGCGCCGCCCGCCGGCCTCGTATCGGCGCCCGCGCCCGCCAACATAACGCCCGAGGCGCTCGCGGCGGCGGGGTTTTGCCGCGCCGGTCCGGCGATCGTGCGGTTTGACATCCTCGAACGGCTTGCGCGCGCGCTGACGCGCGCCGCGCCGGAACACGCCGTGTTGGCGGGTGAAATCGCGCGCCCGGTGCGAGAAATTCCGGTCATCCTCGCCGCGCTCGGCTATCGCCAGACGCCCCACGGCTGGGTGATGGCGCGCGCCCGGACGCGCGCCGCTGCGCACCCCAAGGACTCTCCGTTCGCGTCCCTGGCGGCGCTGCACACGGATCGGCGCGCTTCGTGATCGCGCGCCAGCGTTTGGACCTATGGCTGTGGCGGGCCAGATTCTTCAAGACGCGCGCCGCCGCGAGCGACGCGGTCGAGTCGGGCGCGGTGCGCTTGGCGCGGGTCGGCGCGGTGGCGCTTGTGCGCCGCGCCGGCGTGCAAATCGGCGCGGGCGACGTGCTCTGCATCGCCAATCATGCGGGCGTGCAAATTGTTGAGGTTCGCGCCCTGTGCGCGCGGCGCGGCCCAGCGGCCGAAGCGCGCAGCCTTTACCGCGCGGCCGAAGCGGCGCTTGACGCTTAGTCCCATGGCCGCCATCTGAGCGCCCAAGTCCTCAAAGGCCAAGCCATGACCTATATCGTCACCGACGCGTGCGTGAAATGCAAATACATGGATTGCATCGAGGTCTGCCCCGTCGATTGCTTTTATGAGGGGGAGAATTTCCTCGTCATCCACCCGGATGAATGCATCGATTGCGGCGTCTGCGAGCCCGAATGCCCGGTCGACGCGATCAAGCCGGACACGGAAGATGACCCGGACGGCAAATGGCTCAAGGTCAATACGGATTTCTCCAAGACCTGGCCGAACATCACCCGCAAGGGAACCCCGCCCGCCGATGCGGACGCCTTTAAGGACGAGAAGGGCAAGTTCGAGAAATATTTCAGCGCCAATCCCGGGAAAGGCGAATAATATGTAGGCCTGCGAATTCGCAGGCCTACATCCCACTTTTGCGGCGGCTCGTAAGCGCGCTGAACCGGCGTCAGCCTTTCGAGAAGCTGAATTTTATGATAGTGTAATATTTGTTTCGGGGGCGTGCGCGCCCTTGGACGCATCGGGTTCTCGCGCAATCAGTCCCTAGAAAAGGGTCGCTTCGCCGAAGGCGTCGCGGGCGCCGATGCGGTGGGTTTTGTACAACAGGGAACATTATGACCGTTCAGACAGCGATCGCGCCGGCGTCGTTTCGCGCCGGCGACCACATTGTGTATCCCGCCCATGGCGTCGGCCGCGTGACTGGCGTCGAAAAGCAGATGGTCGCGGGCCATCCGCTGGAAGTGTTTGTAATCCAGTTTGATCAAGACAAGATGACGCTGCGTGTGCCGACAGCGAAGGCCAAGTCCTGCGGCATGCGTCCGCTCGCCTCCGCGCAAGTGGTCGGCGACGCCATGAAGACGCTGACGGGCCGGGCCCGCATCAAGCGCACGATGTGGAGCCGCCGCGCCCAGGAATACGAAGCCAAGATCAATTCGGGCGATCTCATTTCCATCGCCGAAGTGGTGCGCGATCTCCACCGCAGCGCCGATCAGCCGGAGCAATCCTATTCCGAGCGTCAGCTTTATGAATCGGCGCTCGATCGAATGGCGCGCGAATTGGCCGTGGTCGAGAAGATCAATCGCGAACAGGCGATTGCGAAGCTGACCCATTCGCTGACGCTGAAGAAGCAGGCGGCGTAAGGCCAAGCCACGTGCATGCGAAAGAGGCGGGCGAAAGCCCGCCTTTTTTGTCGCCGTTGACCAAGCCTAACTTTGCGCCAGCACTTCGATCTGTTCGGGGTGATCGACGCACACGAGCGGCCCGCCGCGATTGGCCGTCCGCCCGCGCACCCGCACGCGCTGGCCTTCGTAGGACGCGAACGCCGGGCCGCGCGCGCTCCAGTCCGAGACGTTTTGCCCATAAACCCCGATCGTCACATCGCTGCGATAATCCTCGCCGAAATTGAGATAGACGCGCTCATCATTGGCGCTCACCTGCCGCACGCGCCCTTCGATGATGAGGAAGGGGCCCTGATTGCAGCGATTGGGCAAAGACTCGGCCCGCGCCAACGCCGCTTCGGCCGTCAGGACGCGGTAATCGGCCAGCGCCCACAGGCCACGCCGCTCGCGCCGCGCCTGCGCCTCCGCCGCCAGCAACTCATCCGCGCGCGCAACATTCTCCTTGCGTGTGCGCACGCGTGCGAACCCTTCGACGAGCATCGCCTGCTGCACCCAGATCCAGCGCCCGCCCTCGCTCTGCACGAACAATTGCGCCAACGCTGTCTCGGCGGGCGCTGCCTCTTCCGGGCTCGCCGCCGCCGCTGGGGCTGGCCCCGCGGCGACCGCCGGCGTTTGCGGCGCGCGCGGCGCCAGCCGTCGTGTTCCACCATAAGCGAGCCGCGCGGGGCGATGCAGCACCAGCCGCTCAAGCCCGGCGCGGGCTTCGCGTGCGAACGGCGCCTGCCCATAGGGCGCTTCGATCCCGGTCAGCGTCACGCGCAGGCCCGTATCGAGCACGACGGTGTCGCCATCCGCCACTTCAGCAACGCGGCCCTGTTCGCCGTCCGCCAGCCCCTCGGTTTGTGGTCCGCACGCTGTGAGTGCGCCGATCATCAGCGCCGCCGCGATCATCTGTAGTCTGCGCATATCGGCCCCTCCGCATTGTCGCCGCGCCGGGCCCGGGCCATAACAACCGCCAAGGCTCCGTAGCTCAGCTGGATAGAGCGGCTCCGTCCTAAGGAGATGGTCGGGGGTTCGACTCCCTCCGGGGCCGCATGAATGCGCGATGATCGCCCGATTCGGGTGGGGACAGGAGGTCCGGCATGAGGCGCGGAAGGGACCGGCGATACGGGAATGCCTGGGCTCGGCTCGCCGCCTGGTTCACCGCCAGCGCCGCGCGCCGCGCGCCAGGGCGCCGTTGGCTTATTCTGATGAGCCTGTTCGTCGCCTGGTTGGCGGCCGGCACGATCGGTTGGGCGGGCGAGGGCGTGCTCGAAGCCATCTACCGCACCTTCGGCGCGCTTTCGATGCAGGATGTCTACACATCCCTCACGCCCGAGCAGATGCCCCTGCAGATCGCGCGCTTCGCCGGCCTCGCCATTCCGCTGGTCGGCTTGTTGTTTGCGTTTTCCGGCGCGCTCGGCCGCTCGCTGGCGCAAGCCTTCTCGGCCTGGTCCGCCGATCACATCGTCATCACCGGCGCCGGGGCGGGCCCCTTGGCGTTGGCGCAAGATTGCCTCGCGCGCGGCGATTGCGTTGTCCTGATCGCACGCGGCATCGCCGAGGAGACATCCTGGCACGTCGCCCGCGCCGGCGGCTGGGTGATCGAGGGGGATGCGGCGCGCATTGAGATCCTGGCGGGCGCGCGCGCGCACCGGGCCGCCCACGTCGTCGCGTTCGATGACAACGAAACGCTCAACCTTGAAATCGAGGCGCTGGTGCGCGGTCTGGCCCAGCGCAAACGCGTGCGCCGCGCAATCGCCGTGCACGTCGCCACGCAAACACCCGCGCTTCTGCTCGAGGCGCGCGAAATGCGCTCTCATGAGCAAGCCAAGCGCGACGCCGCGGCGAAGCTTGCCAAGGTCGATCCCGAGTCCGCGCTGGTCATCGATGCAAAGCCGTTCTCGATCGATGAAATCGCCGCGCGCGAGTTGATCCAGAAGGAGGCGGCGACGATCCTCGCGCAGGCCGCCGCGCGCGGGCTTGAGCGCCCGCACTTGGTGTTCTTTGGTTTTGATGAGGCGGGCGAAGCGCTCGCCGTGCGCGCCTTCATGTCGCTCTGGTCCGCGCACTTCGCGGCCCCGCGCGTCACGGTGATGACGCCCGATCACGAGCGCGCGGCGCGGCGCTTTCAGGCGCGTCGTCCCCAAGCCTTCGCCTATCCCGAGCTGTGGGTCGCGGATATTTCCTTCCAGCCCTTCGATTGGCGCGAACGCCCGGTTGACGGCGCGCTGCTGGATGAGATCGCGCAATTGCGCGGTCCCGCCGCCGCGATCGTTGTGGCCACGGGAATTGACGCCGATAACATCCTGCTCGCGCTGGCATTGAAGCGCGCGTGCAATCTTGCCGAAAACTGGCCCGTGCCGATTTATATGAAGGAGAAGACTCGCTCGGAATTCTCGCAGCAATATGCGCGCGGCGATGAAACCGAGGCGCTCGACGCCTATCTGCGCGCCTTCGGCGCGTGCGAAAACGCCGCCACCCGCACGCACATTATCGAGGGCGTCCTGGATCGCGGCGCCGCCATCGCGCACGCGCATTATGTGGAGGATATGGCCGCGCGCGAGTCCGTTTCGATGCGAGAGCTTCAGGCCGTGGCGCGCAAATGGGGCGAAGTGCGCGAGACTTATCGGGATGCGAACCGCGCCAGCGCCGATTCCGCCATGGTGAAAATGTGGGATGCGGGCTGGCGCCCGGCCGCGTCTGAGGAAAGAGAGCAAGCCCAGACCGAACCCGCCGTCGCCGACGATATGATGATGCGCATGGCTGAGCGAGAGCATGATCGATGGGTCGCCGAGCGCCTGATGAACGGCTGGCGCCCCGGCGCCAAGCGGGACAACGCCCTGCGCGTGCACACCGATCTGGTCGCCTGGTCGGCGCTCACGGAAGAAAAGCGCGCCCGCGACGCAACACAGGTGAAGGCCGCGATGAATGTCGGCCGTGCGCTCAATCGGCGCGGCTTCGTCAAGCGATAGAAGAGCGGCGCGCGCGTATCCATCGCATCACATCACCGGCGGGGTGCAAACGTCTTGTCCTGATGATCCGGTTCCGGCCGTTCGCGCGGCGCGGCATCAAAGCCAGCCTGTGCGGTGAAGCCGCGCGCAAAAAAGCCTCCGCGCCAAGCCTGGCTTTCGCGGACACGCTGCATTTTCTCTTCCAACTTC
>CADEEL010000031.1 GCA_902826335.1 uncultured Alphaproteobacteria bacterium
CCATTCCCGGATGAATGCGAGAGCATTCAGTCCGGGACCCATAAACACGAAAGCTTAAGTTTATGGGCCCCGGGCTCGCCGCTGCACGGCGACCCGGGGATGGGTGTCTGGCGATCATGCTTCACATGATAGCAGGCGCTGGAACCAGATCGCGTGAGTGAGATTCAGTGCAGGCTGAATTCCGGGTTGGCACTTGCCGTAAGAACGGTCTGCAGCCATGTCTGCCCGGATCGAACCGCGCTCGCCCGGGGATAGGCGGCGCGCTAAAGTGATTAGGCTTAGCTACAGGCGCGCGCCATGCTCGAACAGCACATGCAGGATACGTATCAGTACCTTTTCGACGAGGCGCACCGCGCGCTCGCCGTGGGCGGCTCGTTTCGCCCGTTCGGGGCCGGCATCCGCAAGACGGGCGAGCAGATTCAAACCAATGTGTCGCCGCCCGAGGGCGCCAACGGGCCGCAAGATCATATCGCGGGGCTCATCGCCGGCTTTCGCGAGGATAATCGCCAGAACGGGCTGATGGCCGCCGGCCTGGTGTTCGACGGGCAGATGACGGACAAGGGCGTCGGCCAGGGCCGCGCCATCATCTTTCATCTCGAGGCGGCCAATGGGCGCGCCGTGGAGGTGGTCATCCCCTACGCCGTTCATGTCGGCGATGTGATCGATTTCGCCGAGCCGGTGGTCAGCGAAGTGTTTCCCGAAATCTTCCCCGAACCTGAACCCAAGCCCTGACGCATTTGGCATGGTGGATTTGTCCCGTCTCGAGCGGCGGTTGCGCGGCGCTGTCGAACGCTTCGATCTCGTTGAAGCGCGCATGGGCGCGACCGCCGATGGCGGCGAGATCACCCGCCTGGCGCGCGAATACGCGGAGCTGAAGCCGGTGGCCGAGGCCGTGCGTGCGCTCGACGCGGCGCGGCGGGAGGTCGAAAGTCTCGAAGCCATGCGCGCGGATGTGGAGATGCGCGCGCTGGCGGACGAAGAGATCGGGCCGGCGCGCGCGCGCCTTGAAGCAGCCAGCGCATGCGCGCGGCGCATGCTCATTCCGAAGGACAAGGATGAGGAAGCTTCGGCGATCCTTGAAATCCGCGCCGGCACAGGCGGGGATGAGGCGGCGCTGTTCGCGGGCGATCTTTTCCGCATGTATCAACGCTATGCGGGGCTTCGGGGGTGGCGGCTCGATGTGGATGACGCGTCCGAGACGGGTCTTGGCGGCTACAAGGAAATCATCGCCAGCGTGAGCGGACAGGGCGTGTACGGACGATTGCGATTTGAATCCGGCGTGCACCGCGTGCAGCGTGTGCCGCAGACAGAAGCGGGCGGGCGCATCCATACGTCCGCCGCGACGGTGGCGATCCTGCCGCAACCGGACGAGGTGGATGTGGTCATCGATGACAAGGACATCCGCATCGATACGATGCGCGCCTCGGGCGCGGGGGGCCAGCACGTCAACAAGACCGACAGCGCCGTGCGCATCACGCACCTGCCCAGCGGCATCGCGGTGGTGGCGCAGGAGAAATCCCAGCACCAGAACCGCGCCAACGCCATGAAAGTGCTGCGCGCGCGACTCTATGATCTTGAGCGGGACCGGCGTGACGCGGCGCGCGCGGCGGATCGCAAGGGGCAGGTTGGCTCCGGGGATCGCAGCGAACGCATCCGCACCTATAATTATCCGCAAGGGCGCGTCACCGATCACCGCATCAATCTCACGGTCTATAATCTTCCGGAAGTTCTCAGCGGGGCGGGCCTTGATCCGGTGATCGACGCGCTGATCGCCGATGATCAGGCCGCCAAGCTCATTGCGCTGGCCGAGGAATGAGCGAGACGCTGCTCAGCGCCTGGTCGGCCGCGCGGGATCGGCTCAAAGCGGCGGGCGTCGATTCGCCCGTGCTCGATGCGCGCATGCTGATCGAGGATGCGGCGGGCGTGACGCGGCTCGACATCGTCACCGATCCGTACCGCGAATTGAGCGCCGCGCAGCTCAGCGCGATCGAAGCGCATATGGCGCGGCGCGCGGCGCGCGAGCCGGTGAGTTATATCCTCGGCAAGAAAGCGTTCTGGAAATCGGAGTTCACAGTGTCTCCCGCCGTGCTGTCGCCGCGGCCGGAAACCGAACTGGTGGTGGAGACCGCGCTGACGCTGGTGGGTGAGGAAACGCCTGCGCGCGCGCTCGATCTCGGGGTCGGTTCGGGCGCGATCGCAATTTCGCTGCTGATCGAGCGGCCGATGCTGCGGGCGGTGGGCGTTGATTTCAGCGCCGAAGCGCTGGCGATCGCGCGCTTCAACGCGGTGGCGCAGATCGTGGCGGATCGGCTGGAGCTGCGCGCCGGCGATTGGGCGGAAGGCCTCGGCGAGGGCGCATTCGATCTCGTCGTCTCCAACCCGCCTTATATCCGCAGCGGCGCCATCAATCTGCTAGCGCCGGAAATTTCGCGCTACGAGCCGCGCGCGGCGCTCGATGGCGGGCCTGATGGGCTCGCGGCCTATCGCGCGCTGGCGCCGGCGCTGGCGCGGGTGCTGAAGCCCGGCGGGGGCTTTGCGCTCGAGATCGGCGAAGGCCAGGCGGAAGCGGTGTGGGCGCATCTGGATGCGGCGGGCCTTACGCCCCTCGGCGTGCGCGAGGACTTGGCGGCCATCCCCCGCGTCGTGTTCGGACGAAAGGCTTAATCGGCGTCGAAGAAAAAGCGCTTGGAAGCGGCGGCGCGAAGCATTAGGTTCGTGTGGACTCGCCGCCGAAACGGGATGATCGGTGCAGTGGCGGGTCCGGCGGCCGGGGCGATGCCCTTGGGGCTCTTCGAGGCGCCGCCCCCCGTGTCGATGACGCGCAGAGCGAACGAGCCGTGGGACGGCTCACAGCAGTCGAACTCGATGTCTGGTTGGGAGCGATCCGCCACTCTAGGGCGGCATGACGGACAGAGCGCGGCTAGAGCGGCGGACTTTAAATTCGCCTCACGTGGAAGGTTGGCGGGGAGCGAATTTAAAGTCCATGAGCCGCTCTACAACTTATTGGTTCTAATGTCTCTTTTGGACTTGAAATGCGATGCTCGGACGATCCCAAGGGTGGATCGCATTTCAAGTCCGAGACATTGACAGCGAACAGGTGATCCTTTGATGAAACGTCAGCGCGGCCGTGGGCGCAAACCCGGCCACCAGCCCAACCGAGCATTCGAAAGCTCGGGCCCCGATGTCAAAGTGCGCGGGCCGGCGCCGGTGATCTATGAGAAATATCTGCAGCTGGCGCGCGATGCGGCGTCCGCCGGCGATCGGGTTCAGGCCGAGAATTATCAACAGCATGCGGAGCATTATTTCCGCGTGTTGAGGGCGCAGCAGCCGGCGTTCGCGCCGGCGCCGGATCGCTTCGCGCAGGACTATGAGTACGAGGAAGGCGATGAGGGCGGCGAGGCCGAGGCGGGCGGTGAAGGCCCGCGTGAAGGCCCGCGCGAGGGCGAGGCGGCCCAGCCTTATGAAGCGCGTGAGCCGCACGGCGGCGAAGGCCAAGGCCATTACGAGCAAGGCGATTATCGCAACCGCCGCCGCGGGCGACGCAACCGTTTCCGCCCGGAAGGCGAGCGTGGAGGCGAGCGCGGGGAGTATCGCAACGAACCACGCGCCGAGGGGGAGGCCCGCCCCGACCAGCGCGGCGAGTATCGCGGTGAGCCGCGCGGCGAGCGCACGGACAACCGGCCCCGTCGCACCGAAGACTACCCGCAGGGGCCGCGCGGCGAGCAGCCAAGCGAAGGCGAGCCGCGTGTTGAGCGCGCTGAACGACCAGAACGAAGCGAGCGGCCGGAGCGGGCTGAACGCGGGCCGCGCCCGGAGCGCGGGGAGCGTCGCCCGCGCCGAACCGAGGGCGATGAACCGCCGGAAGGATTCGCCGGCCAAGCGCCGGCCTTCTTGGCGAACGACTGAAGCGCAGCGCTTTGACCCAGCCCCTTGTGTGGCGGATGGGCCACACCTAACTCGTGAGCATCTCGTCGGGCCGCTGCGACAGCGCGCTCAGAACAAGTGTGAAGCGGTTTTTCGGCCGAGCGCGCGTTGACCAAACTCATCGCGCGGCGCGGACGCTAAAGGCTTCTGCTTGGTCTGGGGCGCGATGCGGGGCCCATAACTCACGGGCGGAGGGGCCTCATGGACCTCGAAAAGTTCACAGATCGCGCGCGCGGCTTCGTGCAGGCGGCGCAGACCATCGCGCTGCGCGAGCAAAACCAGAATTTCGAAACCCAGCATCTCCTGAAAGCGCTGCTGGATGACCGCGAAGGCCTCGCGGCCGGTCTTATCCGCGCGGCGGGCGCCGATCCCGCGCGCGTCGGCGCGGATGTCGATGCGGCCGTCACCGCGCTGCCGAAAGTACAAGGCGGGGGGGACCGGATTTACCTGGCCGCTTCGCTGGCGCGCGCGCTCGACGCCGCGGAGCAGGCCGCGACCAAGGCCGGCGATTCCTACGTCACGGCGGAGCGTTTGCTGTTTGGCCTGGCGCTGTCGCCGGACGGCAAGGCTGGCGAAATCCTCAAGAAGCACGGCGCGACGCCGCAGAAACTCGAAGCGGCGATCGCGGACTTGCGCAAGGGCCGCACGGCGCAATCGTCCGGCGCGGAGGATCAATATGACGCGCTGAAGAAATATGCGCGCGATCTCACGGAAGAGGCGCGCAAGGGCAAGCTCGATCCGGTGATCGGGCGCGACGAGGAAATTCGCCGCACGATTCAAGTGTTGTCGCGGCGCACGAAGAACAATCCGGTGCTGATCGGCGAGCCAGGCGTGGGCAAGACGGCGATCGCGGAAGGCCTCTCGCTGCGCATCGTTAATGGCGATGTGCCGGAAAGCCTCAAGAACAAGAAATTGCTGGCGCTCGATATGGGCGCGCTGATCGCCGGCGCGAAATTCCGCGGCGAGTTCGAGGAGCGGCTGAAAGCCGTGCTCTCGGAAGTCACGGCGTCCGACGGGCAGATCGTGCTCTTCATCGATGAGATGCACACGCTGGTCGGCGCGGGCAAGGCCGAGGGGGCGATGGATGCGTCCAATCTCCTCAAACCCGCCCTGGCGCGCGGCGAATTGCATTGCGTGGGCGCCACGACGCTCGATGAATATCGCAAGCATGTGGAGAAGGATGCGGCGCTGGCGCGGCGGTTCCAGCCGGTGTTCGTGGGCGAGCCGAATGTGGAAGACACGATCTCCATCCTGCGCGGCCTCAAGGAGCGCTATGAAGTCCATCACGGCGTGCGCATTTCGGACGCCGCGATCGTCGCGGCCGCGCAACTCTCCAACCGCTACATCACCGATCGCTTCTTGCCCGATAAAGCCATCGACCTGATGGACGAGGCGGCCTCGCGCCTGCGCATGCAAGTCGATTCCAAGCCCGAGGAATTGGACGAACTCGATCGGCGCATCATGCAGCTCAAGATCGAAGGCGAGGCGCTGAAGAAGGAAACGGACGCAGCCTCGAAGGATCGCGCGGCGAAGATCGCGGATGAAGTCAAGAAACTCGAAGCGCGCTCCGGCGAATTGACGGCCGCGTGGTCGGCCGAGAAGCAAAAGCTCGCCGCCGGCGCCAAGGCCAAGGAAGAGCTGGAGCGGCTGCAAAACGAATTGCTTGATGCGCAAAGGCGCGGCGATTTCGCCAAGGCCGGCGAACTCAAATATGGCCGCATACCGCAACTCGAAAAGAAAATCACTGACAGCGAGGGCCAGGGCGGGGGCCTCGTTCAAGAAGTGGTGGATGCTGAATCCATAGCCGGCGTCGTGTCGCGCTGGACGGGCGTTCCAGTCGAGAAAATGCTGGAAGGCGAAAAGGCCAAATTGCTGCAGATGGAAACGCAGCTGCGCGGGCGCGTGATCGGCCAGGAAGAAGCCTTGCGCGCGGTGGCGGACGCGGTGCGGCGCGCGCGCGCGGGCCTGCAAGATCCCAACCGGCCGATCGGCTCGTTCATGTTCCTCGGCCCCACGGGCGTGGGCAAAACGGAGCTCACCAAGGCGCTCGCCGAATTCCTGTTCGACGATGAGCACGCGCTGACGCGCATCGATATGAGCGAATATATGGAGAAGCACTCCGTCTCGCGCATGATCGGGGCGCCGCCGGGCTATGTCGGCTATGAAGAGGGCGGGGCGCTCACCGAAGCCGTGCGGCGCAGGCCCTATCAGGTGGTGCTGTTCGACGAGATCGAGAAAGCGCATCCGGACGTGTTCAACGTGCTCTTGCAAGTGCTCGATGACGGGCGCTTGACCGATGGCCAGGGCCGCACCGTCGATTTCAAAAACACGATCCTCATCATGACGTCGAATTCCGGCGCGCAATTCCTGGCCGAACAGCCGGAGGGCGCGGACGTGGAGGATGTGCGCAATCTTGTCATGGGCGAAGTGCGCGCGCGGTTCCGCCCGGAATTCCTGAACCGCGTGGATGAAATCATCCTCTTCCATCGCCTGCAAAAGGCGCAGATGGGCGAGATCGTGAAAATCCAGTTGAAGCGCTTGGAGAAGCTGTTGCTGGATCGGGCGATTACGATCGAACTCGATCAGCGCGCGCGCGACGCCTTAGCGCAGCGCGGCTATGATCCCGTCTATGGCGCGCGACCCTTGAAGCGCGTGATCCAGAAAGACATCCAGGATCCCTTGGCCCGGCTGGTGCTTGAAGGGCGTGTGAAGGACGGAGATTCCGTGCGCGTCACGTTCGACGGCAACGACTTCCTGTTCAACGGCAAGGCGGACAAGAAAGCCGCATGAGCGTTTGGCGTTGTCCGGTGACTGCGGTCACCGACGCGCAGAGAGCGCCGGTCCATCTTCCGATCGGTGAGGAGCGCTCTCGCTCTTCCGACGAACGGGAGACGATCATGTCCATACTCAAATCTCGCTTGCTGTCTCGCGCGGTCGCGATCGCGCTTTCAATGGTCGGCCCGAGCGCCGGCGCCGGTGCGCTCGTCCTCGCGAGCGCCAGTCCAGCCATGGCCGTGTGTCGGTACGGCAGCCCCAATTGCGTCAATCCTCGTCCCAATTTCGATTTCGTCTACCAGGCGCCGCAGACGCTGGAGGGCGCGATTGACGAGTGGATCAACCAAGATTGCGCGTATTACAACAATTGCGGCGCACCGCCCCAAGACGACAACGACGAAGAGGAAGACGACGAAGCCGAGGATCGCGCCGCGCCGGCTTTGCGCAATTTGATCGCGCCGCGGACCGGGTTAAGGGTCATTCGGCCGCGGCGGTAATCCGGCATTCTCTCTCGCCGGCGCCGGCGCGAGAGAGAGAGACGCCTCGCGGCGAAACCATGCCAAGATAAACAAAAGTAAACGGGCGGAGCGCTGCTCCGCCCGTCCTATAGTTTCGCGTGTCGCGACGCTTATGGTTGCGTGGCGGGATTGTCGTCCGTGGCGGCGTCGACGGCCTTGGCGGCGTCATTGACGGCGCCTTCGGCGGCTTCGCCGGCGGCCGTGGCCGCTTCACCCGCCGCGTCAGCGGCTTCGCTGGCGGCGTCGGCCGCTTCGGTGGCGGCGGCGGTTGCGTCTTCGGACGCGCTGTCCACTTGCGCCTGATTGCAGGCCGCGAGGCCGAGCACCGCGAGCGCGGCGATTGCGTATTTCATGTGTTTCCTCCGCTTGGTTCACCCGTTCGGGCCGCGCGCGGCTGTGTCCACGATCGGCTGGACCATGCTGCCACATGGGGCGCGCGCGACAAGCGAAAAATAGGGCTTGAGCCGGCCCCAGGGGCCGCGTTTTCTCTTCGCGCCGTCTGAGAAAGGGCGCTTCCAACGTGCGTGCGAGACCAAGTCTCTTCCAGGAAACCGCCGCAGCCGTGGCCAGACGCTGAACAACGATTGCGGAATCGACAGCTAGCGATTGGGCGGCGTCGTTCAGCGTCAGGACGGAAACAGCGCCATCTGCGTCTGGATGACGAGGGCGACGGGTTTGCCGGCCTCGGTCTCGATGCGCGTCTGCCAGACGCTGGTGCGTTTGCCGCGATGGACGGGCGTCGTCTCGCCGATGACGGCGCCTCCTTGTGGGGCGGGGCCGAGGAAGTTCGTTTTGCTCTCGAGCGTTGTTGTGCCCGTCGCGCCCGCGGGCAGCGCCAAGTAGCCGCCGATTGCGCCGAGCGTGTCGGCGAACGCCATGGCCGCGCCGCCATGCAGCGTGCCGCCCAGGGTGCAGAGGTCCGCCGTCACGGAGAGGCGCGCGCGCACCTTATCCTTCGAGGCTTCGAGAATCTCCACGCCCATCAGCCGTGCGAAGGGGATGGCGTCGATCGGGATGGCGCTCATGGGGACTCCAGTTTGGGGGAAAGCCGGCGCTCATCCCAGGCGACGATGAGACACGCGGCGATGATCACGGCCGCGCCGATCAGAACGGGCGGACGCGGCGTTTCGCCGAACACAAGGTACCCAAGCAGGCTGGCCCAGATGAGGGCGGTGTATTCGATGGGCGCCAAAGTCTGCGCCTCGGCGCCCGCATAGGCGCGCGCCATCAGATAAACGCCGGTCGCGCCCAAGAGGCCCAACACGACAAACAGCGGCGCCGCCTCGAGGTGCGGCGGCGCGGAGAACACGATCGCGGGCGCGGCGACGATGAGGCACGGTATGAACGAGGCCAGGAGATTGACGATCGGCGCGCCGTCCAGCCGCGCGCGCATGCGCATGAGCGTGATCGACAGCGCGTAGGTGATCGCCGCGAACAGGATCGCGCACACGCCGAGAAAACGCCGCGATCCGGCCGCCGCTTCCGGCGCGCCTTGCAGCGCGATAAGCACGCCGACAAATCCAAGAGCTCCGGCGATGAGGCTGATGACGCGCACGCGTTCGCCCAGCAGCACGCGCGCCACGAAGGGCACAAGCAGCGGCGCGATGAAGGAGAGCGTAAGCGCCTCGACCAGCGGCAAAACGCTCAAGGACCAAAAGAAGCTGGTGGCCGAAAGCGCGATGACGAGGCCACGCGCGCCATGCGCGCGCCACATATCCCGGGTGATCGTAGACGCGCCCGCGCGCGCCCAGATCAGAGCGGCGAAGCACGCGCCTATGGCGTAGCGCGCGAACGTCACCAAGAGCACGTTGTGCGTTTCGGCAAGGTGCTTGATCAGCGCGTCCATCGCCGAAAGCAGCGCGATGCCGGCGATGGCGAGCAGGATGGGCGAAGCGTTCAATTCAACACTCGAAATCTTAGTTGTGTGAGGCATCCACCTTACCCATTCCCGGCGCGCCGCTGCACGGCGCCCCGGGAATGGGTATTTGAGCCTCACGGTTCAGGGAATGCCGGCGCCAGCGGGTCAAACCGCGCGGTGAAGTGGCGCAGCGCTTTCGGCTGCCAGGCGATGCGCATGCCGGAGATGTCATGCTTGCGCTCGTTCACGGCGAGGATCGCCTCGATGAGATAATCGGCGTGGCTTTGGGTGTAGACGCGGCGCGGCATGGCCAGGCGCACCAGCTCCATGGCGGCTGGCTTTTCCGTTCCGTCCGGCTGCAGGCCGAACATCACTGTGCCGATCTCGCAACCGCGCACGCCGCCCTCTTCATAGAGTGCGCAGGCGAGCGCCTGGCCCGGATAGGCGAGCGGCGGGATGTGCGCCAGCATGCGCCCCGCATCGAGAAAGACGGCATGGCCGCCGGCCGGACGAACGACCGGCACGCCCGCCGCGTCGAGCCGCTCGACCACATATTCGTTGGCGCGGATGCGATAGCGCAGGTAATCTTCATCGACGATCTCCGAGAGCCCCTGCGCCAGCGCGTCAAGATCGCGCCCGGCGAGGCCGCCATAAGTAGGGAAGCCCTCGGTGAGGATGAGGCGCGCGCGCGCGGCCTCGGCCAAGTCATCGTCATTGAGCGCCAGCCAGCCGCCGATATTGCCGAAAGCGTCCTTCTTGGCGGACATGGTCATGGCGTCGGCGCACGAGAAAATATCACGCACGATGTCGGGGATGGCGCGCGTTTCCTGGCCGGGTTCGCGCGTCTTGATGAACCAGGCGTTCTCGGCGAAGCGGCAGCCATCGATGATGAAGGGCTTGCCATGCGCGCGCGCGAGCGCGGATGCCGCGCGAATGTTCTCCAGGCTCGCGGGCTGGCCGCCGCCGGCATTGTTGGTGATGGTGAGCATGACGCAGGGAATGGCCGCGCTCTCGGCTTTGAGCAGCGCTTCGAGCGCGGCGAGATCCATATTTCCCTTGAAGGGATGAATAAGCATGGGATCGCGGCCTTCGGCGATCAGCAGATCGCGCGCTTCCGCGCCCGTCGCTTCGATGTTGCCGCGCGTCGTATCGAAATGGGTGTTGGAGGGGATGAGTTTGCCTGGCCCGCCCAGCAGCGAAAAGAGAATGGCCTCGGCGGCGCGGCCTTGGTGCGTGGGGATGACATGCTTGAACGGCATGAGCGCTTTGACCGCCGTCTCGAAGCGCTCGAACGAGGGCGAGCCGGCATAGCTCTCATCGCCGCGCATGATCGCCGCCCATTGCTCGGCGCTCATCGCGGCGGTGCCGGAATCGGTCAACAGATCGATCAGCACGTCGCGGGATTTGATGGCGAAGAGATTGTGGTGCGCGCGCGCTAGGATGGCCTGGCGTTCGGCGCGCGTGGTCATCCGGATCGGCTCGACGGCCTTGATCCGAAACGGTTCGATGATGGTTTTCATCGCCCGTTCCTGCCGGGGCGGGCCCGGGCGCGTCAAGCGATCTAGTGTCTTGAACCAGAAGTTCGTCCGATCATTGGGGCAAGCGATGAACGAACTTCTGGTTCAACAAAGGACACTAGAATCAATATTTTCTAGTGTGGCTTATGAATCTGAAATTCGCTCACCGCCCCCCGCCTTGATCAGGCGAATTTCAGATTCGCCACGCTAGGATGGCGGGTAATTGGGTGACGCGCCTGGGAAGTCCGCTATAAGGCGCTCCATGGCGTTCGATCTGACCGAGGACCAGCGGCTCATCGCCGATACGGCGCGTGATTTCGCACGCGAGAAGCTCCGGCCCAATGCGGCGCGGTGGGAGGACGAAGGCCGGCTTGACGCCGATACGCTGCGCGAGATGGCGGCGCTCGGCTTCGCCGGCATTTATGTGAAGGAGGATGTGGGCGGATCGGGGCTTTCGCGGCTCGACGCCGTGCTGATCTTCGAGGCGCTGTCCCACGGCTGCGTGGCGACGGCGGCGTTCGTCTCGATCCACAATATGTGCTCGTGGATGATCGACACGTTCGCCAGCGACGAACAACGCGCGCGCTTCCTGCCGGCGCTGACGCGGATGGACAAGATCGCCTCCTATTGCCTCACCGAGCCCAACGCCGGCTCCGACGCGGCGAGCCTCAGAACCACGGCGAAGGCGGACGGAAACTCCGCTTACGTGCTCAATGGATCGAAGGCGTTTATCTCGGGCGGCGGCTTTTCCGATCTTTATGTGGTGATGGCGCGCACCGGCGAGGCGGGCGCCAAGGGCGTCTCCACCTTCGTGGTCGAGAAAGGAACAAAGGGGCTCTCGTTCGGCAAGAACGAAGAGAAAATGGGCTGGCGCGCGCAGCCGACGTCCACGGTCATCTTCGAAGATTGCCGCGTGCCGGCGGAGAACCGCATCGGGCCGGAAGGCGATGGGTTCAAGTATGCGATGCGCGGGCTTGATGGCGGGCGGCTCAACATCGCGGCGTGTTCGCTGGGCGGGGCGAGCGATGCCTTGGCGCGCGCGCTCACCTATGCGCGGGAGCGCAAGCAATTCGGCCGCGCGCTGGCGGAGTTCCAGGCGACGCAATTCAAGCTCGCCGACATGGCCACGGACCTCGAAGCCGCGCGCGCGATCTTGTATGAGGCGGCGCGCCGGCTTGACGCGCGCGACGGCGAGGCGACCAAGTTTTGCGCCATGGCCAAAAGGTTCGTGACGGACGCCGGCTTCCGCGTCGCCAACGAGGCGCTGCAGATTCATGGCGGCTATGGCTATCTGCGCGATTATGAAGTCGAACGCATCGTGCGCGATCTGCGCGTGCATCAGATTCTCGAAGGCACGAACGAGATCATGCGCGTGATCATCGCGCGGGAGATGATGAGGGTTTAGAATTCGGTTTCAGCGAAGCATGAATTATCAAACCACCCATCCCCGGGGCGACGCGACAGCGGCGAGCCCGGGGCCCATAAACTCGATGGCTTGTGTCTATGGGCCCCGGACTGAATGCTGCGCATTCATCCGGGGATTGGTGGTGAGACGTGTCAAGCGATTCTGATTTCGAGTACGAAGCCTAGATGGATGTGGAGATGTTCGGATGATTTTGCGCGCGACGGCGGTAGGGTTCGTTCTGTGGCTGATCGCCACCTTGGCGTTTCGTTTTCTGGGGCCGTCCTTCTTCACGCCGGCCCTGGCCACCCATGCGCTCGCCTTCATCGCCACGCCGGTGGCGACGGCGGCCATCGCCTTCTTTCTGCTGCGCATGCTGCGCGCCGCGCCCGGCGATGAGGCCGAGGCCGCGATTGGCGTGGCGTTTCCCGGCATGATCCTCGACGCCATCGTGGTGAACAATTTTCCGATCGCGTTTCCGGGGATCGATGAGACTTTGGACGGCGTATTCGGCGCGCACATGCTGCTCGCCTATGCGGCGATCATATTCACCGGGCTTTATTTCACGCGGCTCGCGCCGCAGGACGAGCGGATCTGACATGCGGCGGCGCGACGTCGTTCTGGCTGGCGCGGCGCTCGCGGCGTGCGCCAGCATCGAAGAGGCGCCGGTGGCGTGGCGCCGGGCGCGGCCTCTCATCATCGCCCATCGCGGCGCGAGCGGCGCGCGGCCCGAGCACACGCTCTCGGCCTATCGCTTGGCGATCACGCAAGGCGCCGATTTCATCGAGCCCGATCTTGTGGCCACGCGCGATGGGCGCCTCATTTGCCGCCACGAGAATGAAATCTCGCAGACGACCGACATCGCGGACCATCGCGAATTCGCCGATCGGCGCGTGACGAAGATCATCGACGGGGTGGAGACGCAGGGCTGGTTCACCGAGGATTTCACGCTGGCTGAATTGCGCACGCTGCGCTGCAAGGAACGCTTGCCGCAATTGCGGCCGGACAACACGGCGTTCGACGGGCAAGATCCGATCCCGACGCTGGAGGAAGTCTGGGCGCTGGCGCAGGAGGAAAGCGTGCTAGCCGGGCGCGTGGGCGCGCGGGCCATCGGGATTTATCCCGAATTGAAACATCCAACCCATTTTCTGAACGCAGGTCTTTCGCTGCCTGATCTGTTGCGCGCGTTCTTGAACGCCAACGGCCTCAACCGGCGCGAGGCGCCTATTTTCTTGCAATGCTTCGAGGAGACGGCGCTGCGCGCGCTGCGGCTACAGGGCGTGGCCAGCCGGCTCGTCTTCTTGATGTCAAGCGAAGGGGGCCCCTATGACCAGGCCGCGCGCGGACGCATGCGTCCGTATGCGGATTATCTGGCGGCGCCGCTGCAAGACATACGCGAATTCGCGGATGGCTTGGGCTTGGAGAAGAGCCTCGTTCTGGCGCCGAACGAGGCCGACGTGCTTGGCCCGCCCAGCGATCTGGTGCGCCGGGCGCATGAGGCGGGCATGCCGGTGCATGTCTGGACGTTCCGCGCGGAAAACCACTTCCTTCCGCCGAGCCTCCAGCGCGGCGACCCGGCGGCGGGGGATTTTCCGCGCATGCATGGCGATTTCGCCGCCGAAGTGCGGGCCTTCGCTGCGGCCGGCGTCGATGGCCTCTTTACCGATTTCCCGGCATTGGCGGCCGCGGCGTTAGGATGAGTGCTTGATGAGTGAAATTCTCGCCGCGCGCGATGGCGCGCTCGCGCGCCTGACGCTCAATCGCGCGGGCGCGCTCCATGCGCTCAACACGCCCATGTGCGCGGCGATGAGCGCGGCGCTGCTGGCCTGGCGCGATGATCCGGGCGTATCGGCCGTGCTGATCGATCACGCGGCCGGCACGCGTGGATTCTGCGCGGGCGGGGATATTCGCATGCTGGCCGAGAGCGGGGCCGGGGATGGGCGCGCCGCGCGGGATTTTTTCTTCACCGAATATCGCCTCAATCACCTCATCAAGACATACCCCAAGCCGATCGTGGCGCTCATCGACGGCGTCACCATGGGCGGGGGCGTCGGTATATCCGTACACGGAACCTATCGCGTGGCCACGGAACGCACAGTGTTCGCCATGCCGGAAACGGGCATCGGGCTTTTCCCGGATGTGGGCGGGTCCTGGTTCTTGCCGCGCCTGCCCGGAGAGATCGGCGCCTGGCTCGCCTTGACGGGCGCGCGGCTGCGCGCCGCCGATTGCCTGGAGGCGGGCCTCGCCACGCACTATGTGCCGAGCGAACTCTTGGGCGCGGTGGTCGCGCAGATCGCCGGCGCGGCGCAAACGGGCGATGCGCGCGCGGCGCTCGCCTCCGGGCTCGACGCGCTGAGCGAAGGCGCGGGTTCAACGCAGCACCTGTCACGCGTGCATCGCGAACTGATCAATGTTCTGTTCGCGTTTGATCGCGTCGAGGAGATCGTCGCCGCGCTCGCGGGCGACGGCTCAGATTGGGCGCTCGCGCAGCTTGAAGCGTTGAGGTCGAAATCACCGCAGACGCTCAAGGTGGCGCTGCGGCAAATCCGTCTCGGCGCGCAGCTGACGGATTTCGCCGACGCGATGGCGATGGAATATCGCATCGGCGCGCGCGTGGTTGGCCGCCATGATTTTCTGGAAGGGGTGCGCGCCGTCATTGTCGACAAGGACAATGCGCCGCTCTGGAACCCGGCGACGCTTGAAGCGGTGAGCGAGGCGCTGCTCGATGAAATTTTCGCGGCCCTGCCGCCGGGCGAGGAATGGACGCCGCTGACCGAGCGCTGAAAACATCGCGAATGGTGAGTAGAGATTCTCCCTCCCCATCGAGGGGAGGGGGCAGGGGGTGGGGTGTTGCGCCGCCGAGTCAGAATTAAACGTCAGCTCACGTTCTGCGACGAGCCCAAATATGATTGGCGCTTGGACGCCGGCGCGCACTTCGCCAGCAAGCGCGCGTGAATTCGTGCGGTTTCAGGCCGAGTGGCTGCCGGTCGGCCGCCCGGAAACCGCACAAATTAAATAATTAGACCGCTTTCGGACGGAAAACCGCTGCACACTTTTCCTGAAAGCGGTCTAGCAGGCTGTTGAAAAAGTAGCGGCTTGCATGGTCGTCCCCCCTCCGATCGCTTCGCGATCACCTCCCCCGTAAACGGGGGAGGAAAAAAGTGGAATCGATTCAGTGAGGGTTTGCTCCCCCGTTTACGGGGGAGCTGTCGACGTAGTCGACTGAGGGGGGATGAAAGACCTATTTCAACAGCCTGCTAGAATACGCACCGCTTCACCCCACCCCTTTATCCCCTCCCCTCGCAGGGGAGGGGCGGCGCTGAGTCCGGAGAGGGGCGGATCAAGCTTTCCTTGATTGGGGTGAGGATTTCCACCGCGCTTCGACAAGCTCAGCGCGACGTTGAAGTTGTTCAATCTGGTGGGAAAAACTCCACGTCGCGCTGAGCTTGTCGAAGCGCGGGCAGGCTGCGCGCGCGCCCGCTTAAGCCACGCGCCGCAGCATCTGCCGGTTCAAGATCGGGGTATGGGCGTCGAGCAGATCCTTCTCGATGCGCTTGCGGGCGGATTCATCGGCGATGGCGCGCAGGTGAATTTCGGTTGCGCCCAATTGCTGGGCGGCGGCCCACATTTCATGGCGCGCCAGCGCATCGGCGAAATTGCCGGCCGCGCCGATAAACAGCGTCACCGGGCCGCCGGCTTCCATGGTGGGATAATCGCCGGCCTTCACAAACATGTAGACGCCGCCGACCGGATCCCAGGCGCGCTTGGCGCGCGCGACGATGAATTCGTACCAATGTTCGCTCTGGCCCTGCCAGGCGAATGTCGATTGTTGCGCGCTCGGCCCCATACGCACCCTCCCACGCCTTTGAGGTAACCTGAGTCGCGTGGAGAATTGGAGGCGGGAGTTTAGGGCGCGGGATCGAATTCCACAGCTTGGGCGTCGCTCTCCGCGAAAAACGCCGGCCAGAAGTCAGCGCGGGCGGGCGCCTGGCGGGCCGCGTCGTCCGGCCGGTCGAGCATGACGACGCGCACGGATACGCCGCCAAGATCGGGAACAGCGTTGCCGGCGGCGCGGAAGGCGGTGAAATCGGCGCGGTCGGCATAGAGGGAAAAGCCGTTCGGCGCGTGTTCAAGCAAATCGCTGACGAGAACAAGGCGGCGGCGGGGAATGTCGGCCGCGAAGTCGGGATCGGCGGCGGCGGCGCGCACGCCGGCCGCGATCGGCGAGGCCGCGCCGGCGCGCCCACCGCTGGCGCGGCGCACGGCGGCGTCCAGTTCGGCGCCGAAGGCTTCGTCCCAGCGCGCCTGGGCGCGGCGCGTATTCTGGAACCAGGGATTGGCGTCGCGCCCGTCTCCGGGATTGCACAGGGAAAAGAGCAAGCGCGGCTCTTGGGGCCGATCGGCGCGCAGGGCGGCGATGGTCAGCCGTTCATAAGGCGCGAGGCGCGCGCGCTCCTGCGCCACGGCGGCGCGCACGCGGCGGCGATGGCGCGGTTCGAGCCGATCCGTGCCGTCGATCAGGATGAAGGTGTGCGCGGCGACGGGCGCATCGGTGCGGCAGAGCGTGTCCGGGTCTGTCGGCGGCGGGCGCAGACTGACAGCCGCGCCGGCCATGGCGACAAGCGCGCTCAGCGCGCCGAGAATGAGAACGATGCCCAAGCGATCCTTGCCGCGCGCATCGCGCCGCGCTGGCCGGCGGGCGCGCGCGTAGCGGTTCACGCGGCGCGGCTTTCGAGGCGGGCGGCGAGCGCCTCAACCTCGCCGCCCAGCGCGGCCAAGGCGTTCGCGGCGCCTGCGCGCGCCTCGGCCAGGCGGGATTCAGCGGCGCTGAGATCGGCGCCGCAGGCGGCGAGCGCGTCTTGCGGCGGCGCGGCGGTGGGCGGGGGCTCGGCGAAATAAGCGGGCGCCGGCCCCGCGCGCGCGGCCAGGTTTTCCTGACGATAAAGATGGATGAGGCGCGCGGCCTCTTCCTCGGCGCGGCGCTGGCGCGCTTCAAGAAGGCCCAGTTCAGCGCCCGCCTCGTCATAGGCGCGGCGCATGGCGGCGGCGGCGTCTTCCAGCGCGGCGAGGCGCGCCTCGATCTCGGCGCGCGCGGCCTCGATCACTTCGTCCAGGGCTTCGCGGAACTCGGTGCGCACCTCGCTCAAAGCCTCCTCGGCGCGGCGCTGGGCGCGGTGCATCTTGCCATAATCCGGGTACGGATCGTCAAAGCCGGAATAGCCCTTGAGCGCGGCGAACACCCAGACACCGGCGCCGAGCATGAGCAGGACCACGGCTTGCGGTTCGGTGAAGCCGAAGAGATCGAGGCGCGGGGCGAACGGGTCAATGCGCGCGGGCGCGGCGCTGGCGGCCGCGAGACTTTCGCGCCAGCGGGCGGCGAAGATGTTGAGCAGCGCGGCGAGCGCGATGAGCGCGATGAACACGCTTGCGCCAAGCAGACGCGGCGTGATGCGCGCGGGCTGCATGTAGCGCAAGCCCAGGAAGCCGGCGAGGAAGCCCAAGGTCACGTTCGCGGCCGAGAGCCCGATGGCGACCGCCGCGCCGCCGAGCAGGCCTTGTTCGGCTTCCTGGGCGAACAAGGTGGCGCTGAACAGCGATTCAAACAGCGCGGCGCACAGAAGAAGCCCGGCCTGGAGCAGCGTCGAGTCCGGATAGACGGCGACGCGGCGGATATTGTTGGCGCGGCGAAAGCCTTCGAAGTCGGTCTTGGCGCGCGTGGCTTCTTCGCGCGCGGCGGCGCAATCGGGCCCGGCGCGGCCCTCGATCTGGCCAAGCGCGAGGCGTGCGGCGGCGAGTGGACCGGCGAGATCCGGCGCGGCGGGCTTTAAGCGGCGCAGCGTGCGTTCGGCCTCGGCGCGCAGGCCCGCGCGCGCATCATCGAGGCGGGCGCGCTCACGGGCCAGGGCGGCGGCGATTTCGGTTTCGGCGGCGCTGGGGCCGGCTTCTCCCGTCGGCACGCCGGCCGCGCCATCCGCGCGCGCGCGGGCCCGCACATCCAGCGTGCGCGCCCAGGTTTCCGGCGCGGATCGCGCTTGCGCGCCCAGCATGGGCTTCTCCCCGTTGCGTCAATCAGACCCTGAGATGAGATTCGCGCCAAGCCCGCGCGCGCGTTATCTGGCGCCATGGACGATCGGCTTGAGACCCTAGCCCTGGCGGAACGCGTGGCCGCCGAGGCGGGCGCGGCGCTCGCCGCGCGGCGCGCGTCCTGGGCGCGCGTCGAGGGCGAAGAGGGGCGGGAAGTCAAAATCGCCGGCGATCGCGCGGCGGAAGCGCTGATCATCGCGGCGCTGTCGGCGCATTCGCCGTGGCCGATCCTATCGGAGGAGCGCGGCTGGGCCGGCGCGGCGAATCTTGAGCGGTTCTGGGCGGTCGATCCGCTCGATGGCAGCGTCAATTATGCGCAAGGCTATCCTCATTGCGCGGTGTCGATCGCGCTGGTGGAGGCGGGCGCGCCGGTGCTGGGCGTTGTGGATTGTTTTCCGCTCGGGGAGAGATTTACAGGCGCGGTCGGCGTGGGCGCGTGGCTCAATGGCGCGCCGATGCGCGTTTCGTCCGTGGCCGATCCGGCGCGCGGCGTGCTGAACACCGGCATTCCCGCGCGCATGGCGACGGATGCGCCCGCGCAAGCGCGGCTGATGGCGCGGCTGATGGCGTGGCGCAAAGTGCGCATGCTGGGTTCGGCGGCGGCGGCGCTGGCCTATGTCGCGGCCGGCCGCGCGGACGCCTATTGCGAAAACAGCTCGATGATCTGGGATGTAGCCGCCGGGTGTGCGCTGGTTTCCGCCGCGGGCGGACAAATTCGTTTGAGCGGCGCGGACTTAACTCAACCGCTCGATGTGTCGGCCACGAACGGCATTGTTCCGTTTCCGAATTAATCCACAGAATTATCCGACATGCGCGCACCGGGACCGTCTTGGTCGCCGCGTTTGAGGCACGATAAGGACACGATGTGATTCGCGGCGCGTAGCTGCGTGCGTTGGGGGAACGTGCATGACATCGCTCTGGAGCGAGCGCGGAGAGACGGCGTCGCCGCCGCGCGCGCTCGTGCTTGGGCGTGTTAACGATGTTCGCGCGGCCTGCCGCGCACTCGGCGGCGTGCGCATCATCGGCGTGATCACGCAGGACGAGGTTCAAACGCGCCGCATCGCGGGCGCGCCGGTGATCGGCTCGGCCGGAGATTTCCTGAGCGGCGTTACGCGCGGGCCGCACGCGCACTTGCTAATTCTAGCCACGGCGCCGGACTCGCGCGCGGCGGCGCGCCTGGCGCTGCGCGCGGCGAGCGAGCGGGGGCTTTCCGTCTCTTGTGTGCGGCGGACCGACACAGAAGCACTGAGCTTGCGCCCGCTGGCGCTGGACGATCTGATCGGAACGCGCGTCAGCTCCATCGACTGGGACCGCGCGCGCGCGCTGATCGCCGGCAGGCGCGTGCTGGTGACAGGCGGGGCCGGGTCGATCGGGGGGGCGCTGTCACGCAAGCTGGCGCGGCTGGCGCCGGCGCAGCTCAGCGTGTTCGATAATTCCGAGTACAATCTCTATTCCTTGGAACAAGACTTGGCCGCCAGCGCGCTCAGCCCGGCGCCATGCTTGCGCTTCGGCGATATCCGCGACGGGGCGGCCGTGCGCCGCTTCATTGCGCGCGAACGGCCTGACATCGTCTTCCACGCGGCGGCGATGAAGCATGTGCCGCTGGTTGAAGCCAATCCGTGCGAGGGCGCGCTCACCAATCTGCTCGGCACGCGCAATGTGATCGAGGCATGCGACGCGGCGGGCGCGCATCTCGTGTTCGTGTCGACGGACAAAGCGGCCAATCCCGCCAGCGTGATGGGCGCGACCAAGCGGCTGATGGAGCTCTATTGCCATGCGCTCGATCGCGACGAAGGGGGCCCACGCCGTCTGGTGGCGCGGCTGGGCAATGTGCTCGGCTCGGCGGGATCGGTGACGCCGCTCTTTACACGCCAGATCGCCGAAGGCGGGCCGCTCACCGTCACGCACGCGGATGTGGCGCGCTATTTCATCACCATTCAGCAGGCGGCGTTGTTCTTGCTGCAAGCGGCGGCGGTCGGCGTCGGGACGCCGGACGTGCGCGGCTGCACGCACATTCTGGACATGGGCGAACCCATTCGCGTGCAGGACATCGCGCGCGACATGATCCGCCTCGCCGGGCGCGCGCCCGACCGGGACATCGCGATCCGCTTCATCGGGCTCCGGCCCGGCGAGAAGCTGACGGAGGATATGATCGGCGTCGAAGAGGCGGAGACGGAGACAATCTCGCCCGGCGTGCGCGCCGCGCATTCCGCGCCGATCGCGCGCGCCGAGCTGGAAGAGCGGATCGATCGCATTCTCGCGGCCGCGCGCATGGGCGCCGATGAAGCCGTGCGGCGGCTTGTGCTCGATGCGGTGGCGGCGCCGATCGAGGCGCGGCGCGCGGTGGGTTAGGCCCCATCCTCCAGACGCACATCGGGGCGCGTCATGCGTATGAGCTGCAGCCCCGCGCGGCCGATGGGCAGCGGCGCGGAGGCGCGCACGGGCGGGGCGAAATTGGATCCCTCGATCAGCGCGAACCAGATTTCGCCTTCGGGAATGCGCACGCGGCGGCCATTGTCGTTCGGCTCGAAGCCGGCGACCGGCACGTAGCGCAAGCGGCAGCGCAGGGCCGGGCCGTCATAGCCCAAATCATCGACGCGCCGCACCTCGCCGCCACGCACTTCGAGGCGATAATGAAAGCGGCCGTCGAAGGTGAGGTAATCGCCGGCGCAGGCGCGCGTGCGCGCGACATCGACGCCCATGGCGACCAGCGAGGAGAGCGGATCGCGTGAAGCGAGGCGCTGGGCTTCGTTGGCCGGCGGTTCGCCCCAGACCACATAGTTCGGTGTGATGGTGGCTTCGATGCCGGCGTCGAGGCGGCGCATCAGCACCGCGCGGTGCTTGCGGCTGTAGTGATGGTCGAGCTCATATCGGCGCCAGGCGACGCCTTCGGGACCGATGAGGCCCTCCGCCTGCGCTGTCAGGCGCGTGCGCTCAAACAGCGCGAGAAGCCCGGCCGAGCGCATGCGCGCAAGGATGGTGTAGGCGTCGTCGCGGACGTCAATGTCGAGATGCGTTTCGCCGAGCGGCAGGACGCCGAAGGCGGCGCCGCGAAACTCAAGCGAGAAGCGTTCAGCGTGCGCGGTGGGCGCAATGAGCGCGAGGGCGCACAGGATGGCGGCGAGCAGGCGCATGGCGCGCGAGCATAACGCCGCGCGCGCCGAGTCGCGACGGGCGCGCGCTGTCTTTGACGCCGCTTGCGATGGACGATTGCGCCGACGCGTAGCTTAAACGAGGCGGTTGCGTGGCCTCCGCGCTTCGACAAGCTCAGCGCGACGTCGTGCAATATTGGCGCTTAAACCACCACGTCGCGCTGAGCTTGTCGAAGCGCGACATCGAGCGCCACGCCGCGCCTGTCCAAGCGTGGTGCAGCCTCCGAAAAGCCTCTCAGCTTAGAGCGGACGGACGTTCACTTCCGAATTTTCGAGCGGCAATTCGAGCAGCATGCCGATGCGGCCGGCGACGACTTCGTCAAGGCCGGTGGCGCGCGCTTCGCGCACTTGCAGCGCGCGGGCGACGGAATCATCGCCGCCCGTCAGCACCAAAGTGGCGTTGTGATCGCGTGCGGCGGCGGCGACTTCGGCCACGGTGGTCGCGCCCGGCTGGTGCAGGTGCGTCAGGGCCGAGGTTTGCGCGCTGTGCAGCACGACGTCGGCGTCGGTCGTGGCGTCGGCCCATTCGGCGCGGCCATCGCCGGCGACAACCAGCGAGCGGCCGCGATAATCGAAGCGGTAGCCGACGCGGCCGCGATAGGCGTCTTCGGCGGTGGTGAAGGCGGAGACGACAAGCCCATCGCCTTCGAACACGATGACCGCCTGGCCTGGCTCAGGCGCTGGGCCCCAGGCCTGCAGGCCGCGGTTCGCACCGTCAAACCCGCCCGAGGCGTTGAACCCGTCGGTGACGCGTTGCGCATCGGCCGGGCCATAGACGGGCAGAACGCGATTTTGCCGCGCGTCCTGGGCGGCGACATACAATTCATCGAGATCGGCGGTTTGGGTGAGTTCAGCGTCCGTCAGCAGCACGGCTTCAAGCCGGCCAAGCGGCACGCTGCGCGAATCGAGCGCGGCGGCGGCGCCGGAGCCGGCGTCGACAATGAACAGACGGCCGGCGGCGGCGACGGCGAGGCACGGGCGCGGCGCGCGGCCATCGGGCGAAACGCCGCTGGTGCCGCACACGAGCGCGCGCAGGGCGGTGGGCGCGAACAAATCCTGATCGGCGGCGGCGACGCGCTGCTCTGTATAGGCTTCATAGGCGCGCGCCAGCGCGTCCTGCCCCTCGGGCGTTTGCGAGCCAACGGCCCAACCCGTCCAGATAAGACCGGACAAGGTGACGAACACTATCGACGATGTGCCGATCGGACCTGACAAATTCATGAGCTGACCCCGCTCTGGTTCGTGTCGCGCTCACGAAGACGCGACTCGTTGACCTGACCCCATCCCGCCTTGATTAAGCCACGGACGACCATCTCGCCACTTCGGTTTCCAGAGAATTAACAGATATGTCTCAACCGTTTCCAAAATGGCGCGCCCAGGCCTTGCCGGACCTCGCCGAGGCGCGCGCGCGGCGCGCGGGCGCACGCGCGCTGCCGATCGCGCACGAGGGGGCCGAACATGGCGAAGCGCTTGTTTCCTTGAGCGATTTCGGCATCGCCGGGCGCAATCATTACGCCCATGCGCGCAACCCCCCTTATTTCGCGCCGGCGCCGGGGGCGGTGGACGGCCTTTATCTGCGCGCGGGCGTGGCGGCGCGGCTGGCGCGGGTGAATGCGGCGCTGGGCGCGGAGGGGCTGGCGCTGCATGTGTGGGATGGCTGGCGCCCGCGCGCGGTGCAGGCCTATTTCCATGACGAGTGGACGCCGCGCGCGCTCATGGCGCGGCGCCCGGAGCTCACCGGTGCGGCGCTGGCGGCGGAGGTGGCGCGCTATTGGGCCGCGCCGAGCGCCAGCGCCGAGCGGCCCGCGCCGCACGCCACGGGCGGGGCTGTCGATCTTACGCTCACCTGGGCGGGCGGCGAGCCGCTGTTCATGGGCTCGATCTTCGATGATGCGACGGCGCTGGCGCACACCGACTTGTTCGAGGGGCCGCGCGGGGACGAATCTTTCTCCGCCGAGGAGGCGCGGGCGAACCGGCGCATTCTCTATTGGGCGATGGCGCGCGCCGGCTTCGTCAATCATCCCGAGGAGTGGTGGCATTATTCCTGGGGCGATCAGGCCTGGGCCGCGCACATCGGCGCGGATGCGGCGCTCTATGGCCTGGCGGCGGCGCCGGCATGAAGCGCGCCCTGGTGTTCGATAGTGGGGTGGGCGGGCTGTCGGTGGTCGACGCCATCGCGGCGGCGGACCTCGCTGTCGAGATCGTCTATGCGGCGGATAACGCCTGGCTGCCTTATGGCGAGAAGGCGCCCGAGGCGCTGCGCGCACGTATACCAGCGTTGATCGCGGCGCTGGCGACGCAGATCGCCCCCGATGTCATCGTGCTGGCGTGCAATACGGCGAGCACGCTGGCGCTTGACGGCGTGCGCGCGCTCGTGCGCCAGCCCGTGGTCGGCGTCGTGCCGCCGATCAAGCCGGCGGCGTTGATGACGCGCACGGGCGTGATCGGCCTTCTGGCGACGCCGGCGACGGCGGCGGGCGCTTATGTCGATGATCTCATCGCGCGCCACGCGCCGGGCGTCGTCGTCATTCGTTGCGGCGCGACCGCGCTGGTCGAGGAGGCGGAGCGCAAGTTGCGCAATGAAACCGTGCGCGGCGCGCGCGTCGCGGGCGCGTTGGCGCCGTTGTTCACCGCGCCGCGCGGCGATGAAATCGATGTGGTCGCGCTCGCCTGCACGCATTTTCCGCTGCTGCGCGCGGACCTCGCCGCCGCCGCGCCGCGCGCCCTCATCTGGCTCGACAGCGCGGACGCCATCGCGCGGCGCGTGGCGGCGGTTAGCGCGTGCAAGGCGGGGCTGGCGCGTGCGACGCGCGCGGCGTTCACGGATGCGGCGGGCGCGCACGCACTCGCCGGCGCGCTCAGTGCGCGCGGATTTGAGGCGATCGACGCGCTCGATGATGCGTTCCAGCTTATGCCGGACCGCCAGATTTAATGTTCGCCGCCTTGCAATGGCGTGGGCAGGGCTTAAGCATCGCCGGTTTTCGAGGGGCGCTCGTGTCGGAGACCACAAAGGGCGAGCTTGGCGCGCGCGCGGCGAGCTATTTCGGCGCCATGCCGGAAGGCCTGCACGCGGAAATGAGCAATTTCGCGCGGCTGTTCATGCTCGGCGCGATTTACATGATTCCGCGCTTCCAGCGGCCCTATTCGTGGACCAGCGAGCATGTGTCGAAGCTGATCCAGGATTTGCGGCGCGCGGCGCTGCGCAACGGCTTTTATTATTTCATCGGCGACATCGTGCTGGTGCGCAAGGATGGCGTGGAATGGCAGATCGCGGACGGGCAACAGCGCCTGGCGACGATGACGATGATTTTCGCTTATATTCGCGAGCGGCTGGGCGGCGCCGGCGACATGTTCCAACATCTGATTTTGATGCCTGATGGGCGCGCGCGCGTGCGCCTGCGCCAGCAGGACGCCGATTTCTATCACACCTATGTGCAGACGCCCGGCCGGTTCTTCGAACTATCTGGGCTTGAGGATTCTGACACCGCCGCGCAGGGCGCGTTGGCGACGGCGGCGCGCACGATTTGCGATGGCCTCGCGGATATGTCCGACGATGAGCTCGAGGCGTTCGGCAAATTCATCGTGCAGGGCGCGTTGTTCGATGTGGTCCGCGCCGAGAGCGCGGGGGGCGCGGCGCTCATCTTCGCCACCGTCAATGATCGCGGGCTTGAGCTTTCCTTCGCCGATCTCACCAAGTCGGCGCTCATTGAGCGCGCGCCGATGAGCGAGGCGGCCAAGGACGCCGCGATGGATGTCTGGGAGGAGCTGGAAGAGGAGATCGGGCAGAAGCGGTTCATCGCGCTTCTGGAAATGGCGCCGACGCTGATGTCCGGCGAGCCGATCCTGGCGGCGGGCGATTTGAGCGTGTTTCTCGACGATATCGAGACGCGCGTCGGGCTCGATAAATTCCTGACCGATTGGCTGCCGCGCCATGGGCGCGCGCTCAGCGCGATTCATAATCTCACAGCCGGCGGGCCGCACGCGGGGGAGATCAATCGCCGGCTGCATTGCCTCTCGCAATTAAAGGAGACGAACTGGCTGCCCCTGGCGGTGGCCGCGCTGGTGCGGTTCGATGAGCGCGATGAGCGGCGGCGCCTGTTCTTTCAACGCCTCGATCTCATGGCGTTTTCATGCGTGCTCGGCCCCGTGCGGCCTGAAGTGCGTGACAAACGCTGGAAACAAGCGCTCGCGGATTTAGGCGACGAGCGAAAATTGTTCGATCCCGCAAACGGCCACATGTCGCTGCGCGACGGCGAAGTGCGCGCGTTGATCGAGCGGCTTGGCAAACCGTTCGCCAAGGACGGATCGCAGGGCGCCGATCTGCGCAAATTGATCATGATCTGGATCAATGCGTGCATGGCGCCTGACGAATTGCTGTCACGGGATGATGCGGATTTGTCGCTCGAACATGTCCTGCCGGTCAAAGGCGGGCCGGCCTGGGAAAAGCTCTATACGCCGGCCGATCGTAAGATTTATGCGCAGCTGATGGGCAATTGGACCTTGGCGAGCAAGGCGCAGAATAAATCGTGCGGCGTGAAACTCTATGACGAGAAGAAGCCGATCCTGCTCGATCCCACCTATCCGACGTACGCGGTGACGCGCACGCTGCGGGACTACAAGAGCTGGACCAAGCTCGACATAGAATTGCGGCGCGAAAAATTTCAAATCGCGCTGTTCAAGGATTGGGGGCTCGCGTGAGGGCGCGCCAATCTTAAAGCGCGCGCACGCGCGCTTCAAAGGCGCGGTCACGCGGAACGGGCTGGAAGCCTTCGCACAGTGAGAAGGCGAGGGTGCGCGCCTCGCCGCCGCCGAGATCGATGCGCGCGTCCTCAAGGCGCGTGCAGCGCGCGAAATCACCCTGCGCGACGGCGATGAAGCGCGCGTCATAGTGAACGACAAGCACGCGCGCGCCATCGGCGGCGCGCAGGGGCGCGCGCGTCTCCGCATCGCTCTGCGCGCTCGCATGCAGCAGCCACATGCGCAGCGGCGGGTGGGCTTGAAGCTCAGCGCGCCAATAATAAGAGAGTTCGTAATAAAGCGCGCGGTGATCGAGCATGATGGCGGAAACGGGGGCGGTTTGCGCCGCCGCGCGCGCCGCGATCTCGTGCGCGCTGGCGCGCCAGCCGCGCACGCGCTTGGTTGAATCGGATAGGCCCAGGCGATCGATGAGCGTTGGATTTAGTCCGGCGGCGAACACAAATCCGCCCAGGGCCAGATGCGTCGCAAGCGCGGCGATCAGCGTGCGCCGGCCCGCTACGCCGCGCGCGAGGCCTCCGGCGAGCCAGACGATCGCGGCGGGATAAGCGGCGGCGGCCCAATTGGCGTGGGCGCGGCTGATCAGGGCTTGCGCGAGGATTATGATGAGCGGCGGCAGGATGAAGGCGATGAGGAAGCGATCGTCGGCGCGCAGCTCCCTCGGCGCGCGCGCGGCGCGCGCCAACGCCGCGATCAAGGCGATGAACAGAACCGGCCCGATGACGCCGGCCTGGCTGGCGAGGAATTCAAGCAATTCCTCCGGATGGAAGAGG
Source organism: uncultured Alphaproteobacteria bacterium (assembly GCA_902826335.1). Lineage (GTDB taxonomy): Bacteria > Pseudomonadota > Alphaproteobacteria > Caulobacterales > Aquidulcibacteraceae > CADEEL01. The sequence continues at coordinate 26,759 of CADEEL010000031.1, forward strand.
CGCCCGCCCAGGTTCGCGTTGGCGGCGGTGTGTTCGAGCGTGGCGAAATCATGCCCCGCGTTCCAGATGAGATTGGGCGCGGCGACCAGCACAGCGAGCGCGAGCGCGCCCGCGCCTTGCGGCGAGAAGAGCGCGCGGCGGGCCTCAGGGCTCAGCAGCGCGGCGAGCGCGGCGCTGAGCAGAAAATAGAGCATGGCGTATTTGGCCAACACGCCGAGGCCGAGCGCCGCGCCCAGCAGTACCGCCCAGCTCCAGCGGCGCGCCTGCGTCAATTCCCACAGCGCATAGAGCGCGATCGACCAGATCGGCAGCATCAGCGCGTCGGTCGACATGATGGCGCTGGACAGCCAGACGGCGGGCAGCGTGATCCATAAAAGGCCCGCCCACACGCCCGCGCCGGCGCCGTACATACGCCGCGCGAGCAGGAAGAGCGCGCCCGCGCCGATCGCGTGCGCGATGGGCGCTGTCAGGCGCACGGCCCATTCGGCGTTGCTGAAGAGGGCGGTGGTGGCCGCGATCATCCAGGCGATCAGCGGCGGCTTGGAGAAATAGCCCCACTCAAGCGTGCGCGACCACATCCAGTATTGGGCTTCATCGAAGTGCAGTTCGAGCGGGGATTGGGTGAGCCCCCAGACGCGCAGCGCCGTCAGCGCCACAAGCGCGCCGCCCAGCACGCGCGCGGGCGCGGCGTCAAACCATCTGAGCAGGGACAAGGGCGCTCCAGGGCTGTCGTGCCTGGGCCTGTCTAAACCGGCTTCATGACAGGTGGGAATCGGTTTCTCGCGGCGATGGGCGAGCGCGGCGGGGGAGATGGATCGGGCAGGTGCGCGCGAATTTCGACCTGGCTGGCATGAGCCCAGGGGTGGTTGGTGGACGGACATTCGCCGATGGCAACCACTTTACGCACAGTAATTTATAGATTACATATGCTTCGTGCCGCAGCTTTTGCGAACCGATGTGTTTGATCACTGGCTACGTGGCCTGCGTGATCTCAGGGGACGAGCGCGCATCGACATGCGCATCAAGCGCCTTGCAAACGGCAATCCTGGCGACGTCCGCCCGGTCGGGAAAGGCGTGAGTGAGTTGAGGATCGATACGGGTCCTGGATATCGCGTCTACTATGCTGCGAACGGTGATGAGTTGATCCTTCTCCTCGCCGGCGGAGATAAGACCACGCAAGCGCGCGATGTCGAAACGGCGCTCGCACTTTGGAAGGATTGGAAGGAAGCGCGACAATGAGCAAAGCACCCTCTCGTCCCTTTGACAGCGCCGACTACATCGACACGCCCGAGGCGGTTGCTGCTTATCTTGAAGCGGCGCTGGAAGATGGCGATGCGCAAATCATCGCCGCCACCCTTGGCGACATTGCACGCTCCAAAGGCATGGCGATCATCGCCGAGCGCACGGGCCTTGCGCGCGAGGCGCTCTACAAATCGCTCAGCGCCGATGGCAATCCAAGGCTCACCACTCTGCTCGGTGTGTTAAAAGCGATGGGCCTTCGCCTCTCAGTCACCGCGGACTCGCACCAAGCGGCTTAGGCTCGCACGAATGACCACCATCATGCGTTTGCGCCATTCGTAATCTGCGCTTGAGAACGGCATGGTTTCGCCGAAGACGACGTAGCAGTCTCTTCTCTCGCGGTGTATGGGACCAGCATGTCAAAATGGAAACAGCACATTGTCCTCGATGTCGAGGCAGATGGCCCGTGCCCGGGCCTATACAACATGATCTCGTTCGGCTTGGTCTGCGTCGGCGACCCAACCCTCAGCTTTCTTGGCGAGGTCAGTCCCATCTTGGACTCGCCCGGGATTGCCGGTGCGCGCGAGGTGAGCGGCATTACTTTCGAGGCTCAGCAGGCGTTCGCTAAGCCCGAGACCGTCATGCGCGCTGCCACGCAGTGGATCGCCGCGCTAACCGGTGGCAAGCGACCTATTTTCTGGTCGGACAATCCGGCGTTCGATTGGCAGTTCTGGAATTACTATTGTCACCGCTTCGCCGGTGAAAATCCTGCCGGGTTTAGTGCGCGGCGCATCGGCGATCTAGACGCAGGCCGGCGCGCAGAGCCACTCAACACGTCAGCTTGGAAAAAGCGTCGCGAGACAACGCACACGCACAACCCCGTTGACGACGCCCGCGGCAATGCGGAAGCGCTCCGCTGGATACTTCAACAGATGGGCCAGCCCATGGACGCTTGAGCCGCACACCCGGCGGGTCTTGGAAAGCGGAAGTTAGATGTCTGGATCAACGTAGAATTCGAGATCGCTCTCGCCTTCAATTAGAAGTGCGCGGGTGGCGATGGCGTCGAACGCTTCAATGTGCTTCGACCGCCGCCAGATGATGTGGAAGTCGCCCTTATAGTCCGCCATCGACACCATCGCTTCGGTAATGGCGGCCGCGCCTTCCGGGCCGATTTGCTGTGTCGCAAGCGCCTTCGTCGCACCCAGAACTCTGGCGAGGCGAGTAAATCTCCATGGCTCGGGTCGGTGCGCGATCAAATCCGGTTGGCCCCGCTCGCGTAGAATTCCATGCAGCTCTTCGTGCGGCTCGATGGGAATGCTTAGGTCAGACATATGACAGATCAGGAGCGGTGCTCAAATTTTGTCAACGTCTGGTATGGGCCAATAACCCGTCTTCGCCACATGCGTTCTCGGCGCGGCGTTGGCGGTCAATGTCCGCCATTCGCGGCTATGTCATGCAGCGGTGTTGGCGGGAGACGCGCCGTGAGACCGGGGTCGGCCGTCGCGCCGCCCCCGTTGCAGCGCGCGCCGCCGCTCAGGGCGCATGGGCGCGCGCCCGCGCTCCGTAAAAGTCAGCAGCGGCGCGCAATTGTTCTTGAGCTTGCGACAGTGGGCGCGCCTCCGGGGTGGCGAGAATATCCAGCAAGGTCGCGTTGTGCGCGGCTGCTTCGCCGGTGTGATGCTCAGTCTGGGCGAGGAGGGCGCTCACGGTCTGATAGAGCGAGCCAAGCAGATCCAGCAATTCGTCCTTGCTCATGGCGGCTCTCCTTGCCCGTAGCGGGCGTGTACGGCATCGCTCTCTCGCTTGGACGCGATGAGCGCGCAATTGTGTTTGCGCGCGGCGGCGCCTATCTAGAGCAAGATTGCTTGAGATTGAATCAATCTTGCTCTTGATTCCTTTGAATTTCGCATGATCTTTCGCGAAAACCGGTTCCCACTTTTCGCGATCATGCTTTAGCGCGCCCTTGGGGAGCAAGATGGCTGAGCACGTCCATATTCCGCCCGATTGGGCCGCGCGCACGGCGTTGTGGACGGCCTGGCCGTCCGATGCCGGCCTGTGGGACGGCAATCTCGCGCCGGCGCGGGCTGAGGTCGCGGCGCTGGTGCGCGCGCTCCAGGCCGGCGGCGAGCGCGTCATGGTGCTGGCGGCGCATGAAGAGGCGGCCGCGTCCGCACGGAGTGCGCTGGGCGGCGCCGGGGAGGTGCTCATCGAGCCGTTCGGCGATATCTGGCTGCGCGACACCGGGCCGATTTTCGCGCGCGCGGGCGACGAGGCGGTCGCGCTTTCGTTCCGCTTCAATGGCTGGGGCGGGAAATATGTGCTCGATCACGACGACCGGGTGGCGGCGGCGATCGCGCGGCGCGCCGGCGCGCGGCTCATCGCGCATGATTTTGTGCTGGAAGGCGGCGCCATTGAGCTTGATGGGGAAGGCGCGCTGCTGACGACGCGGCAGTGCCTCTTGAATCCCAATCGCAATCCGGGCTGGACGGAAGCGGCGGCGGAAAGCGCGCTGCGCGCGGCGTTGGGCGTCGAGACGATTCTCTGGCTCGACGAAGGCCTCGCCAATGATCACACCGATGGGCATGTCGATAATCTCGCCCGCTTCATCGCGCCAGGGATCGTCGTCTGCCAGACGCCGGTCGCGGATGATCCGAACGCGGATGTTCTGGAGGAGATCGCCCTTACGCTGGCGGCGATGCGCGATGCGCACGGGCGCCAGCTCGATGTGCGGCGCATTCCTTCGCCGGGGCGCGTGCTCAGCATTGAGGGGGAGGTGATGGCCGCTTCGCACATGAATTTCGTGATCGGGGCGCGCGTCATCGCACTGCCGATCTATAACGAACGCGGCGCGGCGGCGGCCGAGGCGCTGGGGGCGCTGTTTCCCGATCATGAGATCGCGGCGCTCTCGTCCAACGCGATCCTCACCGGGGGCGGGTCGTTCCATTGCATCACGCGCGAGCAGCCGGCATGAGCGCGCCGGTTCTTTCATTCTGGTACGATTTCGCGTCGACCTATTCGTATCCGGCGGCGCTGCGCATCGAGGCGGAGGCCGCGCCGCGCGGCGTTTCCATCGCATGGCGCCCGTTCCTGCTCGGGCCCATTTTCGCGGCGCAAGGCTGGAGCACATCTCCGTTCAATCTCTATCCGGCCAAGGGGCGCTATATGTGGCGCGAGATGGAGCGTATCTGCGAGGCGCAGAAGCTGCCGCTTGCGCCGCCGGATCCGTTTCCGCAGCATTCGCTGGCCGCCGCGCGTGTGGCGACGGCGCTTGAAGGCGCGGCGCGCGCGGCGTTCACGCGGGCGCTCTATCGGCTCGAATTCGGACTTGGGCGAAACATCTCAGAGCAAGAGACTTTGGAAGCGGCGCTCTCCGTCGCCGGGATCGAAGTTGCACCCGCGCTGGCGCGCGCGCGGACGCAAGACATCAAGGATGCGCTGCGCGCCGCGACGGAGGAGGCGATCGGGCTCGGCATCTTTGGCGCGCCGAGCTTTATCGCGCCGGACGGCGAACTCTATTGGGGCCAAGACAGGCTCGAAGCCGCGCTCGATTGGGCGGCGGCGTTCTAGTGGAGCGAACCTGACATTCGCAACCCATGTTGCGCCAAACCATAGGCGAATGTCAGGTTCATAAGCTCCACTATGAATCCTTGATTTTCTTGTGGTCCTGATGATTCTGACATTTGCTTGGCGCGTGCCGCATGCCCGGGATGCAAATGTCAGAATCGGACCACAAGGAGTGAGGCGATGGCCCGTTTACTGACGGTCGCGGCGCTGCAGGCCGCCTATGGCGCGGATTTAGAGGCCAATCTGGTCAAAACAGAGCGCCTCATCCGCGAGGCGGCGAGCAAGGGCGCGCAGATCATCCTGCCCAGCGAGCTCTTCGAAGGCCCGTATTTCTGCACGTCGCAGGAAGAGCGCTGGTTCGCGCAAGCCAGGAGCGTGGATGAGCATCCCGCGCTCCTGCGTCTCGCGCCGCTGGCGAAGGAATTGGGCGTCGTGCTGCCGCTCTCTTTCTTCGAGAAGGACGGACCAGCCTATTATAATTCCATCGCCGTTTATGACGCGGATGGCGCGCGGCTTGGCGTTTATCGCAAGAGCCATATTCCGGACGGGCCGGGCTATCAGGAGAAATATTATTTCCGCCCCGGCGATACGGGCTTCAAAGTGTGGCGCACGAAATTCGCGACCATTGGCGTGGGCATCTGCTGGGATCAGTGGTTTCCAGAAGCCGCGCGCGCGATGGCGCTACAAGGGGCCGAGGCGCTCTTCTATCCCACGGCGATCGGTTCGGAGCCACATGATTCCTCGCTCGATACACGCGATCCGTGGCGGCGCGCGATGCAGGGCCATGCGGTGTCGAACGTCATGCCCGTCATCGCGTCGAACCGGATCGGAACTGAAGCGAGCGGGCAGCGCTTTTATGGCTCAAGCTTCATCGCGGATCATCGCGGGGACCTCGTCGCCGCGCTCGAGCGCACGGAGGAGGGCGTGCTTACGCACACATTCGATCTTGATTTTCTGGCCACGCACCGCGCGGCGTGGGGCTTTTTCCGGGACCGGCGGCCTGATCTCTATCCGTGACAGCGCGGGGCAACGACTCCTTAAGGCAAGGTTACTAAGCTCCTGTGTCTGGGAGCGCGGCGATGACGCGACGATTCCCGCCAGTGTTTGGCGGCGCGAAGGCGCCAGCGGCGAAGGAGGCGCTGGCCAATCGGGTGCGCGCGCTCGCCGGCAAGCCGGCGCCAACGGATGTCGCGCTCGCCAAGCCGCGCACAAAGGCCGAGCGGGCCGAGCGGCGCGCGCTGTTCCGCCATGGCGTCCTGATCCTGGAAAGCGGGCAGCGCCTCTCGGTGGCGATCAAGAATTTGAGCGAGACGGGCGCGCGCGTCGAATTCGGCACACGGGAAATCTTGTCCGACGAGGTGGTGCTCGCCGAGCCCACGCTGCGGCTGCGCAAACGCGCGCGCGTGGTCTGGCAGGGGGAAAGTTCGGCCGGGCTTGTGTTCCTGGAAGAGTAGGTGGTCTTTCTCTCGCGCGGCTGGTTTTTTGCGCGCGGATTGACTGTAAAACCCAGCTTTGAGGAAGAGCCGCGCGGCGGGCCGG
>CADEEL010000032.1 GCA_902826335.1 uncultured Alphaproteobacteria bacterium
TAGAGCGCCATGATCGGCAGCGCCGCGCCGTTCATCGTCATCGACACGCTCATCTGATCCAGCGGTATGCCGGAAAACAGCGTGCGCATGTCCAAAATGGAATCGATCGCTACGCCCGCCATGCCCACATCGCCGACGACGCGCGGATGATCGGAATCATAGCCGCGGTGCGTTGCCAGATCGAAGGCGACCGACAGACCCTTTTGACCCGCCGCGAGATTGCGGCGGTAAAATGCGTTGGAATCTTCCGCCGTGGAGAAGCCCGCATATTGGCGAATGGTCCATGGCTGCTGCACATACATGGTCGCGTACGGGCCGCGCACGAACGGCGCCACGCCCGGCGCGCCGTTGACGAATGCAAGATCATCGCGATCGGCGGGCGTGTAGTGTGTCTTGATTGGCAAGCCCTCGGGCGCGAGCCAGGGCGCGCCTTGCTCGGGCGCGTCCGTGTCTATGCGGTCGCCGTGCAGCGACAGCCTGGAGAAATCGGGAAGGCCGCTCATGCACTGATCCCCACGCCCGCATGCACGCGCTCGATCATATCCAGCGCGTCGCGGCCCGCGAAAATGAATTGGTCAATGCCTGCGTCGCGCCACGCATGCTCATGATCGCCCGGCCGTCCCGCGAGGATCACCCAGCGCGCGCCAGCCGCCTTCAGCGCGGCGGCGGTTTCGGCTGCATGCGCTTCATAGGCCGTGTCCGCGCCGACGATAACAGCGGCGATGCAGCCGCTGGCGGCGAAGTCCGCCGCGATCTGCGGCGCGTGCGCGTAGACGGCCTCGGGCGCGAAACTGGCGAGACCGCCGACCGCGAAGAGGTTGCGCGCGAATTGCGCACGGGCGCTGAATTCGGCGAGCGCCCCAAGGGTTGCGAAGAAGATCGGCGCGGCGCCCACTTGTTCAGCGCGTTCGCGCAAGGCTTCGAATGGCGCGGCCCAACGCATGGCCGACAATGGCGCGCACGCCAAGGCGCGCGTGGGCGCTGGCGCGGAGGCATTCGCTCGCCAATCGTCCGATTCAACCTCCGGCGGTGCGGCGTTCAGCAGCGGGAAATCGGTGACGCCAGTGATGGTCTCCTTGCGCAGTGCGAATTGGCGCTGGCGCGCCTCGCGCATGGCGGCGATCTCTTCCTGCAGCCAGCCGCGCTGCAAGCAGGCGAGCGCGCCGCCTTCGGTCTCGATCCTCTGCATGAACGCCCAGCCGGCCTCGGCGAGGTCGTTGGTCAGCCGCTCCACGAACCAGGCGCCGCCCGCCGGGTCGGCGACATGGGCGAGATGGGCCTCCTCAATCAGCACGAGTTGCGTATTGCGCGCGATGCGCCTCGCGAATGCGGTCGGCGGGCCCAGTGCGTGGGTGAACGGCGCTACGGTGATCGCCTGCGCGCCGCCGAGTGCGGCGGAAACCGCGCCTGCGGTCGCGCGCAAAATATTTGTCCAAGGATCGACCCGCGTAAGCATGCGTTGCGATGTCGACGCATGAATCGCAGCGAGCCCGCGAGCCGCGCCGATGGAGTCGAGGATGCGCGCCCAACAAAGGCGCAGCGCGCGCAGCTTGGCGGCCTCGACAAAAATGTCAGCGCCGCAAGACAGCGAAAATTCGAAGAGGCGGTTTACGTCGTCCAACGGCGCGCCTTCGCGCTCCAAGGCGCGCAGATAGGCGATGGCGATCGCGAGCGCCGCGCCGATTTCCTGCCCTTCCGAGCCGCCGGCTTCATGGATAGGGCGAACATCCACGCGCAGCGCGGATGCGTTTGGAAAATCGCGCGCCACACGCGCCGCGAAGCGCGCGGCCTCTTCAATTGTATCCGCCGCACCCGCCCGCATCAGCGCGCCAATGGGATCGACGCCGAATGCGACCGCCGCGTGGGGAAGATTGCGCGCCTCCAAATGCCCCGCAAGCAATTCGCCTGCCCAATGCGTATGGGCGCCGGTGACGAGCGATATGGGCGCGATGTCCAGCAGCACGCCGCGTATCGCCTCGGCCAAACTCTCGCCGTCGGAAATCGCGATCCCCTCGGCGCCTGATGGATCGATGACGAGTTCCAGCGCGCTGGCGCCGCGCTCGAGCTCTTCGATCATCTGGGCGTTGGCCCTGACGGGGTCGGGCTGGGAAATGGATTGGCGAACCTGCCACGGGCGCGGCGCGGCTAGCCCGCGCGTGATTGGCGACGGCTCGAACGGCGCATCGGCCGCCAGATAGAGCGGTTGAAGTGAGACGCCGTCGGCGGTCTTGGCGATCAGCTTGTCCCAGGGCGCGGTCTCTAGGGCGCGCTCAATGAGCCGGCGCCATGCTGCGGACTCAAACGTGTCTGACCTCATGTGTTGGGGCGTCGATGCGGTCATGTGCCTTCGGAACTCGCGGGGGCGCGACGCGGCGTCAAGTTGCGGCCCCATGGCGGCGTGTTATTGACGCGCGCGCCGCTGGGCACAAGTGGCGCTGATGGAGGCTCCATGGCGCTGCCGCCGGTTCTGAGCAATCTAAGGCTGCCGGTCGTCGGCGCGCCGCTCTTCCTTATCTCTCAGCCCGACCTGGTCATTGCACAGTGCAAGGCCGGCGTGGTCGGCGCGTTCCCCGCGCTCAATGCGCGGCCCGGACCCGTGCTCGATGAATGGCTGACGCGGATCAAGAATGAGCTTTCCGATCATCCGAATGCGGCGCCCTTCGCCGTCAACCAGATCGTACACAAATCGAATGATCGTTTGGCGCACGATGTCGAACTCTGCGTCAAGCACAAGGCGCCGGTCGTGATCACGTCGCTTGGCGCGCAGGCCTGGTTGAATGAGGCGATCCATTCGTATGGCGGCATCGTGCTGCATGACATCATCAACATCACCCACGCCAAGAAGGCGTTGGAGAAGGGGGCCGATGGGCTGATCGCCGTATGCGCGGGCGCGGGCGGGCACGCGGGAGGGCTTTCGCCCTTCGCGCTCGTGCAGGAAATACGCGCTTTCTTCGATGGGCCGCTTCTTCTATCTGGCGCCATCGCCAATGGCGGCGCCGTGCTCGCCGCGCAAGCGATGGGCGCGGACCTCGCCTATATCGGCTCCGGCTTCATCGCCACGCGCGAAGCCAACGCCGATGAGCGCTACAAGGAGATGATCGTCGCCAGCGGCGCCGACGATATCGTCTATTCAAACCTGTTCACTGGCGTGCATGGCAATTACCTCAAGCCCTCAATCCGCGCCGCCGGTCTCGATCCCGATGCGCTACCGGAAGCCGACCCAACGAAAATGAATTTCGGCTCGGGCGGCAATACGGACAAGAAAGCGTGGAAGGACATTTGGGGCTGCGGCCAAGGCATCGGCGCGATCAAGGAGATCCCTTCCGTCGCCGGCTTCGTTGAACGCCTAGAGCGGGAATATGAAAGCGCCAGGCGAGGATTGATCGGCGGCCAATCCCCGCATTGGGCCGCAGCGGAATAATAAAAGCACCGTTCTTACAGCGGCTTGGCCAGAGCTGAACTGAAAGTGGGGACGTCTTATCCGACCCCTTCAAAGCTGCGTCATGCTCCTTGCATCGAGTGCAAGGGAGAGTGGAGCGTGCCGGATCAACCAAATCTCGCCGATCAGCCGAAAGCGGCGATTGACTCATTGACGTTGAAGGGCGTCGCCGCCTTGGCGGTGGCGTTCATCACCGCGCGCGCTGGCGTTGATCTGCCCGATGGCGCGCCCGCCGCCCTGGCCGAGGCCCTGGTCGATCTCGTGTTCGCGCTCGGCCTTATCGGGGCGAGCGTCGGCCGCGCCCGCGCGCGCGGCCCCATCGCTTAATTCAGAATTGGAGGCCGCCATGTCGCACAAAACTCTGCGCGCGATAATGCTCGCATGCGCGCTCGCGATTGCGCCATCGTGCGCAAGTCTGCCGCGCCTGGAAAACCCTATCGCCATCGCGCAATCGGTCGATGCGCGCGCTTACGCCCTGATGGGAACCTATGCCGCTCTGATCGAGGAAGCAGCCGATCTCGTCCGCGCGGCGGATACGCCGCCCGCGCTCAAGCGCGCGCTCGGCTCGGCCGAACGCGCAGCGACCCCGGCGGTCGAAGCGTTGGGAATTGCAGTCATCGCTTATGCGCGTGCGCGGCGCGATCTTGACGCGGCGCCAGCGGGCGACAGCGCAAGCCTCGCGGCTTCGTTCGCGATCGCCGCGCGCCATTTGAGCGATGCGATCTTAGCCGCGGAACAGCCGATTCAGGCGCTGGCCGCGCTCGTCCGCACCGATCGGAGCTGAGAAAAATCCATGCATAATCTCATTCTGCAGACGCAGTTTCTTCTGGCCGCCCTCAGCGCGCTGCTGCCCCTTCTGCCAGCCGAAGCGCGCGAACGGGCCGGCCAAATTCTCGCGGCGGCGGGCGGCGTGCTTTCGCTGGGCGCTGGCGTCAGCGCCCAATGGGGCGACCTTGCTGACAAGCTCGCGGCCATCCGCACCGACGTAGAGGCGATGGCGCGCGCGGGGCGCGCCGTGACGCCCGAAGAACTGGACGCGGCGCTCACCCGCGTCCGCACCGCATCCGCCGCGTTTCGCGCGGCCCTCGAGACGGCGGAGGCGACGCCCTAAAACGCCACTCCGCCAGGGAGGCTCCGCGCACGCGGACGAGGGCGCCCGCCCCCTCCACGCCCTCGGCCCGCTTCACGCGGGCGCCTCCCGCCTCTATTGAGGCGCATGCCTCGCTACATCCTCTCCATCGATCAGGGCACCACATCGACACGCGCCTTGGTGTTCGATGAAACCTTCACGCCGCGCGCGCTCGCGCAGACGGAACTGACGCAACACTATCCCGCGCCCGGCTGGGTCGAGCATGATGGCGAAGAAATTTGGCGCGCCACCGTGGATGTCTGCAAGCGCGCGATGGGTGAAGTCGGCGGGCCTGGCGCCATCGCCTGTATCGGCATCACCAATCAGCGCGAAACGACGCTTGTGTGGGAGCGTGCGACCGGTGCGCCGATCCACAAGGCGATTGTCTGGCAGGATCGGCGCACCGCGGACGTCTGCGACGGCCTCCGCGCCGCAGGGCATGAAGCGCACATCCAGGCAGAGACGGGCCTGCTGCTCGATCCTTATTTTTCAGGCACGAAGGCCGCCTGGATTTTGGATCATGTCGAGGGCGCCCGCGCGCAGGCGGAGCAGGGCGCCTTGGTGTTCGGCACGATTGACACGTTTTTGCTGTGGCGCCTGACCGGCGGGCGCGTTCACGCAACGGATATAACGAACGCTTCGCGCACGATGCTGCTCGGCCTTCAGCCGGCGGGGTGGCGAGAGGAACTGTGCCGCTTGCTGAACGTGCCGATGGCTGTGCTGCCAAATGTTAGTTCCTCGGCCGGTTTGTTCGGCATGACGGACGCGTGCGTGTTTGGCGCGGAAATTCCAATCACGGGCGTCGCGGGCGATCAGCAAGCCGCGCTGGTCGGCCACGGCTGCCTCACACCTGGGCGCGCGAAGGCGACGTTTGGCACGGGCTGCTTTCTGGTGATGAATACGGGTGCGGCGCCAGCGCGCTCGCGCAATCGTTTGCTCGCCACGATCGGGTATCAGATCGGGCCGGCGCCCATTTACGCGCTCGAGGGATCCATTTTTTCCGCCGGCGCGACAATTCAGTGGTTGCGCGACGGCCTGGGCGCCATCAGCGCCTCGCGCGAAAGCGAAGCCATTGCATCCAGCCTTGGCGACAATGGCGGCGTCTATCTCGTGCCTGCGTTCGCTGGGCTGGGCGCTCCGCACTGGGAGGCTGGCGCCCGGGGGACCCTTACTGGCCTCACGCGGGATTCCACATCCGCCCACATCGTGCGGGCAGGTCTCGAGGCGATTGCGTATCAGACACGAGACTTGCTGGATGCGCTGCGCGCGGATGGCGCGCCGCCGATCGAAGCCTTGCTCGTCGATGGTGGGGTCACGGACAATGCTTGGGCGATGCAATTCCTCGCTGATATTTGCGACGTACCCATTGAACGGCCCGCCAATCAAGAAGTCACGGCGCTCGGCGCGGCCAAGCTCGCGGCGCTGGGCGCGGGCCTCATTCCAAACCTAGAGCATGTACGTGACGCCGCGCCGCGCCGCCGCTGGGCGCCGCGCATGGCGGCTGACGAACGCGGGCGTCTCCTGGCTGGCTGGCGGGCCGCCGTCAGCGGGACGCTTGCGGTTGCACGCGAGCGCGCATCCGCGTAAGCGCGGAGCGCAGCGTGTGCCCGTAGCTCAGCCGGTAGAGCACCTGACTTTTAATCAGGGGGTCCCGGGTTCGAATCCCGGCGGGCATACCAATTGGAGGCGCAATGGCGGGAACGATGCGGCGGATCGTGCTGGCGCGCCCCATCGCCGGCGCGCCAAGCGCGGATGATTTCCGCCTTGAAGAAGCGCCCATTCCCGACTTGGCGGACGGCCAGTTTCTCATCCGCACGGTGTTTTGCTCGGTCGATCCCGGCACGCGCTCGCGCCTAGGCGGCGCAGCGAGCTACGCAGCGACGCTGAAGCCCGGCGAGGTCATCGACGGATTCAATATCGGGCACGTGGCGGCCAGCCGGAACGACAAGTTCGCCGCCGGCGAGGTGCTGGCGCTTGGCGGCGGCTGGGCCGATCACGTGATTTCGAATGGGCGCGGCTATATCCAGCGCATTCCGCGCGCGGACATCCCCCTTTCTGCTTGGATCGGCGTATTGGGCGTGCCGGGTATGACGGCGTGGTTCGGGCTGCATCGCGTCGCGCAGATGAAGGCTGGCGAGACTGTGCTTGTCACCTCGGCGGCGGGACCCGTAGGCGCCACCGCGGGCCAGATTGCGCGGCTTTGCGGCGCGCGCGCGATCGGCGTGGCTGGCGGCGCGGCCAAATGCGCATGGGTGAAGAACGAGGCGCGGTTCGCCGCGGTGGTCGATTACAAATCGCCAGATTTTTATGAGTGTCTTAAAGCCGTGTGCGAAGGCGGCGTCGATGTGCTGTTCGACAATGTCGGCGCGGCGATGATCGAACGCATTTTGCCGTTCATGAAGCGCGGTGGGCGGATTGTCGTGTCCGGGCAGGTGGCCGACTATAACAATCCGTCTCCCCCAGGTATGGCAGGTCTTCACTATTTCATTACTGCGCGCCTGCGCATGGAGGGCCTCGTCGTGTTTGACGATCTGCGCCAGTTTCCAGAAGCGCAGGCGCAAGTGGCGGATTGGATCGCTGGCGGCGCGCTAACCTATCGCGAAGAAATGTTTGACGGGTTGGAGGCGGCGCCCGCCGCCTTCGCGGGCCTTTTTGGCGGTGAGAGTTTTGGGCGGCGCATCGTGCGTGTCGGCGCCGATCCGACCTAGGGGGCGGGCGTGAACGATTTCAGCGGCTATCAGCGGATGGCGTTTACGCGCGACGACCGCGTCCTGACCATAACACTGAGCGCGCCCAATCCGGTCAACGCCGTCGACCAGATCATGCATGACGAATTAGCGCGCGTGTTCATCGATGCGCAGGATGACGATGGGAGCGATCTTATCATTCTAACTGGCGCGGGGCGCGCCTTCTGCGCCGGCGGGGATGCCGCTTGGTTCAAGACGCAGATTGAATATCCTAAGAGTTTCCGCGCCATAGGCGTGCATGCCAAGCGCATTGTCTCTTCGTTGCTGGAACTCGAAAAACCGATCATCTGTCGCCTCAACGGGGCGGCCGCCGGGCTGGGCGCGACCATTGCGCTATTGTGCGATGTGATCGTCGCGACGGAGAACGCGGTGATTGGCGATCCGCATGTGAAGGTTGGTCTCGTTGCGGGCGACGGCGGGGCCGTGATCTGGCCTCAGTTGATCGGATTTGCGCGCGCGAAAGAGATGCTGATGACGGGCGATATGCTGGATGCGCGCCGCGCCGCCGAGATGGGGCTCATCAACTATTGTGTTCCGAGCGGGGAGCTTGACGATAAGGTGGCTGAAATCGCTCGCAAGATACTCGCCAATCCGCGTTGGGCCGTGCGCTGGACCAAGACCGTCGCCAATATCCCGCTGCGTGAACTCGCGGCGAAGCTATCGGACGCGGCGCTTGCCTATGAGATGATGTCCAACGTCACCGAAGATCGGAAGGAGGCGGTCGCGGCCTTCCTGGAAAAGCGCCCATCAAAGCTGACGGGGGATTGAGTGGCAGGCTTCATCGACGAACCGGGCCACATCGGAGAATTGCGCCGCCAATTGCGGCGCTTCATTTTGGAAAAGGCGCCGCGAGAGAAAAGGCGCGAGTGGGATCGAACGCACACATTTCCGCGTGATCTCTTTCGCGAATTGGCGGACATGGGGCTGATGGGCCTCACGATTGATGAGCAGTACGGAGGAAGCGGGCAGGATATCGTCGCCGCCGTCGCCGCGATCGAGGAATTGTCCCGCGTGGGGGCGTTCCTGTCCGGTCCGTTCATCCAATGCACCTTCTATGGCGGCATGAACATATCCGAGAACGGGTCCGACGCTCAAAAAAGCGAGCTATTACCAAAGCTCGCGCAGGGTGATCTCATCTTCGCCTATGGGCTTTCCGAGCCCGATGTCGGCGGCGATCTCGCAAGCGTGACGACGCGGGCGCGGCGCGACGGAGGTGAAGTTGTCATCAGCGGCGCCAAGCGCTGGTGCACCGGCGCCGATTTCGCGGACTACATCTATTGCCTCGTCAATTCAGATGGCGAAGGGCCGCGAACGAAAAACCTCTCCTTCATCCTCGTGCCCACGAACGCGAAGGGCCTCACCATGACGCCCATCGAGCACGTTAATCTGCGTTATACCCTGTCCTCTGACGTTTACTTCGATGATGTGCGCGTGCCGGAGAGCGCCATCGTTGGCGGGCCGGGCATGTGGAACCAGGGCTGGCGTATGCTCGCCGGGCGCGCGCTGGACGTGGAGAAGCTGGAGGTGGCGGCCGCGACGTTTGGTATCGCGCAGGCGGCGGTCGAGGAGGCGTGGGACTATGCGCGGGAGCGGCGTCAGTTCGGCAAGCCGATCGCCGCGCACCAGGCGATCCGCCACAAGCTCGTGACGGCCCGCACAAAGATCGAAGCGTGCCGCCACATGCTCTACCACGCGGCCTGGCTTGCGCAGGAGCGCCGGCCTTGTGCGATCGAAACTTCCATGGCGAAGCTCTTCATCGCCGACACAGGGGTGGAGATTGCGCTCGCGTGCCAACAGATCATGGGCGCCTACGCGTTGTCAGACGCTTATGACATGGAGCGCAATGTACGCGATCTGCTTGGCATGCCCATCGTCGGCGGCTCATCGGACATGCAGAAGAACAATCTCGCCAGCTTGTGGAAATTGCCGACATGACAATTCTTGAAGCGGTGCAAAGCCTGGCGCCAAGCATCGCAGCGCGCGCCCAGGAGATCGAGGACGCGCGCCGGTTGCCGATTGATCTCGTGGAGACCTTCGCGCGCGCCGGTCTGTTTCGCATGCTTGTTCCAAAGCGTCTCGGCGGGTTGGAATTATCGCCAATCGAGATTGTGGAGACCATCGAAGCGGTCGCGCGAGCTGACGCGTCGGCCGGTTGGTGCGTTATGATCGCGGCGACGAGCGGCATGGAGGCCGCTTACTTGCCCGAACCTTATGCAAGCGAAATATTCGCCGATCCGATGGGCGTGCTTGGCGGCGTGTTTGCGCCGATGGGGCGCGCCGTGCGCGACGGCGACGATTATATTGTGAACGGACGCTGGAAATGGGCGAGCGGCAGCCAGCATTGCACGTGGCTCGCGGGCGGGTGTGTTGTGATTGAGGATGGCGCGCCAATCTTGCGCGCGAACGGACAGCCCGATCATCGCATGATGCTGTTCCGCGCCTCGGAGGCGGAACTGATCGACACGTGGCATGTCATGGGCCTCAAGGGTACGGGCAGCGTCGATATGGCGGCGCGGGATGTGCGGGTTCCGGTTGGCAGAAGCGTGTCGCTGATTTCCGACGCGCCGATTGAGCCGGGCCCTCTCTATCGCTTTCCGGCATTCGGGATGCTGGCCATGGGCATAGCGGCGGTCGCCTCCGGCAATGCGCTGGCCGCTCTGGAGGAGTTTCACGTTGTCGCGTCATCGAAGCGACCTGCGGGCGGAGGACGCGCCCTGGCCGAACGCGGCGCCGTGCAAGCCGAGTTCGCGCGCGCGACCGCCTCTCTCGGCGGCGCGCGCGCCTTCTTCATCGCGGCCATTGAGCGCGCCTGGAAGACAGCCTTGGGCGGGGCGACGATCCCGATCGAAGCGCGCGCTGAGGTGCGGCTTGGCGTGACCAGCCTTGTCCGCACGGCGGCCGATGTTGTGCGAAGCGTACATGATATGGCGGGCGGCGCCTCGGTGTTCCTGGAAAGTTCGCTGCAGCGCCGCTTCCGGGACGCGCATGTTGCAACGCAGCATATGATGGTGGGCCCGGCCGCGTTGGAATTGACCGGGCGTGTCTTGCTTGGATTGGAGGCCGACGCGTCCACACTCTGACGCACCCGGTGGGCGGAGCTTGCTTTCGCCGTGCCGGATGGGAGGAACGGGTCATTTGGCGGAGCTAACGGCCAATTTTGTAAGAGAGTTCGACCTTGCCGCGTGGAAAAGCGATGCGCCGGCGCCACACTTGGCTCGGACGACATTTGGGCGGCAATGCGGCGATGGACAGCGTCCAGCGCCCAGCCTAGTTTGTTAACCGAGATTGCCTGATCAGGCCTATAGAGGCCGTGTTCGGTCGGGTGCGCCATCGGGGCGCAGCGAGGGCCCTCGCGACGTGGCGGGGGAGTTTCAATTCGGGAGAGGGATGGCGATGAAGGCCAAGATCACGAAGACGGTGGCGTTGGCGAGCTTGCTCGCGGGCGTTGGCGGCGTCGCGCACGCGACCGACGGCTGGTATGGGCGCCTCGACGTCGGCTACGGCTTTGCGGGGGACATTAGCTACGGTTCAACCGAGGTCGATGTCGAGAATGACTGGATGGGCTCGGCCGGCATTGGCTATGGCTTTCAAAACGGCTTCCGCTTGGAAGGCGAGATTTCGCAGCGCTACAATGAACACACGCTCGACATGGGCATCTTTGGCATTGGCGATGGCCACACGCGCGTGTGGGCGGCAATGCTGAATGGGTATTATGATTTCAATCGCGACGGCGCCGTCCAACCTTATGTGGGCTTGGGTGTTGGCGCTGCGCGGGTGGATTCGCGGCAGGAGTTTTTCCTCGCTACGACGGACGGCGATGACACGACCTTCGCCTATCAGGGGTTGGCGGGCATTGCGTTTGAATTGACTGAGCAGCTCGATCTTGATGTCGGCTATCGGTATTTCGTGGCCGATGGCGCCGAGATTCCGGGCGTGAGCTTTGGGCCGTACGTTGATGAAGTCGACTACACGCACCAGGCTGTAACGGTTGGCTTGCGTTGGCAGTTTGCGGCGCCGGCCGCGCCGCCGCCTCCGCCTCCGCCGCCACCCCCGCCGCCTCCGCCTCCGCCGCCGCCGCCTGTTGCGTGCCCGACGGAAGATTTCGTGGTGTATTTCGAGTGGGATCGCTCGAACCTCAACCAGGCGGCTCTGGAAACGATCGACTCGGCCGTGGCGCGGGCGCGGGCGTGCAATCTCGGCAACGTCCGGGTTGTGGGTCACACCGATACGTCGGGCTCGGCGCAGTACAATGCGGGCCTGTCGCAACGGCGCGCTTCGGTCGTGGCCGATGCGCTGGTGGCGCGGGGCATCCCGTCGGCTTCGGTGGCGCAAGAAGCGCGCGGCGAATCCGATCTGGCCCGTGCGACGCGGGATGGCGTGCGCGAGCCGCTGAACCGCCGCACCGCGGTGACGATCACCTTCTACTAAGACGACCAATCATCCGATCCAGGATGGCGCGAGGGCCCGGCGAAAGCCGGGCCCTTTGCGGTTTTTGGGCTGTGCAGTGCACGAAGGTCACACTTGGGCCGTCCCAGCTTGACCAACCGTCGAGAGGCATGGACACAATTGCGCGCCCTCGTCACATTCGCCGGGTGCCAAAGCGATTCACCCCGCCCATAGGCGGGGCCTGGTTGAGGCGCGCGATGAGGGTAACGATTCCGCGTGGTTGGGCGCCGCGCACGGCAGGAGAAATCAAGCAATGAAGTCTCAAATTACGAAGACGGTCGCATTGGCGAGCTTGCTCGCGGGCGCGGCCGGCGCGGCGCACGCCACAGAGGGTTGGTATGGGCGCTTGGATGTTGGTTACGGCTTTGACGGCTCGCTTGATGTCGTCGATACGACCACGCCTGCGCCGGTCACCGACGCGCAATTCGAGCCAGATTGGATGGGCTCCGTAGGCATCGGCTACGCTTTCCAGAACGGCTTCCGCCTCGAAGGGGAAATTTCGCAACGGTACAATGAATTTGAAGAGTTGAGCGGGCCGCCGGTCGATCAGACGGGCAATGTTCGCGCGTGGGCGGCGATGCTCAATGGTTATTATGACTTCAACCGCGACGGTCGTGTGCAGCCCTATGTCGGCGTCGGCGTCGGCATGGCGCGCGTGGACGCGCGCCTGGCGTTTGATGACGGCGATCTCTACATCTTCGATGATGAAGACACGGTCTTTGCCTATCAGGGCATGGCTGGCATCGCCTTCGGTCTAACGGAGCAGCTTAGCTTGGACGTGGGCTACCGTTATTTCGTGGCGAATGGGCTTGAGTACAGCGGCGTTGCATTCTTCGCGAACGAAGAGGGTGGGCCGGTCGAACTGGAAGCGGACTACGAGCACCAAGCCGTGACGGTTGGCTTGCGTTGGCAGTTTGCGGCGCCGGCCGCGCCGCCGCCTCCGCCTCCGCCGCCACCCCCGCCGCCTCCGCCTCCGCCGCCGCCGCCTGTTGCGTGCCCGACGGAAGATTTCGTGGTGTATTTCGAGTGGGATCGCTCGAACCTCAACCAGGCGGCTCTGGAAACGATCGACTCGGCCGTGGCGCGGGCGCGGGCGTGCAATCTCGGCAACGTCCGGGTTGTGGGTCACACCGATACGTCGGGCTCGGCGCAGTACAATGCGGGCCTGTCGCAACGGCGCGCTTCGGTCGTGGCCGATGCGCTGGTGGCGCGGGGCATCCCGTCGGCTTCGGTGGCGCAAGAAGCGCGCGGCGAATCCGATCTGGCCCGTGCGACGCGGGATGGCGTGCGCGAGCCGCTGAACCGCCGCACCGCGGTGACGATCACCTTCTACTAAGACAACCCATCATCCGATCCAGGATGGCGCGAGGGCCCGGCGAAAGCCGGGCCCTTTGCGCGTTGGAGGGCGGGGCCTGGACGGCCGCGATGGGCGCTGGCATGAGAACCGCCTCATGCCGCCCGCCCTGGAAAGTCTCGCTTCGAACGAAGAGAGCGGCTCGCTCCGCGCCGTGCTTGAGGCGCTTGATGCGGGCCAGACAAGGCTGATTGAGCGCACGCTTGCCTGGTCCGCGATCAATTCGGGGTCGCGCGAACTCGCCGGCCTCACGCGAATGCAGGCTGTATTGACGGACGCACTTTCCGTGCTGCCCGCCGCGACTGAGGTGATCGCGCTGCCCGATACGACACGCATCACAGCGCGTGGGGATGCCGAGGCGCAACCTCATGGCGCCGCGCTACGCGCGCGCGTACGGCCTGAGGCGCCGATCCAGGTCGCGCTGACCGGTCATTACGATACGGTGTTTCCCGCCTCGCACCCATTTCAGACGCCCGTCTTGCGCGATGATGGCGTACTCCATGGCCCCGGCGTCGCGGACATGAAAGGCGGGATCGCGGTCATGCTCGCGGCGCTCGAAGCGTTTGAGGCGCTGCCGGCGGCGCGAAATCTCGGTTATTGCGTTCTGCTGAGTCCAGACGAGGAAATCGGCTCACCCGCTTCCGCGCCCCTCTTGGCCGAACTTGGCGCACGCGCGCATGTCGGCATGACATACGAGCCGGCCTTGGCCGATGGCGCCCTGGTCGATGCACGCAAGGGATCGGGAAATTTCAGCCTTGTGGTTCATGGCCGCGCCGCGCATGTCGGGCGCGCCTTCGCGAGCGGTCGTAATGCGGTCGCCACCGCTGCTGCTGCTGCGCTTGCGCTCGACGCCCTCAATGGCGTGCGCGAGGGCGTAACCTTCAATGTCGGCGCCATTGATGGCGGCGGGCCCGTGAACATCGTGCCGGATCGTGCCGTCGTTCGCTTCAATGTCCGCGTGCCGGGCGTTGAGGATCAGGATTGGGCGATGGACGCACTGGGCGAGATCGTCGCGCGCGCTGGGGCGCGGGAGGGCGTCGTGGCGCGCTTGGATGGCGGCTTCACGCGTCCGCCCAAGCCGATGAACTCCGCGCTCGCGCGTCTTGTCTCGTGGACACATGAGGCCGGCGCCGATCTGGGCTTAGACCTCGCGTTCGGCCCCTCGGGCGGGGTGTGCGAAGGCAACAATTTGGCCGCCGCGGGCTGTGCGGCCATCGATACGCTCGGGCCATGTGGCGGCGGGTTGCACAGCGACGAGGAATTCGCGATCGCCGCGAGCTTCGCCGAGCGCGCCAAGCTTTCTCTCGTCTTGCTGGCCGGCTTCGCCTCCGGCCGCTGGGATCCGCGAGCCCTGCGCGCATGAGCCTCAGCGCGCCGCTCGAACCGGCCTATGTCGTGCGCGCAGTGCGCGCCGAGGATTTCGAAGGCTTTCGTCAATTGCGTGAGCTCGCGGGGCCCGGCTTCACCAGCCTCATGGTGGATGACGAGAAGATGCGCGCGCGCATCGAGCATGGCGCATGCAGCTTCGCCGCCGATGCGCGCCAACCTGGCAAGGAACGCTATCTGCTCGCGCTTGAACACCTTGAATCGGGGGCCTTGGCTGGCTCGGCGGGCGTCAAGGCCAGCATTGGGGACGATCCGCCGTTCTTCAATTTTCGCGTTCTGAAGATCGCTCAAGCCTCGCATGCGGCCGAGCGGCGCTTCGACATGGATGTGCTGATCCTGGTCAACGAGTTTACCGGGTGGAGTGAGGTTGGCTCGCTGTTTTTGCGCGCGGAGCATAGGGCGGCCGGCATCGGACGCGCCCTGGCACAGGCGCGGTACATGCTGATGGCGGCCGCGCCGCATCGCTTCCATGAGCACGTCGTTTCAGAATTGCGCGGCGTCGTGTCGCCCAATGGCGCATCGCCGTTCTGGGAGGCGCTGGGGCGCCACTTCTTCAAGATGGATTTCCAGGCGGCGGATCGATTGAGCGCAACGACTGACAATCAGTTTATCCTGGACCTTATGCCCAAGTATCCAATCTATGTGGATCTCTTGCCCGAGGCGGCGCGCGTTGTCATTGGGCAGTGTCATGCCGATGGCGTTGGCGCACGCCGGCTGCTGGAATGGGAAGGCTTTCGGTTCGAGAATGTCGTCGATATATTCGATGGCGGGCCATTGCTCAGCGCCGCGCGTGATTCAATTCGTACGCGGCGTGAAGCGCGAGTGATGACCATGATCGCGGACGCAGCGCCCCAGCACGCGAAGCCCGCTCTGATCGCAACAACGGAGGTTTCTTCCTTCCGTTGTACAGCCGCCCTGGCGGCGACCGCCAGCGATCGCGAGGCGCGCGTTCATCCTGCGGCATTGGCCGCGCTTGGCTTGGAGAGCGGCGAGTCCGCGCTGGTTTGGACAGACGATGCGGCCTGAGCTTTGGATCGGCGGCGCCTGGCGCGCGGGGCGCGGCGCGCGCTTCACCTCGATCGATCCCGCGACCGATGAGGTCGTGTGGGCGGGCGCCGCGGCCAACGAAGCGGATGTCGCCGATGCGATGGACTCTGCGGTCTCAGCTTTTCCGGGCTGGGCGCGGCTGACGCGTCAAACGCGGATCGATGTTGCAATAGCTTATGCCCAAGCGTTGACCGCGCGCGGCGATGCGATCGTTGAGGCGATCTGTCGGGAAACCGGCAAGACCAAATGGGACGCCAAGGGCGAAGTCGCCGCCATGGTCGGCAAGATAGACCTTTCCATAAAGGCGCAAGCCGAGCGCGCGGGTGAGCGGGAGGAGGCCGCGCCGTTCGGGCGCATGGCGCTCGATCACCGACCGCACGGCGTTTTGGCCGTGTTCGGACCGTTCAATTTTCCTGGGCATTTGCCGAACGGCCATATCGTGCCCGCGCTGCTCGCGGGCGATACGATCGTGTTTAAGCCGAGCGAATTGACGCCGGGCGTGGCCGCGCTGATGTGCGAGGCGTGGGCGGACGCTGGTCTGCCGCCCGGCGTGCTCAATCTCGTTCAGGGCGCGCGTGATACAGGCGCAGCGCTGCTCGAAAGCCCGGGTCTGCGCGGGGTGCTGTTCACGGGCTCGGCGGCGACCGGCGCGCACATCCATCGCCTGTTCGCCGGGCGCCCGGACATCATGTTGGCGCTTGAGCTTGGCGGCAACAACCCACTGATCGTTTGGCCGCCCGCGAACATCGCGGCCGCCGCAAATCTCATCGTTCATTCTGCGTTCGCGTCGAGCGGGCAGCGTTGCTCGTGCGCGCGGCGGCTCATCATTCCCAGCGACGCTTTTGGTGACGAACTTATCGACGCACTGATCGCGGCGATGGCTTCCATCCGGTTGGGCGCCTGGACGGAGACGCCAGAGCCGTTCATGGGGCCGCTCGTGCGCGCGCGCGCGGCTGAGCAGGCGCTTGCGTTCGAAGCGGATCTCGTTGCGCGGGGCGGCCGTTCGCTCGCGCCGCTCGCGCGCAGTGGCGCTTATGTGCGTCCTGGCCTCATCGAGATGACGGGCGCGGACGCGCCAGACGAGGAATTGTTCGGTCCGCTGCTGCAGCTCTATCGTGTCGCAAATTTCGACGAAGCGATCGCCCGCGCCAACGCGACGCGGTTCGGCCTTGCAGGCGGCTTGGTCAGCGATGATCCCGCGCTCTGGGCGTGCGCTAAGATGGAGCTGCGCGCGGGCGTGCTGAATTGGAACCGGCCGACGACAGGGGCTTCGGGCGCCATGCCGTTCGGTGGGCCGGGCCTCTCCGGCAGCCTGCGCCCAAGCGCCTATTATGCGGCTGATTATTGCGCCTATCCGGTGGCGATGCAGGCGAGCGAGAAGGCGATGGCCATTCCCGCGCCCGGCCTCGGCGCGTGAGCGCGGTGGAAGTCAATTTCGACGGCCTCGTCGGCCCGACGCACAATTACGCCGGTCTCTCGGAAGGCAACCTCGCCTCGGAGCGCAACCGGGATATGATATCGCGCCCACGCGCGGCGGCGCTGCAGGGCTTGGCGAAGATGCGGATGCTGATGGCGCTTGGCCTTCCGCAGGGTGTTTTGCCGCCGCAGGAGCGGCCGAACATTTCCTGGTTGCGGGCGTTCGATTTCACGGGGCCGGACGAGGCGGTGTGGGAATCGGCGTGGCGCGATGCGCCGCGTCTGGCGCGCGTCGCCGCTTCCGCCTCCTCGATGTGGGCGGCGAACGCCGCCACGATTTCTCCGAGCGCGGATTGCGACGACGGGCGCCTGCACATGACGCCCGCCAATCTCATCACCATGCTGCATCGCGCGCAGGAAGCGGACACGACCGCGCGCGCCCTGCGCTGCGTGTTTCCGGACGCCGCACGATTTGCGCATCACGAGCCGCTGATGGCGCAGGATTGTTTTGCCGACGAAGGCGCGGCCAACCACATGCGCTTGAGCGCCACGCCCGGCGCGCCGGGCGTGGAGATTTTCGTCTATGGCCGCGCGAGCGATGATCCGCCGCGTGCGGGGTTTCCGGGGCGCCAGACCTTGGAGGCCTGCCAGGCGATTGCGCGCCGACACAGGCTCGATCCGCAGCGGACGGTTTTCATTCGCCAATCGGCGGATGCGATCGACGCCGGAGCCTTTCACAATGATGTTGTGGCGGTCGCGCACGAGCGGACATTGTTCTTCCATGAGCAGGCTTTCGCGGATAAAGCCGCCGCGCTTGCCGACATCCGCGCCAAGGCGGCCGGGCTCTTTGAGCCGAACTTCATCGAGGTTTCCGCATCATCGGTTTCGTTGGCGGACGCTGTCTCCTCCTACCTCTTCAATTCGCAGCTTGTGCGTGCGCCCGGCGGCGATGGCCTCACTCTGATCGCGCCAAGCGAGACGCGGGAGAACAACCGCGTCGGCGCGTATGTGGCTGAGCTCGTTACTTGCGTCGGCGCGATCAAACGCGTCAGCTACGTCGAAGTGCGAGAGAGCATGCGCAATGGCGGGGGCCCTGCGTGCTTGCGTTTGCGTGTTGAACTCACGGATACGGAATTGGCGGCCGTGCCGCCCGGCTTCCTGCTCGATGAAGCGCGCGTATCCGCGCTCGAACGCTGGGTCAAAACTCACTACCGAGAGGAACTCGCGCCTGGAGATTTAAGCGATCCATTTCTCATCCAGGAGACGCGCGCGGCGCTTGATGAGCTGACGCGCATTCTGCCGCTTGGAGGCGCCTTCTATTCGTTTCAGCGGGGATAGCTGGCCCTAATTCACCGTGGTCGGACGAATGCGATAGCCGCCATCGTCGGTGAGCTCAAACAAGGCCGCTACTTGGGGATGCTCCACCGGCTCGCCCGTTTCGTCTGGCAGAAGATTCTGCTCAGAAACGTAGGCGACGTAGTGCGAGTCTGAATTCTCCGCGAGGAGATGGTAAAATGGCTGGTCCTTGCGCGGGCGAACGGGTTCAGGAATGGCCGACCACCATTCCTCGGTGTTGCTGAAAGTCGGGTCGACATCGAAAATGACGCCCCGAAATGGGAACAGCTTGTGGCGCACGACCTGCCCGATGGAGAATTTCGCGGTTTGCATCTCCTGCTCCTTCCACACCTCCCGGTTCGCCGCCTCGCCGACCTACACGTCTGTAAGGTAGGGGGCGGCTCATCCTCTCGCAAGCGGGCGCGCTGTTCACGCGAACCCAGTGTTGCTAGCGTGCATAAGGCCGCGTGCGGGCGCCGGCCGTGACGGGCGTAACGATGAATGAGTTAAGCGCCAGGCCGGCGGCTGACGGGTTCGGCGGCGAATTCGAGGTGTTCGTGGCGATCGATCTCGGCACGAACAATTGCCGGTTGTTGGCGGCGACGCCGTCCGCCTCCGGGTTTCGTGTGTTGGCGGGCTATTCTAAGGTCGTGAGATTGGGCGAGGGATTGGCGCAATCCGGGCGCCTTTGCGGCGCGGCGCGCGCGCGCACCATCGCGGCGTTGCGGGAGTTCGTGAGCCGCTTATCGGATTTTCCGCGCGCGCAAATCCGTTGCGTGGCGACGCAAGCATGCCGTGTCGCGGACAATAGCGCGGCGTTTCTTGACGAGGTCCGCGAGCGCACCGGCCTTTCGTTCACCATCATCGATGCACGCGAGGAGGCGGAGCTTGCCGCGCTCGGCTGCCTTGGCCTCATCGACTCCTCGGCCGAGGCGGCCCTCATTGTCGACATTGGAGGCGGCTCGGTCGAGGCGATCTGGGCGCGGCGCACAGGGGCGGTGGAGTTTTTCCACTCCGCGCCGGTGGGTGTGTCGATCCTTTCCGAAAGGTTTGCGCGGGCGCCGGAAGGCGGCGAGGGAGACTATGACGCGATGGTCGCGGCCGCGCGGGCGTGCTTCGCGGATGCGGCGACACAGGATCAACGCGCCATGCTGGCCGATGGGCGTGCACATGTCATCGGCACGTCGGGCACGGTCACGGGGCTCGCCGGCGTCCATCTGGGCCTTACCCGCTATAAGAGATCGAAAGTCGATGGCGTATGGCTAAGCGATGAAGCGTGTGCGCTGGCCACGCGGCGCATGCGCGAAATGAACCGCGCAGAACGCGCCGCTCATCCCTGCATCGGGCCGGATCGCGCCGATTTCGTGCTCGCGGGCTGCGCCATTCTTGAAGGCGTTTTGAGCGTATGGCCATGCCCGCGCATCCGCGTCGCGGATCGCGGGCTGCGTGAAGGCGTCCTCATGCGCATGATCGCCGCGCGCGCGGCGGAGCGGGCTGCTCATGAGCGGGGATGATGACAAGCGCCGCTGGACCGGTGCGGTCGGCCCGCGCGGGGGGCGTCCTTTGGCCAAGCGCGTCCAGGACAAAACGAAGAAGCCGTCATCGCGCGCCTGGATCGAACGGCAGATCAACGATCCTTACGTGCAGCAGGCGCGCGATGAGGGCTGGCGCGCGCGCGCGGCGTTCAAGCTCGCCGAGCTAGACGACCGTTTCCATCTCATCAAGCGCGGCGCACGCGTGATCGATCTTGGCGCAGCGCCTGGCGGCTGGGCCCAGGTCGCGCTGAAGCGCGGCGCGGCGCGCGTGGTGGGCGTCGATCTTCTTCCCGTGGATCCACTCGCTGGCGCGACGTTTCTCGTCGGCGACTTTCTCGATCCCGCCGTGCAGGAGGCGGTCGCGGCCGCATTGGGCGGGCCGCCCGATCTCATCGTCTCAGATATGGCCGCCAACACGACCGGCCATCAGCGCACGGATCAAATTCGCACCGGCGCGCTCGCCGAAGCGGCCGCGCGTTATGCGATGGCGCGTCTGGCGCCGGGCGGGGCGTTTGTGACCAAGGCGTTCCAAGGCGGGCTGAGCGGGGAATTGCTCGGCGATCTCAAGAAGGCGTTTCGCACCGTGCGCCACGCCAAGCCGCCGGCCAGCCGCGCGGAGAGCGCCGAGACTTATCTCGTGGCGCAAGGCTTTCGCGGCGATTAGCGTCGGGGCGTGTACGAAGCCGCCTGGATCAAGAATATGCCGATCACGAACAGAAACAGGCCAGGAAAGGCGCCGACGAGGCCGCCCGCTTCGTAGCCGGAGAATGTCAGCCACACGGCGCCGATGAGCAGCATGGCGCCGGCCACAGCGGCGCCGATCCGGATCAGGCGCACGAGGCCGCGCCGCGTCGGATTGGTTTCTTCCTGGTCGTCCGGCTGTGTCATGCATGCTGTCTAGCAGGCGCGCGGGGACCGTCACAATCTCGCCCGGGACACGGCGCTTGCCAAATCGGCGCCGAGTCACTACCAGCCGTCCATGGAAATCCGTGAAGCGCTGACCTTCGACGACGTGCTCCTGGAGCCGGGTGCGTCCGAGGTGCTGCCGGCCGATGCCGAGACGAGAACGCGACTCACCAAGTCCATTACGCTTAATATCCCGCTCATCTCCGCCGCCATGGATACCGTCACTGAGGCGCGTCTCGCGATCGCTGTCGCTCAGGCGGGGGGGCTCGGCGTTATTCATCGCAACCTCACGCCGGCCGAGCAGGCCGACCAGGTCCGTCTGGTGAAGAAATTCGAGGCCGGCATGGTGATCGATCCCATCACCATTCGTCCGGACCAGACCGTGGGTGAAATCATCGCGCTCAAGGAAGAGCGGCGCATTTCGGGGTTTCCGGTCGTTGAGCCAGGCACGAACAAGCTCGTCGGCATCCTCACCAATCGCGATATGCGCTTCGCTGATCCGGCCGAGCGTGTGTCTGACCTTATGACCAAGGAGCGCCTCATCACCGTGCGTGAGGGCGCCGGCCAGGAAGAAGCGCGCCGCCTTCTGCACAAACACCGCATCGAGCGCGTGATCGTGATCGATGAAGGCGGGCGCTGCGTTGGGCTCATCACGGTCAAGGATTTCGAGAAAGCGCGCTCGCATCCGAACGCCGCGAAAGATGAGCAGGGGCGGTTGCGCGTCGGCGCGGCGTCAAGCATCGGCGATGCCGGCTTCGAGCGTTCACTGGCCCTGATAGAGGCGGGCTGCGATGCGCTGGTGATCGATACCGCGCACGGCCATTCCAAGGGCGTGCTCGACGCTGTCACGCGCGTGAAGCGCCATTCCAATCGCGTGCAGGTGATCGCCGGCAATGTCGCCACCGGCGATGGCGCGAAAGCGCTCATCGATGCGGGCGCCGACGCGATCAAGGTCGGCATCGGGCCGGGCTCGATCTGCACCACGCGCATCGTGGCGGGCGTGGGCGTTCCGCAGCTCACCGCGATCATCGACGCGGTCGAGGCCGCGCGGCGCAGCGATACGCCGGTCATCGCCGATGGCGGCATCAAGTTTTCCGGCGATCTCGCCAAGGCGCTGGCGGCCGGCGCGGAAGCGGCGATGATCGGCTCGCTGCTGGCCGGCACGGACGAAGCGCCCGGCGAAGTCGTTCTCTATCAGGGGCGCTCCTACAAGGCCTATCGCGGCATGGGCTCGCTGGGCGCCATGGCGCGCGGTTCGGCCGATCGCTATTTCCAGAAGGAGGTGACGGACGCGATGAAATTGGTGCCGGAAGGCATCGAGGGGCGTGTTCCGTTCAAAGGCCCCGTGGGCAACATTTTGCATCAACTCGTCGGCGGATTGCGCGCCGCCATGGGCTACACGGGCGCGCGCACCTTGGCTGACTTTCGATCGAAGGCGAAGTTCGTGCGCATCTCGGCCGCGGGCCTGCGCGAAAGCCATGTGCATGATGTGTCCATCACGCGCGAGTCACCCAATTATCCGCTAAACGGATGAGCGCGGCGCGCCACGATCATGGCGCGCCGCACATCACATCCTATTCCGCATAGACGCGCACGACGGCGCGCGCGCGGCGGAAGCTGGTTTCTTCGTACAGCATCGAGATGTTGGCGATGTCGCGGTTGCCGCCTTCAAGATCGATCACGCGCGTGCATTGTCCGGGATTGATCCGGGCGCGAACGGATATGTCCTGATGCCCGCCATTGTTGAAGTTCACGTCCAGATCATAGAAGTGCACCGGCTGGCGATAGACGCACAGGCGGATGCGATTGAACGTGCGGTGGCCGGTGAGGTGAATAGTGTCGCGATCCGTGCGATCGAGCACTTGGCGCGTGCCGATGAGGTCCCAGGCGAAGGCGGGCGCGGCCGTGCCGGCGAGGGATAGGAACGCGATGGCGATGGCGGTGTGGAATTTCATGATGATTTACTCCCCGTGGTCTGGTCTTGCTGCTCAACCCTCGCTTACCGATGTGTAACGGAATTTGCAGCCCGATCCGTCGCGGCTCAAGGCGAAATTTCAGGACCGCGGCCGCGATCCAGGCTAAGCGGTTGATCTTTGAGGGGTTCTCCCATGCGGTTCGG
Organism: uncultured Alphaproteobacteria bacterium; assembly: GCA_902826335.1. Taxonomy (GTDB): domain Bacteria; phylum Pseudomonadota; class Alphaproteobacteria; order Caulobacterales; family Aquidulcibacteraceae; genus CADEEL01. The sequence goes on from CADEEL010000032.1 coordinate 22,860, forward strand.
CGCGCGCTTGCAAGCGGCGATTGAGGTTCTGGCCGATGTCGAGGCGCGCAAGCGCCCGCCGGCCGGCGCGCTCAAGGATTGGGCGCTGGGCCACCGCTTCGCTGGATCGAAGGACCGCGCCGCGATCGGTGACCTCGTCTTCGGCGCCCTGCGCTGGAAGGCGTCGAGCGCCTGGCGCCTTGGCGAGGACACCCCCCGCGCCTGGGTGTTCGGCGCCGTGCGGTGGGGGTTTGGCCGCTCGTCCGAGGATATCGTCGCGGCCTGTGAAGGCGATCCCCACGCGCCGGCGCCGCCCAATCCGATCGAGCGCACGCATCTGGAGCACGCGACGCTCGAGGCCGCGCCGGCCCATGTGCGCGGCGATTATCCGGCATGGCTTGATGAGAGCCTCGCGCGCGCGTTCGGGGACGCCCGGGCTGAGGAAGGCGCCGCGCTCGCCCTGCCCGCACCGCTCGATCTGCGTACGAACACGCTGAAGGCGACGCGGGAGAGTGTGATCGCCGCGTTGGGCGAGGCCCCCCGCTTGTCGCAGGCGCCAGCGCCAACGCCTTACGCGCCGCACGGCGTGCGCATCCCGTGGGCGGAGGGGCGCAGCTTTCCCTGGGCGAGCGAGCAGAGCTTTTTGAAAGGCTGGTTCGAGGTTCAAGACGAAGGCAGCCAGCTCGCCGCGCTGCTCGCGGATGCACGGCCGGGCCAACAGGTGGCGGACGTGTGCGCCGGCGGCGGGGGCAAGACCTTGGCGCTCGCCGCGGCGATGGAGAACAAGGGCCAGTTGTTCGCCTTCGATGTCGATGGACGCCGCCTCGCGCCATTGAAGGAACGGCTCGACCGGGCGGGTGCGCGCAATGTGCAGATACGCGCGCCGCTGCGCACGCGCGATGCGCTGGAAGACCTCCGTGGGCGGATGGATTTGGCGCTTGTCGATGCGCCGTGCACAGGCTCGGGCACATGGCGGCGCGCGCCGGATACGAAGTGGCGCCTGCGGCCCGCCGCGCTTGACATGCGCATTACCGAGCAAGATGACGCGCTCGCGCGCGCCGCGCCGCTGGTCAAGCCCGGCGGGCGGCTTGTCTATGTGACGTGCTCCGTGCTGCCGGAAGAGAACGAGGATCGGATCGCCGCCTTTCTCGCCAAGCATCCGGAATTTTCGCCGGCGCCGTTCGCGCCGAGGGAGGCGGGGGTCCAGGCCGCTTTGGCCGCGGCGCGCGCGCCTCGCTCCGCCCATAGCGTTCAGTTCACGCCATTGCGAACGGGGTGCGATGGTTTCTTTGTGGCGACGCTTGTGCGGGATTGAGCACGTGATTAGGCGCCGCAGGCGGAGTGGATTCGTCAGGCGCATGTGCGGCAGATTCTGCTATCTGCGCGGCTCTGCCTCGAAGTACTCACTACAGTGAAATTGCGCGCACACGAGCCACGGTGCCGGCGGGGTGAATTCGCCTCGTTAAACTGCTTCGGTTCCGGCCTTTCGCGCGGCTCTGCCTCGAAGCCAAACGTCGCGGTGAACCCGCGCGCAATAAAGCCTCCGCGCCAAGCCTGGCTTTCGCGGACACGCATCATTTTCTCTTCCAACTTCCACGCTCCCAAGATGGGAGCCCGGGGCGCGTCGCCGCGCCGAGGATAGGTCATGCCGACATTGCTGCCGGCGGCTGAAAAAGACGCGACAAACGCGCCCCGGACGGAACGTTATCTGCTCGCATGCGACTTAGTGCGGAGGTTTTAACTCTTGTCGCAGAGGCGCTCAGCGCGCGGGCCGCGTCCGTTCGCGGGCCCCGGATCTCCGGCCATTTCCAATCCACGCCGGCTCTTGTGAGATGACTCTCCCAGTTCGCGCTCGTTCCGCCCTCTTGCGTCGGTCGGCTCGGACGTCCAATCGACCTCCCGTGCAAGAGGAGCCCCATATTATCCGTAGACGGATCGGGTCGGATCTTTTTGTGCGAGTTCCCGCTTTTCGAGACGATTCGCATCCTCCCGCGCTTCGACACGCTCAGCGCGACGTGGTGGAAACAGCCCTAAATATCAGCGAACTTAAATCTCATCGTCGCCCTGAGCGAAGTCGAAGGGCAGGCCGCACACGCGACGCATGTCCCCCGAACAAAAGCGACTCTCTCCCACACCCAGCCGCAGCCACGGGCGTTCCACCCCCGATTGTGTTTTATCCACAATAGTGACGTGGCGGTAAGCTTGTCCATCGGCGGCGATTGACGCGCCGCGCGGCGCACCTCATCTCATCGCATGGCCCAATCCGCGTCCCATGCCGCGCCGCCCGGCGCGCACTCATCCGAGCCCTCACCCTCCAATGCACTGGCGCCGAGCCCGGCGCACGAGCGGGTGCTGATCGTCGATTTCGGCAGCCAGGTCACGCAGCTGATCGCCCGGCGCGTGCGCGAAAGCGGCGTCTATTGCGAAATCCACCCCTACAACAAGGCGGCCGCCGTGCTCGCCGGCGGCTTTAGCCCCAAGGCCGTTATTCTTTCCGGCGGGCCCGCCAGCGTCATTGAAGGCGAAAGCCCACGCGCGCCGGAGGATGTGTTCAAGCTCGGCGTGCCGGTGCTGGCCATCTGCTATGGCCAGCAGACCATGGCCGTGCAGCTTGGCGGCAAGGTCGAGGCCGGGCACGCGCGCGAGTTCGGCCGCGCCGATGTCGAGATCGTACGCGCCAGCCCGCTCTATGAGGGCGTGTGGGAGGTGGGCGGCAAATATCCAGTGTGGATGAGCCATGGGGACCGCGTCACCGAGCTGCCGCGGGGATTTTCCGTAGTCGGAACATCGCCGAACGCGCCTTTCGCCATCGCCGTCGATGAGCAGTGCAAATTCTATTCGGTGATGTTTCACCCAGAAGTGGCCCACACGCCTGACGGCGCGAAACTGCTGCGCAACTTCACGCACAAGATCGCCGGCTGCAAAGGCGATTGGACCATGGCCGCCTTCAAGGCCGAGGCGATCGCGCGCATACGCACGCAAGTGCGCGATGGCAGGGTGATCTGCGGCTTGTCGGGCGGCGTGGATTCAAGCGTCGCGGCCGTGCTTATTCACGAAGCGATTGGCGATCAATTGCATTGCGTGTTCGTCGATCACGGCCTCATGCGGGCCAACGAGGCCGAAGAGGTGGTGCGCCTGTTTCGCGATCACTACAATATTCCGCTTATTCATGCTGATGAGAGCGAGCGGTTCTTGTCCGCGCTTGAGGGCGTCGAGGATCCGGAGATCAAGCGCAAAACCATCGGCAAATTGTTCATCGACGTGTTCGAGGAGAAGGCGAGCAGCGTCGGCGGCGCTGATTTTCTCGCCCAGGGCACGCTCTATCCGGACGTGATCGAAAGCGTCTCGGCCATCGGGGGCCCGAGCGTGACGATCAAGTCGCACCACAATGTCGGTGGTTTGCCCGAACGCATGCACATGAAGCTGGTTGAGCCCTTACGCGATCTATTCAAGGATGAAGTGCGCGCGCTGGGGCGCGAGCTTGGACTACCGGATGCGTTTGTGGGGCGCCACCCATTTCCCGGCCCCGGCCTCGCCATCCGCGTGCCGGGCGCGATCACGCGCGAGAAACTGAACATATTGCGCCAGGCCGATGCGGTCTATTTGGACGAAATCAGAAAGGCCGGCCTTTACGACGCTATTTGGCAGGCGTTCGCCGTGTTGCTCCCGGTGCGGACGGTCGGCGTCATGGGCGATGGGCGCACCTACGAATTTGTGTGTGCGTTGCGCGCCGTAACCTCCACGGATGGCATGACCGCCGATTTCTTCCCGTTCCCGATGGACTTCCTCGGCCGCGCCGCCACGCGCATCATCAACGAGGTGCGGGGCGTGAACAGGGTTGTATACGACGTGACGAGCAAGCCGCCTGGCACGATTGAGTGGGAATGATTCAGGAGGGTTCGGCGTCTTTCGCCGACATTCGCTGAATAGCCTATAAACCGCATAAAATCAACAAAATACCTCTCGGTGTCGATCGCCAAGGATCGCCTCCAAGCGGAAACACGTGACGGTGTTTTTGACGGTATCGCTTCGAACGCGAAGCCCGCGATTTGCCCTTACCGTCAGGCGTCCAAACTCAAGCGCATCGCGCATAGTTTTGCTAAGCATAAGAAATAACGTGATAAAAAGCAAAACTTGACGGTGTTTTTGTTGACGGTAAAAATGGGCTGGAGAACTCGAAAACTTGCGCCAGAAGAGGCCGCCCGTGCTGACCGACCTTGCACTCAAGAAGATGAAACCAAAGGAGAAAATCTATAAGGTCGGGGACCGTGACGGTATGTACGCGCTGGTGGCCACTTCGGGACTCATCACGTTCCGGTACGACTACCGTTTCAACGGCCGGCGCGAGACGCTCACCATTGGCAAGTACGCGCCTGATGCTGGCGGTCTCTCGCTGTCGGAGGCGAGAACCAAGTGCGCGGCGGCGCGCCAGCTTTTGAGCGACGGCCAGTCGCCGGCCATCAAGAAGCAAAAGGAAAAGCGCAAACTCGTCGATGCCGACAGGTTCGGCGAGGTTGGCCTCCGCTACTTCAAGCAAGCGCGGATGGCGGAGAGCACGCGCGCCATGCGCCGCGCGATCTACGACCGCGACATTCATCCCGAATGGAAGAACCGTCTGCTTGCGGAGATCGGCCCGGACGATCTTCGCGTGCTTTGCGCGCGCGTGAAGGATCGCGGTGCCCCGGCCACCGCCATCCACGTGCGCGATATCGTCAAGCAGATCTACGGCTTCGCCATTCTGCACGGCGAGAAGGTCGCCAATCCCGCCGATGAAGTTGGCCCGGCGTCGATCGCGCAATTCGAGGTGCGCGACCGGGCGCTGTCGCCCGGCGAAATCCGCATCATGCTGTCCCTGCTTGAGCGGATCGCGACACTGCCGACGATCCGCCTGGGGCTGAAGCTGATCTTGCTGACCATGGTCCGCAAGAGCGAGCTGCAAGACGCCGTCTGGCCCGAGGTCGATTTCGAGAATGCGGTCTGGTCGATCAGCAAGGAACGGATGAAGCGCAAGAAGCCGCACAATGTGTATCTGTCGCGGCAGTCGCTCGACATCATGGTCGCGCTCAAGACCTGCGCCGGCAATTCACGCTACCTCTTGCCATCGCGCTATGAGGCTAATGAGCCGATGTCGCGGGCGACGTTCAATCGCGTCACCACGGCGATCGTCGAACTCGCGAAAAAGGAAAATCTTCCGCTCGCGCCGTTCACGGTTCACGATCTGCGGCGGACCGGCTCAACGCTGCTGAACGAGGCGGGCTTCAACAGCGACTGGATCGAGAAGTGCCTCGCGCATGAGGACAACCGCTCCTCACGCGGCGTCTACAACAAGGCCGAATATGAGCCGCATCGCCGGCACATGTTGCAGGAGTGGGCGAATATGGTCGATGCCTGGACGCGGGGCGAGAAGTACACGCCAACCCTGACCCCGCCGACATCGACCCTCGCGATCCACGATCCTAACGTCTGACCGGCCTCGTGCGCCGTTGGCCGACATCCGGCGTGGGCGCGCGCTTCACGCGGCCTTCCTCGGCAGCGTGCATGCGCGCAGCCAGCCATTCCTGCACCTCCTGAAAATCCCACGCGACACAGCGCGACGTCAGGAAGAAGCGGCGCGGGAATTCGTTGCGTTGCTCCATTTCCCAAATCGTCGTGTCGCCCAGCGGCACGATCTTGCGCAATTGCGGACGCGTGATCGCTTGCCGGAGCGGCGTGGGCGAAGTCGGCATCTGTCTGCGAGATGGCGCGAATTCTTCAGCAACGTCGGTCATGGTGTTCTCTCCATGGTTCGGCCCATATCGGCCATGAGCGTCATCTTTCGCTGAGCGATTCGCCCGGAGATGACGGGAAACATCGGGAAATGGCGGGAAACGATCCGGAAACGCCCGTTCAATGGCGTGCGTGATCCCGCTGTTGTCGCCGCAGCCAGGCGTCGCGTCCGTGGGCATTCCATTCGAGCCAGGATCCAAGGCCGTTTCCGAGCTCAATCAAGACGGCGAACACGACCGCAATCATGGCTTGGCCCCACTCGCCGACGCACACGCGCGTCAGCGCGTAGAGGAGGAGGAGCGGCGCCCCCCAGCGGACCAGCACCCAAAGTGCAAAAATCACTGTGGTCGCGACAACGAAGGGCTGCGCGATCGTTGGGAAGACCTGGAGCGAAGATAGGTCGAAGAGATTGAAGTGCACGGCGCCATTTCCTGAAAGGGAATGAGGCGCTGCTGTTCGACCGGGTTGGTTCCCGGATTCTTTTTTTGGTCGTCCTACCTGCGCGGACGCCGATCCTCGATGCGCTTATGCCAACACAAGTGCGCCACAGGTGCAAGCGCGAGGCGCGCCTTAGCGGTCCAGTCCGGGCGGCAGCTTGAGCGCTTTCGACAATTGACGTGCTGGTTCCTGGGTGCGTGAACGCACGAGCGCCTTGCGAATGTCGAGGTGGAGCTCCATCGCCTTGAGGCGGCCCTGCCATTCCGGCTCGAACTGAAAGATGTTGCGACCAATCTCGCTGGCGAGGCCTAGGCGCTTGAGTTCCTGTGCCCGCGCTTTCAGCGCATCGGTGACTTCCGGCGATCGGTCCGGCGCCTGGAGGTGGGCCAGGCGAACCCGCCCTTGCGCATCGAGCTGGCCCTCAATCATGCGGTCGAGCCGGCTTGGACGATGCGCGCGCGCCTCCCGTTCCAGCGCCAGGCGGGCGTCGTCCCGCCCGCGAGGGCCAAGGCGTTCGGTGGCGATGTCCTGCGCCGCCGAACGGAAGCCATGGCTCACATACTCGCGCGGGATGACAAGATCGCGTCCATCCTCGTGGCGGCCGCGCAGAGTGATGTGCGTGTGCGGATTGTCTGTGTCCCAATGATCGACCGCGATCCAGGTCAACCGGGTTCCGAGGGCGAGTTCCGCTCGTCGCATCACTTCGCGGGTGTAGCTCTTGAGATCGCCGAGCCTGCCGCCATTCTCGGCCGAGAGGATGATCCGGAAATGGCGCCGATCCTCCCGAGCCCAGGCCGCCGCACGCGCGCCGCCGTCCACGCTGTCGTCCTGCGCATCGTAGAAGACGGAGCGTTCCGCGCCGCGCTGGAGATAGCGCGCGTGCGCGTTCGCCGGCGCTTCGACATTGCGTTCGCCGTTCGCAGCATCCTCGCCCGGCAAAGGCGGTGACGGCGCCTTGGCGGCGGCGTCGCGCGCCACATAGCGGGCGTGCGCGCCAAGCGCTGCGCCGCCGCCTCCGCC
>CADEEL010000033.1:0-7546 GCA_902826335.1 uncultured Alphaproteobacteria bacterium
ATCTCCCGGCTTCGGGTCGGATGGACAACCTATTGAAAGCTCACAGCTAGCGCGCCTCGGAGGGCCAGGTCGCGGCAATATTCCGCCGCCGTCATCGCAAACTTGCCTCAAACAGCCGATAGTGAGGCTGTGGGACAGCGCGCAGGCCGCACATTGTGGCAGGCGCCGGAGCGCCCATGGATTGCACCATTCTGACCGCTTACTGGGGTGAGACCTTTCATGTTCAATCGCCTTTCCAGGCCTGTTCTCAGACGCATTCTGTTCGCGGGGGGGCTTTCGGCCGTGCTGATGGCCGGCGCCATCGGCGCCCAGACGCTGGCCCCGCGCGTCGCCGATGCGCAGCAAATCGCCCCGCAGGCCGTGGCCCCTCCGGCGGGCGCGCCCGCCAGCTTCGCCGACCTGATCGAACGCGTCCGCCCGGCGGTTGTCTCGATCCAGGTTCGCCAACGCCCCGCGAACCGCAATCCCGCATTCGAAGGTTTGCCGCCCGGCTACGAGGATTTTTTCCGTGGGCCCGGCCGCAATCCGCGTGAGACCCCCACAGCGCTGGGCTCGGGCTTTTTTATCAATGGCAATGGCACGATCGTCACAAATCATCACGTGGTTGATGGCGCCGAGGAAATCACGATCCGCACAGCGGACGGGCGTGAATTGAGGGCCGATATTGTCGGATCGGATCAGCCGACAGACATCGCCGTACTGCGTGTGCAAGGCGGCGGTCGGTTCCCGTTCGTCACATTGGATACAAGCGCCGATCTTCGCGTTGGCGATTGGGTGGTTGCGGTCGGTAATCCTTTTGGCCTCGAAGGCACGGCGACGGCGGGCATCATCTCGGCTGTTGGCCGGCGTGATTTCGGCGGCTCAGCCTATGTCGATTTCCTGCAGACCGATGCTTCGATCAATCGCGGCAATTCGGGCGGGCCGACGTTTGATTTGCGCGGTCGTGTCGTCGGCGTGAATTCCGCGATCTTTTCACCGACGGGCGGCAATATCGGCATCGGTTTCGCCATTCCCTCCGCGACGGCCGCGCGCGTTGTTGAGCAATTGCTCGCCAGCGGCCGCGTGACGCGCGGGTGGTTGGGCGTGCAGGTGCAGCCGCTTGACCAGGATATCGCGCGAAGCCTCGGCCTGCCGAGCGCGCAAGGCGCGCTGGTGGCGAGCGTCGTCCCCACCGGACCCGCCGCCGCCGCCGGGATTCAGCAGGGCGATGTCATCCTTACCTTTGACGGCCATTCTGTCAGCGATTCACGCGATTTGACCCAGCGTGTCGGCGGCGCGGCCGTTGGCCGGCCCGCGCGCGTGGAATTGCTGCGCAACGGCCAGCGTCGCACGTTGAATGTGCGTCTGGCGGAGCGCCCCTCCGAACAGCAATTGGCGAGCGTCGCCCCAGGAGGTCCCGCTCAACCGGACGCGCCTCCATCCGTGGAGGCGGGTGCGCTTGGCTTGTCCGTGCGGCCGATGACCGAACAGGACCGCCAAAGGCTGTCTTTGCGCGCCGGTGAAGTGGGCGTGATCGTTCTTGCGCTTGATCCGAATTCAGACCTAGCGCGGCGCGGGGTGCGGCCCGGTGATGTGATCTTGCGCGCAGGCGGCCAACCAGTGCGCTCGGCGCAGGAATTGGCGGGCCTCGCCGAGCAGGCGAGGCGCACCGGGCGCCCGCTTCTGCTACAGCTTGATGGGCGCGCCGGCCCGCGCTTCATCGCGGCCGACCCGGGCCGAGGCTAGGAAGGAGCGCCACATGAGAGTGCTGGTCGTTGAGGACGATCGCGCGATGGCGGATGATTTGCGCCAATCGCTCGAGGGCGAAGGCCATAGCGTCGATCTCGCCGACGATGGCGAGGCAGGCGAGGAACTGGCCCGATCCCGCTCCTATGACGTGATCGTGCTCGATCGCATGTTGCCGAAGAAGCATGGCGACATATTGGTTCGGGACTTGCGGGCCAATGGCGTGTCGACGCCGGTGTTGATCCTGTCGGCGCTGCAAGATGAGGATCATCGCGTCGAAGGGTTGGACGCCGGCGCCAATGACTATTTGGGAAAACCGTTTTCAACCCGGGAATTGTTGGCGCGCGTGCGCGCGCTTTGGAATGGGCGTGAACTCGCCATTACGGAAATGACCCGCCTGTCCGCCAACGATCTGGAAATGGATCTGCTGTCGCGCACGGTGACGCGCGCGGGGCGAAAAATAGACCTTCAACCGCGCGAGTTTCGTTTGCTCGAATACCTTATGCGCCACGCCGGGCAGACGGTTACGCGAAAAATGCTCTTGGAAAATGTGTGGGACTATCATTTCGATCCGCAGACCAACGTTATTGACGTTCACATTTCCCGCCTGCGCGGCAAGATCGACAAGGACTTTCCGAATACGCTTCTGCAGACGGTGCGCGGCTCAGGCTATCGCCTTGAAGCATGAGGCCAGGCCTCGAGACTCTTCTTCGCACCACCACATTTCGGCTGGCGGTCGCGCAGACCAGCGTCGTTCTGCTCATTGTCGTGGCGCTGCTCGCCTATGTTTACGTCGCAACCGTCGGCCAATTGGTGCGCGAGGCTGACGAGGCCGCGGAGCTGGAGTTCACGACACTCGAACGCTCATACGCTGACCAAGGATTGGCGGCGCTGACGGAGCAGGTGCGCCAGCGTGCGGCGGCGTCGGACAGCATGCTCTACCTTCTGCGGAGCGCGCGCGGCGAAGTCCTGCACCAGGACATTCTCGACGTTCCAAGGCTTCCTGGTGAGGAAGTGGCGCACGTCGAGTTCGAATTCGTGCGTCGCGACGGGCCGGGTCGGCGCACTGGCCAGGGGCGGGGTCGATTTGGGCCGCTGCTTGGTGGGCCGACGCTTTTGGTCATTCGCGATTTAGGCGATACCGCCGAGCTCGCGGCGCGGATCACAAGTGTCCTTTGGTCGGTCGGCGTACTGGGCGTCATTTTGTCGATACTTGGCGGCCTGGCCGCGAGCCGTCAGGCCGCGCGGCGGGTCGAGGCGATTGCGGCCACGGCGCGCGACGTCATGGAGGGCGATCTGTCCCGCCGGGCGCGGGATCGCGGGGGAGGCGATGAATTCGATACGCTCGCGCAATCCATAAACGCCATGCTCGATCGGCTTGAGAAACTTGTGCAGACGACGCGCACCGCAGGCGATTCAATCGCGCATGACCTTAGGTCGCCGTTAACGCGCCTGCGCCAACGCCTGGAAGGGGCGTTGGCCGCCGAACCTGGCGGCGAGACAGAGCGTAGAGCCCTGCAGAGCGCCATCGAAGAGGCCGACAGACTCCTCGATACGTTTCAGGCCGTGCTGCGCCTGTCGCGCGTCGAATCCGTCGCGAACTGGCGCCTTGAGCCCTTCGATGCAAGCGAAGTGGTGCGTAGACTCGTGGACTTCTATGAGCCGGCCGCCGAGGAGGGCGGCATTTCATTCGCGGCTCAAATCGATAGCCGACTCATCATGAAGGGTGAGCCGCAACTCATCACACAGGCGATGGTGAACCTGATCGAAAACTCGTTGAAGTATACGCCGCGCGGCGGCCGTATTGAGGTGCGCGCCCTAGAGATTGGGCGAGGGCGGATTGAATTGTCTGTCTCTGATGATGGGCCCGGCGTACCTGAAGAGGATCGTGACCGTGTTGTTGAGCGATTTGTAAGGCTGGAGTCTTCGCGATCAACCTCGGGAAGTGGATTGGGGCTTAGTTTGGTGTCGGCGGTTGCGCGCCTGCACCGCGGCGCCCTGGTGCTGACCGATGGGCTCGGCGCGGGTGCGAGTCCTGGGTTGCGCGCGGCGCTTCTCCTGCCGATGAGTGCATGACAAGCGCGCCCTGCCGCACGCCGCCCAGAGAGGCGGTCACCCCGGCGGACGCGATAGATATCGCGTCACCGTGGCGCGATGCGGCGCGCGGCGCGGCGTTTTATGCGCCCTATCTCAACCGTCTCATGCTCCAGCGCCCAGACCTTGTCGCGGCCATGAGCGGGGTGACATGGCCAGAAGACGCGGCCCGCGCCGCCATATCCGCCGCACATCATGTGGCCTTGGAGGCGCCGTCACTCGAAGACGGCATGAAGCAGTTGCGCCTCGCGAAACAAGAACTTCACTTGGCGTGCGCAATCGCCGATTTGGCGGGGGCTTGGTCGCTCGTTCGGACGACCGGCGTGCTAACGGCGTTTGCCGACGCATGCCTCGCCGCATCCGTCGCAATGGCGGCGCATGAACTGGCCGAGCGTGGCTTTATTCACGGCGCATCGCAAATTGGCGAGCGGGGGCCGCTGCCGGGCTTTGCGCTGATCGCCATGGGAAAAATGGGCGCGCGCGAACTGAATTATTCCAGCGACATCGATTTTTCGGTTTTCTATGAACCGGACCTTTTGCCGTGCGCGGCGGGCAAGGACGCGCGATCGATTGCTTTGCGCGCGGTTCAGCTCATCGTGAAGACGCTGGAGGAGGTGACGGCGGAGGGCTACGTATTTCGAACGGACCTGCGCCTGCGGCCGGATCCGGCGTCAACGCCGCCGGCCGTGACGATCGCTGCGGCGGAAATCTATTACCAGTCGCTCGGCCAGAACTGGGAGCGCGCGGCGTTCATCAAAGCGCGCGCCGCCTCCGGCGATATTGCGCTTGGAACCGAGTTTCTTGATTCTATTCATTCGTTCATTTGGCGCCGCCACCTCGACTACGCCGCAGTCGCCGATGTGCGCTCGATCAAGCGCCAAATACTTTCCACGCACGACGCCGCGAATGTGAACGACCCGGTGTGCGACGTAAAGTTGGGGCGCGGAGGCATCCGGGATATCGAGCTCCACGCTCAAACACAGCAACTCATTTTTGGCGGCAGAAATGACGCGCTGCGTTCGCCTAGAACGATGGACGCCCTTTCATCTCTTGAAGCGGCGGGCGTAATCGACGCGGCGCACCGGCGCGAACTTGCGGAAGCATACGAGTTTTTGAGGCGCACAGAGCATAGAATTCAAATGCTGGAAGATGCGCATACGCACAAGACGCCGCGGGACTCCGATGAGCGCGCCAGATTGGCGGCCTTGTGCGGCGCGGAAAGCCTTGCGCAATGGGAACAACGCCTGTGCGCGCATCGCACCCGCGTATGGGAGATTGATCGCGCTCTATTTGGGCGGTTTGAAACGCTCGCCGATCCCTCGGGAAGCCTCATCTTCACCGGCGTCGAGGACAACGCGGAAACGATAGCGACCCTGGAAAACATGGGTTTTGTCGATCCACAGCACGTAGCCGGCGAAATACGGGGCTGGCATCATGGCCGCATTCGCGCCATGCGGTCCGAGCGCGCGCGCGAATTATTGACGGCGCTCACGCCGCGGCTCTTGCGTTCGATTGCGGAGACGGGCGCGGCCGATGAAGTGTTTAGCCGATTCGCTTCTTTTTTTGGCGCCCTGTCGGGCGGTGTACAGGTCTTGTCGCTTCTGCAGGCGCAACCAAAATTTCTCAACGATTTGATCACGGGGCTCTCAATGGCGCCGCGGCTTGCGGGAGCGTTGGCCTCGCGCCCGGCCTTGCTCGACGCCATGATCGAGGCGCGATTTGATAAGCCATTGGCGGAGGACCCGCCGGGCGAGAGGCGGGGGTTATTGAGCGAATTGCTTGGCGGCGCGACGGATTTCGAAGGCGCGCTGAACGCCGCGAGACGCTTCAAGCGGGAGGAGACCTTTCGCGTCTGTATGCAGGTGATCGATGGCCGGGCGGACGCGGGGCTGGCGGGGGCCGCGCACGCGGATATCGCGGAGACGCTCATCGCCGCGCTGACTTGCGTGGCTTTGCGAGAAGTGGAGCGGGTGCATGGCGCGCAGCCTGGCGTCTTTTGCGTTGCGGCGCTCGGAAAGTTCGGCGGCCGCGAGATGACGGAAGGCTCCGACCTCGATGTGATGCTCATCTATGATTGCGCGCCGGGATCGGACGAGGCCGCAAGTGGCGCTTCCTCGGCTTACTATGCACGCGTTGCGCAGCGCCTGATCAGCGCCATCGCCGCGCCTACCGAGGAAGGCTGTCTTTATGAGGTCGACATGCAATTGCGGCCGTCTGGATCGAAAGGTCCTGTGGCGGTGCAATTTTCCGCGTTTTCCCACTACTATGAGCACGATGCTTGGACGTGGGAGCTGTTGGCGTTAACCCGGTTGCGATGCGTTGCTGGCGATGCGGCCTTCGCGCGGCGTGTCGAGGCCGAGGCCAAGCGCATACTCACCGCGCCGCGTAACGAACAGAAAGTCAAAGCCGACATCGCGGATATGCGCGCGCGTATGGAGCGTGAACGTCCGGCGCGCGGACCGTGGGACTTGAAATTGTCTGCGGGCGGCATGGTCGATCTCGAATTCCTGGCGCAGGGGGCTCAGCTCGTTTCAGGCGATCCCGCTACCTTCGACGCAAATACCGGCGCGGCCCTGGCCAAGCTGGCCGCTGCCGGCGCGCTAGATGCTGATGTCGCGCGCAAGGCCCTCGCGGGGTGGTCGCTCCTTGGGCGGCTGCAACAGGTGCTGCGCAGCTGTTTTGACGGCGATATCGATGCGGCGGCCATCACCCCAAGGGTCGCGGCCTTGTTGGCCAGGGAGGCGCAGGCGCCCGACATTGAGGCGGTTTCGGACCGTCTATCGGCCCAAATGGCCGCCGTTCGCGGCGTCTTTCGGCGCTGGACCGACCTTGGCGACGGAATCTGACGATTCTGGCGTTGAACTCAGTTGCAGCTTGGCAGGAGGCGGACATGGGCAAGGCCCTTACGGCGCTAGGAATATTGGTTCTTTTGGGCGTTTTGGCGCAGCCGGCGAGCGCCCAGGGGGGGGCGAGCGATCCGGCCGCGCGCCTTGCGGCGGCGGACGCCAATCGCGATGGCGCGGTGACCAGAGCCGAGGCGCGGGCCGCCCGTGGCGCGGTGTTCGCGGGTATCGACACCGACAATGACGGCTTTGTCAGCGCGGCGGAGCGGCGCGCTGTTCGCGAGGCCGCGATGGCGCTTCGACACGTCCGGGATGTGGATGGAGATGGGCGGGTTAGCCGCACAGAGTTTCTCGGCGCGCCGATGAGGGGCTTCAATCGGTTCGACGTAAATGACAATGATGTGCTTGAAGCTGCGGAGTTGGACGTGGCGCGGGCTCTTGTCGCCCGGCGGCGTCCCGGCGCGTCTGCGCCGTAGTCCGAGGGCGAAGTTCGTGGAGCGCGCGTGGCGGGACCTTGGCGGAAGCGGTGACCGATCCGGATGCGGCGCTCGTTCGCGAGGCCGGCGCCGGCTCGGCGCGCGCCGCCGAAGCGCTGGTGCGTCGCCACTTGCCGCGCATGGTCTCGCTCGCGCGCCGCATGCTCAACGATCCCATGGAGGCCGAGGATGTCGCGCAGGAAGTGTTTCTGCGCGTCTGGAAGACGGCCGGAGAGTGGAAGCCTGGGGCGGCCAAGTTCGAAACCTGGATGCACCGTGTCGCACTCAATCTCTGTTACGACCGGCTGCGCCGTCGGCGGGAAACGCCGGACGCGGACGCAGGCGCGCTCCTCGCCGATCCCAGCCCCTCGGCGCACGACAATTGGCTGGCGCGCCAGCGCGCGGCGC
>CADEEL010000033.1:7646-29370 GCA_902826335.1 uncultured Alphaproteobacteria bacterium
GCGCCAGCGCGCGGCGCTCGCGCTCTGTCACTACGAGGAACTGAGCAATATCGAGGCTGCGGCGGTGCTGGAAGTCAGTGTGGAGGCGTTGGAGTCTCTCCTTTCGCGTGGGCGCAGAGCGCTCAAGGCGGCGCTTGCGGATTTAGCCCACGATTTGATGGGCGATGCTTCATGAGGCGAGCGTGAACGACACCAGAATTACTCTCGCGCGGTTCACGGCGCTGGTTGAGGCCTATGGCGCCGAGGAGGCGCGTTGGCCCGCTGACGAGCGCGCCGCCGCGACAGCGTTTGCGCAACGTGACGAGCAAGCGGCTTCGGTTTTGGCGGAAGCGCGTGCGCTGGATGATTTGTTGGCCCTCGATCGCCCCGCGCCGGCGCCAAGCGATCTGCTGCGTGCGCGAATTCTTGCAAAGGCGCCAAAAGCCGCGTCTGGCCGGAGTAACTCCACTTGGGCGCCCTACGCGGCGCTGGCCGCATGCGCCGTGTTTGGCGCATTTATCGGGATTGGCGGTGGTCTGCTGGTTCCGGTGCAGTCAAGCGGCGCGGCGCGGATCGTGGCCGAAGCGCCGCTTGCGCCATCTGGCGCACCCGAGGTGATCAATGGCGGCGATAGTGCGCTCGATGCTGACGCTGCCGATCTCATGATCGAGATCGCGTTCGGCGGCGGGCCCAGTGACGCCGACTGGCAGGGGGACGGCGGATGAGTGATCGACCGGCGTCCCACCGCACGGCGCTTTATTTGTCTGTCGCCCTCAATCTCCTTTTGATCGGCGCGGCGGTGGGGGGGATTGCAAGCGGCGTCCGGTTGGAGCGGACGCAGATGAACCAGACGGTGACTGAAAAGCGCGTTCATCAGACCAAAACACCGCCTCAAATCGCGCAGCCTGCGCCGGCGCCCGCAACGGGCCCGTCGCCAGCGGCGGAGTCGGCGTCATTGCTGCGCATCGGTTCGTTGGCGGCGCTGCCCGCGCCGATGCGCGCCATTGTGCGCCGCGATCTGGCGCGGAGCTGGTCCGGTACGCAGGCGTTGCGCGGCGAAGCGTTGGCGGCGCGGCGGCGCTTGCGTGTGCTGGTGGCGAGCGAGCCATACGATTTGGATGCCGTCAATCGGGCGGCCGCGCGCATGCGGGCGGCGGACGCGGCGTTGCAGGCGGCTTGGCAGGAAGCCGTGCTGCAATCGCTTGGTCGTTTTCCCGCGGAGGATCGGCGCGCGGCGATTGAACTCATGGCGCGCGAAGGCCCGCGCGCTGGCGGGGCGCGCCCTGGGGCTGCACGTGAGCCCGGCCCGCCACCGCTGCGCGATCGGTTCGAACAGAGGCGGCGAATGCGCGAGCGTTTTCGGGGGCAATAGACCGAAAGGTTGCGCTACTCGGCGGCGGTGCGCGTCGCTTCCCCGCCAAATACACGCGGCAGGAAAATGCTGACGATCGTGCCCTTGCCGACTTCGCTGTCTATTGTCAGACGCCCGCCATGCATTTCCGCGAGGGATTTGGTGAGCGCAAGCCCGAGGCCCGTGCCCTGGTGATTGCGCGATAATTCCGTTTCAACCTGCTCAAACGGCTTAGCCAGCCGCGGCAGATGATCGCTTGGGATGCCGCAGCCGGTGTCGACCACACGCAGCACGACGCCTTCAGGCGTGGGCCGTCCGCGCACCATGATCGCGCCTTCTTCCGTAAACTTGATGGCGTTAGACAAGAGATTGATGAGCATCTGCTTGACCGCCCGATGGTCCGCCTCAATTTCAGGCAGATCTGGCGCGTCGACCAGAATTTGCAGACTCTTTTCGTCCGCGCGCCGCCGTGTCCAGCGCACGGCTTGATCGATGGCCTCGGCGGGATCGAGCGGGCGCGGAGACATCGTCATCTTGCCCGCCTCGATCTTGGCCATGTCGAGAATATCGCTGATCAGGTCGAGCAGGTGCGTCCCGCTGCCGAAGATGTCCTTTGAATATTGGCGATATTGATCGTTCCCAATAGGACCGAACAGCTCGTTGCTCATAATCTCTGAGAACCCGATTATGTGCGTAAGCGGCGTACGCAGCTCATGGCTCATGTTCGCAAGGAACACGCTCTTTGCGCGGCTTGCATCTTCGGCCCGGCGGCGCGCCTCTTCGGCCTCTCGCGCCAATTGCTTGTTTTGAGCTTCGGATTTTTCAAGGCGCGCAACCAGTTCACGCAAGCTCTTGTCGTTGCGTTTGAGCGCCTCCTCCTGCCGTTTGATCGCGGTGATATCGACGCCGATCGTGATGAGGCCGCCGTCGGTGGTGCGGCGCTCGATCAATTGCAGCCAAGCGCCGCTCACAAGCTCGATTTCACGCACTTGAGGATCGACGGGATCTATGCGCTCGCGCCTGATATGCGCTGATGCGGCTAGAGCGACCGTTTCGTACGAGATGCGCGCACGGACTGATTCAGGCGCGAGATTGAACGCCTGCACATAAGCGCCGTTCCACATCATGAGGCGGCGTTTCGCATCCCAAAGCGCAAACGGCCCCGTGAAGGAATCGATCGCCGTCCGCAACTGCCGCTCAAGACGGTTAACGCGCAGCTGCGCCGCGTGGCGGGGCGTATCGTCGAGAACGGACCCCATGAAGCGGATCGCCCCATCGCCGGACGCGCGATCCTCCACCGCGACGCCGCGCGCCTCGATCCAGGCGAGACCGGCCCCAACGGCGACGCGAAAGCGCAGATCAAGCGTGCCTGCGCGGCGCGCGCGGGCTAACTCCGTTTCCATTAGCGCCTGGTCTTGCGGGATGGCGAGCGCGACGAATTGGCTCTGCGAGAGCGTATCGGCGCCTGTTCGGAGCATCGCGGCCGCCTGTTCGGATAGGTGGAACACATCGTCCGCGACACGCCATTCGAATACGCCGGCGCGGGCGCTGTCGGCGGCAAGCTGGAAATTGGTCGCCGCGCGCTCGGCTTCCTGCTCCGCAAGTTTGACGCGGCGTTGATCTTGCCGGCGCATGATCACCAGCGCGCCAACGGCGGCGACAGGCGCCGCGCCTAGAAGCGCGAATTGCGCGAGCGCCGCTAGCCATGCCGAGGCTGGTGCGCGCGTCGGCGCTGCAACGAGCACGCGAAAGCCGCCGGATGTCGTTTGCGCGGCGCCGATCACCCAAGCCGCGCCGTCGACATCCACAAAGCGCGCGCGCGCGCGGCGTCCATCCGGCGCGGCTGCGGTCAGCGCTGTCTCCACGCCAAGATCAAGATCGCGTCCTGGCGCGGAAGCATGCAGCAACGCGCCATCGGCCGTCAGCAGAAAGGCGACAAGATTCTCTGGCGCGCCCGCCATTAAGGCGGCGGCATCTAGTACTGTTACAATGGTTAGGCCGCGAGAGCGCCGAACGATGGTTGGCGCGAATTGTCCGTCGGCCTGGGCCGCGCCAGCCCAATTCGATGAGCCGCCTGAAGCGCGCAGCGCGCCGGAGGCGATCTCCAGCCCCGTCCGCCGCGTGAGCGCGAGGACCGCGCCTGTCTCGTCAAAAACGACCACCGCGCGGACGCTCCGCGCACGCGCGGCCGCTTCCGCGATGACGCGTGGATTTTGGCGCAACGCTTCGCTGCGTTCCAGCGCCTCGGCGGCGCTTGCCGATGCGCCCCATGCTTGCGCCAAGCCCGTGTTTACTCGCTCGGCGAGGACCGCCGCCACCGCGGACTGCCCGTCGCGCGCCAAGGACGCAGAGGCCTCGCGGTGCGCGTTGATCTGCTGGAACAACGAGACGCCAAACGCTGCAAGCAAAACGGCGACAAGGAGCAGCACCGACCCGGCGTTCGCACGCGCCGGCGTCGAGGGTGTTCCCGGTGTTCCATCGTTCTGCAAACGTCCCTCCGCGGCCCAGGCCCCCGGCCGTTGGGAATCGTCCAGCCGAAAAGTGTAACGAATTCGTAAATTTCGTCGACCGAGCGCGGACAGCTGTCCCCAGCTTCCAGCGCGTCAAGTCGCGAGCATACAGCCGATCGGCTTGTGTGCGTTTTGGGATGCCCGCTAAGGGACAGCAGCGTGCAGTGCGTTTGGGTCGGACGGTCCCGAACGAATCGCTGCTATGTTTCGAGAGTCGTCAAGATATGTGCCCCGCAGCCGGACGCTTCGAGCGCGACGGCGGAGCTCGTCTTTAGGCATCGTCGGCTGTGCTTAATCGCCGCGCAATTTATGCCCCGGCGCGGCCTTATGGGCAGTCGGGCGCCGAAATCAATGCAAACGCTACTCAGCGGCGATGGGCGCCGCGTGCGCGTCGCGCAGGTGGTAGACGGCGGCGAGCACCGCCTCGGCTTGCGCGGCGAGATCAAGCAATTCGGGCGGCGTCTCCATCGCGTGATCGCTCGCGATATGCACGAGTTCGCGGCAAACACGCATCATCTTGAGAGCGTTCGCGATAACTCGCGCCTGCTGCTCGATGCGCTCGGGGTCGCGCTCATACTCCGCCATGGGCACGCGCCACCCACCCCAGTCCTGCTCATCAGTGACGACCACCGGAAAGGTTCCATTTACGGCTGCGGTTTTGTCCTGGCCTTGGCGCCAGCGGTTCGCCGCGCGCAGGATGCGCCACTTTTCAAGCTCGAGGAGGTCGGTCTGGACCACTTCGGCTTCCTCGGCCGCCAATTCGTGAGCTTGAAATTCGCGACCCAGCCCCACCTCATAGGTTACGCGTAGCGGCTCTTCGACGCCCTTGACCCATTGCGGCAAAACGGACTCGACAAGAGTCCAGGTGCCGACGGGCTTAACGAATACGCGCTGGCCCTTGTGAAAACACGCTTTTGCCATTGCTGGCTCCAACCTGATCTATTCTTCGCCCGAGACCATATGGAATCTGGGTTGAGGTTTCGTTTCGGGCTTGCCGCAACGACATTCTTTTGCTTGCCCGGTGCGCTCGTTAAGGTGGCGAAAACCATGAAGGGTCGGCTGCCACAGCCGGGGAGGATCATGTGAATTTCGATTTTTCCGACGATCAGAAGCAATTGAAGGATCAGGCGCGGAAGTTCCTTGCGGAGCGATCCGCCATGGCCTCGGTTCGCGCGGTCCTCGATCGTAAAGGCGGCGCTGGCGCGTCGTACGATGCGAAGCTGTGGCGGCAAGTGGCTGAAATGGGGTGGCTCGGCGTGGCGATCCCCGAGGAGCATGGCGGCGCCGGGCTCGGGCGTCTGGAGCTCTGCGTGCTGGCCGAGGAAATGGGCCGCGCCTTGGCCGCAATTCCGTTCGCCTCGACAGTCTATTTCGCGACAGAGGCGCTGCTGATCGCAGGAAGCGAAGCGCAGAAGCAGAAGTGGTTGCCAAAGATTGTGGCCGGAGAGGCGATCGGCTGCTTTGCGTTGTCCGAGGGGCCGGGCGCACCCGCGGCGTCGGCATTGCGCACGACATTTGATGGCCTCTCGATCAGTGGGGACAAAATCCCGGTCACGGATGGCGACATCGCTGATTTCGCCATCGTGTGCGCCAAGGAGGGCGGCGGCGTGAGCTTGGCGATCGCCGACCTGAAGGGCGTCGCGCGGACGGAGCTAAAAACGCTCGATCCCACGCGCGGCCACGCGAAATTGAGTTTTGACAAGACCAAGGCGGAGCGGCTCGGCGCCGCCGGTCAGGGCTGGGAATTGACGGAGCGCATATACGATCGCGCTGCTGTTCTCCTTGCTTTCGAACAAGTCGGCGGCGCGCAAGCGTGCCTCGATATGGCCGTGGACTACGCGAAAAACCGCTTCGCATTCTCGCGTCCGATCGGATCATTTCAGGCGATCAAGCACAAATTGGCGGACATGTACGTTGCGCTCGAAGTCGCCCGCTCCAACGCCTATTACGGCGCGTGGGCGCTGTCGACCGAGGCGGCGGAATTGCCGCTCGCCGCGGCTGCGGCGCGTGTTGCGGGTTGCGCCGCCTACCATCTCGCTTCCAAGGAGAACATTCAGGCCCATGGCGGGATGGGATTCACCTGGGAAATCGATGCGCATCTTTTCTATCGGCGCGCGAAGCTGTTGGCGGTGCAGGCGGGCGCACCGGACACTTGGAAGGAAAAACTTGTACGTCGCCTTGAACTCAAAAACGCGGCGTGAGGAGCGCAATCATGGATTTCAACGACACAGCTGAGGAAGCAAAGTTTCGCGCCGAGGCGCGTGCGTTCCTGGAGGCGAATTGCGCGCCTAAGTCAGGTGCGCGCATGCAGGCAGAAAGCTCCGAGGGCGCGTTCATGCAGCGCGCCAAGGCCTATCAGAAAAAGAAGGCGGAGGCGGGCTTCGCGGGGCTCACTTGGGCGAAGGAGCATGGCGGTCGCGGGCTGGCGCCGATCTTCAGCGTCATCTTCGGCCAGGAAGAATCCAAATTTGACGCGCCGGGCGCGCCGTTTGCGATCGGCCTGGGCATGTGCATTCCCACGTTAATCGCGTTCGCCGCGGACGATCAAAAAAAGCGTTATGTCGGCCCCGCTCTGCGCGGCGAAGAGATTTGGTGTCAGCTGTTTTCAGAACCGGCGGCGGGTTCGGACGTAGCAGGCTTGAAGACGAAAGCCGTGCGGGACGGCGCTGATTGGATCGTCAACGGGCAGAAGGTCTGGACGTCCGGCGCGCACTATTCCGATTTTGGCATTCTGCTCGTTCGCACCAACCCAGACGCTGAGAAGCACAAGGGCCTCACCATGTTCTTTCTGGACATGAAGAGTCCCGGCGTTGAGGTGCGGCCCATTCACCAGATGAGCGGCGGCTCCAATTTCAATGAAGTCTATTTTACCGACGTGCGTATTCCCGATGCTCAGCGCCTTGGCGAGCCGGGGCAGGGTTGGAGCGTGGCGCTTGTCACCTTGATGAACGAGCGCCTTGCGGTCGGCGGATCTCCAGGTCCCGACTATGCGGAGATCATGGAGCTTGCGCGCAGGATGCCGGGCGCGAGCGGAAAAGGCGCGCTGCTTCAGGATCAGGCGTTTCGGCGGCAATTGGCGGATTGGTATGTGAGCGCCGAAGGCTACAAGCTTGGCCGATTCCGGACGATGACCGCTTTGTCAAAGGGGCAGGCGCCGGGGCCGGAAGCGTCGATCGGCAAAATTCTGAACGCCAATCGCTTGCAGGACATCACCAACGCCGCGATCGAGGCTGAAGATCACTTCGGCATTATTTGCGACGATGCGAACGCGCCGATGGAGGGGATATTTCAGCAGAGCTATATGTGGGCGCCGGGCTTGCGCATCGCCGGCGGCACCGATGAAATCCTTAAGAACATCATCGCCGAGCGCGTTCTCGGCCTGCCGCAGGACGCGCGCGCGGACAAGGGCGTGGCGTTTAAGGATCTGCCGGCCGGGCGGTGAAGTGGTTTAGGCTTGTACTTTCATGTGCCAGATGTCACTCGCGGGCGGAAAGAGAGGGCGCGTCAATGGATGCAGCGCCTTAAGGCGTGCTCCACGTCGCGACCTAAGACCCGCGCCATGGGTCGAACATCGCGCCCCACGAAAACAGGGATGTTGCGGGATGTGCGCCGCGAGGCGTGCATTGCGCTACTGAACCGCAATATCGGCGCAGCGCGGTGAGTCATAGTGCGGCCGAGATAGTGGTTATTTCAATGAAAGTCACGGCTGCGCTGAAGGGCGGTCGCACCGCTGTCGTCGCGCAAACGGGCCAGGAGCGGAGTAAGATCGGTTATGCGGTCAGCGAGTACATGAGTGACGCCGTTGGCTTTTTGCAGCACGCCGTCGACGAGCATGAATGAACTTGTCATCCATTCGCGGCGCTGAGCTTGGAAGATTTGATCCCAAACGATCAGATTGGAGACGCCGCTTTCATCTTCCAAAGTTGCAAACATCACATTCTTAGCCGTACCAGGCCGCTGCCGATTAAGCACAAGGCCGGCGACGCGAATGCGGCGGCCGCTGTCCAACTTATCCTCTTCCAATTCCGCCGCCTGGAAAACACCACGCGCATGGAGCGCACGCCGGAAAAACGCGCAAGGATGGTGCTTTAGAGAAAGGCTTATAGTGCGATAATCCTCGGCCACGTGCTCGCTGAGGCGCATTGGCGGCAGCGCGATATCCTGTGGAGCCTCGGGTGCGATATAAGCAAGCAGCGGCGCGTCTCGCTCTAGCGTCCGCTCGCTCTTGAGCGCGCCTGCGCGCCACAATGCGGCGCGGCGGTCAATCTGCTCCGAGCGAAACACGTCCGCCTCAGCGACGTGTTCCAGTACGCCGTGGGCGAGCCCGGCCTTGCGTGCGATGTCTTCTGGCGCGGTCGCGCCGGCTTCGCGCGCTGCAATGAGTCTTTGCGCGTCCACTTGGCTCAAACCCTTGACGAGGCGAAACCCGAGACGCACGGCTTTCAGCGCGCCGCTCTCCGCTGGCTCCAGCGTGCAATCCCAATCGCTGAAGCGTACATCCGGGGCGCGTACTTCGACGCCATGCGCGCGGGCATCGCGCACCAATTGAGCCGGTTGGTAAAATCCCATGGGCTGGCTATTGAGCAGCGCGGCGCAGAATACATCCGGATAGTGTCGCTTGATCCAGGCGGAGGCATAGACAAGCTTGGCGAAGCTTGCCGCGTGACTCTCTGGAAAACCATAGGAGCCAAAACCCTCGATCTGGCTGTAGCAGCGCTGCGCAAAATCCGGCGCATAGCCACGTTTGGTCATGCCTTGAATAAAGAGATCGCGATATTTCGGCATATTGCCGTCGCCGCGAAACGTCGCCATGGCGCGGCGCAAGCCATTGGCTTCCTCGGGCGTGAAACCCGCCGCCGTGATGGCGATCGCCATCGCTTGCTCTTGAAACAGCGGCACGCCCAATGTGCGTCCAAGAATGTCTTTGAGTTCATCGGCTGGGCCATGCTCGCGCGAAGGCGCGGGATAGATGACCGGTTCTTCCCCATTTCGTCGTCGTAAATAGGGATGCACCATGTCGCCTTGGATAGGGCCAGGGCGTACGATCGCGACTTCGATCACGAGATCGTAGAAAGTCCTTGGCCTAAGGCGCGGCAGCATCGACATCTGCGCCCGGCTCTCGACCTGGAACACGCCAACGCTGTCGCCCTTTGATAACATGTCATAGACGGCTGTGTCGTCAGCCGGCAATTCTGCGATGTCATGATAGGGAACGTGGTGATGCGCGCGCATGAGAGCGAAGCTGCGGCTAATGCATGTGAGCATGCCGAGTGCGAGCACATCGACCTTCATCAGGCCGAGTGCGTCGATATCGTCTTTATCCCATTCAATAAAAGTGCGGCCGTCCATCGCCGCATTGCCAATGGGCACGGTTGCATCAAGTCTGTTCTGCGTCAGTACAAAACCGCCGACATGTTGGGATAGATGGCGCGGAAAGCCCAATAGTTGATTGGCTAGATCAACAGCACGGCGGACTTCTTCGTTTGCAGGGTCGAGACCGGCCTGGCGAACATGCGCGTCAGGCATCGCGTTGCCCGCGCCTGGGCCGCCCCATGACCCCCACACCGTCTTGGCCAGCGCCGCGGAAACGTCCTCGGTTAGTCCCATCACTTTGCAGACATCGCGAATGGCGCTGCGTTGACGATAGTGGATTACCGTTGCGCAGATGGCGGCGCGGTGACGGCCGTAACGCGCGTAAATATACTGGATAACCTCCTCGCGCCGTTCGTGCTCGAAATCGACGTCAATGTCTGGCGGCTCGCTGCGTTGCTTGGAGAGGAAGCGTTCAAACAGGAGCTTCGTTTCCGTCGGATCGACGGCCGTGATGCCGAGGCAATAACACACAGCGCTGTTCGCTGCCGAGCCGCGACCCTGGCAGAGAATTGGACGTCTGTTTTCCCGGATGGCCTCCGGATCACGCGCCCAGCGAACGATATCGTGCACGGTGAGGAAATATTGCGGGATGTCGCGCTCGGCGATGAAATCGAGCTCCTTCCGCAGTTGCGCGCTTACCTTGTCTGGCACACCGCCTGGATAGCGCCAGGCGGCGCCTGCCCATGTGAGGTCCTCCAGGTGCTGTTGCGGCGTTTTACCGGGTGGCGTTGGCTCGTCTGGATATTCGTAGCGCAATTCATCCAATGAGAACATGCAACGTTCGGTGATTTCCATGGTGCACTTAATGGCGTCCGGATAGGCGTTAAACAATCGCGCCATTTCTTGCGGCGATTTGAGATGGCGCTCGCCATTGGCTTCGAGCCTAAAGCCCGCTTCGGCAATCGTGCATTTCTCACGAATGCATGTGAGCACGTCCTGCAGCGGTCGCCGAGCGGGGTGGTGGTAAAGCACATCGCCCGTCGCGACCATCGCAACGCCCGCTTCGCGCGCGAGAATGGACAGCTGATGCAGGCGTTTTAAATCTTGTGCGTTGTAAAGACGCGAAGCGGAGAGATAAACCGAATCTGGAAAGTCGGCGGCGATCCGGGTGAGCCAGGCGTTGAAGTTCTGAAGTGACAGCCCCCCCGTAGAATCAAATCTCGCAGGCGGCAGCACAATGAATACTTGCCCTTCGCCATGTTCTACTAAATCCGTGTAGCGCAGCTCACATTCGCCCTTGTGCGTACGCAACTGGCCGACGCTCAAGAGCTTCGTCAGACGCCCATAGGCGGCGCGACTTGTTGGTAAACAGAGCAGGCTGGGCGCGCCGCAGACGAAGTCGAGGCGTGCGCCAACAAGGAAGCGCAAATTGCATTTCTTCGCCGCCGCATGCGCCCGTACGATTCCAGACAGCGTATTGCGATCCGTTACTGCGACGGCGGAGAGGCCAAGCTCTTTCGCGGTCTCGACCAATTCGCCAGCATGGGAAGCGCCATGCAAAAATGAAAAATTGCTGGTAACGTTCAACTCGGCATAGGCGGGCGGCTTCATGCGAAAAGACCGTGCAGCCACCAACGTGTAGGCCGTTCCGCGCCATAAAGGCCGGTGCGGAACAGCCAGAACCGCGCGCCCGTCTCATCCTCGACTTGATAATAATCGCGCACGCGGTCGATCTCGTTTTTGGACCAGGGCTTACGCCACCATTCCGCGGCGATGCGCTCGGGCCCCTCAGCGTTGCGAATCCGGTGCGTGCGTCCCTGCCAGCGAAATGTGAAAGGCGGATCGTCCGGCGCGACAGCAAGCGCATCGATCGGTATTGGGCTTGTAAAGAGACGCACAGGCCGTGGGGGGGGCTGGGCCCATGTGGTCTTTGTCGGCGCCGCCAGAGGCGCGACGCGGGCTACCGTGCGTTCCGGAACGTGGCTTTCCTGCAGCGCCGCGCGCCAGACGCTCTGCGGCCCGAAGCGATTGACAAGACGATCAACGAATGGCGCGAGATCCGCAGCGGACGCATGTGGATTGCTTGAATCTAAATCCGCTTGTGCAGGCGTAAGAGGCTGCACACGCAACGCTGTCAACGTCACGATCTCAATACCAAATCCGGGATCAACGCTTTCGAGTTTAGGCGCGAACAAAGCCGCAAGGCGCTTAGCATCGCGCAAAGGCAGGGCGGTCCGCACGGTGCGACGGGTAGTTTCGCTGTCGCAATTGTGGAACGCGACTTCGAAACTTCGCGCGCCAAGCCCGTATTCGTCTAGTCTAGCGCATAAGCGCCCAGCCAAATCCATGATGACGCGCGCTATATCGTCCAGCGCGTTGATGGGCTCGGCAAAGACGGTGCGTTCGATCCAAGGGGTCGGCGGCGTGCGAAATGTGAGCGCGCCTTCCTCTTCGCCAAAAGCACGCGAAAGTTGCACGAGTAGTCCTGCGCCAAAGCGCTTGCGTAGGGCGGTGCGCGGCAGGGCGGTGAGGCAGCCGATTGTCTTCAAGCCCAAATGCCGCAATTGACTGGCGACAGCTTCGTCAATGCGCAAAGCCGCCACCGGCAGAGAAGCGAGGCGGCGCAAATCGCCGCGCGCAGCGACCGTGATATCATCGGCGCCGTAGCGCGCCAGCGCCCAGGCGGCACCGAACGTGTCCGCGATGGAGATGCGTGCGGGAATATCCTGAGCGGTAAGGCGCTGCTCAATCGCGCGCGCCAGAGCTTCTTCTCCGTCCCACAAATGCGCGCAGCCATCAATGTCCATGAGAATTCCGTCCGGCGCATCGACCGCGACGGCGGGGCTGAAACGCTGAAACCAATCAGCGAGCCGTGTCAGCGCGCGCTCGTCTTCTTCCGGATCCGCCTCGACGATTTTCACCTGTGGCCAAAGCGCGAGCGCATCCGACAAACTCTGGCCGGGCGTTAAACCCGCTGCGGCCACGATGGCGTCAACCGCAGCCAAGCGCTGCGCGCCGTCCTTCAGTTTCATGGTGGCGAGGCCGCCTGGGCAAGGCGTCCTCATGATCCGTTTCAAGCGTGTGATCGGCCAGTTTGGCAACCACACGGATAGGGCCCGTCTGCGTGCTTGCCGCATCCTGCATCTCCATGATCCATGCGCCAGTGCGCCCTCCGCGGCAGCGATCGAGGCGCGCGGCCCAGCGTGGTGAACCTAATCCCGGTGTTTGCGTCTCGCTGGGCGCCGCGGCGATGCGCCAGCGCGTGGCTGCGGCCGTCGCCTGCGCGCGTGCTTGCTGCAATGGTGCGCCGTACAGTTTGCGCCGCAAAACAAAGCCGGTTGCGCCGCTTTTTTCGCAAGCGATTTGCAGTCGCCGTCCTGCTGTTAGATCGATCTTATCGACTTCGCCTATTGCAACCGTAACGCCCCGGGTGCGCAAAGCGTCTTCCTGGACTGAAAGCACGTCGTCATCCCTACCGACACGCACCAGAATCAAACGATCCAGATCAATTCCGAATCTGCGCAGGCCGGGCGCATGGAGATCGTCACGTTGCAAAGCCCATACGATCGCACCACCGCGCTGCGTGTGATGGGCGAGGGCGGCGGCGAAGCCAGTGGCCGCAGCGGGCGTTTCGCGCTCCATGCCCTCGCCGCCGATCTCGTGCCAGTGCCCGAGTTGCAATCCGCCATAGGGCATGGAGGCGTCAATGCGAGAATCGCCAAACGGCGAGACGCCACAATCCGAGCGTCTATCGCCGTGCTCAAGCCGCGCGATCTCAGCTTTCAGCGTAACGGTGCTGTCTCTGTGGGCCAACGCAGCCGCTTTCTTCTTTGCACACGTCACGTCGGCGGTCATGGGTCGGACGTCTATTTCAGACGCACGCATCACGCGGCCCATCGCAGATAGCGGCCCGGAGACAGAGATAGGCGACAGCCGAAGCCGCCTCATAGGTTTGTGAACCGAGGATCGATTTGACGAGTTGGTTGACAGGATCAAGCCGCCTCTCATCCCGCTGCGGTCCGAAGCAGGCGAGGAGGCGGCTATGCACCTCCGAGAGCGGCGAGGCGCTGAGGAGATCGAATGAGAGCTGCATATGGCGTAATTTGCCCTACCCGAAGAATAGAACAAAAAGCGAACATTGCAAGCCTCAAGGCTCCGTATTCTGCAAGGCTTGTTCTAACTCAAATCCAGATTCCTCAGTTTCTGGCACGCGCCCGGACGCTAACGAGAGGCGCGCCATTGGCTGACCGCGATGGCGCACTTGCGCACGCCATTTGCCTCGTCTCTTGTCGATCGACGCCATGCCGATCCGCTCCGAGCCTTTCGCCCCTCGCCCCATCCAGTTACGGACACGCTCTGGACACACCCAGCCGGGAAACACCCGGAAATTGGCAGAATTTAAATTGAACAAACGGACACAAATCGGTGTGTCCACCGCGTTGATAGCGCTCGAAAAACGATGAAATTACAATCGCATAAGTTCAGCGTCGCTCCAATGATGGATTGGACTGACCGGCATTGCCGGGCGTTTCATCGTCAGCTTACGCGCCAGGCGCTGCTTTACACCGAGATGTTGACCGCGGACGCAATCATTCACGGAGATCGCCAGCGGCTCTTGGGCCATTCCGACATCGAGCATCCGCTCGCCCTTCAAATCGGCGGCAGCGATCCGGCGAAAATGAAGGCTGCGGCGCGCGTCGGCGCGGAATTTGGCTATGATGAAATCAATCTCAATATCGGCTGCCCCTCCGACCGCGTTCAGTCGGGCCGCTTCGGCGCATGCTTGATGCGTGAGCCTGATCTGGTCGCGCGGCTCTGGAGCGCCGCGCAAGACGGCGCGCCAAGCGTTCCGGTGACCATCAAGTGCCGGATCGGAGTCGATGACCAGGAGCCGCGGGCGGCGCTGTTCGCGTTGGTGGACGCGTGCGCGCGCGCTGGCTGCACCACATTCATTGTGCATGCACGCAAGGCATGGCTCTCCGGGCTCTCGCCGAAGGAGAACCGTGATGTGCCGCCGCTGGACTACGCACTGGTGCACGCGCTGAAACAAGAATGGCCTGAGCGCAGCGTCGTATTGAATGGCGGGTTGCGCGATATTGAGCATGCGCTTAGCGAGAGCGCCGGCCTGGACGGCGCGATGCTGGGGCGCGCGGCCTACCAAAACCCGGCGATTTTGCTTGGCGTCGACCCGCTCGTGTTTGGCGCGCCGGCGCCGTGCGGCTCGCGCATCGAAGCGGTGATGAACTTCTTAGCCTATATAGAACATGAACTTCGCGTCGGCGTTCGGCTTCACGCGATGACACGCCACATACTGGGCTTGTTTCATGGCCAGCCGGGCGGGCGGCTGTGGCGACGCACACTGTCAACGCGCGCGCCGCAACAAGGGGCGGGCGTCGACGTGGTGCTTGACGCGCTGGCGGCGGTGCAACAGCCCCGCGCGAACGCGGCGTGACGGGGGAGGTGCTTCTTCTTGTGTCGAGCCTCGCTGCGGCTGGCGTGTTCGCGGGGTTTGTCGGCGGGCTGTTCGGAGTCGGCGGCGGGATCGTCCTTGTGCCCGTGCTTTATCATCTGTTCGGCGTGCTGGAGGTTGACGAGGCAGTACGAATGCACGTTTCGGTCGCCACGTCCTTGTCGACGATCATCGCGACATCCTGGCGCTCGATGACCACCCACGCCCGCGTCGGCGCGGTGGATATCACGTTGTTGCGGGCCTGGACGCCGTGGATTGCGTTTGGCGCGGCGTGCGGAAGCGCGCTGGCGAGCATTTTGAGCGGCGAAACACTGCTCGTCGTGTTTGGGATCGGCATGCTGGCGATCGCGGCGAACATGGGGTTGTCGCGCGAGTCCTGGAGGCTCGCGGCGGATGCGCCAACCGGGACGCCGCGTGCGCTGATCGCCGGCGCGATTGGCGCGCTCTCGGCGCTCATGGGCATTGGCGGAGGCACGTTTGGCGTCGCCGTCATGACGCTGTCGGGGCGGCCCATTCACCAGGCGGTGGCGACGGCGTCCGGCTTTGGAGCGGCCATCGCGGCGCCGGCCGTGCTCGTAAACATCGCAACCGGGTGGGCGCATGGCGGGCGACCGCCGCTGTCTCTCGGCTTCGTCAACGTGCCTGGGTTTGCGCTGCTTGCGGCCTTGACGATGATCGCGGCGCCTTACGGGGCGCGGCTAGCCCATCGGCTGGACCGAACCATGTTAAAGAGGGCGTTCGCGGCTTTTTTGGCGCTGACGGCGCTCAATCTGCTCTATGAGGCGGCGCGGTGACGGCGGCGAGCCGGCCAGCGAGGCAGGCCATGATGGCGAGGCGTTCCGCCTCGGCGAGGCGACCCCACGTAGCGATCTCATGAAGGGTGCGGCCGCACCCAATACACAGGCCGTGCGCGCCGCTCACCGCGCAGACTTTAACGCAGGGGGTGCTGGGCGAGGGCGAGGCGTCCATAGCGCTGAGCTAGGGGTGAGGCGCGGCGGGCGCAAGCGCATCTAATCTGTGGTCGATCGGCATCCTTAGTCGGCTGGGCTCGCGTGCTTGACCGGAGCGCGCGGGAGGGAGAACTTGGCCTGGCCCGAGGGAGGGCGACGCAATGCGGATCGACTTGGCGGCCCTGGCCGCCGCTTGCCTATGGCTTGCCGCCGCGCCGGCGGACGCCCGGTGTGATCGGATCGAGCCCGAGATCGAGGCCGATTTCGGCGCGCCGCCTGCGCGTGCAAGCTTGCGCAGATCGCTCCCCGCACCGCTGCTCCGCCAGGCGCCGGCCCCGAGGGTTGAGGCCGCCGCGCCAAACGCCGAGAAGGCCGCCCCGCCCCGCCGCGCCGCTGGCTCGCTTCGCCGCGCGATCCCTGACAGCGTGTTGATGCGCCACCGCCAAATCCTCTGAAGGCGCTTTCCGCAACGTACCGGATCGCCATCGCCAGCGGATCGCATTATGGGTGACGAGCCCATATGCGAAAGGCGCCACAGATGAATCTTGATTTCACGCCTGAAGAGATCGCATTCCGCGCCGAGGTGCGCGCCTTTATCGAGGAGAATTATCCCGCTCATCTGCGCGGCGGCGTGCTGCGCGAAGATCTGAGCAAGGAGGATTTCCTCGCCTGGCACAAAATCCTCGGGAAGAAGGGCTGGTCCGCGCCCGCCTGGCCCGTTGAGTATGGCGGCACGGGTTGGACGCCGACCCAGAAATATATTTGGAACGAAGAGAACGCACGCGCGGAGACCATTCCGCCCTTGCCGTTCGGCGTGTCCATGGTCGGGCCTGTCATCTATACGTTCGGCACGCCCGAGCAGAAGCAGCGCTTTTTGCCGCGTATCTTGAGCGGCGAGGATTGGTGGTGCCAAGGCTATAGCGAACCCGGCGCCGGCAGCGATCTCGCGGGCTTGCGCACGACGGCGGTACGCCAGGGCGACAAGTACATCCTCAACGGGCAGAAGACGTGGACGACGTTGGCGCAACACGCCGATTGGGGCTTCTTCCTATGCCGCACTGATCCGGCTGCGAAGAAGCAGGAAGGCATTTCCTTCATTCTCGTGAACATGAAATCGCCGGGCGTGTCCGTGCGGCCGATCATCATGCTCGATGGCGGCCATGAGGTGAACGATGTGTTCCTCGACAATGTCGAGGTTCCCGTCGATCAATTGGTCGGTGAGGAAAACAAGGGCTGGACCTGCGCGAAATTCCTGCTCGCGCATGAGCGGTCTGGCATCGCCGGCGTCGCGCGTTCAAAGAACGCCGTCAATCGGCTGAAAGGCATCGCGCGCACGGAGTTCGGCGATGACGGCAAGCCGCTGATCGACGACAAGGAATTCAAACGTAAGGTCGCGGAACTCGAAATCGATCTGACCGCTCTTGAATATACGGAATTGCGTACGCTCGCC
The DNA here is from genome assembly GCA_902826335.1 of uncultured Alphaproteobacteria bacterium. Classification (GTDB taxonomy): domain Bacteria; phylum Pseudomonadota; class Alphaproteobacteria; order Caulobacterales; family Aquidulcibacteraceae; genus CADEEL01. Next base: position 24,670 of record CADEEL010000033.1, read on the forward strand.
AACGAGCAGGCGGGGCGGGGACCGGGCGTGGAAAGCTCGCTTCTGAAGATCAAGGGCACCGAAATCCAACAGCGCCTGACTGAGTTGACGCTCGAAGCGGTCAATCACTACGCCGCGCCTTATTTTCGCGGATTTCCCCAAGTGGGCGGTAACGAATTCCCGATCGGGCCGGACTACGCCCACTACGCGGCGCCCGGTTATTTCAATATGCGCAAGACGTCGATCTATGGCGGCTCGAACGAAATCCAACGCAACATCATCGCCAAGATGGTGCTGGGCGTTTAGCGCCATGAAGATTGCAGACGTGTAAGGTCAACAACGCGCATGGCGCTTTGGGCGCACGCAGTTGACAGCGCGCGCCGCGCGAGTCTCAATTCAAGCAAGCATCCTGTCCTTCTACGTCCGCTGTCGATCCTGCGGCGGAACAAGCAATGTCAGTCTTTAGCACAGGGGCGCACGCGCCCCTGTGCTTGTAAGGTACGAGGGACAGGATGCCTCCCACTTCCGCCGATGCCGCCGCCAAGTCGGCCGGCGCGATCCTGGTGGATGGCCGGCCACCGCATACGGCCGGCGATGTCGCGCGTTTCTTCGGTGTCGCGCTCGCGAACATGACATGGGCGCTCTACAAAGCGCCGGACACGCAGCGCTACCGGGCCTTCGAGATTCCTAAGCGCTCGGGCGGCATGCGCCAAATCCACGCGCCGATCGGGTTGGTGCGGGAGATTCAGCGGCGCCTCGCGCCTCTGCTGCAGAGCGCGTACGAGGCGCATCCGAGCGCGCATGGCTTTATCAAGACACGCGGGGTTCTCAGCAACGCCAAGAACCACGCCAGCCAGCGCCACGTGCTTAACATCGACCTTGAGGACTTCTTCCCGAGCATCAATTTCGGCCGCGTGCGCGGCCTCTTCATGGCGTCGCCGTTTCATTGCGGACCGGGCGCGGCGGCGGTGCTTGCGCAAATCTGCACGCATCGAAACGGCCTGCCGCAAGGTGCGCCGACTTCGCCGGCCCTTTCGAATTTCATCGCCGCGAGCCTTGACCGGCGCCTGACGCGCCTCGCGAAGGACAATAGCCTGCGTTATTCGCGGTATGCGGACGACATAACATTTTCGTCCAGTCAACCGGTCTTTCCCCCGGCGGTGGCGGTGAAGAAGCAAACCGAGGGCGCGAGTCTCAGCGTGCATCCCGGAGAATCGCTCGAGCGCGCAATCGAGGCGGCGGGGTTTCGGATCAATTTGCGCAAGGTGCGCTTGCAGACAAAAAGCGTTCGGCAGGCGGTGACCGGTCTCACCGTCAACCAAACCGTGAATGTTGAGCGCCGCCGCATCCGCCGCGTGCGCGCCATGCTCCATGCGTGGGATAAGTTTGGTCTGGACGCAGCCGGCATCGAGCATTTCGCCCAGCATCGCGGCGTTCGCTTGAAGCCAGGCAAGGGGCCCCAAGCGCCAGGCCGGGCATTTCGGAATATCGTCTATGGGCAATTATCGTACATCAAGATGGTGCGCGGCGCGGCCGATCCGGTTTTCCTGCGGTTGTGCGGCCGTGTGCTGAACATCGATCCGAACCCATCGAAATTCGTGCGACAAATGGTGTTCGGCGCCGATGATTTTGACATCTTCATTTCCCACGCCAGCGAGGACAAGGAAGAGATCGCACGGCCGATCTATGAAGCGTGCGGGCGCCTTGGCCTCAAAGCGTTTCTGGATGAGCCACACATCGCCTGGGGCGAGAGCTTCACCAAAAAGATCAATACGGCTCTTGGCGCGGCGCGGACGGTCCTCGTGATCGTCTCGTCTCACTGCGTGGCCAAGGAGTGGCCAGTGCTTGAAATCAATACGGCGCTGGCCATGGAGGCCAACGGCGCCAAGCGCGTGCTGCCCGTGATGGTCGGCCGCCCGGACCTCTCGCGCCTGCCGCTGATCGTTGGCAAGGACCAGATGATGTGGGCCGGCGACGCCCAGGCGGTGGCGCAGAAGCTCAAGGATATAGCGCGGCCGCCCGCGACCCCGCCGCGTGGACGCGCGCAGCCCGCGCCGCGCCTGCCCTCTCTGTTTGCGCCGATGCGGCGGCCTTCCGCGCCCTCCGCGCCGCGCAAGAGGAATTGGCTGGAGCTCATATTCGGGCGCCGTCCTGATTAGCGGGCCGCCCCCAACGTCATCTTGCACGCGCCGCCCGCCCCATTAAGAGAGGGCGAGGAGGCGCCCGATGGATTTCAACTTCACCGACGAACAAAACATGCTTCGCGACTCGATCGCCAAGTTCGTCGCCGCCGAGTACGATTTCGATAAACGCCGCGCCATGCTCGCCGCGCCGGACGCCTGGAAGAAAAACTGGGCCACCTTCGCGGAGATGGGCCTGCTCGCCGCGCCGTTGCCCGAGGCGCATGGCGGCCTCGGCGGGGGGCCGATCGATGTGCTCGTCGTCATGGAAGAGTTCGGCAAGGCGCTGGTCACCGAGCCCTATGTGCAGACCGTTGTGCTCGCCGGCGGCTTCTTGAAGCATGGCGGATCAGAGGCGCAGCAGAGCGATCATATCGCCGCCATCGCCAGCGGCGAACGCGTCTTCGCCTTTGCCTATGCCGAGCCGAAGGGGCGTTACAATCTCGCGGACCTGACGACGACCGCGAAAAAAGCCGGCGCCGGCTACACGCTCAACGGCCACAAGGGCGTGGTCATCGGCGCGCCGCAGGCGGACCATTTCATCGTGTCCGCCCGCACCGCCGGTGGTCAACGCGATGCGAAGGGCGTTTCCGTCTTTATCGTGCCGAAGAGCGCCAAAGGCGTCACGACGCGGGACTATCCGACCGTCGATGGATTCCGAGCCTCGGAAGTCTATTTCGAAAATGTCGCGCTCGGCGCCGATGCGTTGATCGGGCCCGCGGATGAAGCCTTGCCGCTCATTGAGCGCGTGATTGACGAGGCCATCGCCGCATTGGCGGCCGAAGGCGCGGGCTGCATGCGGATGATGCATACGTTGACCTTGGAGTACGCCAAGCAGCGCAAGCAATTCGGCGTGCCCATCGCCAGCTTCCAGGTGCTGCAGCACCGCATGGTGGATATGTTCATGGCGACGGAGCAATCGGTCTCCATGGCCTATATGGCGGCGCTCAAAATGGGCGAGAGCGTGGAAGAACGCGCCAAGGCCGCGGCGGCCGCGAAGGTGCAAGTCGGGCGCGCGGGACGGTTTGTGGGCCAGGCGGCCGTGCAAATTCACGGCGGCATGGGCGTGACCGATGAAATGCGCGTGGGGCATTATTTCAAGCGCGTCACTGTGATCGACAGCCAGTTCGGCAATGTCGATCACCACCTCAAGCGCTACGGCGATCTGACAATCGCCGCCTAAGCAGCGTGGCGTGCGCGATCGCAAAAAGGGGGTCGCGTTGCGCCTTTGGTTTCATGTGCATTCCTGGATCGGCGTGACCGCCGGCTTGATGCTGTTCATCATCGCCTGGTCGGGGACCATGGCGGTGTTCAGTCACGAGATCGATTGGGCGCTCAATCCCGCGATCCGCGCCGAGGGCGAGGTGCGCAGCTGGAGCGCGATCGAGCGGGCGGTGCGCGCCGCTTATCCAGACGCGCTGATCACCGCGATAAACGCGCCCTTTGCGCCTGGCTTCGCCGCCGAGGTCGATCTGGATTCGCCGCGCGACAATCTGATGCGCGTCTATGTCCATCCTGAAACCGCGCGCATTCAGGGCGCGACGAGCTTTTTCAACGTGCAACGCTTCTTTCGCAGCTTTCACATGGAGTTGTTCATCGGCCCTGGGCGCCTCGGCATCTACATCGTGAGCGCGTTTTCGCTCGCTCTACTGGCGTCGATGGTTACCGCGCTCGTCTTCTACAAAAGATGGTGGCGCGGTTTTTTTCGCCTGCGGGGCGCGCGCGGCGCCAAGGTGCTCATGAGCGACCTGCACAAGTTCGCGGGTGTGTGGAATTTGGCGTTTGTCGTCATCATGGTGATCACGGGCGTCTGGTACTTCATCGAGGCGCTGGACAATGACAATCGCTTCTTTCCGCGCCTGCGCGAACCGGCCTCCATCACGCGGGACGGGCCGGTAGAGGCGCTGAGCCTTGACGATTTGGTCGCCCGTACGCGCGCGCTGCGGCCCGAGCTTGAAATCCGCGCCGTCTACCCGCCGGCCAAGCCGGGCGACACGGCTTGGATGGCCGGGCAGGGCGGCCATGTGCTGGTGCGCGACGGCGCCGACCGCGTCATCCTTGATACCGCGACAGGGGACGTCCTGCGCAACCAATATGTGCGCAACCTGCCTTTGTATTTCCGCTGGGTGGAGACGGCGGACGCGCTGCATTTCGGCACATTTGGTGGGCTGATTTCGAGAATTCTCTGGCTTGTCTTCGGCGTCGGCCTGTCGGCGTTGTGCCTCACCGGCGCTTATGTTCAGGCACAAAAACAGCGCCGCGCCGACCGGCGCTGGCCGCGCGTGGCGATTGTCGCGGCTGGCGCGGCCACGGGTGGAGTTTTGATCCTCGCTTCGCTTGGCGCGGTCGAGGAGATCACCTCATTCGGCCCCATGTTTGGGCGAGAGCGTTTCCCGGATGCGCCCTGGGGCGTCTGGGCGTTCCTTTCCGCATGGTGCGCGTCCGCGCTCGCTGGGATCGGTTTTATCGTTGGGCAGGCGCGGTAGCCCCCGCCTGATCAGGCTCAGACAGATGTGAGACGGGGCCCTTGAGGACAAGGGCG
>CADEEL010000034.1 GCA_902826335.1 uncultured Alphaproteobacteria bacterium
TGCGTCACACGACGCCTATCATCGGCCTCCGTGGGTCGATGCGCCTTACGCCCATTGTTCGGCGCTTCAATCGATCCCCCGGATCGATTGATCGGCTTTGCCGAACGCGCCTCACCCTTCAATCTTCGAAAAATCCGCGACCTCGTTCAGCGCCGCGCGCATGCGCGTCAACAACGCGAGGCGATTGAGTCTCACTTCGTTCTCTGGCGCGTTGACCAGCACGTCTTCGAAAAATTGATCAACAGGCGCGCGCAAGCGCGCGAGCGCTTCCATCGCGGCGGTGAAATTCTCTTGCGCCACAGCGGCTTTCGCGCGCGCCCGCGCGTCAATCAGCGCGGCGTGCAGCGCGCGCTCCGCATCGTGTGAGAACAAGCGTTCTTGTGGATACTCGCCCGACTGGAGAAGTGTTGATAAGTCCGAGTTCTTGGAAGATTCCTTTTTCTCTTCCGCGCGCACGATGTTCGCCGCGCGCTTGGAGCCGGCGAGCAGATTGGCGCCGTTGTCGGTTTTCAAGAATGCGTCGAGCGCCTCGACGCGCGCGACGATGCGCACGAGATCGTCATCGACTTCGCCCGTGTTTGGATTGGGCGCGAACACGGCGTCGACCAGATCGTGCCGCCTGCCCTGCTCGCGCAGTTGCACCTTGAGACGGTCGGCGAGGAAGGCGAGGAGACCGTTTGCGAATGCAGCTTCGAGCGGCATTCGTTTGTCGTGTCCGACAAACGTTGCTCCATCGGGCAGCACCACGAATCTCGAGTCATTGAACCAACGTTCGACGAAGAGTTCATACGCTCGTCGAATGAACGCCCCCCCTCCCCCTTGCGGGGAGGGGCTGAGGAGTGGTCCGCCAGCGGCGGACGGATCGCGCAGCGATCCGAACGACGAAGGGGGTGGGGGTCGATCAGGACGGCGCGCAACGGCGCCGTTTGCGCCGCGATCTGCGCGCCCCCCCACCCCACCCTCCCCCGCAAGGGGGGAGGGGGCGCTGAAGCGGATCCCGTTGGCCAAAACTATTCTGACGAATCCCAACGCCGCCCTTCTCAGCCCATACGCATCGCTGCTCCCGGTCGGCTTCTCGTCAATCGCCCAGAACCCCACCAGCGTATCGAGCTTGTCCGCCAGCGCGAGCGTCACGGCCACCGGATCGGTGGGGACGCGATCGTTCGGCCCCAGCGGGCGGTAATGATCCTCGATGGCGGCGGCGACGTTCTCCCCTCCCCCTTGCGGGGAGGGGCCGGGGGTGGGGGACGTTGGAATTGGCGCACGTTGTTCGGATCGCCCCCCCTCCTTACCCTCCCCCGCGAGGGGGGAGGGTCCGCCCAGTTCTGCAAGGTAAAGCGCGCGCCCCACCTGCCCCTGCAATTCGGGAAACTCACCAACGGTCTCCGTCACCAGATCGCATTTGCAAAGCTGCGCCGCGCGATCGACCAAAGCCGCATCGGCGCCCGTGACGGCGCAGAGCTCCCTCGCCAGCGCCCGCACGCGCTCCACTTTGTCCCACACGCTCCCGAGCTTCGCGTGGAACACGATCTGCTTGAGCTTCTCGATGCGCGTGGGATCATCCAGTTTCAGCTTGCGGTCGCTATCCCAGAAAAACCGCGCATCATTGAGCCGCGCGGACAAGACGCGCGCATTGCCCGCCGCGATCGCCGCGCCGCCATCCTTGGCTGAAATGTTCGCCACCGCGATGAAATGCGGCGCGAGCCGGCCGCTGCTCGGATCGCGCACGGCGAAATATTTCTGGTGCGTGCGCATGGTCAGGCGGATGATTTCGCCCGGCAGATCAAGAAAGGCCGGGTCCATATCCCCCAGCAACGGGACCGGCCATTCGACGAGCCCCGCCACCTCTTCGAGCAGGCCCGCATCCTCAACGAGTTCAAACTTGCGCGCGGCGCAGAGCGCATTCGCCTCACGCAAAATGATCGCTTTGCGCTCTTCGCGATCGAGGATCACATGCGCCTTGGCGAGGCCCGCCGCGTAGGCCGCAAAGCTCCGCACCGGAAACGCGTCCGGCGCATGGAAGCGATGTCCGCGCGTTTCGGCTTTGCTGGGCGCGCCGTCGAGCGCAATCACGATCTCGGCGCCGTCGAACACACAACAAATATTCTGCAGCGGCCGCACCCAAGTCAGATCGCTTGCGCCGCTGCGCATGCTTTTCGGCCAGGGAAAGGCGCGGATGATCTCCGGAACAATCTCACCGATCAGCGCCGCCGTCGCGCGTCCCGCCTTTTCGATGCGCGCGACGTAAAAATCGCCCTTCGCATCGGCCTGCACCTTGGCCTGATCAATCGAAGCGAGCCCCGCGCCGCGCAGAAATCCCTGGATCGCCGCCTCCGGCGCGCCGACGCGCGGGCCCTTGCGCTCTTCGCTTGTGTCCGGCGTCGCCGCGGCCAGGCCCTCAGCAACAATCACCAAACGACGCGGCGTCGAATAGGTCTTCAACGTCTCGGGCTTCAGCTCCGCCGCGCCGAGCTTCTCGCCGAGTAGCCGCGCCAAATCCTCCTCAGCGCGCTTCTGCATGCGGGCCGGGATTTCTTCGGAGAAAAGTTCGAGGAGGAGTTCAGGCATGGCTTAAGCCCCCTCCCCCTGGTGGGAAGGGGGTTGGGGGTGAGGGGCGCTGTGGACGGCGCGAACGCGATCCATCACCCAGTCCGGCCGATCCCACACATCACGATTTTCCAAGCGCAACAATTTGAACCCCGCGCGCAACGCCACGGCCCCCTTATACGCGTCGCGCGTCGCCACATCCTCGCGGCGATGGACCGCGCCATCAAGCTCAACGAGAAGCCGCGCCGAGTAATCGCCGAAGTCGAACACGAGAAGATCGATCGCCACTTGGCGGCGAAAATGCGCGCCATCCTTGTTGAGTTGTTGCAAGAGCCGCCACAGCTTTTTTTCAGACGGCGTTTGGTCGCGTCTCAAAGTCTTCGCGCGTACATTCGTGCGCGTTTGTTCCTTCTGGCGCGCTTCGCCAAAAGCCGGGGCCCAGCCGCCGGCCCCTCTCCCCCTACCCCCTCTCCGCAAGGGAGAGGGGGGATTGTTCTCCGTCATCATCACGCCCCCTCCACCCAAGCGCTCGCACAGCCCTTGGCCAGTTCCCGCACGCGCGCGATGAAGCTTTGCCGTTCGGTGGGTGAAACCACGCCGCGCGCATCCAAGAGATTAAAGAGGTGCGAGGCCTTCAGCGTGTAATCGAACGCCGGCAGGACATTGCCTTCTTTGAGCAGCCGGTGCGCCGTCGCCTCGGCATCCGTGAACCAACGCAGATTCATCTCCGGATCGGAGAGCTCGAAATTGAACCGCGATTGCTGGCGCTCATTCTCCAGGAACACATCGCCATACGTCAGCGGCTGCGCGCTCGCGGGATCATTGAACGGCATGTCATAGACGCGGTCATAGCCGAGCACATACATGGCCAGCCGTTCGAGTCCGTAGGTGAGTTCGCCGGAAACAGGCCGCACATCGAGCCCGCCGACCTGCTGAAAATACGTGTACTGCGAAACCTCCATCCCATCGCACCACACTTCCCAGCCAAGCCCCCAGGCGCCGACGGTCGGGTTCTCCCAATCGTCTTCGACGAAGCGAATATCGTGCAGCAAGGGATCGATGCCGATCCGCGCCAGCGACGCGAGGTAAAGGTCCTGCAGGTCGGGCGGATTAGGCTTCAAGATCACCTGGAACTGATAATAGTGCTGCAGCCGGTTCGGGTTCTCGCCGTAGCGCCCATCCTTCGGCCGGCGCGAGGGCTGCACATAGGCTGCGCGCCACGGTTTCGGCCCAAGCGCGCGCAAAGTCGTCGCCGGATGCAGCGTGCCCGCGCCCACTTGCTCATCATAAGGCTGCAGAATCGCGCAGCCCTGCGCGGCCCAATAGGCTTGCAACGTCAGGATCACGTCCTGAAATGAGCGCGGCGCTTTAGCTTTAGCCATCGGGGCCAGGGCCTAACCGCGCTGACGGCGCGCGGCAAGTGTGCTAGAGTTCGCCCGTGACCGACCTCGCCCCCGCGCCCGCCCATCTCACCGGCGAAGAGTTCGACCGCCTCATGGAGCGCGGCGCGTCAAGTGTGCTCGGGCGAACGGAATTGCGGCAAGGGGTGTTGGTTCGCATGTCGCCGGAATATCTGCCGCACGGACGACTCAAATATTGGTTGGCGAAACGATTGGAAGCGGCCATCGTCGCCGCGGACCTGCCGCTTGCCCTCGATATCGACGTCAGCGTGCGCTTCGCCGGGCGCTTCAGACCGCTGCCTGACATCACCGTCTGGGATGGCGGGCCGCTGAAAGGACCGATTCCCGGCGAAAAGGCGCGACTCTGCGTTGAAGTGTCGGACGCATCCTTGCCAGACGATATCGGCTCAAAGCGGCTGGAATACGCCGAGGCCGGGCTGGCCGAATATTGGGTGCTCGACGTCAATGCGCGCGCACTCCACATCTTTTACAATCTCGTCGAAGGTGATTATCGCGGCCGCGACATTGTGCGGCCCGGCGAAATGATCAACAGCGCGACGCGCGCGGGCCTCACCGTGATTTTCGACCCGCCGAGCTTGGGTTAGAAGGCGTTAAGAGAAAATCCCCCAGCCTTAATTCCGGATCGACGCCAGTTATTCGCCTATTTCTCACTTTCGAAAAAATAGTCGCGCTCAAAGGCCATAGCGGGAAAAGGCGAGGCGCTCTTCGAGCGCGGCCAACGCTGCCTCGCCCGCCCCGCCGATCAGCCGCCGCCACAGCGAGGGCTTGGACGGCGCGAAGCGCTTCAAGCGCACCTCGGCCCCATAGCGCGCCGCCAGCACGGAATTGAGATCGCCAAACCCATCCGCTAGGCCCAACTCCACCGCTTCGCGCGCCGTGAAGATTTCGCCCTCGAACAGCATCGGATCGTCCTTGAGCCGCGCGCCGCGCCGTTCGCGCACGAAGCCGATGAAGATGTCATGCAGTTGCGTGAGGATGGCGCCCAGCCGCGCCGCATCCTCCGGCTTCTCCGGCTGAAACGGATCGAGCCGGCCCTTGACCGCGCCGGCCGTATGCACCCGCCGCTCGATGCCGAGCTTCGCCATCAGGTCTGGAAAGCCAAAGCCGCCGCCGATGACGCCAATCGAGCCCACCAGCGAGGATGGATTGACGAAAATCTCATCGCCCGCGCACGCCAGCATATACCCGCCCGACGCGCCCACATCCTCTACGAAGGTCAATACGCTCTTCTTGTGCTTCTCCGCGAGCTGACGGATGCGACGCACGATCATATCCGATTGCACCGGCGAACCGCCCGGCGAGTTGATGCAAAGCGCCACCGCGCGCGCCCCGCCCTGTGCGAAGGCGCGCGCCAGCGCCGGCTCCAGCGCGGCGAGATTGAGCCCGCCGACGCCGGCCCCGCCGCGCGCGGCGATCACGCCTTCGAGACGGATGACGGAAACAACGGCGCGCGACGTGAAGGGCCAAACCATTCACGCCCCTTAAAGGAGTGTGCGTCTCAGCGCCATGCGATCGCCGCCCCGTCGCGAAAGATCGCCTCCGCCTCGGGCGTGAACGTCGCTCCGCTCTCATCATGCAGAACAAGCCCGCGATACAGCGTAAATGGCGCGCGCGCGCCCTTGCGGGCCCGCGCCAGCACGCGCTTGGCGCCGGCGCCGCGCCGCGGAAAAATCGGGAACGCCTCGATCCCGCCGAGCCGGCCCTCAAACGCCGCGAGAATCTCCGGCAGCGCCACCGCGCGATGGATGAGCGTCAGCGCAGCGCCCCCGCGCATGTGATTGACGAGCGCCTTGATCCAAGCGCCGATCGGCGCTTCGGCGATGTGCGCGCCGCGCCGCGCAGGATCGAGCGCCGGCACGCGCGCAGCATCGTCAAAGGGTGGATTGAAGAACACGCCATCGAACGATCCAAGATCGTCCAACGCGATCACATCGCCCTCGATGACGTCTATGCGATCCGCCCAGCCATTCAGCACGGCGTTCTCACGCGCCAACGCCGCCATCGGCGCGTCGCGCTCCACGCCCGTCACGCGGACGCGCGGCGCGCGCGCCGCGACGCACAGCAAGGCGCCGCCAACACCGCAACCCGCCTCAAGGAAATGCGCGTCGTCCACCGCTTCCACCGCCGCCGCGAGCAGCACCGTATCGGCGTTGGCCCGGTAGCCGCGCGCCGGTTGGCGCAGCCGCACGCGCCCGCCCAGAAGGCCATCCTCGGTCACATCCGCGTTATCGCCCATATTCAAGGTCCAGGGCTGCGAGCGCGCGCCGGGCCGGCTCTTCTTCATGCGCCGGAATGACAAGCCGGCGCGGCAGCGCCCCGATCGAGCCGTCCATGGCGCTCGCCGCTTCATCGAGAATAACTGGATGCAGCCCCTCGGCCCGGAGCGCGGCCTCCGCGAAGGAGAGATAGACAAGATCGTTGGTTCGCCTGAGTTCGCGCATTGGGCGTTGAAACCAGCCGCTGGCCGCTAAAGCAACGGCCTTTGAATTCGCGCCACCGCCCACCATCGCGTAGAGGCGAATTTAAAGGCCAAAGTTGCTTTAGGAGCTTGTGAATCCAAAGCGTCGTTAGACCTTAAATGCGACCTGTCGCCCGATCCAAGCCTTGGGTCGCATTTAAGGTCCGACGCTTTAGGGCAAGAGGCCGCGCCCCCCGCGCCTTGACCTCGCCCGCCGCCTTCACCATCGTCCAGCCAAGGCTTGGTTGGAGCGCCGCAACACTTGGGACCGCCCGCGACATCGGAAGCACGCGCCCAGCGGCCGAGCCCCATGGAGACGCTCGCCCGTCTGGTGAGCGAAGACATGGAGGCCGTCGAATCGATCATTCACGATCGCATGATGAGCCCCGTGGGCATGATCCCGAATGTCGCGGCCCACCTCGTTGATGCCGGCGGCAAGCGCATCCGCCCCTTGATCACCTTGGCTTCGGCGCGCCTGCTTGGCGGCGGCGGGGACGCCGCGCGCAAATTGGCCGCGTCCGTTGAATTCATTCACACGGCCACCTTGCTGCATGACGATGTCGTCGATGAAAGTGGGCTGCGCCGGGGAAAAACATCCGCGAACCGCATGTGGGGCAATGCGCCGAGCGTGCTGGTGGGCGATTTTCTCTTCGCGCGTTCGTTCAATTTGATGGTGGAGACCGGCGATCTCGCCGTGCTCGATATTCTCGCCCGCGCGGCCAGCGTCATCGCCGAAGGCGAGGTCATGCAATTGGCCGCCGCCAATGACGCGGACGCCACGCTCGATCGCTATCTCGATATCGTCACCGCCAAGACGGCCGCGCTGTTCGAGGCCGCCGCGCGCGCGGGCGCCGTGGTTGCGGGTCGCGCGGGCGCGGAGGCGCAAGCGCTGGCCGCCTATGGCCGCAATCTCGGCCTTGCGTTTCAACTCGTCGATGACGCGCTCGATTATGATGGCCGCGCCGGCGCCATGGGCAAGAATGTCGGCGACGATTTCCGCGAAGGCAAAGTCACCATGCCCGTCGTGCTCGCGCGCGACAGCGGCGATCTTGATGAGCGCGATTTCTGGCGCCGCGTGATGAGCGGCCACCAACAGGACGGGGATTTTCAGCGCGCGCTCGCCATCCTGCGCAAGCGCAACGCCATCGCCCGCACATTGGACGCCGCGCGCGATTATGCGTCCGCGGCGTGCGCCGCGCTCGCCAGCTTGCCCGCGAACGCCTATCGCGAAGCGCTGCTCGAACTGCCGGGCTTTGTGGTGGCCCGGGCACACTAGTGCGGTTTCAGGCCGAGTGGCTGCCGGTCGGCCGCCCGGAAACCGCACAAATTAAATAATTAGACCGCTTTCGGACGGAAAACCGCTGCACACTTTTCCTGAAAGCGGTCTAAAGATTATCAAATCCGCGCGCGCGGGCGAAGCGGCGCAGGCGTTGATTGATCGCCAAGGCCGTCATCGCGCACAAGAGGAACGCCGCGAGCGGCGCATAGGATGCGAGCGCCCGTCCACGCGCGCCAAGCAAATCCGCCGCGACCTCACCGCGCCCGATTTCCACGGCGAGCACCGCGAGCACGCCGCAGAGCGCCGCCGCGCCCCAATAACGCACGGTCACGTGCGCATGGCTTTTGCCGGCGCGAATGGCGATTTGGTAGAGATGATGACTGTGGCCGACGAGAATGTCCGCGCCTTTGCCGATCCGCCAGGCGAGCGTCATGAACACATCCGCGAGCAGTGGAAAAAACAGGATCGGCGGGATCAGCGCGGAGACGAGACCGCTGCGCACCATGAGCAGAGACGCAATCGCCGCGATGGCGCCTGCGAATAAAGAGCCGCTATCGCCCGCGAACACGCGCCCGGACGGAAAGTTCCATATGAGAAAGCCGGCAAGCGCCGCCGCCGTGCAAAAGCTGAGCGCGGCGGTTTGAAAGCGCCCGGCGTCAAGCGCGATGAGGCCGAGGAAGAAAAGGCCGATGGCCAGCGAACCCATGGACAGCCCGTTGGCGCCGTCCATGAAATTGGCCACGTTCACCATGGTGAACACCCAGGCCGCCGATCCGATGATCGCCAGCGCGGGCGCAAGCTGAAGTACAGCCCCAGCGCCCAGCGCAATCGCATCCACGCGCATGGCGAACAGCGGCACGGACAGCGCGGCCGCGGCGAACACCGCGATTTTGAGCCGCGCCGAAAGCGGCCGCACATCGTCAAGCGCGCCGATAGCGAGAAACCCGAACGCGGCGACCAGGGCGATGCCGGTATCGGCCGCCGCCTCGCGCGAAATGTTCGCGCTCCAGGCGCGCACGGGCGGGACAACCAGGAACACGATCGCCAGCGCCACGCCGAGCGCGATGGCCAGGCCCGCGCTGGTCGGTGTCGGCGCCCCATGCGCCTTGCGCGCCAATTCCGGGGCATCTTCGATCCCAATGGCGATCACGAGGCGGCACGCCAGCGCGCTCGCGCCGAAGGCGATTGCGCACGCCAGCGAGAATTCGAGCAGCATGACCGGCCGCTAGGCTTTGCCGCCTGTTCCGTCAATCGCATTCAGCGTCGTCGCCACGCACCACCAGCCGGGATGTGAAGCGGCGACCCGCGCCGCGAGCGCACACGCGGATTGCGGATCGTTCATGATCGCGAACACGGTCGCGCCGCTGCCGCTCATCCGCGCCAGACGCACGCCATCCCCCGCCTCAAGCGCACGCAACGCATCGGCGATCTCCGGCGCGAGATCGATCGCCGGCGCGGTAAGATCATTGCGCCGCATTGAGAGCGCCGCCGTCGCCGCATCCATAGAGCGCCAATCCGGCGCAGCGCCGCGCGTGAAGGCCTCGCCCAGCCCCAGTGCATCGAAGCGCCGAAACACCGCGCCTGTCTCCACCACACAGCTTGGATTGACGAGCACGGCGTCCAAGGTCGGCTGCGCCATCGGCGCTGTCTCTTCGCCGAACCCGCTCATGAACGCCGGAGAGGCCCGCACGCACACGGGCGCATCCGCGCCAAGCCCGCGCGCGATCGCTTCAAGACGCGTCAGCGGAAAATCGCAACCCCACAATTCATTCAGCGCACGGAGCGTCGCGGCCGCGTCCGCCGACCCCCCGCCCATGCCGGACGCAACCGGCAAATGTTTTCTCAGCGTCAGCGCGGCGCCCGGCGCATGGATCCCCGCCGCAAGGGCCAGCGCGCGCGCCGCACGCAGCACGAGATTGTCTTCCCCGCTTGATAGCCCCGCCGCGAACGGCCCTTCGATCGAAAGGCTGAGCCCCGCCGCCGGCGCCGCGATGATCTCGTCGCCGACATCGGCGAACGCGACCGCGCTCTCCAATGGATGGCGCCCGTCCGCGCGCGGGCGCCCGACATGCAAATAGAGATTGATCTTCGCCGGCGCGCGTTCGCGAACCATCAGCGCGCGGCAGTCGCGGCGGGCTCTATTGGAGGAAGGCCCTGCGCCACCTTGAGCTCCAGACGCGTTCGCTCCTCCGCGCTGGGCGAAAGGCTCAGCGCCCGGCGCCACTGATAGCGCGCCTCGATCCGCCGGCCCACGCGCCACAGCGCGTCGCCGAGATGATCGTTGAGCGTAACATCCCCGGGCGATAGCTCAACCGCGCGCTCAAGTAACTCCAGCGCCGTCTCGTACTGGCCGAGCCTGAAATAGGCCCAGCCAAGACTATCGACGATGTGCCCCGATTGCGGGCGCAGCAACACCGCGCGCTGCACAAGCTCAAGCCCCTCGGCGAGATTCTCGCCGCGATCGATGAGCCCATAGCCCAGATAATTCATCACGTCAGGCTGGTCGGGCGAGAGTTCGAGCGCGCGGCGGAAATCCGCTTCGGCCTCGGCCCAGCGATTGGTTTGCGCACGCACGGCGCCGCGCGAGAAGAACAGGCTCCATTCGCCTGGGCCCGGCGCGGGGATCGAGGCGATCAGGGCGGAATAAGCCGCATCCGCCTCCGGCCAGCGTTCCGCGGCGCGATAGAGATCCGCCGCCGTCGTGCGCGCCAGACGCCCGCCCGATTGCGCGTTCGCCTGCGCCGCCGCGATCGCCTCTGCGTTGCGCCCTTCCGCGCGCAACAGCCACGCCGCCGAGGCGCGCGCGGTTTCCGCGTAGGGAGAAGTCGTCGCGATGCGCCCCAGCGCCGCGCGCGCGCCCGCATAATTTTCCTGGCGGCGCAGCGCATCCGCCATCGTGAGATGCGCGGTCTCCAGATCCGGATCGAGCATGAGCGCGAGCGTGAACAACGGAAAGGCGCGTGGATGTTCGCTCTGATCCATGAGCAGCGCGCCGAGCGCGTAGAGACTGATCGCCCCGCCCCGCGCGCTGGTCAGCGGCGTGCGCGCCGAAGCGAGGCCGGCGGCGGCGCGCTCGATCGCGCGCTCGACATCGGGATCGCGCACCCGCCCTGTCGCGTCCCGGTAAAGCGTGCGCGCCTCGCCCCCGCGCCCCACGCGGGACAAAAGATCGACATGCCGCGCCGCCGCCGCCGGCAGCCAGATGCCGCTCGTGCGCGCGCGCTCATAAGCGGCGAGCGCATCCTCTGTCCGCCCCGCGAGATCGAGGATCATCGCCCGCTGATAATCGAACAGGCCCGAAAATGGCGCGGGCGCGCCAATCTCATCGAGCGCGGCGGTCGCTTCATCCGTACGCCCCGCATCCGCCATCGCCCAGATGGCGAGCACGCGGCCGGCCAATTCATCGAGCCCCTCGCCGCTGAGCGCCGCGGTTTCCGCCGCCACGGTTTGCGCCTGGTGGGCGATGAGCGCATCGACGGCGCGCACCAGCCGCGCGGCCGGCACATCGACGCCAGCGCCCGCAGCGAGTCGGGCGGCGGTCCGTGCGCGCCGCGCATCGCCGGCGCTGAGCGCCGCGCCCACCGCGCCTTCGAGCAGCTCCGGCGCGCTTGGCGATTGCATGAGCGCGGCGAAATAGCGATCGGTCGCCTCGGTGGGATCGGCGCGCAAGTGCGCGAACCGGCCGACCAGGAAATCGGAATAGGCTGAGCGGTTCGCGCGCGTCTGCGGCCCGGCGACTCCCACGCACCCGGCCAGAGGTGTCACGGCCAGAGTGCTCGCCGCCAGCGCGAGCGCGAGCGCGCGGGCGCTCACGTATCGGTCCGCGTCGCCGGCGCGCTGGGCAGATCGACGCGAGGCAGCGCCCGCTGCGTCGGCGCCGGCGTGGTGAGGCCGCGGGCGATCTTGGCCTCAAGGCTGGCGCGCCGGATCGCGTCGGGCCGCGCCGCCAGCGCTTCGCGCCACGCCGTGCGCGCCCGCTCGCGCTCATTGAGCCGCCAATACACATCGCCAAGATGATCGAGAACTTCCGGGTTCGGATCGTTCGTGGAGAGATCGCGGGACCGCTCTATGAGGTCGCGCGCTTCGGCGAACGCGCCGTGGAGATAATACGCCCAGCCGAGCGAATCGATGATCGCGTATTCATCGCCCGCCGTGCTGAATCCGCGCCACAACAGCCGATAACCTTCCTCCAGCCCTTCGGGCCGCTGAATGAGCGCATAGCCCAGCGAATTAAGCCGCGTCGAGGATTCCGGCTGCTCCGCGAACATGGCGCGCGCCAGCGCGATCGCCTCCGTCCACGCTGCGGCGTCATCCATCAGGATCGCAATATAGGCGTAGCGCACGCCATCTTCCTGCGACAGCGCCAGCGCCGCGCGTGCATCCGCCACCGCCGGCGCGATCCGCCCGGCGAAGCGGTGCGCATAGGCCCTGTAGGCGAGAACATCGGCGCGGTCGCGCGGCGTCGGCGCCAGCGCCAGCGCCCGATCGTGCTGCGCGATGGCTTCACTGTCATGGCGGGTCAGGCGCAGAATGTCGCCCGCGCCCGAGAGGATCGCCCAGCGGTCGCGCGCGCGCGAAGCGGCCCGCCGCGCGGCGGCGGCGGCTTGCTCATCGTGATCCTGGCGCAGCGCGAGGCTGGCGCGCGTCAACTCGGCGTCCGCGGCGAAGAGGCTGTCGGCGCCGATGCGATCGAGAATGCGCGCCGCGCCGGCATAGCCGCGCGCCTCCATCAATTGCTGGGCCGCCGCGAGGCTCCAATCGTCCGCGGACGGATCAAGCGCGATGCCCAATTGCAGGAACAGCGATCCGACCGGCGAGGCGAGCCCTTCAAGCGGGCCCTGCGCCTGCATCACGGCCGCCAGCCCATCCGTCTGCTGCAGATAATCCGACAGCACCAGCAGCCAGCGCCCGAGCGCGCGGCGCGCATCAAGCGGGCTCTCCCGCGGCGCCTGCCCGGCTTCGAGGCGCGCAAGGTTCGCCGCGACGTCGATTGAGCCCGGCGCGAAGCCCTGCACCAATTCATAAAGCCGGCGCGCTTCGGCGCGCTCACCCAGCCGGTGCGCCACGAGCGCGGCGCGATACAGCGTCTGGCTGGTGCGCGGCGCGGCGAGCATGCGCAGGAAATCAGCTTCCGTGCGCGGCTCGCCCCGCGGCGGGGGCGACGTATCCATGCCCCGTTCGAGCGCGGCATAAGCGGTGCGCGCCTCGGCGAGACGCCCGAGCGATTCCAGCACCAGCGCGCGGGCGATCGCGGGCAGCGGATCGGGCAGCCCGCCCGCGCCATGCTCCAGCCGTTCGAGCGCGAACGGCCCGCGCTGCTCCGCCACCAGCAAGAACGGCTCGAACATATCGGCCGCGCCGCCGGATACGCCGTCCGGCATCCGTTCGAGCGCTTCGCGCGCGCGCCCATAGCGCCCGTTCATGAATTCATCGACGAACACCACGGTCGACCATGCGCCGACATCCTGGCCCGCCTCCATCTGCCCGCGCGCCTGGGCGATGAGCCGCGCCGTATCCGCCGCGAGCAGCGCCTCGACCGGCGATGAGGCGTCCGCCGCTGGCGCGCTGGCGTCGCCCTCCGCGATCTGGCTGAGCGCGAAGTCAGCCGCCCGCGCGCCGGTGTCCGCATGAGCGCACGCGCCGCCAAGCGCGGCCAAGACCGCCAATATCGCCGTCCGCATCGATTGCTGTTCCTTTCCGCGCGGCCGCGCCGCGCGCGACCCATCAAAGGCCCGCGCCGGCCCGGATTTCAAGCGAACTTCACATATTGGGGTAATTGGGCCCGCCCCCGCCCTCCGGCGTCGTCCAATTGATGTTCTGGCTGGGATCCTTGATGTCGCAGGTTTTGCAGTGCACGCAATTTTGCGCGTTGATCTGGAAGCGCGGATTGCGGCCCGCCTCATCGTACAGCACTTCATAGACGCCCGCCGGGCAATAACGCTGCGCCGGCTCCGCATAGTCCGGAAGATTGACGCGGATCGGAACGCCCGCATCGCGCAGCGCCAGATGCACGGGCTGATCTTCCTCGTGATTGGTGTTCGACAGATAGACCGAGGAGGCCTTGTCGAACGACAGCACGCCGTCCGGCTTCGGATAGGCGATGGGCTTGTGCTTGGACGCTTTCTCCGTCGCGGCCGCATCGCTCTTGCCGTGCTTCAACGTGCCGAAGAACG
This sequence comes from uncultured Alphaproteobacteria bacterium, assembly GCA_902826335.1. Classification (GTDB taxonomy): domain Bacteria; phylum Pseudomonadota; class Alphaproteobacteria; order Caulobacterales; family Aquidulcibacteraceae; genus CADEEL01. Next base: position 13,879 of record CADEEL010000034.1, read on the forward strand.
AATACCCACGGAACAATGTCGTGGTCCACAAATCGAACATGCCGAGAAAGCCGCCCAGGCTGGTGCCGAACCGCGATAGGATTGGCTTGGCGTTGCGCACGCGATGCAGTTCACGCCGCACATCGCTGGCGCGATAGGCGTCTTCATATTCGCCCAGCACATCGCGCTGGCGCCCCGCGCCGATCGCGCCGAACACCGCGTCGGCCGCCATCATGCCCGTCTTCATGGCGTTGTGCGTGCCTTTGATGCGCGGCACGTTCACGAAACCCGCCGAGCAGCCGATCAGCGCCCCGCCAGGAAAAACAAGCTTCGGCACGGATTGAAAACCGCCCTCCGTGATCGCGCGCGCGCCATAGGACAGGCGTTTGCCGCCCATGAGCGTCGGCGCGATCGCCGGATGATGCTTGAAGCGCTGAAACTCATCGTACGGAGAAAGATACGGGTTCTTGTAATTGAGATGCACCACATAGCCGATCGACACCAATCGGTCGCCCCAATGGTAGAGGAACGAGCCCCCGCCCGTCTTGTCGTCGAGCGGCCAGCCGGTCGTGTGCTGAACGAGGCCCGGCCTGTGCTTCTCGGGCGCGACCTCCCAGATTTCCTTGAGGCCGATCCCGTATTTCTGATGTTCACAATCCGCACACAGATCGAACCGCGCTTGCAGAATCTTCGCTAAGGAGCCGCGCGCGCCTTCGCCGATCAGCGTGTATTTGCCGTGCAATTCCATGCCGGGCTGGAAATCGCCCTTTTTCCCACCGTCGCGCGCCAGGCCGAACACGCCGGCCACCACGCCCTTGACCGCGCCCGCCTCGTCGTAAACGAGGTCCGAGGCCGCCATGCCGGGATAGATTTCAACGCCCAGCGCCTCCGCTTGCGCCGCGAGCCAGCGGGTCAGCGCACCGAGCGAGGCGATGTAATTGCCGTCATTGTGCATCAGCGGCGGCATTAGGAACATCGGCAATTGCGCCGAGCCCGCAGGCCCAAGCACATAGAACTCGTCTTTGGTCACCGGCGTATCGAGCGGCGCGCCCTTCGCCTTCCAGTCGGGAATGAGCGCATCGAGCGCACACGGATCGATCACCGCGCCGGACAGGATATGCGCGCCGACTTCCGAGCCCTTCTCCAGCACCGCGACGCTGATCTCGCCGCCGGCTTCGGCGGCGCGTTGCTTCAAGCGGATCGCAGCCGCGAGCCCGGCAGGCCCCGCCCCGACGATCACCACGTCATAGTCCATGCTTTCGCGTGCGTCGGTCATGTCCGCCTTTCCGGCCGTGAATCGTCTGGTGTTATCCGCAAGAGCGGTTCCCGAAAAGTGCGAAGCGGTTTTCGGGCCAGAACCGCTCTCATCAATAAGTGTAGACCCGTTCGTCCCGATTGGACCTGATCAATCCAATCAAGAACGGGTCTAGCGTTCGGCGGGAAGAGGTGCTTGCGCGCATCGCCGCACCCGTCAATGCTGGCGCGATGGGATTGGAGGCTGAAATCGCCGCCCGCGCGCTTCTTGAGTTCTGGGCTGCGGCTGGCGTCGATCTGGAGGACGCGCGCGCCCTGCTGCGCGCCCGCGCCCCGGCCGCGCCCCGGCAAGTCGCCAAGCCTTCGCCCCCGCAATCCGGGCGGTCAGTGGCCCCAACGCCCAGTCTTTCACCCGCCCGGCGGCCCGCGCCCGCGCCCCTGGATGACGCCCGCCGCGCCGCCGCCGCCGCGACCACCATCGCTGAATTGCGCGCCGCTGTTGAGGCCTTCGAGGGCTGCGGCCTCAAGGCGACCGCGCGCACGACCGTGTTTTCCGATGGCGTGGAAGGCGCGGACGTCCTGCTCATCGGCGAAGGCCCGGGCCGCGAGGAGGACGAACAGGGCAAGCCGTTCGTCGGCCGCTCGGGCCAATTGCTGGATCGGATGCTCGCCGCGATCGGGCTGGGCCGCGCGGCCAATGTCTTCATCTCCAACGTCGTCTATTGGCGCCCGCCCGGAAACCGCCCGGCCACGCAAGGAGAACTGGCCGCGTGCCTGCCCTTCGTGGACCGCTTGATCGCGCTGGCGAACCCCAAACTGCTGCTGCTCGCCGGCGGCGTCGCGGCGCAAACGGTGCTGCGCAAAGCCGAGGGCGTCACCAAGCTGCGCGGCCGTCGCCTCAGCCACGTCAATCCAGAATTAACCAAGCCGATCAACACGATGGTCATGCTCCACCCTGCATATTTGCTGCGTCAGGCGCGCCAGAAGCGGCTGGCCTGGGCCGATCTGCTCGCCCTTGAGGCTTGGCTCGACGAGCTCGGCGCGGCGCGGAATCCACGGCTCTGAGGAAAGCTGAGAGGCGCGCATGCGTCTGCACATCGCCATCGCCGCTATGGCGCTCGCCGCCGCTGGGCCCGCCTGGGGCCAGCCGCGCATTGTGGCGCTCTCCGAGGCCGATGAGGCCGCCTATCGCGCCGCCTTCGCCGAGGCTGAACGGGGCGATCTCGCCGGCGTGCGCGCGCGCCTGCGCCATGTCGAGGATGATGTGTTGGTCGGCGTCGCGCTCGGCGCGGCGCATCTCAGCGCCTCGCGCCGCACCTATTCGCAAGCGGTCGCCTGGCTCGATCACTATGGCGATCTGGCCATCGCCCAGGATGTCTACGCGCGGGCTCAGGATGTGCGTCCGCGCCGCGCCCGCCGGCCGGCCGCGCCCGAGCCGCTGCGCCGTCGCCCATTTCCAGGAACCGCCCCGCCGCCGCCGAATGACAGCGCCGCCGCCCGCGCCGACATCGCCGCCATTCAAGAAAGCCTCAGCGCCGGCGCCTATGACGCCGCCCGCGCCCGCGCCGCCGGCGCTTTGTCTGGCCCACGCACGGGTGAAGCGGCCTGGCTTTTGGGCCTCATGAATGTCCGCGCCGGCGATTACGCCGCCGCCGCCGCCCAGTTTGAGGCCGGCGCCGCCTGGCCGCACCATCCGGCCTCCGCGCGCGCCGCGAATTTTTACTGGGCCGCCCGCGCCCGGCTCGCTGCGGGAGACGCCCGCCGCGTCATCCCGCATCTGGAAGCCGCCGCCCAAGCGCCGCAGACCTTTTATGGCCAACTCGCCGAAGCCCAATTGGGCCGCGCCAGCGCGCTCAATTTCACCACGCCCCCACTCGAGCCGGGCGCGCTGCGCGCCTTTCTGGAGCGCCGCCCCGCCGCGCGCCGCGCCGCCGCGCTCGCCCAATTGGGCCGCCTCTCGGACGTGGAGGAGGAATTGCGCCGCCTGCATGGCCAGCTGACGCCGCAGGAAGACCCGATCTTCCTGGCGCTCGCCGAAGCCTTGGCCGCGCCCGCCGCGCAATTGCGCGCTGGCGAATATGGCGGCCCACGCCTCGCGGCTGGCCTCTGCCCAGTGACGACGTTCGCGCCCGAAGGCGGCTTCACGCTGGATCGCGCTTTGCTCTACGGCATCGTGCGCCAGGAGAGTTATTTCAATCCCGTCGCGCGCAGTTCATCGAACGCGCGCGGCCTGATGCAATTGCTGCCCTCGACCGCCAATGATCTCGATCGCGATCGCGGCTATCGGCGCAACCCCGCGCAACTCTACGATCCGGCGGAAAATATGCGCCTGGGCCAACGCTACGTGCAGTGGCTGATTGATCAATTCCACCGTGACGGCGATTTGGGCCGCGTCTTCGCCGCCTACAATGGCGGCCCCGGCTGGCTGCAACGCTGGATTCAGGAGCGCGGTGAGATCGCCGATCCGCTCTATCTGCTTGAAACCCTGCCGCGCGCGGAATCGCGCGACTATGCCGAGCGCGTGCTTTCCCACATGTCGATCTGCCGGCGCCGCTTCGGCCAGCCGACGCCGGAGCTTGACGCGCTCGCCTCCGGCCGGCCCGCGCGCTATCAAGCGCTCGACAATCGCTCAAACGCGTTGAGCGCGGCCCAGCCTTAAGCCTTGCCTATCCGCCGCGTGATCGACATCGCGCAGTGTGGCGAGTTCCGCCGGCTCCCGCCCTAATCGTCCGAGTACGTCCGAAAGCGTGTGCGCGCTTGACCAGCGCACGCCCGCGAAGGCGCGCGCCGCCTCCACGCCGCGCCGCGTCGCGAAGATCCAGAAGCCGCCATCTTCCGTCGGGCCGATGGCCACGGCGCGGCGCTTCAAGGCGCGGAACGCCGCGGCGATGTGCGCGCGCGTCACGCCCGGACAATCGGTTCCGATCAGCGCCACGCGCCGTTCGCGCCGCACCGCGCGCGCCATGCGCACGCCAAGATCGCCGCGCCCTTGCGCCGCGCGCTCAATCCCACGCGGCCACACGTTCGGCAAGGCGAGCGTGCGCGCGGAATCAGGTGTGACAACAAGCACTGTGCGCCAGCGCCGATCGAGGACGCGCGCCAGCGTCAGCGCTTGCAGCCCGCGATTGATGCGCCACGCTTCGGCCTTACCGATTTCCTTCGCGAGCCGGCTCTTGCCCTGCCCCAGGCGCGGCGCGCGCGCCATGATCGCCAGCACAGGCCGCCCATCGCGCAAGCGCACTGGCCTGGGCTTTGGCGGCGTCGCCGTACGCGCGCCCCCGATTGGCGTCCAACCTCTAATCATAGCGCCGCGCCAGCGCGGCCGGATCAGCGCCAAGATAAAACCGCGCCAGCAGAACGAGATTGCGCGTCGTGCGCCGCCCATAGCCGTCGCGCCGGTATTTCTCCGCGCTGGTGGTCGCGCGCGGCGCCAGAATTGCGAGCCTGCGCCCGCCAATGCGCCGCACGATGTCGACATCCTCCATCAGCGCCAGCGGCCTATAGCCGCCGATCTCATCGTAAAGTCGCCGCGAAATCAGCAAGCCCTGATCGCCATATGGCAACTTAAGAAGTCGCGAGCGCACCGCCACACACACCTCGACCCAGCGAGGCCACAGGCCCTCATCGTCAAAGCGAAACGTGAACGCGCACGCGCGCTGGTCCGCGTTCGGCGCGTGCATGAACCGCCGCACTGCTTCAAGCCACGCATCTTCCAGCACCGTGTCCGCATGCAAGAAGAAGTGCCAATCACCGCGCGCGCGCGCGGCGCCAGCCGCGAGTTGCGCGCCGCGTCCCCGTTCGCAAGCGACGACATCGCAGCCCGCCGCCTCGGCGATCGCGCGTGTTTCATCGTGTGAGCCGCCATCGACGACGATCACCTCCTTGATCAGCCCATCGGCGGCGCCGGCCACCAGCGGCGCCAGCGCGCGCGGCAGGAAGCGCGCCGCGTTCAAGGTTGGGATGATGACGGAGATCAACGGAGCGGTTCCCGAAAAGTGTGAAGCGGTTTTCGGATAAGAACCGCTCTCCTTTATCAATGTAGACCCGTTTTGCCGATTGGTCTCACTTAGACCGCGTTCAGGAAAAGTGGACACCGGTTTTCTGGCCTGATTTTTCATTTTCGAAAAATCGAAAATAATGGCGAACGCGGTCTACTATTTGATTATTGCGGTTTCCGGGCGCCCGACCGGTCTCCACTCGGCCTGAACCGCAATAGCCCAATCGGGAACGGGTCTACTGCGCTGTGACGTGTGCATCGATGCTTGTCAAAGCTGAGACGCCTTCACTTTAAAGCGTGCTTCATCGCACCTATCCCCGGACGAGCCCGCGCAAGCGAGGCGAGGTCCGGGGCCTATACCCACAACCGGCCAAGTAAATGGGCCCCGGGCCCGCCGCTTACGCGGCGTCCCGGGGATGGGTTGGTCGATAGTGCGTCTCGCGCCTTTTCAAATCGGGTTCTACACGCCCGGCGCGCGCGCGGGCGGCGCGGCGGGGCGTTGCGGCGCGGGCGCCGCTGCTTGCGCGGGCGGCGGCGCCGCAGGCGCGCGTGGCGCTGGCGTTGGCGGCCGCGCGGGCGCGCCCTCCGTCATGCGCGCGCGAATGCGCTGCAGGAAGCGATCGGTCACCTCCGCGCGGCTGACCACACGGGCGAGATCGCGCACCGCCACGCCCTCAGCGTCGATCCCGGCCGCCACCGTCTCGAACGCCTCCGCATCCGGCGTGCCGGCCATATCACCGGCGTGATCCCGGTAGAAGGCGCGCAGCGCTTCGTCTTGCCCCGCCAGCGTCATGGCGATCGCCGTACGCAGGATGATGAGGCGCCCTTCCGCATCAGGCGCGGCCGCGCGCGGTCGCAGCGCAATCAGCCGGCGCAGCTCCGCGCTGGCGCGCTCCCAATCGCGCGAACGCCACGCAGCTTCCGCGCGCACAAATTGCCCATCCGCGCTCTGATCGCGTTCGACCATTTCCAGCGCGTGATCGAGCCGGCCCATCTCCAGCAGCGCGCGCGCTTCGAGAATGCGCCGTTCGGCTTGCACATTGGCGGGCAGATTGGCGACGCGCGTTTGCGCCAGCGCCTGGAACGCGCGCTCGCCCTGCCGATCCAGAAGATAGATCGCCGCGAGATCGCCCGCGACTTGCGCGCGCGCAACGCCCTGCAGGCGCTCATCGACCTGGTGTTGCAGCAATTGCGCGGCTTGTTCGAGCAGATCGACTTGCACGAGACGCCCGGCGAGCAGGCGTACGATGCGATCTCCATTGGGCCCCACCGGCGTCAGATCGACGAATTGATAAAACAGCCCGAGCGCCTGGATCGGTTCGAGCCGATCGGCTTCGCCATCGAGGAAGAGCCGCTCGAACGCCGCGACCATATCGGCGCGCAGGCGCCGCCCGGCCGGATTGTGCGGATTGCGATCCGCCGCCGATTGCATGACGGTGAGCGCATCGCGCCAACGCGCCGTCTCCATATAAGCTTCGCCCAGCGCGGCGACGACATCGAGCTCCAGCGTATCGCCGCGCCAGCGATAGCGCAGCGATTCGAGCGCCGTGATCGCCGCCGGCGCCTCGGCCGCGCGGCTGGCCCGGCGCAGACGCACGCCTTCGAGCGTCGCGCGCACGGCCACTTCCTCATCGCGCACAAGCGCGAGTTGATCGAACACGGCGAGCGCGCCGGGCTCATCGCCGCGCGCCGCCGCCGCCCGGGCGAGGATGAGGCTCGCGCGCAGGCGCGCGCCGCTCGACGCGGTTTCGCTGTGCGCGACGCGCGCGGCCTCTTCAGCGGCGTTGACATCGCCCAATTGCAGCGCCGCTTCCGCCAGCGCCAAACGAAAGCGCGCGCGCCATTCCGGCGTCTGGCTTTCAATCGCGCCCTGGCCGCGCTCCAATTCTCTCCGCGCCGCTTCCCAATCCTCGTCGCGCGCCGCGCCATAGCCGCGCCACAGCGCCGCCGTCGGATTGTCTTGCAAGGATGACGCCTGCAGATCGGCGCGCGCATCGGCCGTGCGATGCATCATCACATTCGCCGAGGCGCGCAGCAGACGAAACTCCGGATCGATCTCGATCTCGGGCTGGTTGATCGCCGCGATGCGCAGCGCGCCCAGCGCCTCCGGCGCCAATTCATTGGCGACCAGATAGCGCGCCAGCGCCAGCCGCGCCTCCACCGGCGCGCCCTCCGCCATGCCTTCCATGGCCGCCGCGCGCTGCAGCTCATCGAGGCGCCGGCGCACGCCGGCATGGATCGGCGCTTCGCTCTGCGCTGTGTCCAGCAGCACGGCCGCATCGGGCGCGGTGTTGTCGCTCTCCCCGTCTTCAAGAGGCGCGGCCGCGGCGATGAGGCCATTGCCGCGCGACACGATCAGCGATCCGCGTTCGAACGCGGCGGTCACATCGTCCGCGCGCGGCTCGATCACCGCGCCATGCGCGGATGGCAGCAGCGCCGCCTCAAGCGTGGCGCGCCGCTGCGCCACGCCGCGCGCCGGGCCGGCCAGCAGCGCCACGCCGATACGGTCTCCAGCGCCGGGATCCTCGATCCAGCGGATAGAGCCCGCGCGCCCGAACTCCGCCACCAGCCGCCCGAGATTGGCGAGCGCGATGTCCCGCCTCACAGTAACGCCCTCCGCCGGCGTCTGGCGCGCGGCGATGGTGAACGTCCAGCGCGCGCCATCGGCCCGCGCGGAAATCTGCATGTCGGGCGGCGCGGGAATGCGCAGACCGATAAGGCCGTCGCGCGCGATCGGCGCCATGTCGGTGTGGCGCGGCCCCGCGCGTGCGACGCCCTGCATGTTGAGCCGCCCGCCCGATTCCATCAGCACCCAGATCGCATCGCCGCGCCGAAACGCGACGGCGCGCGTCGGCGTTGGGAATTCCACATTGATGCGCGTGGCCGTCGCTTCTTCCACCACGGAAAACGCGCTGGGCGCGCGCGGCGCGGTGAACGTCTCAGGCGCGGGCGCGGCGGCGGCCTCTTGCGTCGCCGGCGCGGCGTCAGGCGCCGGCGCCAACGGCGCGAGCAAATCGAGCACGGTGCGATCGCCATCGACGAAATGGCGTTGGCGCACGCCCGCTTGCAGGGTTAAGGCGATGCGCACCGGTTGGCCCGGCCGCGAGACAAGGCGCGCCTCGCGCACGAACCGCGGCAGCGAGGCGCGAAACTCGGCAAGGTCGATCTCGGCGCTGTTGTTGAAGCGCAGTTCGAGCTGATCGCCGGTCTGCATCGGCAGGATCGTGGTCGGCGCCGGCCAGCGGAACGACAGCCGCGTGAACTCTTCGCGCAGGCCCACCGTCAGCGTCGCGCGCGGCGCGGCCGGGGCCGGCGTCGCCGCCGCCGCCGCCGGCGTATCTGGCGCGGCGATCGAAGCTGGCGCGCCCGCCCGCGTCAGCGCCACCACGCGCGCGCCGTTCGCGGCGCCCACTTGCGGCGTCAATTCGCGGCGCAGCGCCAAGCGCACGCTGCGCCCGCCTTCATCGGCTTGCGCGAACGTCACCGTGCGCGGCGCCTGCGTCGCCAAGGCGGAGGCATCGACTTCAACGGGATCTAGAAACTCAAGCCGCAACACGCCGTCGGCCATCGCGGCGTTCATGCGCGGGGGCTCGCCCTCGCGCCCATCGGCCCAGCGCGCTTCGATGCGCGCGCCATCGTCATTCTCGCTGATCGCCAGACGCACGGCGTCGGCCAGCGCCGGCGCGGCGATCATCGCCAAGGCCGGCGCCATCCAGGCGGCAGTGCGCAACAGGCGATTCATGCAGACTCCAACAACGGCGAGCTTAGCGCCCACGCGTTTAACCTCTCGTTAGCGCCCGGCCGGCGCTGGCGCCGAAGCCTGCGCGGGCGCGGCGGCGCGCGCGAGCAGCGCTTGGCCATCGCCGGCGGGGCGCGCGCGCTCGGCCAGCATCTGCGTCAGGCGCCGTGCGCGATCGGGCTGCATCTTGCCCATCACTTCCGCGAGATTCTGCTGGCGCATCCGCCCGGCGACTTCGATCAGCGTGCCTTCATCCAGGCTGTCGAACACCGCCGCCGCATCCTTCGCGCGCATGCGCTGATAGACATCGACGAGATTGGCCATGCGCGTCTCTTGCGTCTGATCGAGCTGGCCGAGCATGCGCGACACTTGGCTTTCGACGCGGCGCAGCTCCGTCAGGCGCTGCTCCATGCGCCGTTCGGCCGCGGCGATAAGATCGGCGCGCGTTTCAATTTCGGCGGCGCGTTGATCGAGCCGCGTGCGCCGCGCGCCAAGCGCCTGCAGCACCTGCACTTCCGCTTGGCTGAGCCCCGCCTGCTCGGCGAAATCGGGCGTAGCGCATTGCGCGGCCGGCGCGGGCGTTGGCGCGGCGGCCGGCGGCGTTTGCGGCGCCGGCCGCGCCGGCGCGGCCTCGCTTGCGCTCTGCGCCACCGCCACGGCCTTCAAGCCGAGCAGCGCGGCGAGCGTCACCATCACCGTCGGCAACAGGCGCACGCCGCGCGTTGGCCGCGCGCCCCGGCTCATCGCGCGCCTCGCACATCGGCCGATGAGCGCAGTCGCCCTGCGCCAAGCCCCAAACGTTCGGACAAGGCGTTCGCCGCATCGATCCGCGCCTGCAGATCGCGCCCCGTTTCCTGCGCGGTGGCGCGCAGCGCGCGCACCGCCGCTTCCGCCTGCGCCGCCGCCTGAACCAATTCGCCAGCGGCTTCACGCACGCCGTCCTGCCCCTCGCGCAGGGCCGCGAGCTTGCGCTCAAGGCGCCAGCAATAGAACAGGCACGCGCACATCAAGAGCGCCAACAGCCCTTCGAGCGCGAACGTCATCGGACTCATCACCCGCCCCCAAGCCGGCGCATCATCGTGCGCCGTGTTTCATGTGTGATCGGCTGCTCGATGCGCACCGCCACCGTATGCCCGATACGCCCCACGCGTCCGCGCGTCACGGGCGTGGCCCCGCACGTCACCTCGACATGCGCGTCCGGCGCGGCGTTGAGCATCAACGTGTCGCCGACATTGAGATTGAGCAATTGCTTGAGCGGCGCGGTGATTTCATCGAGCACCGCGCGCACTTCGAGCTTAGTGTGCCACAACTCATTGGCCAGATGGCTTTCCCAGATATTGTCGCGGCCGAACTTCTCGCCCATGAATTGCTGCAGCAGCATTTTGCGCACGGGCTCCAGCGTCGCATAGGGCAGGAGAAGCTCCACGCGCCCGCCGCGATCGTCCATATCGACGCGCAGCCGCGCCACGATGGCCGCGTTGGCCGGGCGCGCGATCACCGCGAAGCGCGGATTGGTTTCGATCCGGTCCAGCGAGAAATTGACTTCCGTCAACGGCGAGAACGCGGCCTTCATATCCGCGAGCACGACTTCCGTGAGCCGCGTCACCAGCGAGCGCTCGATCGTCGTGTAGGGCCGGCCCTCGACGCGCGCCATGGCCGCCCCGCGCCGCCCGCCCAGCAGCACATCGACGATGGCGTAGATGAGGCTGGAATCGACGGTCATCAGCCCGAAATTGTCGAGTTGTTCGGCGCGGAACACGGCGATCACCGCCGGCAACGGAATCGACGCCAGATAATCGCCGAACCGCACCGAAGAGATCTGATCGAGGCTGACCTCGACATTGTCCGACGTTAGGTTGCGCAGGCTCGTCGTCATCAGCCGCACCAGGCGATCGAACACGATCTCCAGCATCGGCAGCCGCTCATACGAAACGAGCGAGGAATCGATCAGCGCGCGAATGCCCGTTCGATCGCTGGCGCCGTCCCCGCCGCCGCTGAAGCCCAGCAGGCTATCGATTTCATCCTGATTGAGGATGCGCTCCGCGATCGGATTGGGCGTCTCATCGCCGTTCGTGGGCGCGACCCATTCCCCGCCCGGCGCCGCTTCCGCCTGCGCGCTCATCACTGCACCAGCATTTCTTCAATGAGCACCGCGTTCACCCGCCGCGGCGCCAGCACCAGATTGATCCGGCGCAGGAGCTCAAACCGCAGCCGATACGCGCCCGCCGATCCGGCCAGATCGTCCGTGCGCAATTCGCGCAAGAACGCCGTGAATTGATCGGTGACGCGCGGAATATCGGCTTCGAGTGCGGTGACGGTCGCGCTATCGGGCGCTTCGATCGTCAAGGTGAGCTTCAAGAACGCGGGCCGCCCGTCCGCCGCCGTGATGTTCACCAGCATTTCCGGCAGGCTGACGAACACGACGCCATCGCCTTGCGTGATCGTCACGCCATGTGCGCCTTCAACCGCCTCGCCCCCTTCCGCGCTCTCGCCATGGCCGCCGCCCTTGGCCTTGCCGTGCGTGTCCGCTTCCGCGTGCGCTTCGGGCGGGCCCCCGCCATTGTTGAGCAGCATGAACGCCGCCGCCCCGCCCGCGCCAAGGATCAGCACGGCGGGCAATATGATAAAGAGAACCAGATTCTTTCCGGAGAGCTTTTTCTTTTTGGGCGCGCCCTCGCCTTCGCCGCCTTCTTCGCCTTCAGCGGCGGGCGCGTCTTCGAGGGGCTCTTCCTCACCCTTCTTCTTTTTCGGTTTCTTCTCTTTCTTCGCCATCGGTGCGCGCACCTCTCCCGCAAGGCTTGTCCGAGCCGTGGGCTGATGCGGGTTAAGGATTGGTGGACAATAGGCAAAAACTGCCGGCGGCGCGGCAAGGATGGCCGGGTCCATTCACCATTTCCAAACGCAAAGCGCTGTAGCGCCAAGCAAAAGCGGGCGGCCCGCGTCTTGCACTGGTTAATGGGATGGACAACGCCCTCCTCATCGGTCTGCAGACCCAGCGCGTGCTTCAACGGCGCATGGAGATCGCGGCGAACAACCTCGCCAACATCTCCACGACGGGCTTTCGCGCCGACATGCTGATCACCGAGGAAGTCTCCCGTTCCCCCGCGCGCAGCGCCGATGCGCCGCAGGATATTCGTTTCGTGCGCGATCTGACTGTCGGGCGCGATACGCGCCAGGGCGCGCTCAACGTGACGGGCGAAGCCTTCGATCTCGCGCTCGAGGGCGAGGGCTTTTTCGTCGTCATGGGCCCGGCCGGGATCGCCTACACGCGCAACGGCGCCTTCACGCTGAACGGCGAAGGCGCGCTCGTCACGCAGGATGGCTTCCCCGTGCTCGATAGCGGCGGCGCGCCGATCCAGTTCGATCCCGAGGGCGAACGGCCCGTCATCGGCCCGGATGGCGCCATCAGCGTCGGCGAAAATGAAGTCGGCCGCGTCGGCGCGGCGCTGTTCGATCGCCCGGGCGCGCTCGAACGAATGGGCGATTCTCTGTGGACCGCCGGCGATCAGACCGCGAACCCGTTCGAGGGCCGCATCGTGCAAGGCGCGCTCGAACAATCCAACGTCCAGCCCGTGCTGGAGCTCACCCGCATCATCGAGATTTCGCGCGCCTATGAAAACGCCGCGCGCATCGTCGCCAGCGCCGATCAGACGCGTCAACGCGCGCTTGAGCGGCTCGGACGATAAAAGGAGAAACGCCCCATGCGCTCGCTCGCCATCGCCGCCACCGGCATGCAGGCCCAGCAGCTCAATGTCGAAGTCATTTCGCACAACATCGCGAACATGAATACGACCGCCTATGCCCGTCAGCGCGCCGAGTTCGAGGACATGCTCTACCAGAACATCGCACGTCCCGGCGCGGCCTCGGCCGCGTCCGGTCAAGTGCTGCCGCTTGGCATTCAGGTCGGCGTCGGCGTGCGCGCCAACGCCATCGGCCGCATCACCGAACAAGGCAACATCGCCCAGACTGGAAACCCATATGATCTCGCGATTTCCGGGCGCGGTTATTTCCAGATCACCATGCCGTCAGGCGATACGGCCTATACGCGCGCCGGCAATCTCGCCTTGAACGCCGAAGGCCAATTGGTCACCGCCGATGGCTATCTGCTCGAACCGAACATAACCATTCCCAGCGAAGCGACCTCGGTGAACATCACCCGCGACGGCGTCGTCGAAGTGACGTTGCAGGGCCAGACAGCGCCCCAGCAGGTCGGCCAGATCGAGCTTGCCGCCTTCATCAATCCAGCGGGCCTTGAAGCCATCGGCGACAATCTCTTCCTGCAAACGCCTGCTTCGGGCGAACCGAACGTCGCCGCCGCCGGCGCGGACGGCATGGGCACGCTCATGCAGCGCTTCATCGAAACATCGAACGTCAACGCGGTGGAGGAAATCTCCGCGCTCATCATCGCGCAGCGCGCTTATGAAATGAACGCGCGCGTCATTACGGCTTCGGACGAAATGCTCCAGGCCGCATCGCAGCTACGATAAGAATTCCGGAGAGGATTGAGGGATGAAAACCATTCTGGCCGTGACCGCCGCCGCGCTGCTCACCATAGGCGCGGCCTTCGCCGATCCGGTGACTCTGCGCGCCCGCATCGAAACCACCGGCCCCGCCGTCACGCTTGGCGATGTGTTCGAAAACGCCGGCCCCGCCGCCGCCCGCGCCTTCGCGCTCTCGCCCGCGCCGGGGCGCACGCAGCAATTCTCCACCCGCTTCATCGCCGCCACCGCCGCCGCTTCCGGCCTTGAATGGACCCCGCCCGCGGGCCTGGACACCGTGCCCGTGACGCGCATCGCCGCCAGCGCCTCAAACGCCGGGCGCGTGCAGCGCGCCGGCGCCGCCGCAACCAACACCGCCGCCGTGCGGCGCGGAGAAATGTTCACGCTCGTCTATGTCGCGCCGGGCTTGCAGCTGACCACGCGCGCCCGCGCGCTCGCCGATGGCGCGGTGGGAGACACCATTCGCGCCGTCAATCTGCAATCGAACCGCCCGGTTGAGGTCACCGTCACCGGGACGGGCGCGGCCACCGCCAGCGCGAACTAGGAACACGCCGCCATGAATCGCCTTCTGCCGCTCGCCTGCGCGCTCGCCGCCGCCTCCTGCGCTTCGACGGGCGATCGCGCGGTCGAATTCGCGCAAGACGCCCGCGCCGCCGCCGGCCACGCTTATGACGCCGCGCGCCGCGCGGCCGCGCCGCCGCAATTGGCGCCGATCGATACGCCCGCGCCGCTTGCGCAAAACGCGCAAGCGCTCCCGCAACCGGCGGCCTACACGCCGGCCCCGCGCGCGGCCAATTCGCTCTGGCAGGCCGGCTCGCGCGGTTTTTTTCGCGATCAGCGCGCCGGGCGCGTGGGCGATATCTTGACCGTGAACATCGAAATCAATGACAGCGCCGAGCTGTCCAACAATTCGAACCGCACCCGCACCGCGCAAACCCAAGTCGGCGTGCCCAATCTGCTCGGTCTCGAAACCAGCGCCGGACGCCTCTTCGGCGGCGGCTTCGATCCGGCCAATCTCGTCACCGCCGACGCGCAATCGAGCGCCGCGGGCCAAGGCACCATCAACCGCGAAGAGCGCGTGCAATTGACGGTCGCGGCCGTCATCACCGACGTGCTGCCCAACGGCAATCTGGTCATCGCTGGGCGCCAGCAAGTGCGCATCAACGCGGAACTCCGTGAACTGACAGTTTCCGGCGTCATCCGCCCGGAAGACATCGACGCCGGCAACACGATCCGCCACGATCAGATGGCCGAGGCGCGCATCTCCTATGGCGGGCGCGGCCAACTCTCCGCCGTGCAGAGGCCCAACATCGTGCAACGCGCCGTCGACGCCATCAGCCCGTGGTGAGCTGAGCGCGTCGAAGCGCGGGCCACAAACGCCAAGCGCGCGTTCTCATCCTCCCCCTTCATGGGGGAGGTGGTGAGCGCAGCGAACCGGAGGGGGTTGGTGATGCACCCCCTCCGTCGTCTCCCCCGGATTAAATCCGGGGTCGCCGACACCTCCCCCATGAAGGGGGAGGATGAAGAGCAGCGACGTTGCGCCATTTGTTCAACGCGAAGCACCCGCGCCCCCACACGCGGGGTAGAACCGTCCGATCCGCAAAGGCCGGTTCCGGCCCTCCGCGCGTCTTTACATCAAAGCTGGGCGTCACGGCGAACCCGCGCGCCCTAAGAAGAATCCAGCAACCGCCGCGCTTCGCGTTCGCACGCGTCGTAGCTGTCGCGATGCA
>CADEEL010000035.1:0-1828 GCA_902826335.1 uncultured Alphaproteobacteria bacterium
GCGGCCGTGCACGCGGCGGGGCGCAATCGCGAGGCGATCTATGACTCGCTGCGCCGGCGCCAGGTCTACGCCACAAGCGGGCCGCGCATCTTGCTGTGGTTCGATCTCTTGAATGCGCCGACAGAGGATTTGCGCGGCGTGCGCGCGCTGCCGATGGGCTCTGAAGCGGTGATGAGCGCCGCGCCCCGGTTCCGCGTGCGCGCGGCGGGTGATTTCCGCCAGGCGCCTGGCTGCCCGTCCTTCACCAATCGGGGGCTGCCGGCCGAACGTCTGCAAAGCCTGTGCGGCGGCGAATGCTACAATCCAACCAATGAGCGGCTGCGCATCACGCGCATAGAAATCGTGCGCATTCGCCCGCAAGCCACGCCTGGCGAGGATGTCGCCGGCCTGATCGAGGATGTCTGGCGCAGCTTCCCGTGCAACGATGTGGGGCAGGGTTGTTCGGTCGAGTTCACCGATCCGGGCTTCACGCGCGGGCGGCGCGATGTGGTCTATTATGCGCGCGCGATCCAGGAGCCGACGCCGCGTATCAACGGCGCCAATGAACGCCCCACGCGCGATGCGCAGGGCCGCGTCACCGGCGTCAATCCGTGCTGGGGCGATTGGCGCACGGCGCGCGGCGACAATTGCCTCGCCGATGTGGAAGAGCGCGCCTGGGCCTCGCCGATCTATGTCAATGCGCGGCGATGAATGTTCGTGACGGCTTGTTCCTGATCGCCGGCGCGCTGGGGCTTGGCGCGGCGTTGATCGGCGCCATTGGCGCGCCGCGCCTTGATCTCGCCGGCGATCCCGTGGCTTTGGTCAATGGGGTGGCGATCCCGCGCGCCGCGCACGCGCGCGCTGTGGCCGCGCTCGCAGCCGATAGCCGGAACCCGGTGACGCCGACGCGCGCGGCCGATGCGCTTGAACGCCTGATCGAGGAGGAATTGCTGGTTCAGCACGGCGTTTCGCTTGGCCTTGTCGAGACTGACATCGCCGCGCGCCGGGCGCTCGTGCAATCCGTGCTCGCCCTCGCGCTGGCGCAAGAAGCCGGGCGCGAACCGGACGAGGCGACGTTGCGGCGCTTTCATCGCGAGAACGCCGGCTATTTCGCTTCGCCCGCGCAATTCGCGCTCACCATCGTGTTCATTCGCGCCGGCGCGGATGCAGCCGAGCGCGCCGTCGCGGCGCGCCGCGCCTTGCTTGCGGGCGCGTCGAGCGAAGGCCTTGGCGACGCCGTGGCCATACCCATGCCCCGGGGCGAACGCTCGCGCGCCGAATGGCGTACGCTGATCGGCGAGAATGCATCGAAGGCCGCCAGTGATCTTGAGCCCGGCCAGGTGACGGACGCGATCCCCGTTCAGGGCGGCTTCTATCTGGCGCGATTGGACTCGTTCGTCGCCGCGCCCGCGCCGCCTTATGACGAAATCGCCGGGCAAGTGCGCACCGAATGGGAGCGCCGCGAAGGCGAGCGCGCGGTGCTCGCCTATGTGGCGCGCCTGCGCCGCGCGGCGCGCATCGAGCGGCGTCTTGCGCCATGATCCGCTGGCTGGTGATCGCGGCGGCGCTGGCGATGGCGGCGCCGGCCTCAGCGCACACACGCTCGCAATCGGCCTCGCACTGGACCATCCGGGGCGACGCGCTCGATGTGCGGGTGGAGGCCGCCGCGCTCGATGTGACGCGCCTTTACGCCGATGGCGCGCAGGCCCCGCTCAACGATACGTTCGCCAATGAAGTGCGCGCCAATCTTATCGCTTCGGCGGCGGGCCGCGCGTGCACGCCGGTCGGCGCGCCGCGCGCGCAAACCGGCGGCGAGGGCCGCGTCAACGCAACATGGCGGTTTTCGTGT
>CADEEL010000035.1:1928-27730 GCA_902826335.1 uncultured Alphaproteobacteria bacterium
TGTTCGTGTTCGCCTATCCGCACGGCTTTCCGCGCGGGCCGAACGCGACGCCATGGCTCGCTTGCATCTTCGGCCTCATTCATGGCTGCGGTTTCGCCGGCGCGCTTGGAGAACTCGAATTGCCGCGCCAGCGGCTGATCTCCGCGCTCGCCGGCTTCAATATCGGCGTTGAATTGGCGCAGCTCACGGTCATCGCCGCCGCGCTCGCGCTCGGCTGGGCGGTGCGCCGCTGGGGCGGCGCGCGCGTGTCGGCCTGGGCGCCGAGTCTCGCGGCGGCGTGCCTCTTCGCCATCGGCCTCTATTGGTTTGCCGGCCGCGCCCTCGTGGTTCAATTCTGACATTTGCATCCCATTCCTGCTTCGCCGGATTGCAAATGTCAGAATCAAGCAACCACTAGATAATCATTGATTCTAGTGGAGCTTCTGGATCAGACATTCGCCCTGGAGCATTGCGCCAGCCTGGTTGGCGAATGTCTGATCCGCTCCACTACCTGGTTAGACCCGCGCGCATGCAGTTCCGTTCCGATAACAACGCCACCATTCACCCCGCCATGCTCGCGGCGTTGGCTGACGCAAACACCGGCGCCGCACGCGCCTATGGCGAGGATGAATGGACGAAGCGCTTGAACGCCGCCTTCGCCGAACTCTTCGGCGACGATATGAGCGTGCATCTCGTGGCGACCGGTACGGCGGCCAACTCCATCGCGTTGGCGGCGCTGACGCCGCCCTGGGGCGCCATCTATTGTCACCGCGAGGCGCACATCGAAACGGACGAATGCGGCGCGCCGACGTTCTTTTCAGGCGGCGCAAAGCTTGTGCTCATCGATGGGCTGCACGCCAAGATCACGCCGGAAGGATTGCGCGAAGCCATGGCGCGCAATCAACGCGGAATTCATTCCGTGGCGCCGGCCGCCGTCTCGATCTCGCAGGCGAGCGAGCGCGGCGCGTGCTACACGGCGGATGAAATCGCTGCCTTGGCGGAGATCGCGCACGGCGCGGGGCTGGCGCTGCACATGGATGGCGCGCGTCTGGCCAACGCGGCGGTTCATCTCAAAGCAGAGTTTCGCGACTTCACGCGCGCGTGCGGCGTCGATGCGCTGAGTTTTGGCGCAACCAAGAACGGCGCCATGGCCGCGGAGGCGATCGTTGTGTTCGGGCGCGGCCGGGAAGAGGTGGTTGCGCGCATACGCAAACGCAGCGGCCATCTTCTCTCCAAGCATCGCTACATCGCCGTACAGATGCTGGCTTATCTGGGCGACGATCTCTGGCGCGCCAATGCGGCCCGCGCCAATGGGCTCGCCGCGCGCATTGGCGCGGCGGCGGGCGATTGGGTCTCCGCGCCGGTCGAGACAAATCAGATTTTCATCAAGCCGGGGGCGGCGAAGCTCGCGGCGCTGCGCGCTTCCGGCGCGGATTTCTACGATTGGGGCCCTGCCGGTTCGGGCGACGCGCGCCTCGTCGTCTCCTGGGATCAGGACGAGACGGAGGTGGACGCGCTCTGCGCCGTTATTGCGCGGCTGCGGGCTTAAGGCGCCGATCGATGTGGCGGGCGAAGTCCGGCCAGTAGAGATCCTTGTGCTGGGCCCAGATGGCATGCAGCGTCGGCGAGGAAATGTGCTCCAGCATGGCGCGTTCGATGCCCGCCCAATAGGAGCGCGGAATGGCCCCGCGCCGATATTGAAAATAAAGCGCTTCATAGTGATCGATCAGCATGCACGCGAACAGGCGCTCGCCGCCTTCCGCGCCCCAACGCTCCTTGATGATGTGCGGCGCGACCGTGGGATTTGACAGCGCAAGGGCCCACACATTGCGCTCCGCCTGAATGACGGAGAGATTGGTTTGCAGCTCCGCATTGCGCTTGACCGCGCGCAGCTGAAACAGGCCGATGCCCAGCGCGCAGAGCGTGGCGATGCCGGTGGCGATATCGAGCCAGGCGCGCACTTCCATCAGATCGAGCATGTCAAAACCCATTGAGGCGTGCGTAGCGGTCGCGGTGGAAACTCGCCGAACCATAGAGCGCCTCGGCCACACGCGCGCGCTTCAAGTAAAGGCCTGGATCGGCCGCGTCCGTCATGCCGATGCCGCCATGCATCTGCACCATTTCGTTGGAGATGAGATGCAGCGTTTCGCCCGCACGCGCCTTGGCGAGGCTGGCCATCTCCGAGATGTCGTTTCTGTTTTCATCGAGCGCCGCGAGCGCGGCCATGACGCATGAGCGCGTGAGCTCCAATTCCACGAACATCTTGGCGGCGCGGTGCTGCAGCGCCTGGAACGCGCCGATGAGCTGGCCGAATTGCGTGCGTGTTTTCAGATACTCGGCCGTGGTCTCGAAGGCTTGGCTCGCCTGGCCGAGCATCTCGGCGGCGAGCCCGATGCGGGCGCGATCCAGCACCTGGTCGAGCAGCGCCGCGCCATCGCCCTGGCCGAGGCGGGCGTCCGCTGAAACCTGAACGGCGTTGAATTCAATATCCGCCGCGCCGCGCCCATCGAGCGTCACAAGCGGGGTGATGCGCACGCCGTCGCTCTTGGCCGGGACAAGAAAGAGCGCAAGGCCATCGACTGTTCGCGCCGCGACAATCAATGCGTCCGCGACATGGCCGTCGGCGACGTATTTTTTGCCGCCCGTCAGCGCATAACCACCGCCCTTGGTTTCGGCTGTGAGCGCGGTTTTGTCCGGCGCGTGGTGAGCGCCTTCGTCGATCGCGAGCGCCAGGATGCACTCGCCGCCCGCGATCTTGGGCAGCCATTCGCGCTGCCGCGCCGCCGAGCCGCCAAGCAGCAGCGCGGCCGCGCCGACTAGCGCAGTGGAATTGAGAGGCGAGGGCGCCAGCGTGCGCCCCAATTCCTCAAGCACCAGCCCCATGCCGACATAACCGAGCCCCGCCCCGCCATGCTCTTCAGGGATCAGCACGCCCGCCCAGCCGAGCGCGGCCATCTCGGCCCACATTGCGCGGTCAAAGCCCTCGCCCTTCGCGTCGCGCACGGCGCGCATGTGCGAGGTGGGCATCTTCTCTTGCGCAAACGCCCGCGCGGAATCGCGCAGGAGAATGTGCTCTTCGGAAAGCGTGAACATGAACGGGCCTATGCTATTATGGGTTCGATGGTTTCCAGATCGCGGTCCGCGCGCGCGCGCGCGACGTCAAGATCGTAAAGCGTTTGCAGGTTCATCCAGAATTGCGCGCTGGCGCCGAGCGCGCGCGCTAGGCGTAGCGCCGTATCGGCGGTGACAGGCGTTTCCTCGCGCGTCAGTCGTTCGATTCGCGTGCGCGGCACGTTGCACGCCTTGGCGAGCGCATAGGGCGTGAGGCTGAGCGGAAGGAGGAACTCCTCCCGCAACACCTCGCCCGGATGAACCGGATTCAGACGCTTTGCCTTACCCATCGTCGCCTCAATGATAATCCACGATTTCCACGTCGTCGGCGCCCGCCGCCGTCCAGCGAAAGCAGATGCGCCACTGGTCGTTGATGCGAATGGAGTGCTGACCCCTTCGGTTCCCGACGAGCCTTTCCAATCTGTTAGCAGGCGGCGCCCGCAAATCCTCCAATCGGTGCGCCGCCTCCAGCATGATCAGTTTGCGGCGAGCGATCTGGGCCAACGCCGATGGAAATCCTTTCTTCGGCGCCTCGCCCTCGAAGATCGCCCGCGCCCGATCATCCTTGAAGCCACGGATCATCCTAAGGTATCACATCATGATACGTCAAGCCGCGTCACTGATGATCCCTGAGGCCCAGCACGCGCTTGGCCACGACATTGAGGTTCACTTCCGTCGTGCCGCCTTCGATGGAATTGCCCTTGGCGCGCAGCAGCGCCCGCGGCGCCATGAGTTCCGGTTTGGAGAAGCCGTCTCCGCCCCAGCCGAGTGCTCGATTGCCCAGGGATTCGACGATCAGCTCGGATTTCTCCTGATTAAGTCCGGCGGCCGCGACCTTGAACATCGACGCCATGGCGCTGACATTCTCGCCCGCCTTGGCCATTTCCTGGCCGCGCCGCACGGTGAGCGAAAACGCCTTGTCGAACATCTTGTGCGCGGCGATGCGCGCGCGCAGATCGGCGTCCGTGAGCTTTCCATTGTCGACGCCGACATAATGTTTCGCGATCTCTTCGATCGGCAGCGCACCGCCGCCGCCGAAGCCGCTCGCCGAGATGCTCTGGCGTTCATACATGAGGAGCCGCTTGGCGATCTCCCAGCCGCCATTCAGCTTGCCGACGAGATTTTCCTTGGGAACTTTCACGTCAGTGAAAAACGTCTCGCAAAAGGGTGAATTACCGGAGATGAGCTTGATCGGCCGCGTCTCCACGCCCGGGCTGGTCATGTCGAACACGATGAAGGAAATGCCTTCGTGCTTGACGCTTGTATCCGTGCGCACGAGGCAGAAAATCCAATCGGCTTCGTTGGCGTAACTGGTCCAGACTTTTTGGCCGTTGATGAGATAGTGATCGCCCTTGTCCTCGCACTTGGTTTGCAGGGAGGCGAGGTCCGAGCCCGCGCCAGGCTCGCTATAGCCCTGGCACCAGCGGATTTCGCCGCGCACGATCTTGGGCAGGTATGCCTGCTTTTGCGCTTCGTTTCCGTATTCGAGCAGCACCGGCCCGAACATCCACAACCCGAAGGAAAAGAGCGGCGCGCGCGCCTTGATGCGGCGCAGTTCTTCTTGCAGCACGATGTTCTCGGCGTTGGAGAGGCCCCCGCCGCCATAGGCTTTCGGCCAGGTCGGCGCCGTCCAGCCGCGCGTGGCCATGGCGTCCAGCCAGGCTTTCGCGTCAGGCGATTTGAACTTGAAATTCCGCCCGCCCCAGACGGCGTCGTCCTCGCCCATGGGGGTGCGCATGGAGGCGGGGCAATTGGCCTCCAGCCAGGCGCGTGTCTCGCACCGGAACGCCTCCAGGGGCTCGCCGCCATCCGCCATCTCGCAACTCCTCGATTAGTGCGCTTTTGGCTTAGCGCCCGGCGGTCGCCGGCTCAACCGGTCACGGCGCGCGCAACTGGGTTCCGGTCTCGACGCCGAGGAGATTGACGGCGTGCACCAGCGCCAGAACCACCAGCAGCGCGCTGACGATGATCAGCGCGCGCCATGGGATCAGGCGCGGCTTCAGCGGATCAGCGGGCTGGGCGTCACGCCATGAGGCGAACGCAAACAAGACGCCAGCGGCGAGGGCCGCCGCCAGCGTCAAGATGAGATCAATATTCATGGCAACGAGTTTAGCCGGAGCGCGAATTATGTCGCGCCCCGGCTAATCGTCACGTCAATTGCGCCATGTGGTGTAGCCGAGCGAGAGCGTGCGCGGCGAATCCGGCGTCAGGCCGTTGATGCGGAACTGGCTGATGCGCCCTTCGTTCGTCCGCATGCACACATAAGAGCCCACCGGAAGCGTCCACAGCGACACGCGCTCGGCCGAATAGGCCTCGTCGCGGCAGCCGTTCCGTCCGCGGTTCGAGCGATCGCCCACCGCCATCTCGGCGCCGTTGCGCGGCACGAGGAAGAGACGGCGCTCGGTTTCCGCTTGGAACCAGATGTCGGCGCTTGGCACATTGTTCACTTCGCGGCCGGCGTCGAAATCAGCAAGCCAGGTTTGGCGCAGCTCGATCGGGCCTGTCGAATGCGTCACGGGCGGGCCGCCGGGTCCACCAGGGCCGCCGCCAGGACCACCTGGGCCGCCAGGACCACCGGGACCACCTGGGCCGCCTGGACCGCCTGGACCGCCTGGGCCGCCTGGACCGCCCCATTCGCGGCGACAATTGAAGCCGCCGCGCGCGGGCGTGCAGGTCGAGCGGCGCGGCTCGTTGCGCTGGATCGAGCCGGATTCCCCATAGATGCACATCAGCGCCCGGCGCCCGGCGATCACCTGGATGCGCGTATCGGTGAGGCGATTGACCAGCGGCGTTGTCCACCAGCCTTCTGGGAGCGGATTGGTGATTTCGCGCCGCGCATCGGTGAGCGGGCATTGGATGAATTCACCGCCGAAGCGTGGTCCGGGCGGATAGACCTGCGCCTGGGTCGGCGCGGCGCTGAACGATGTCAGGGCGATGGCGGCCGCGAGGCCGGTAAGCAACGGTTTCATGAAAGGCGCTCCTCAATTCGCGCAGTGGCTACGCGTGGGACCAAAAGTGCACACGCCTCATGTGGCGGCGCTGATCGGGCCGTTCATACTGCGTTTAGCGAGGCCGTGTTCGGTTTTTTCCCAATGATGCGGGCGCGTCAGCAGCGCGCGCAACGCCTTGAGCGCGGCGATCGTGGTCAGCGGCCAGTAGAATGGCATGGTCAGCGCCGCGCGGGCCACGCGGGCGTCGCGCAACAAGGCCGAGACGGCCAGCGCCGAATAGATCGCCGTCGCATAGCCGGAGAGGGCGAGCGCGATGTCGGCGTCCCCGAGCAAATTAAGCGGCGTCGCCAGCGAAACAGCCAGCACCAGGAACAGCGGCCCATGTGCGAACGCCGCGATGAGGCCGCCGAGCAGCACGATCTGCATGCTGAAAAACGCCGCAAGCCCCATCTCATGCGCGGTCTCGAACGGATTGCGCATCAGCACCAGCCAGGTTTGCAAATGGCCTTTGATCCAACGCGTGCGCTGGCGCATCCAGGCGGCGAGGGTTTCGGGCGCTTCCTCTAACGTCGGCGGCGCGATCACGCCGACGCGCCAGCCCGCGCGCGCGAGGCGGTAGCCCAGATCGGCGTCCTCGGTGACGTTGAACGCGTCCCATGCGCCCGCGGCCTTGAGCGCGGCGGTGCGAAAATGGTTGCTGGTGCCGCCCAGCGGAATCGGCAGGTTGAGCCGCGCCAGAAGCGGCACGATGGCGCGGAACTGGATGGCGTATTCGGCGGCGAATTGCGCCGCGATCCAGCCGGTCTGCGCGCGATCGATGAGCAGCGGCGCCTGCACGCAGGCGAGCTTGTCATCGCCCGCGAACGCATCGAGCGCGGCGATCAATTGCGCCGGATGCGGTGCATCTTCGGCGTCGTAAATGCAGACGAACTCGCCGCGCGCGCGCGCCAGCGCGATGTTCAGCGCGCGCGGCTTGGTGCGCAGCGCGCTGGGCGGGGTGATGATGAGGTCGAACTGCTCTGGCAAATCGAGCGCTCGCACCGCCGCGATGGTCTCAACGTCGTCATGTTCGAGGATCAGTTTCACATCCAGCAGTTCGGCCGGGTAATCGAGGCGCTTGAGATTTTCGATCAATTGGGCGGCGACCTCGGCTTCCAGGAATAGCGGGCACAAGATCGTGTAGGTGGGTTTGGGCCCCGCCCAGCGCGCAAGCGGCGGGGGCGGCGGCGCAAGGCTCGCCGCCGCCGCCACGAGCCGCACGCCGATCATCAGCGAAAACACAAACAACGCGCCGACATGGAGCCAGGTCATGAGGGCGCCCGCGGCGTTCACGGCCGCCCAGACAAGGCCGGCGAGCAGCGCCAGCGCGGCGAATATCTGCGCGGTGGTGAACGTGCGGTCAGCGGCGCGGGTGCGCGGCACACGCACCAACGCCCGCTCGCTTGCTGCGCCCTCCGCCCCCATGCCGCAAGGAGATACGCGCGCCGCACGGATGCCACGCAAGCCCGGTTGAGCACCCTCAACCTTTGAGGGAATTACTTCGGAATTGCACGCCTCTCAGGCGTCGTCGCGCAGGCGGCCCCAGCCGATCAGCCGCGCGCCCGCTGCTTCGAGCGTATCGCCGGATAATTCGAACGCCGCGAATCCAGATGTCGGCACATGCTCGGCGAGGCGGCGCGCCGCCGGCGCGCGGTCGCCCGCATCGCTGAGCAGGCGCGCCACGAGGTCGGTGACGCCGGGATTGTGCGCGATGACAAGAACGCTGCTGTCCTGGCCCGGCGCGGCCGCGCGGCGCGCTTCGGCCCACAAGGTCGCCGCCGCGCCGTTATAGAGGGTCTCCACGATGGTCACGCGCGTGTGGCCGGGCAGGGTGGGCGCCAGCGCCTCCCAGGTTTCGCGCGTCCGCGCGGAGGGGGAAATGACGGCCCGCAGGGCCGATGTCGCCAGCGCCGCGATAGCGACGCCGGCTTCGCGCGCTTCGCGCCGGCCGCGTTCGGTGAGGCCGCGCGCGCGGTCGCTGGGCGCTTCGTTCGCCCGCACCGCCTTGGCGTGGCGCATGAGAATGAGGTGGCGCATCACGCGATCGTCGCGGAAGCGGCGCGCGCGGCGGCCGCGAGCGCGTGGTCAAAAGTCGCCAGCGGCAGGCCAAGGCGAAGCGCCAGTTCGAGGTAAGCCGCGTCGTACATCGTGAGCCCATGCGCTTGCGCCAAGGCGCGCGTGTCGCCCCAGCATACCGCGCTCGTCTCTCCATCGATGAGAATCGGCAACTCGCCAAGCAAGCCCAAATCGTCGACGAGGAATTCGAGATCATAACGCCGCCGCCGCGCCGCGATCAGCAGCGCGTTGCAGACCTCCAGACGCCAATGCTGAGGCGCGATCGCGCCCTCGGCGATCACCCGCGCGCGCACTGGAAGCGCCGCCGTGGTCGTCTCCTCGGCGAGGACCCAGGCGAGCGTGACCGACGCATCGATGACCAGACTCAATACTTTCGGCCTTCGCGGAGGATTTCCAAAATCTCCCCGGGACGCAGGCGCATGCCCGCCTTGGCGCGCGCCGCGCGCCGGGCGTCCATTTCGGCGGCTGCGGCGTGCGCCTTGCTATCGTCGTAGCCGCGCGCCTCAAGGCCAGACAATCGCGCCACCGGCGCGCCGCGCCTGGTGATGATGATCTCTTCGCCGGCGCGCGCCGCCTCGACCAGTTCGGACAACTTATTCTTGGCTTCGAACAGGCCGATCGTACGCATCTGATCAATCTAGCTGAAAATCTAGATTGATCAAGGCCTTGTTGTGTAGCCCTGTGATTGCCCCTAGCTCGTCGCACAGTACGGATTCTCTCATGATCAACCCCGCCGCCCTCGCCGTCGCCGCCAAGGCCTGGCCGTTCGAACAGGCCCGCCTCGTCGTTGAGCGGCTGAACAAGGCGCCGAAGCAGGGGCCGGTCATTTTTGAAACCGGCTACGGCCCGTCGGGCCTGCCCCATATCGGCACGTTCGGCGAAGTGGTGCGCACCAGCATGGTCCGCCATGCCTTCCGTGTGCTGACGGATGATCGCATCGAGACGAAAATCCTGTGCGTGTCCGATGACATGGATGGGATGCGGAAAATTCCCGATAACGTGCCCAATCATGATCTGTTGCGCGATTATCTGCAGAGGCCTTTGACCAGCGTGCCCGATCCGTTCGGCACGCATGAAAGCTTCGCCCACCACAACAATGCGCGGCTGCGCGCGTTTCTTGATGGGTTCGGCTTTGCGTACGAGTTCAAGTCCGCCACGGATTTGTACAAGTCCGGCGCGTTTGACGCCGCGCTGCTGAAGGCGCTGTCCGTCTATGACGAGATCATGGCCATCATGCTGCCCACGCTGGGCGAGGAGCGACGGAAAACCTATAGCCCGTTTCTGCCCATTTCGCCCAAGACGGGGCGAGTGCTCTACGTGCCGATGAAGCGGATCGACGCGGGCGCCGGCACGATCACGTTCGATGATGAGGACGGCGAAGAGATCACGCAGAGCGTCACGGGCGGGCGCGTGAAAATGCAGTGGAAGCCGGATTTCGGCATGCGTTGGGCCGCGCTTGGCGTCGATTTCGAAATGTTCGGCAAGGACCACCTGCCGAACCAGGCGATTTACGCGCGCATCTGCAAGGCGCTGGGCGCCGAGCCGCCGATCAATTTCGTTTACGAGCTGTTTCTCGATCAGAACGGCGAGAAGATTTCAAAGTCCAAGGGCAATGGCATCAGCGTCGAGGAATGGTTGCGCTATGCGCCGCCGGAAAGCCTTTCGCTTTACAATTTCCAGAAACCGAAAACGGCCAAGCGGCTTTATTTCGATGTGATCCCCAAGGCGGTCGATGAATATCTGACCTTTCTGGACGCCTATCCCGGCCAGAACGAGGCCGAGCGCCTGGAAAATCCCGTCTGGCACATTCACGCCGGCGGCCCGCCCGCGCCGGAGGCCGTGGCGCGCTATGCGCCGGCGACGAACGAGGCCGCCTCGGCGCCGATATCGTTCGCGCTGCTGCTCAATCTCGTGTCGGCGGCGGACGCGGCCACGAAGGACCAGCTCTGGCGCTTCATCGCCAAATACGCGCCAGGCGCCTCGCCCGTGAGCCACCCAAGGCTCGATAATCTCTGCGGCTACGCCATCGCCTATTATGATAGCTTCGTGAAGCCGGCCAAGCGCTTCCGTCTGCCTACGGATAAAGAGCGCGCGGCGATCATGGATTTGATCGCGCGGTTCAAGGCTCTGCCCGCGGATGCGACGGATGGCGAGCTGATCCAGACGGAAGTCTACGCTGTCGGCAAGGAGTGCGGTTTCGAGCCGCTGCGCGAATGGTTCAAGGCGCTTTATGAAGTGCTGTTGGGCCAGGAGCAGGGGCCGCGCTTCGGCTCGTTCGCGGCGATCTTTGGTTTACCAGAAACCATCGCCCTCATGCGCCGCGCGTTGGCGGGGGAATTGGCGAAGGCGGCTTGACCATTTAGCGCGGCGCGGGCGCGGCGGTTTGCGTCGCCTGCGCCGGGGTTGGCGGCGTATCGGACACGAGCGTGCGATCGACATAGGCGAACCCAGCCACGCCGTAGCCGTCAATTCGGTAAAACCCGCCGGCCTCGTCGCGCACGAACACCCGCGCCCCATGCCACAGCACGGCGATCACGTCCGCTTGGCGCGAGGCTTCGGCGCGCACATTCACGCCGCGCGTTGATGAGACCCAGGCCGCGCGGGGCGCCGTAGTTTCGGCCTGTGCGCTGAGCGCGCTCGCCGCCAGCGCCAGCGCGAGAAGTGCAATCCGCATGGCTGTATCCCGGATGACCTGTGGTTAAGAATTAGTCCGGGTTCGGCCGAGATACACGAGGGTTCGCGCCGTTGGCGAACGGTGCAAGCGTGGCGACGTCCCTATTGGCTCGCCCACACGATGCGCCCGACCCAATCGACCTCTTCCGCCTTCAACACGCGGTGCGGATAGGTGGGGTTGAGCGAGGCGAGTTCGAGCGCCTGATCGGTGCGCCGCACGAACACCTTGCACATGACTTCGCCCTCGCGCGTGCGGGCGATCACGCGGTCGCCCCGGCGCACGGACGCGCCCGGCTGCACAATGACCACGTCCCCATCCCGATAGACCGGCTCCATGGACTCGCCGCTGATTTCGAGCGCGTAGACGCGCGAATCGTCGAGTCCCGGGAAGCGCTGCGTTTCCGCCGCGCCGATGGGAAAGCCGTCAGCGTCGAAATAGCCGTCCGCGCCTGCGCGCGCCATGCCGATGATGGGGATGGCCCGGCCCTGGCCGGGCGTCTCGCCCGCCACCAGGGCGGCGAATTCATCGAAGCTGCCGCCCACGGCGTTCAAGATGCGCACCAGGCTTTCGGTGGAGGGCCAGCGGGGCTTGCCGTCCGGCCCGATGCGCTTGGAGCGGTTGAAGGCGGTGGGGTCGAGCCCGGCGATGCGCGCCAGCCCCGAGGGCGTGAAGCCGTGCCGGGCCCCCAGGGCGTCGATCGCCCGCCAGATCTGGGCGTGGTCCATGGCCGGGGTTTAGCCTTAATGTCTTAAAATAGGAATATGGTCCTCTACCTCTTCGCGCCCCTGGCGGCCCAGGATGGCGCGAATCCGCCGAGGCCCCCTTGTCCTTCCTGCATGATCTCGCCACCCGCGCGCTGAGCTTCGTCGAGGCCGAGCGCGCGCATGACGGCGCCATCGCCGCTTTGGAGCTGGGCCTGGGTCCCCGCGCGCGCGCCGATCGCTGGCCAAATCTCGCTGCGAAGCTCGCCGGGCTCGATCTGCCCAATCCGCTGGGCTTGGCGGCCGGGTTCGACAAGAACGCCCGCGTTCCCGATGCGATGCTCGCCGCCGGATTCGGCTTCGTCGAATGCGGCACGGTCACGCCGAAGCCCCAGACCGGCAATCCGCGCCCGCGCCTCTTCCGCCTCACCGAAGATCGCGCCGTCATCAACCGCATGGGCTTCAACAATGATGGGCTGGACGTGTTCGTCCATCGCCTCGCGGCGCGCGCTGGCGAGGGCGGCGTCGTCGGCGCCAATATCGGCGCCAACAAGGAAAGCGCGGACCGGATCGGCGATTATGTGCTCGGGCTCACCGCCGTGTGGCGCCACGCAAGCTATGTGGCGGTGAACATCTCCTCGCCCAACACGCCGGGCCTGCGCGGCCTGCAGGAACGCGGCCCGCTTGAGGATTTGCTCGGGCGCCTGCGTGAGGCGCGCGCCCCGCTCACCGCCGCGCATGGCAAGCGTCCGCTGTTTCTCAAAGTCGCGCCCGATCTTGATGAGGCCGCGGTTAGCGACATCGTCGACATGGCGATCGGCTATGCGCTCGACGGGCTCATCGTGTCGAACACAACGATCGCGCGCTCGGGCATGTTGAAAGGAAAGCGCCGCAACGAAGCGGGCGGCTTGTCAGGCAAGCCGCTCTTTTATCCGTCCACGGAATTGCTGCGCCAGTTCGCGCGCGCGCTGCGCGGACGTTTGCCGCTGATCGGCGTCGGCGGCGTGTGTTCGGGCGCCGAGGCCTTGGCCAAGATCAAGGCCGGCGCGAGCGCCGTACAGGTCTACACCGCTCTGGCGATTGATGGGCCGGGCCTCGCCCAGCGCATCTTGCGCAACCTCGCCGCAAGGCTCGAAGGCGAGGGGTTCAAAGGCGTCACGGACGCCATCGGCGCCGATCTGCGCTGATTTGCTTGAGCGCTCCGCCTTCCCCACGCCGGCGGGCGTGGTCTAGACATAGCCGGTGAGGATATTCGCGATGATTTGCGCGGCCGCGCTCACGGCCTGCGCGCCGCCCGCGCCGAATGCGGCGGATATCGCGCGCGCCGGCGAGGCCTTGCCCGCCGATGCGCGCCTGGCGGCGCTTTACACACAATCGTGCCAGGCCTGCCATGGTTACGTGGGAAGCACCGCGCCGCTCACAGGCGTGCGCGCGCATTGGGAGGCGCGCTGGCGCCAAGGCATGCCCACCTTGCTTGAGCACGCGATCTCCGGATTCAACGCCATGCCCGCGGGCGGGCAGTGTTTCACCTGCACGCCGGAAGATTATGAGGCGCTGATCGCCTTCATGGCCGGGCGCGCGCCATGAGCGCGCTCACACGCCGCGCCTGGCTTGCGGGCCTTGGCCTCGTCACGGCGAGCGCGGCTGGTGCGCTGGGCTATCGCGCCTGGCGGGACCGGGCGCCCGCCGCGCCGCCGGCGCGCAATGAGGCCGGCGCGCTGGTGTGGCGCAATTGGTCCGGCGTCGCGCACGCCTATCCGCAAACCCGCGCGGCGCCCGCGAGCGAAGGCGAACTCGCCGCGTTGTTGCGCACGGCGCACGCGCCGATCCGCGCTGTCGGCGCGGGCCATTCCTTCACAGCGCTGGCGGCGACGCAGGGAACGCTTCTGTCGCTCGATCGATTGACGGGGCTTGTCTCCCATGACGCGGCCAACCACGAAGCCGTGGTGCGCGCGGGCGCGCGGCTTGGCGATCTGGGCCCCGCGCTGTCCGCCATCGGCCAGGAGATGGCCAATTTGCCGGACATCAATCGCCAGACGCTCGCCGGCGCCATGGCCACCGGCACGCATGGCACGGGTCAGGGTCTGCGCGCGTTGCATGGCGAAGCGCTCAGCCTACGGATCGTAACGCCGCGCGGAGACATCATCGATTGCGATGAGGTTCGCAACGCCGGGCTCTATCAATGCGCGCGCGTGGGGCTCGGCGCGTTCGGGATCGTCACGCAGGCGCGGTTGCGCAACAAGGCGCTGACGCGCATCCGGAAACGCGTGGCGCTCGTCGCGCTGGAAGAGGCGTATGAGCAATGGCCGGCGCTCGTCGCCGCCCATCGCAATGCTGAAATGTATGTGATCCCGTTCACAGGGCTGGCCGCGACCATCGTCGCGGATGAAACAGATGATCCCGTGCGCCCGCGCGGGCCTGATCAGGATTCCGCTTTCCTCATGGCGCTCAAGGGCTTGCGCGATTGGCTCGGCTGGTCGGCGTCCGCGCGGCGCGCGGCCGCGCAGGCGCTGCTCGCCAACACGCCGGCGGAAGAGGCGGTCGATGAAGGCTGGCGGCTTCTCTCCAACGATCGTCCGCACCGCTTCAACGAAATGGAATATCATCTGCCGGCTGACGCGCAGATCGCGGCGTTGCGAGAAGTGATGGGTGCGATCGAAACGCATCGCAGCGATGTCTTCTTCCCCATCGAAGTGCGCCGCATCGCGCCCGATGAGGCCTGGCTCTCGCCGTTTTATCAGCGCGAGAGCGGCTCGATCGCCGTGCACGCCTATTACAAGGACGATCACCAATTCTTTTTCGATCTCATAGAGCCCATTTTTCGCCGTCATGACGGGCGCCCGCACTGGGGCAAGCTGCACTCGCTGCGCGCGCCGGATCTGGCGGGGCTTTATCCGCGCTGGCGCGAGGCGATGGATGTGCGCCGCGAACTCGATCCGGACGGGCGCCTGCTCAACGATTATCTGCGCGGGCTCTTGATCGATGCCTAATGTCTCGGACTTGAATTGCGATCCGCCCTTGAGATCATCGGAGCATCGCAATTCAAGCCCAAAAGAGACATTAGGGCCAATAGTTCGTAGCGCGGCTCATGGACTTTAAATTCGCGTCAGGTTCGCCGTCAAAGTGGGGCGAAATTAAAGTCCGCCGCTCTAGAATGTCGCGGCGGTGGGTAATCGGCGGCGCGGCGGGGCTTGCGCTCATTGGAGGCGGCGTGATGGCGGCAAGACGTCCCGATCGCGGCGGCGCGCATAGCGATTATTTCCAGCGCTTGTCGCGCGCGTTGGCGGCGGCCGGGCTCGCCGAGCCGCGCCTCATCATCGATCGCGCGCGGCTACGCCAGAATATCGAGACCGTGCGCACGGCCCTCGCGGCGCGCAGCCTGCCGCCGCGCATCGTGGTGAAGTCCTTGCCCGCGCACGGGCTGTTGAACGAAATCGCCGCCCGGCTTCGCACGGATCGCTTCATGGTGTTCAACGGCGCCATGCTGGCCGAGATGGCGCGCGCCCATCCGCAAGCGGATCTTTTGCTTGGCAAGCCCTTACCGGTTCCGCAGGCGGCGCAATTCCTGGACGCGCGCATCCAGGGCGCACGCCCGCAATGGCTGATCGATACGCCCGCGCGCCTGGCGCAATATGAGGAGATCGCCCGCGCACGTAATCTGCGCCTGCGCGTCAGTTTCGAGATCGATGTCGGACTGCATCGCGGCGGCTTCGCCGATCCGCAAGCGCTGGCCGCCGCCCTGAGCGCGGCGCGCGCCTCGCCGCACATCGAGATCACCGGCCTGATGGGCTATGACCCGCATGTGCCGCGCGTGCCTAATTCGGCTGAGGCATGGCGGCGCTCGCAGGCCGCTTACGCGGCCGCGATCGAGGTGATCCGCGCCCATGTTGATGATCCGTCGCGCCTCATCTTGAACGGCGCGGGCTCGCCCACCTACACTCTGCACGCCGCGCGCGGCACGGCGGCCAATGACATCGCGCTCGGCTCGGCCTTCGTGCAGCCGATCGGCTTTGATCAAGAGAGTCTCGCCGCGCACGTTCCAGCGTCCTTCATCGCTACACCTGTGATCAAGGCGCTGGCGCGCACGGAAGTTCCCGGTCTTGAAGGCATGGCGCCGATTTTCAGGTTTCTCGATCCGAACACAGCGCGCGCCTTCTTCATCTATGGCGGCCATTGGATGGCGCGGCCCGTGTCTCCGCCGGGGCTTGAATATAATGGCCTCATGGGCCGGTCGAGCAATCAGGAGCTGCTCACCGGCTCTGAGGCGGTTGATCTTGAACCGGATGATTTCGTCTTTTTCCGCCCGGAGCAGAGCGAGGCCGTGTTCCTGCAGTTCGGCGATCTCATCGTTTACGAGAACGACGCGATCGCCGAACGCTGGCCGACCTTTCCGGTGAGCGCTTAGCTCCGCGCGCGGATGCGCGCGCGCATCTCGGCGGTGGTGGCGCGCACCGAGGCGATCAGCGCACGGATATCGCCGCGATTGCGATCAAGCTGCGAGAGGAAATCGCGCTGCTGCTGCTGCGCGAGCCAGATCTCGTTGCCGTCAAGCACCAGCGAAACGTCCAGCACTTTCCAGGCGTCGCCGCTGCGCAGGATGCGCCAGCGCACCGGCAGCGGGCGCGCCTGGCCGCGCGGGGCGACTTCCGTGGCCACGATCACGTCCTGGCCCGGCACGCGTTCAATGGAGCCTGTCACGCGGATGGAGTTGCCGCGATAGCGATCGAGCTGATCTTCATAGACGGCGGTGGAATAGTCCTGGAACACCGCGATCCACTCGCGCCGCAGGGCCGCGTCGGCGCGCAATTGCACGGCGTATCGGCCGAGCACGTAATTGGCGATGCGCGGCACATCGGCGAATTGGATCATCAGGCGCAGGAAGGCCTGTTCACGCGCCGCCGCGCTTGAGCGGTCGGACAGCGCCTGCAGCGCCGCGCTCGCATTCGTCTGCACATATTGTTCGGCGGCGGGATTGCGCGCGGCCAGCGCCGGCGCGGCCGTCAATGTAAGCGCGCCGCCAACCAGGCCGGCGAGTAGGGAGGCGCGGGTCAGAGTCAATTTCGTCACGGATGAAATCCCCTCAAGTCCAACTCGCTCAAGGGTGCGGATGCTTGCGGCGGCGCCTGGCCGCCAACAATGTCCGCGCCTTGAGGCGCGCTTGGCGCCGGCTGCTCGTCCGGCGCGGGCGCATCGATCCCCGGCTCATCAGGAATCGCTTCGAATTCCGGCAAGTCTTGGACGTCTTGAAGGCCGTTTCGGACCGCGCTCTCCCGCATCAAACCATAGGTCGAGCGGATCGTGACATAAGGATCGATCGAGCTTTCGCGCACATTATCGACCGCTTCGATCACCGATTCGCGGGCCGAGAGCGCGCTCATGCCGATGCGGAACGCCATGAACTCGGTGTCGTAATCAAATTCGGCGTAGGAAATCGGGTCGAGCGCGAGATTGACGAGCGCGCCCACGCCGTCGCGCACATTGGTGGGGCCGAGCGCGGGCACGAACACGTACGGCCCCGCCGGCACGCCCCAGACCGCGAGCGTCTGCCCGAAATCCTCGCTGTGGCGCTCAAGGCCCATGCGCGTGGCGGGATCGAAGAGGCCAAGCACGCCAAGCGTTGAGTTGATCAGGAACCGTCCGACCGTGGTTCCCGCGCGGCTGACTTCGCCTTGCAACACGTCATTGGCGAATATCTGCGGCCCGCGCAGATTGCGCAGGAAATTGGAGACGCCCGTGCGCACCGGGCGCGGCGCCACCGCGCGATAGCCGCGTGCGCTGGGCGCCAACACGGCCAAGTCGATGCGCTCATGCACGCCGAACAGGCGCCGATTCGTGCGTTCCCAGGGATCGTAATCGTTCGCCGGCTGCGCGCCCGCCGGGGCCGCTTCAAGGGCGGCGTCTGATTGGGCGTGCGCCGTCCCGCCGAGGAGAAGCGCCCCGGCGCACAAGCCCATCAAGCCGGCCATGGCCGCTGCACGCATTCAACACACCCCTCGCGGGGCCAGATATGTGGATGCTGTGAGTTAATCAATCATGCAGGCGGCCGGCGCCCTGTCCATGTGGCTTGCGAGGCGCACAATTTTTTGATACATAAAGATATGTTTATATCTCCAAATATTGGAGCGGCACTGCCCCTGAGCCGGGTTGCGGCGGCGCTGAGCGCGGCGGGGGAGCCGACGCGCCTGCGCGTGCTCGCGCTCCTGGCGAGGGGTGAAATGGCGGTTGGGGAGCTGGCGTCGGCGCTTGGCCAGAGCCAGCCGCGCGTCAGCCGCCACCTCAAACTGATGACCGAGGCTGGCCTTATCGAGCGCCTGCCGGAAGGCGCCTCCGTATTTTACCGGCTGGCGCTTGAGCCGGGGGCCGAGCGCGTATTGGCCGAAGCCGCGCTCGCCGTGCTCAATGGTGATGACGCCGTGGTGCGCCGCGATGGAGAGCGCCTGGCCGCCATCCATGCCGCGCGGGACGAAGCCGCCGAAGCCTATTTCGCGCGCAACGCCGCCGATTGGGCGCGCGTGCGCGCGCTGCATCTGCCCGAGGCGGACATCGAGGCGGCCATGCTTGAAGCGGCCGGGCCGGGCCCGTTCGACCTCATGGTCGATGTCGGCGTCGGCGCCGGGCGCATGATCCAATTGTTCGCGGATCGCGTGCGGCGCGCCGAAGGCTTCGATACGAGCCGCCAGATGCTCGCCATGGCGCGCGCCGCGCTCGATGAATTGCCCGAAGCCAAAGCTGCGGTGCGCTTTGGCGATGTCTACGCGCCGCCGACGCCGCCGGGCGCGGCCGATCTGGTGACCATTCATCAGGTGCTGCATTATCTCGCCGAGCCGGCGCGCGCGATCGAGGAGGCGGCGCGGCTGTTGAAGCCGGGCGGGCGCCTGGTGATCGCAGATTTCGCGCCGCACCGGCTGGAATTCCTGCGCAGCGAACACGCGCACAGGCGCCTCGGCTTTTCCGACGCGGACATTGAATTCTGGTGCGCGGCGGCGGGCGTGGAGCATGTGCGTGTGCGCGCGCTTGCGCCGTCATCGGACGCGGAAGGCCGGCTTGTCGTGAAGATTTGGTCGGGCGAGCGGGCGGGGCGCGCGTCATGACGGGCGTCGCGTCGCTGCATGGCTTTATCGCGGACGCCGCCGAACGCGCCGGCGCGCATCAGCGCCCGCGCGTATCGTTCGAGTTTTTCCCGCCCAAGACGGACAAGCTTGAAGAGATATTGTGGGAGTCGATCCGAAAGCTTGAGCCGCTCGCGCCGAATTTCGTGTCGGTCACCTATGGCGCCGGCGGCTCGACGCGGGATCGCACGCACCGCACGGTCGCGCGCATCGCGGCGGAAACCAGCCTCAAGCCCGCCGCGCATATCACCTGTGTTGACGCGACACGCGCCGAGATTGACGCGGTGCTCGCCGCCTATTGGGCCGCGGGCGTGCGCCACATCGTGGCGTTGCGCGGCGATCCGCCGGGCGGAGCAGGGGCGGCCTATGCGCCCCATCCCGATGGCTACGCTTACGCCGCCGATCTCGTCGCTGGCGCGAGGGCTGTCGCGCCGTTCGAAATTTCCGTCGCGATTTATCCCGATCGCCATCCAGACAGCGCCGATTGGGCGAGCGAGATCGACAATTTCAAGCGCAAGCTCGACGCCGGCGCTTCGCGCGGCGTCTCCAACTTTTTCGTCGATGCGGAGTCGTTTCTGCGCCTGCGTGACCGCGTGGCGGGCGCCGGCATAAGTGCGGCGATCGTGGCCGGAATCATGCCGGTGACGAACTTCACGGGATTCAAGAAAATGGCGGCGGCGGGGAAGGTGTCGGTGCCGAATTGGTTCGCGCGCCTCTTTGACGGCCTCGATGACGATCCTGAAACACGCCGGCTCGTCGCGGCCGCGGCGAGCGCTGAATTGTGCGCGCGCCTCTCCGCCGAGGGCGTGGAGGATTTCCATTTCTACACGCTCAATCGCGCCGATCTCACGCTCGCCATCTGCCGCGTGCTGGGCCTCAGCGCCGCGGCGGGGGCGCAGGCATGAATCGCGTTGAGAGATTGGCCGCCATCGAAGCCGAGCGCGCCAAGCGCATTCTTGTGCTGGACGGCGCCTGGGGCGTTTATCTGCAGGGCTTTGAACTTGGCGAGGCGGATTATCGCGGCGCGCGCTTCGCCGCGCACAATCGCCCCTTGAAGGGCGATCATGACGTTCTGTGTTTGACACGGCCCGATTGCGTCACGCGCATTCACGAGGAATATCTCGCCGTCGGCGCCGACATCACCTCCACCAATACGTTCTCCGCCACCTCGATCGCGCAAGGCGATTACGCGCTTGAAGCAGCCGCGCGCGAGATCAACGAGGCGGGCGCGCGCCTGGCGCGCGAAGGGTGCGACAAGTTTGAAGCGATGGATGGCCGCCCACGACTTGTCGCCGGCGCCATCGGGCCGACCAACAAGACCTTGTCGCTCTCGCCGGACGTGAACGACCCCGCGCGGCGGGACGCGACATTCGATGGAATGGCGAACGCATACAAAGACCAGTGCCTGGGTCTCATCGCGGGCGGCGCCGATCTGCTGCTGATCGAAACCATTTTCGACACGCTGACGTCCAAGGCCGCGCTCTGGGGCGCGTGGGAGGCGTTCGACGCAACGGGAATTGAATTGCCGCTGTGGATGTCCGGCACGATCACGGACAGGAGCGGGCGCACATTGTCGGGGCAAACCGTGGAGGCGTTCTGGAATTCCGTGCGCCACGCCAAGCCCTGGGCTGTGGGTTTGAATTGCGCGCTGGGGCCCACGGAGATGCGGCCGTTTCTGGCGGAGCTCGCGCGCATCGCCGATTGTCCGGTGTCGGCCTATCCGAACGCCGGCCTGCCGAACGCCATGGGCGGCTATGACGAAACGCCATGCTCGATGGAGGCGCATTACGCCGAATGGGCGCGCGCGGGGCTGGTCAATATCGTGGGCGGCTGCTGCGGCACAACGCCTGAGCACATCGCCCACATGAAGGCGGCGGTGGACAGCGTCGCGCCGCGCGTTGTTCCAACAATCGAACGCGCGTTGCGCCTCTCGGGCCTTGAACCGTTCACGGCGGCGGCTTGATGACTTCCGCAAGCCCATCCGCAATCCTCGCCGTCGTCGGCAAGTGCACTGTTCCCCTCCCCCTCGAGGGGGGAGGGGCAGGGGTGGGGGTGCAGCGCCGCACGCCGCGTGTTGGACTGCGCGTTGGCAGAGCCGCACGGTTCTTTCACGCGCAAGCTTTGGTCCAGGCGCGTCTGAAGGTGCGCGGTCCGACCTGTAATCGCCGCGCACCACCTCACCCCCTTACCCCCTCTAGGGGAGGGGGACCATCAAGCGTTGCACAACAATGACCACCCCAAATCCCTTCGCCAATTTCGTCATTGTCGGTGAACGCACCAACGTCACCGGGTCGGCGAAGTTCAGGAAGCTCATCGAGGCAGATGATTATGCAGGCGCGCTCGTCGTGGCCCGTCAGCAGGTGGAATCTGGCGCCAATGTGCTCGATGTAAACATGGACGCGGCCTTGATCGATGGGCCGGCGGCGATGACGCGTTTCCTCAACCTCATCGCCGGCGAGCCGGACATCGCGAAAATCCCGCTGATGATCGATAGCTCCAATTGGGCGGTGATCGAGGCAGGCCTCAAATGCGCGCAAGGCAAGTCGATCGTCAATTCCATCTCACTCAAGGAAGGCGAGCGCGCTTTCCTCGATGTCGCCAAGCGCGTTGCCCGCTATGGCGCGGCCGCCGTGGTCATGGCCTTCGATGAGCAGGGCCAGGCCGACACCATGGAGCGCAAGGTCTCCATCTGCACACGCGCCTATCATCTGCTCACGGAGCATGGCTTTCCACCGGAAGACATCATCTTCGATCCGAACATATTCGCGGTGGCGACCGGTATAGACGAGCACGCCGATTATGCGCGCGCCTTCTTTGAAGCGACGCGACGCATCCGCGAGAGCCTGCCGCACGCGCATGTGTCGGGCGGCGTTTCCAACGTATCCTTCTCGTTTCGCGGCAATGAGGCCGTGCGCGAGGCGATGCATGCGGTGTTTCTGAAGCACGCCATCGCCGCGGGCATGGATATGGGCATCGTCAACGCCGGCTCGCTCACGCTCTATGACGATGTCGAGCCGGAGCTGCGCGAGCGGGTCGAGGATGTGCTGCTCAACACGCGCCCGGACGCGACCGAGCGCTTGTTGGAGATCGCCGAACAGGCCAAGGGCGGGGCCAAGAAGAAGGATGCGGCCAAGGACCTCGCCTGGCGCGCCTGGCCCGTCGAGGAGCGGCTGACGCACGCGCTCGTTCATGGGATCAATGAATTCATCGTCGATGATACGGAAGACGCGCGCCTTCTCGTCGAGCGGCCGTTGCATGTGATCGAGGGCCCGCTCATGGCCGGCATGAGCCGCGTGGGCGATCTCTTCGGCGCCGGGAAAATGTTCCTGCCGCAGGTTGTGAAGTCCGCGCGGGTGATGAAGCAGGCGGTCGCCCACCTCATTCCGTTCATGGAAGAGGAGAAGGCGCGCACGGGCCTTGCCGGAAAATCCAACGGCATGATCGTCATGGCGACTGTCAAAGGCGATGTGCACGACATCGGCAAAAACATCGTCGGCGTCGTGCTGCAGTGCAACGGCTTCGATGTGATCGATCTCGGCGTCATGGCCCCGTGCGATCTCATTCTCGAAACGGCGATCAAGGAGAACGCCGATGCGATCGGGCTCTCCGGCCTCATCACGCCGAGCCTTGAGGAGATGGCGTTCGTGGCGCGGGAAATGCAGCGGCGTGGGCTGACCATGCCGCTGCTGATCGGCGGCGCCACGACCAGCCGCACGCACACCGCCGTGAAGATCGCGCCGAACTATGACGGCTTGACGCTCTATGTGACGGACGCGTCACGCGCCGTGCCGGTCGTGCGCAGACTCTTGTCTGGGGAGCGCGCCGCGCTCACTGAAGAAGCGCGCGCCGATCAGGAGGGGGCGCGCGCATCCTATCTCGCGGGGCAGAGCAGGAATCCGCGCCTGTCTCTGGCTGAAGCGCGCGCCCGCGCGCCGAAACTAGCGTTCGATGCTATCACACGACCGAGTTTTCTCGGCGCGCGCGCCATTGACATGGCGCTTGAGGCGCTCGTTCCCTATATCGATTGGACGCCGTTTTTCGCCTCCTGGGATCTGGTCGGGCGCTATCCGGCGATCCTGCAGGACGACATCGTGGGCGAAGCCGCGCGCGGGCTTTTCAAGGATGCGCAAGCCCTGCTGGCGCGCATGGTGGGGGAGAAATGGGTGCGCGCCAAGGGCGTCGTCGGCTTCTGGCCCGCCAATGCGCAGGGCGACGATATCGTTCTTTATACGGATGAAAAACACACGGCCGAAGCCGCGCGACTCCACACGCTGCGCCAACAGATGGACAAGGGCGCCGGCAAGGCGAATATCGCGCTCGCGGATTTTATCGCGCCGGCCGGAGCGCCCGATTATATCGGCGCCTTCGCCGTCACCGCCGGCCTCGGCGAAGAGGCCGCAGCGCAGCGCTTCAAGCGCGCCAATGACGATTACTCCGCCATCATGGTCAAGGCGCTGGCGGACCGTCTCGCCGAAGCGTTCGCCGAGGCGTTGCATGAGCAAGTGCGGCGCGACTTGTGGGGCTATGCGGCGGGCGAGCACATGCGCGTTGATGATCTCATCGCGGAAAAATATCGCGGCATTCGCCCCGCGCCAGGATACCCGGCCCAGCCAGACCACACCGAAAAGCGCACGCTCTTTGCGCTGCTTGATGCCGAGGCGAACACCGGCATGGCGCTGACTGAAAGCCTCGCCATGACGCCGCCATCTTCCGTCAGTGGCCTTTATTTCGCGCATCCGCGTGCGGAGTATTTCGGCGTCGGCCGCATCGAGCGCGATCAGGTGGAGGATTATGCGCGGCGTAAGGGCTGGCCCCTCGCCGAGGCGGAGCGCTGGCTGGCGCCCATCCTCGCCTACGATCCCGCCCGCGCGGCGGCGTGACATAATCCAATTGCGGAAAGCTGGCGCCGCCGGTCTTGACGGGCGCCAACGCGGTCAGTATTAAACCAACAGGTTATTTAGCTACATGGTGTATTGCAATGCCGGCCGATAAATTGAGCGCAACCTTCGCCGCGCTCGCAGATCCAACGCGCCGCGCCATCCTGGCGCGCCTGGCGCGCGGGGAATCGACGGTGAACGAGCTTGCCGCGCCCTTCGATATGAGCCTGCCGGCCGTTTCAAAGCATCTTAAAGTGTTGGAGCGCGCCGGCCTCATCTCTCGCGGTCGCGAGGCGCAATGGCGTCCGTGCCGGCTCGAAGCGAAGGCGCTGCAGCCCGTCGATGATTGGCTCGATCAATACCGCGCTCAGTGGGAAGCGCGCTTCGACCGGCTCGAAGGGTACCTGAAGACGATGGCGAAGGAGAAGAAGAATGGCCGCAAAAGAAAATAGCGCTCTTGCAACCTCTCACCACACCATTCGCTTACAGCGGCGATTGCCTGCCCCGCCAGGCGCAGTGTTCGCAGCCTGGACCGATCCCGAAGCTCTGGCGCTTTGGTACCTCCCCGGTGACCACACTTGGTCCTCGCGCATCCTCGAGCACGAATTGCGTGTGGGTGGGCGCAAGCGGCTGACATTCGGCCCCGTTGGCGGCCCAACCTACACTGAGCTCGCGCGCTACGAGGATATCGTCGAAAATGCACGGCTTTGCTTCGCCATGACCATTTTGCGTGGCCAAGAGCGGCTCACGACATCAATGGTGACCGCCGAGTTCATGGATGCAGGCGCCTGCACTGAGCTTCGCGTCACTGAACAACTCGTCTTGCTCAATGGGGAAGACGGGGCCGCCGAACGCGAGGCCGGTTGGGGCGAAACGTTGGATCGGCTGCCCGCGGCAATAGCGCGAATTAGGAGCTCTTGAATGGCCGATCCGCTAAAACTCGTTGTCTCGCGCCAATTCGACGCCGCGCCGGAGGCCGTGTTTGACGCCTGGTTTGACGCAGAAAGCATTGCGCAATGGCTGTTCGCCACGCCGGGCGGCGTGATGGAGCATATCGCGATTACGCCGCGCGTGGGCGGCGGTTTTGAAGTGTTCGAGCGGCGCGGTGATCAAGTGGCGATGCATTTTGGAACCTTCGTCGACCTTGATCGCCCGCGCCGGCTGGCGTTCGATTTCAGAACGGAGCGGGATGGCCAAGCCACGCGCGTCAGCGTGGATTTCGAAGCGCGCGAGGGCGGCTGCTTCGTCACGCTGACACATGAAATGGACGCCAAATGGGCCGCGTATGGCGAGCGGACGCGCGCGGGGTGGACAGGCATTCTCGAAGGCCTGGCGCGCGCTTTGGCAGATTGAGTCTTCGATCACGCCCCTTCCCAACGCCGGGGGCGCATGATTTTCTGTGGTGCGCGATGCGCGCATGAAGTTTGAAGGGGGGGCGCCATGCGCTGGCCGCTAATTGTCTTCGCCGCCGCCGCGGCGCTTACCGCCTGCGCCCCGCCGGCCGCGCGCCAGGCGCCCGCGCCCGAAGCGTCCGCGCCGGCCGCCATCGAGGCGCCGGCGGGCGAATACCGCCTCGATCCCACGCACGCGGACCTCACCTTCCGCGTCAATCATATCGGCATGTCGATGTATACGGCGCGCTTCGAGCGGTTCGACGCAACCTTGCGGTTCGATCCCGCCGATCCGCGCGCCATGCGCTTGGAAGCAAGCGTCGATCCCAATTCGCTTGTCCTGCCCGCGCCGCCCGCCGGGTTTCGC
The DNA here is from genome assembly GCA_902826335.1 of uncultured Alphaproteobacteria bacterium. GTDB lineage: Bacteria > Pseudomonadota > Alphaproteobacteria > Caulobacterales > Aquidulcibacteraceae > CADEEL01. The sequence continues at coordinate 27,204 of CADEEL010000035.1, forward strand.
GAGGAGCTGCTCGGCCCCGATTGGCTCAACGCGCGCCAGTTTCGGACCATCGCGTTTCGCGCCACGCGCATCGAACCCACGGGCGCGCGCAGCGCGCGCATGGAGGGCGATCTGACTTTGCACGGCGTCACCGCGCCGATCGCGCTCGATGTGACCTACAATGGCGGCTATGCCGGCCATTCGATGGACCCAAACGCGCGCATCGGCTTTTCCGCGCGCGGGCGGTTCAATCGTTCGGAATTCGGCGTCGCGCACGGCGTGCCGCCGCCAGGCTCGACCATGGGCGTGTCGGACGCGGTCGACGTGCTCATCGAAGCGGAATTCACAGGCCCGGCCTGGACCGCGCCTGTCGCGCAATAGAGCGCGATAGCCAAAAGTGGATACCGGTTTTGGCGGCCATCGCGCTCTAAATTTTTTGAATTAGCGCCTGATCGTCTGAGATTGATTCAATCTCAGACGATCAGGCGTTAGGCGCGTAACGCCGATTGGGAGAGCGCCCTCCCAGGGGCGTTTCGACTCGTGCTAAT
>CADEEL010000036.1 GCA_902826335.1 uncultured Alphaproteobacteria bacterium
ATTCCCGGATGAATGCGAGAGCATTCAGTCCGGGACCCATAAACACGAAAGCTCAAGTTTATGGGGCCCGGGCTCGCGGTTGCACGGCGACCCGGGGATGTCACCCATGCGTCAATGACAGCGGATGCTACGCCGCCGCTTCGTCGTTCGCCGCGACGCGCGATTTGGCCCGCACTTTGGCGCCGCCGATCTCGATCTTGCGGGACTTGAGCGCTTCCGGCAGCTCGCGCACCAGATCGATGGTCAGGAGGCCATGCTCCAGCCGCGCATCGGCCACACGCACATGATCGGCGAGCCCGAACCGGCGCTCGAAATTGCGCTCGGCGATGCCGCGATGCACGTAGCGCCGGCTTTCCTGCACGGGCGCCTTGGCGCCGGTCACGACCAGCATGTTTTGCTTGTACTCGATGGTGAGATCGTCCTCGCCGAAGCCGGCCACGGCCAGCTCGATGCGAAACGCGTTCTCATCCGTTTGTTCGATGTTGAAGGGCGGATAGCCCGGCGCGCCATCAAGGCGCGTGGCCTGATCGATCAGGCTGGAAATCCGGTCGAACCCGACCAGCGTGCGGTAAAGGGGGGAGAGATCTTGGCCTGCCATTGTGATGTCCTCTTCAAGCGACATGTGTGGCCCGCGAACCGGGCGGGCGCCGGCGATGTGCGTGGCCCCAAAGGCGGCCGCGCGCTCCTATTGCGGTTTCAGGCCGAGTGGTTGCCGGTCGGCCGCCTGGAAACCGCAATAATCAAGTGTTTAGACCGCGTTCGGACGGAAAACCGGTTTCCACTTTTCCTGAGCGCGGTCTAAGTCCGGCCTCCGAAAAGCGCCGAACGGCCCTGAGATGGGCGGCGCCCGCGCGCCCTTCAAGATGGGTGACGGCCGTCACGGCGGCCTGTCCAGCGCGCGCCTAGGCTGCGGACATCAAACGGAGCCCACGCCATGACCCACCTGTTCGCCGCCTTCGCCTCCACCGGCCTGTTCGGCCTGGCCGCCTGCTCAGTCCTTCAACAAATGGCGACCTTCATCGCCTGAGCCGGGCCTGAGCCGGGCCTGAGCCGGGTTTGACACCAGAATTTGACACCGGGGCCCGGGCGCCCACATTCCGCGCCCCATGACCGCCCCCCTCTGGACGCGCCGCCGCGCCGTGCGGCTCGCCGCCGCCCCGCTCCTCGCGCCCTTGCTTGGCTGCGGCGCTGGTGAGGAAGCGCCCGCCCCCGTCGCCGGCACGCTGGAATGGGCGCTCGCCAATCCCGCCCGCATCGATCGCGAGCGCGACCGCTTCCGCCACCCTTACGAATCCCTGCGCTTTTGGGGCCTCGAACCGGGCATGACGGTGCTCGAAATCTACGCTGGCATCGGTTGGTGGACGTCCATCCTCGCGCCGTACCTCGCCCGCAACAGCGGCGCTCTCATTGTCGCCGAATGGCAGCGCCGCAGCGCCACGCCCGCCCAGCTTGAAACCATGCAGGCCTTCTCGGCCCGCTTCGCCGACGAACAGCGCTTCGGCCGCATCACACGTGTCGAACTGTCCGCGGCCACGGGCCCGCTCGCACCGCCGGCGAGTGTCGATTTCGCCCTCATCGCCCGCAATGTGCACACCTTCATGGCCGCCGGGTTTGTCGAGAAAGCGTTTCAAGATATCGCGGCCGCGCTGAAAGTGGGCGGCGTGCTGGGCGTGGAGGAGCACCGCGCCGCTTCCACCGGCGTGCAAGATCCCCTCGCGCGCAACGGCTATGTGCAGGAAGCCTATGTGCGTGCCCTGGCCGAGGAGGCCGGCTTCGATTTCGTCGCCGCCACCGACATCAACGCCAACCCGAATGACGATCGCGATCATCCGTTCGGCGTCTGGACCTTGCCGCCGACCCTGCGCACCGCACCCTTGGGCCAGCCGCCCAATCCGGACTTTGACCAGGCGCCCTACCAGGCCATTGGCGAGAGCGACCGCATGACGCTGAAGTTTCGCAAGCGCGCGCCGGGCGCGGTAAGCGACGATCTGGCCCTCGATCTCGCGCTGCCGCCCGATCAGCAGGGACAATGACGGCCCCGTCACCGCGCCTTGCGCGCATGCCCGCCCTGGTCTTTAAACGGCCGCGCATGAGGAGAGTTCCATGACGTTCGACGACATCTTCAACCGCTTCAAATCCGCCAGCGCCACGGTCGCCGGCAAGCGCGTCAAATTTGATTTCGGAGACGCCGGCCGCATCCATCTCGATGGCGTCGCCAACGCCGTCACGCAGGATGACGCCGCCGCCGACACCACGATCAAGGTCAAGCTTGAGGATTTCATCTCCATGGCCGAAGGCCAGCTCGATCCCACCAGCGCCTTCATGCAGGGCAAGCTCAAGGTTGAGGGCGATATGGGCGTTGCCATGCAGCTGCAGAGCGTGATGAGCAAGTTGCGCGGCTGATGGCGTTCGTCGCGATCGTCGGCAATCCCGCGCCCGATGGCGCGATTGAAGAAACGTTCACTGGCCGGCGCGGCGTGGCGATCCGCGTCATGCGCGCGCCGGCGCTCGCCGCCGCGCGCGGTTCGGTGCTGATCTGCCCTGGCCGCACAGAATTCATAGAGAAGTATTTCGAGGTGGCCCGCCGCCTCCAGGCCGATGGCTTCGCGACCTTCTGCATCGATTGGCGCGGCCAGGGCCTCTCGGGGCGCGAGACCAAGAACCCTCAGAAAGGCCATTTCGTCAGCCTGGACGATCCCGCAGCCGATCTCGCCGCCGCGCTTGATCTGTGTAAGGATCATCTGCCCCGCCCGCACATCGTCCTCGCCCATTCCATGGGCGGCGCCATCGTGCTGCGCGCGCTGCAGACGCGGCGCATCGTGGTGGAGGGCGCCGCCTTCTCCGCGCCCATGTGGGGCATCGCCGCCTTCACGCGCGCGGTGAAATCATACGCCCGCTTCATGACCTCGCTGGGCGCGGGCCAATCCTACGCGCCGGGTGTTGAGCGCGTCTGGCGGCGCGAAACGTTTGAGAAAAACGCCCTCACCCATGATCGCGTGCGATATGCGCGCAGCATGGATTTGGTCGAGGCCGAGCCGCGCCTCGCGCTCGCCGGCCCGACCATCGGCTGGGCCGCGGCCTCCGCTCAGTGCATGGACGGCTTTTGCGCGGCGGGCGCGCTCGCGCATGTCACGGCGCCGATCCTCATAGCCACCGCCGAGGAGGAAAAGCTGGTCGATAACGCCGCCCAGGCCGCCGTCGCCGCCACGCTGCCCAACGCCACGCACATCACCATCCCCGGCGCGCGCCATGAAATCCTGATGGAGACGGACGAACTCCAGCGCCCCTTCTGGGCCGCGTTCAATGCGCTGGCCGATCGCGTGGCGCCGAAGATAAGCTGACTACGCCGCCGCGCGCTTGAGCGCGATCAGCGCTTCGTCGCGCACGCGCCCATCCCCGCATGCGATGATCTGCGCGCGCCCATGCCGATCCAGAAACCAATCGGGCGCCAGCGCCGCGCCGCGCCAATTGGTGATCGCCCCGCCCGCGCCCGCCACGATCGGCATGAGCGCCGCGACATCCCAGGGCGCCAGTCCGCTTTCGATCACCACATCGATCGCGCCCAGCGCCAGCATCGCATAAGCGTAGCAATCGCAGCCAAGCCGCGTGAGTTTCGCCGCCGCGCGCACTTGCGCGAACGCGCCCGCCTCCGCGCCGGAGAAGAGGGCGCCATCCGTGGTGGCGAGCGTCGCATCCGTCAGCGCCGCGCACGCGCGCACCTGGAGCGGCCGCACGCCGTCGCGCGCACTAAGCTGCGCGCCGCGTTCGTTCGAAACCACCCAGCCGCTGAAGCGCTCGCCCAGATAGGGCTGATCGATCACGCCCAGAACCGGCCGCCCCTCATACACAAGCCCGATCAGCACGCCCCACAGCGGCAGGCCGGCGATGAAGGCGCGCGTGCCGTCGATCGGATCGAGGATCCAGGTATAGGGCCCACGTGCGGGGCGATCTTCATATTCCTCGCCGATGATTCCGTGATCTGGGTAGCGGGCCTCGATCAGTCCACGGAGCATGATCTCGGCGGCGCGGTCCGCCTCCGTGACCGGATCGAACCCGGGTCGCTGTCCGGCTTTGGCCTCGATCACGTAAGCGGACCGAAACAGCGGCAGGATGGCGCCCCGCGCCGCATCGGCCAGCTCATCGGCGAAAGCGCGAAATTCAAATATCCGTGCGGCGTCCATCGCCGTCTTGTGTCGCGGCCCGCCATTAAGGACAAGCGCGCGTCAAAACGGGCCCGCGCATGGCGCGAGCCCGTTTGGTCCCCCTGACAATGGAGCCCCGACGGTTAAGCCGCGTCGGTGGTTTCGTCTTGCAGCGATTTCGCCAGATCGAGCAGGCGCCGGCGTGGCCGCTCGCCCAAGCGATAATAGGCGCGAATGAGCTCGAGCGTTTCCTTTTGCGAAAGCACATCGGCCGCGATCAGTTCGCGATCATTGGCCGGCGCGCCAGGCACGGACGTATCGGCGACGGCCGTCAGGCCCTCGAAGAAATAATTCACCGGCACATTGAGCGCGACGGAGAGCTCATAAAGTCGGCTCGCCGTCACGCGGTTCGCGCCGCACTCATATTTTTGGATTTGCTGGAAGCGGATGCCGATGGATTCGGCCAATTGCTGTTGCGTGAGCCCGAGAAGACGGCGCCGACGGCGCAGCCGCTTGCCCACATGAAGGTCGGTGGAATTAGCCATGGTGAACGCCCTGTCGTCGCCGCCGCGCCCGACGGGCCGGCTAAAGCTGTGACAGGCGTCAGAGCAAAGGCCATGCCGGGCGGCCCCCCAGCCATCCCGCGCCTTATTGGCGCATCTTTAATGATCTGTAAGGTGAATTTCGCGCGAATCGCGAGAATCGCCCCGCGCCGGGGCATTTCTGCATCACTGCGCCCCAAGCCCGCGCTTAGGACAATTGAATGCCCGCCGCCGCCAGCGCGTCCTCGAGGCGCGGATCGACGATCAGCGCACGCTGCCGGCCGATCTCCCCCCAAGCCCGGGCGGCGTATTTCTGCGGCGCCTGGGTGAACGGCGCGCCCTCGATCTCGGCATTCATGATGTCCGCCCCGGCGGAGACAGCCGCCGCGTTGGCCGCCATCCAGGGCTGATAAACCCGGCCAATCTCTCCCAGCAGCGGCGCAAGCGCAGGCGCGAGGCCCGCCCACGTCTCGAGCGGTCCGCGCCCGGCGGGACGATCCATCGCCTCGACCCAGGCCGCCACGCGCGGCGCCCGCTCCCGCATCAGCGCCCCAGGCGTGGGATCGGAGAGCAATTCCGCGAGCTGCCCATAAAGGCCGAAATCCGCCAGCGTCGGGCGTCCGCCCAGGCAATAGGGCCGGTCCGCCAGCAGCGCTTCCAGAATGTCCAGCAGGCCCAGATAAGAGGCCTCGATGCGCGGGCCTGTCTCTGGCGTCGAGCCCACGAAATGCAGCCGCCCAATCATCCGTTCCCGGATCGACGCCTCAAGCTGCGCGCCGCCTTCGCCGACCATCAGCGCCGCGATCCGCCGCGCCGCGCTCGCCTGGTCCGCCTCATAGGCCCAGCGATAATGGAACATCGCCTTGTTGAGCCATTCATCCGCATAATCCTCGATCAGCGCTGCCACGAAGGCGAGCGCGCCATCCTCGGGCGTCAAGCGCGGATCCGCATGCGCCGCTTCCAGCGCCGCGATGATCGGCGTCGAATCCTGCATCGCCTGCTCGTCCGCATCGACCAGCAGCGGAATGAGCGGCAGCTTGGCGTAGCGCGCGAATTCCGCCTGGCGCGCGGCGCTGCGCGGAATCCACTCGTGCTCAATGCCTTTCCAGCGCAAATACGCGCGCACTTTAATGGAATAGGGCGATAGCTCCGCGCCATAGAGACGATAAGGCGGCTTCATCGCACCCCCGCATTGAGCAAATCATGCATGTGAATGACGCCGACCGGCGCGCCGGCCTCCACGGCGAACAGCACGGTGATTTTCTGCTCGTTCATCAGCGCCACCGCGTCCGCCAGCCCCGCGCCCGGCGCGATCGTGCGCGGGTGCGCGGTCATCAAATCGCGCGCCACGCCGGAAAACGCATTGGCGTTCAGCTTCCGCCGCAAATCCCCATCGGTGACGACGCCGACCAGCACGCCGCCCTCGACAATGCCGACGCAGCCGATCGCGCCCCTGGTCATCGCGTCGAGCATGGCCGGGATCGCCGCCTCCGGCGCGGTGAGCGGCAGGCCCTCACCCGTGCGCATGATATCGCGCACATGTTTGAGGCTCGCGCCGAGACGCCCGCCCGGATGGATGGCGCGAAAATCCTGGGCGGTGAAGCCGGCCGCGCGCAGCAACGCGACAGCGAGCGCATCGCCCAGCGCCAGGCACATTGTGGTCGAGGTGGTTGGCGCGGGCGCGGCTTCATCGGCTTCGCCGCACTCGGGCAGCGCGAGCACGATGTCGCTCTCAGCCGCGAGCGTGCTCTCGGCCCGAAACGTCATGGCGATCAGCGGAATATGCTGGCGCCGGCAATGATGGATGAGGTCGGAGAGTTCCTGGCTCTCCCCGCCGCGCGAGATCGCCAGCACGCAATCGGCCGGCGTGATCATGCCGAGATCGCCATGGCTCGCTTCGGCGGGATGAACAAACAGCGCCGGCCGCCCGGTCGAGGCTAAGGTCGCCGCGATCTTCCGCGCGATGTGGCCCGACTTGCCCATGCCGGAAATGATGACGCGGCCGGCCGCGGCCTGCATCGCCCCGGCCGCCGCCACGAAGGGCTCGCCCAAGCCGCCATCAAGCGCGGCCGCGAGCGCATCGAGCGCGCGGGCTTCGGCCGTGATCACATCCTTGCCCGCTGCGATCGCGGCGCCTGCGTCGAGGGAGTTTGGGGGGCGGCTCATTGCGCCGTCTCTTGGCGCGTTCGCGCCGCCTTGTCACGCCGACGCTGGGATCGCCGGTTGAGCCCGCGCGCTTTGGGCCCTATCTCACTCGTGTCCTGAACCAGAAGTTCATCCCATCATCTGGATCAAGCGACGAGCGAACTTCTGGTTCAAAAAGGACACTAGATTCAACAATTCTAGTGTGGCTTGTGAATCTGAAATTCGCTCAACGCCGACCATCTGAGTATAGCGAATTTCAGATTCGCCACACGAGCTGAGGAATTCATGACCGCGCCGAACGCCACAATCAGCGTGCCCCGCGCTGGGGCCGCCCCGCTCCAGATCGCCAACCACCTGCCGCTCGCCTTCATCTGCGGGCCCTGTCAGATGGAAAGCCGCGCCCACGCGCTGGAGACGGCGGAATACCTGCGCGACCTCTTCGCCCGCGCCGGCGCCGGCTTCATCTACAAAACCAGCTTCGACAAGGCCAATCGCTCCAGCCTCTCCACCGCGCGCGGCGCGGGCCTCGCGGCCGCCGCGCCAATTTTCGAGGAGATCAGAACCAAGCTCGGCGTGCCGGTGCTGACCGACGTGCACCTGCCCGACCAATGCGCGGAAGTGGCGCAGGTGGCCGACGTGCTGCAGATCCCCGCCTTTCTATGCCGCCAGACCGACCTCCTCATCGCCGCCGCCGAAACCGGCAAGCCGATCAACGTCAAGAAAGGCCAATTCCTGGCGCCCTGGGATATGAAAAACGTGCTCGCCAAGATCACCGGCTCGGGCAATCCCAACGTGATGGCCTGTGAGCGCGGGGTGAGCTTCGGCTACAACACGCAGGTCTCCGACATGCGCGCTTTGCCCATCCTCAAGAGCTTTGGCGCGCCGGTTGTGTTCGACGCCACCCATTCCGTGCAACAACCCGGCGGGCGCGGCGACACAAGCGGCGGCGAGCGCCAATACGTGCCGATTCTGGCGCGCGCCGCGGCCTCAATCGGCGTCGCCGTTATGTTCATCGAAAGCCATCCGGACCCGGACAATGCACCGAGCGATGGGCCCAACATGGTGCCGTTCAGCGAATTGGAAGCGCTTGTGCGTGACTTGATGGCGTTTGACCGGCTGGCCAAGCAGGGCGCGCTCGCGGCGGAATAGCGACTTGATTTTAGTACCGGTTTCCCGTACTGTCACACGTGGACTATGTGTGGGATCGGGCGAAAGCCGCGGTGAATCTGCGCGTCCATGGCGTCGCTTTTGAGGACGCGATTCCAGCGATCGAAGACTCTCAGCGCCTGGAATCGCTCGATGATCGGTTTGATTATGGTGAAGAGCGAACCATACTCCTCGGCCTGTCTCGCAACCGCATCCTATTCGTAGTCGTTACGCAACGCGGCGAGCAAACCTGCCGCATTATCTCCGCCCGAAAGGCGACACGCGATGAAGAAGACCGCTACTACGCAGGTGACCGTGAAATCTGGTGACCGGAGAAAACCGGGCGCCACGGATTGGACCAAGCTCGCCGCCATGACCGATGAGCAGGTGCGCACCGCTGCCGCGCGCGATCCCGACGCCCTGCCGCTCGACGCCACACGCCTCACCGCCATGCGGCGGGTGTCGCGGGTGAAGGCGCTGCGGGAGCGACTGGGCCTCACGCAGGCGCAGTTCGCGGCGGCCTACCGGCTGCCGCTTTCGACGCTGCGGGACTGGGAGCAGCAACGATCGATACCGGACGCACCGGCGCGAGCGCTCCTGCTTGCCATAGAGCGCGACCCAAAGCGCGTGCGCGCGCTTTTATCTGAGAGCGCCGCCTAAGCGTCAGTCGCCCACAGCCCTGCTCCACTTCGCCAGAAACGCCGCATTGAGCGCCCGCGCCTCGCCCTCCATGAGGCCGATCTCCACCTGAACGCCGGCCTCTTCCAAGAGTACGATCCCGCGCCCCGCCGCATTGGGGTGCGGATCGCGCGTCGCGATAATGACGCGCGCCACGCCCGCGTCCCGCAGCAAGCCCGCGCAGCTCGCCGCGCCGGAGCTACGCTGGGCGCAGGGTTCGAGCGTCACATAAGCGATCGCGCCCGCCGCCCGCGCGCCGGCCGCCGCCAGTGCGACTTCCTCCGCATGCGGACGACCGCTCAGCCCCGTCGCGCCCTCGCCTACAATAACGCCGGCCGCGACGATCACACACCCGACGCTGGGATTATCACCCGTCTCACCCACGCGCGGCGCGGCGAGGTCGAGTGCGCGGCGCATATACACGCTCATCTCCCCCTCCCCTCCAGGGGAGGGGGCAGGGGGTGGGGTGGTGCGGTGCAGTGAATCAATCGGGTGCGACGCGAGCGATCACCAGCACTGCCGTCGACAAGCGCCGTACGCGGATGCATGCGCCACGCATTCGGCAGCCGAGATTCACCCCGCCCCCTTCCCCCTCCCCTCCAGGGGAGGGGGTGTGCGATGTCGCCTGCATTCACGCCGGCGCCGCCGGCAACGCCTGCGCGCGCGCATCATCGAGATAGCGCGCCGAGATCGGCTTAAGTGCGGGTGAAACCTCGATCAGCAGCGGATTGCCGGTGGGAATCTCGACGCCGACAATCGCCTCGTCTGGTACGGCGAACAAAAGCTTCACCAGCGCGCGTAGCGAATTGCCGTGCGCGGTGATAATGAGATGGCGCCCGGAACGCAGCGCTGGCGCCAAGGTCTCCTCCCAATAGGGCGAAACGCGCTCCAGCGTCATCTTGAGCGATTCCGTTACGGGCGCATCCGCCACGCCCGCATAGCGCCGATCCTTTGACACGTCATAAGGCCCGCCCGGCGCGAGCGGCGGCGGCGGAATGTCGTAAGAGCGCCGCCAGATATGCACTTGGTCCGCGCCGTGCTGCGCGGCCGTCTCCGCCTTGTTAAGGCCCGTCAGCGCGCCATAATGACGCTCATTGAGCCGCCAGGATTTCGTGATCGGCAACCAATTCAAGTCCGCCGTCTCGAGCGCCAGATTGGCCGTGCGGATGGCGCGCGTCAGCACGGACGTATGCAGCGCCTCGAACGCCGCCCCGCACGCCTTGAGCAGCACGCCGGCTTGGCGCGCCTCGCGCTCGCCCTCAGGCGTCAAGTCCACATCGACCCACCCAGTGAACCGGTTCTCGAGATTCCATTGGCTCTGGCCGTGACGGAGAAAGGCGAGGTGCGGCATGGATTTCGACCGTTTGTTTGCTGTTTTTTTGGGCGCGACCTTCACCCCCTCCCCTTGGAGGGGAGGGGGCAGGGGGTGGGGTGATGCGACACGCCCACAATTCTCGTCAATGAGCCACGTGAGCGCGCACGCCAAATGGTCGGATGCACTGCGTTGATCGCCATTTCAATGGCCGCCACTCTTATTTCGCGGCGGAGTGTCACCCCACCCCCTGCCCCCTCCCCTCCAAGGGGAGGGGGCTGCGCCATACTTGACGCATGTGTGCGATGCGCCGCTCCGCGCGTTGCGGCGTTGAATTTCGCGCCCGCTTCCCGCATGAGAGGCGCCCGCACACCCCGAAAGGCCCTGGATGGACCCCGCGCCACGCGCCGAGCTCGCGGCGAACACGTATGAATTCGAGATGATCCCACTCGTGAAGCCGACCGGCTTTCGCGAGTATGATGCGCGCTGGTGGTTTGGCGTGGCCGGTTCGGACAAGCCGCCGGAGCTGAACCTTCTTGGCGTCGAGGCGCTGGGCTTGGGCCTCGGCGCCCTTGCGCACGAACTCGGCGCGGCGCCGAAATTCGTCGTCGGCCACGATTACCGCGCCTATTCGCTCTCCATCAAGAATGCGCTGATGCTGGGCCTCATGCGCGCCGGCATCGAAGTCCATGACATCGGCCTCGCGCTCTCGCCCACCGCCTATTTCGCGCAATTCGCGCTGGATATTCCGTGCGTCGCAATGGTCACCGCCTCGCACAACGAAAACGGCTGGACCGGCGTCAAAATGGGCGTCGAACGCCCGCTCACTTTCGGGCCCGATGAGATCGGCCGGCTGAAAGAGATCGTGCTGTCCGGTTCGGCCGCGCCGCGTCCCGGCGGCGCCTATGTGCGCGTGCCGGACATGCGCGAGCGCTACATCGCCGACATCGCGGGCGGCCTGAACCTCACCCGCCCCCTCAAGGTCATCGCCGCGTGCGGCAACGGCACCGCCGGCGCCTTCGCGCCCGAAGCCCTGCGCCGCATGGGTGCGGAGGTGATCGAACTCGATTGCGATCTCGATTGGCGCTTTCCCAATTACAACGCCAATCCAGAAGATTCCGCCATGCTGCACGCCATGGCGGAGGCGGTGAAGCGCCACGGCGCCGATCTGGCGCTCGGTTTTGACGGCGATGGCGATCGCTGCGGCGTCGTTGACGGCGACGGCCACGAAATCTTCGCAGACAAGATCGGCCTCATGCTCGCGCGGGACTTGTCGGCCCAGCACGCCAATGCGCGCTTCGTCGTCGATGTGAAATCAACCGGCCTCTTCGCCGTCGATCCTGTGCTCCAAGCCAATGGCGCGCGCGTCGATTATTGGAAAACCGGCCACTCCTACATCAAGCGGCGCACCACGGAACTGGGCGCGCTCGCGGGCTTCGAGAAGTCCGGCCACTTCTTTTTCCGCCCCCCGCTCGGCTACGGCTACGATGATGGCATCGTCGCCGCGCGCGCGGTCCTGGCCATGCTCGACCGCAATCCCGGCAAAAGCCTCGCGGACCTGCGCGATGCGCTGCCGGTGTCGTTCACATCGATCACCATGAGCCCGCACTGCGCGGACGAAACTAAGTATGATATCGTCGCCCGCATCGTCGCCGACTATGAGGCGCTCGCGCGCGGCGGCGGCGCCATCCTCGGCCGCGCGATCCGCGACGTGAACACCGTCAATGGCGCGCGCGTCACCTTGAGCGACGGATCATGGGTGTTGGTGCGCGCCTCCTCGAACAAGCCCGAGCTCGTGGTCGTGGTCGAAAGCATGACCAGCCAAGCTGATATGATCGCCCTCTTCCGCGACGAGGTTAAGCCGCGTCTCGCCCGCCATCGCGAGATCGGCGCTTATAATCAGGAGATTTGAGCCATGCGCGTGACCATGATCGGCGCGGGCTATGTGGGCCTCGTCTCCGGCGCGTGCTTCGCCGATTTCGGCCACGACGTCACCTGCGTGGACAAGGATGAGGACAAGATCGCCAAGCTGCGGCGCGGCGAGATGCCGATTTATGAGCCCGGCCTCGACGATCTCGTCGCGCAGAACGTCCGCGAAGGGCGCCTCGCCTTCACCACCGAAGCCGCCGACAGCATCCATGCCTCGGACGCGGTGTTCATCGGCGTCGGCACGCCCTCGCGCCGCGGCGATGGTCATGCGGACCTCACTTATGTCTACGCCGCCGCCGAGGAAATCGCCGATCTCATGCAGGATTACACCGTCATCGTCACCAAATCGACGGTGCCCGTCGGCACCGGCGATGAGGTCGAGGCGATCGTCAAGAAGCGCCGCCCGGACGCCGATTTCGCCGTCGTCTCCAATCCGGAATTCCTGCGCGAAGGCGCCGCGATTAGTGACTTTAAGCGCCCCGATCGCATCGTCGTCGGCACTGACGATGAGCGCGCCCGCGATGTCATGCGCGAGCTTTACCGCCCGCTCTATCTCAACGAAACGCCGCTGCTGTTCACGTCGCGTAGGACATCGGAACTCATCAAATACGCCGGCAACGCCTTTCTCGCCATGAAGATCACCTTCATCAACGAGATCGCGGATCTATGCGAAAAAGTCGGCGCCGACGTGCAGCAAGTGGCTCGCGGCATCGGCCTCGATAACCGCATCGGCGCCAAATTCCTGAACGCCGGCCCAGGCTATGGCGGCTCGTGCTTTCCAAAGGATACGCTGGCCCTGGTGCGCACCGCGCAAGAGGCCGGCGCGCCAATCCAGCTTGTGGAGACCACCGTCGCCGTCAATAAAGCGCGCAAGAAGAAGATGGCGGAGAAAGTCCTCCACGCGCTGGGCGGCGATGTCGCCGGCAAGACCATCGCCATCCTCGGCCTCGCCTTCAAGCCGAACACGGACGATATGCGCGATGCGCCCGCGCTCGACATCATCCCCGCCCTGATCGCGCACGGCGCGTCGGTGCGCGCCTTCGATCCCGAGAGCATGAAGGAGGCGCGCGCGCTGCTGGACGGCGTGACCTTCGCCGAAGGCCCCTATCAATGCCTCGAAGGCGCCGACGCGGTCGTGTTCATCACCGAATGGGATCAGTTCCGCGCGCTCGATCTCACGCGCGTGAAGGCGGCGCTCAAAAGCCCGACCATCATCGACCTGCGCAACATCTATAAGCCCGCCGAAATGCGTGCGCGCGGCTTTTCCTATTGGAGCATTGGGCGCCCATGAGCGCCGATTCGGAAGCCGTCTGGGCGGGCGTCGCCCAGCAGGCGCAACGCCTCAAGACAACAAGCCTCGCCGCGCTCTTTGAACGCGATCCCGCGCGCGTCGACGCATTGACGTTCCACGCGCCGCACTTGACGCTCGACCTTTCCCGCCAACGCCTTGACGCCGGCGCGCTGACGGCGCTGGCGCTTTACGCGCTCGCCCGCGAGGCGGTGAGTTGGCGCGACCAGATGTTCGTCGGCGAGGCGGTGAACGTCACCGAACGGCGCGCCGCGCGCCATTTCGCAGTGCGCGGCACGGCGCCGGATGAAGAGGCCAAGACCGTTCTCGCCCATATGCGCGCGCTGGCCGCTCGTATCCACGCCGGCGAGCTAGGACCAATCGACGCCATCCTGCACATCGGCATCGGCGGTTCGGATCTGGGCCCACGCTTAATATCCGCCGCGCTGCGTCCTTACGCACGCGCCAATATGAAGCTACGCTTCGTCGCCAATATCGACGAAGCGGACTTCATCGACGCCACCGCCGATCTCGATCCGGCGCGCACTTTCGTGATCGTCGTCTCCAAGAGCTTCACCACGCTGGAGACCCTTGCCAACGGCGCATGGGCGCGCGACTGGATGGGGGCGAACGCCAGCGCGCGTCTCGCCGCTGTCACAGCCGCGCCGGAGCGCGCGCGCGCCTGGGGCGTCGACGCCGAGAAAATATTTCCGTTCTGGGATTGGGTCGGCGGGCGCTTCTCGCTGTGGTCCGCTGTCGGACTATCCACGCTGGTCACGCTGCAAGACGGCGTCTTTGAGCGCCTGCTCGCCGGCGCTGGTGAAATGGACGACCACTTTCGTGAAGCGCCGTTTGCCTCCAACGCGCCGATGATCGCCGCCGCGCTGCAGGCCTGGAACCGCGAAGCGCTGGGCCTTGGCTCCTACGCACTTATTCCGTATACGGAGCGCCTGGCGCTGCTGCCGGCTTATTTGCAGCAATTGGAGATGGAATCGAACGGCAAGGGCGTGACGCGCGATGGAGAGACGCTGGCGCGCCCCGCCTCGGCCGTCACCTGGGGCGCGGCGGGCACCAACGCGCAGCACAGCTTCTTCCAGATGCTGCACCAGGGCGTTGAAGAAATCCCGGTCGAGTTTCTACTTGTGAAGGATGCGGGCGGACGCGGGCGGATCGATCTTCTCGCCAATGCATTGGCGCAGGCGCAGGCGCTGCTGCACGGCAAGAGCGCCGCCGCCGCTTATGAGGACATGCGCGCGGCGGGCGTTGAGGAAGAAGAAGCCCGCCGCCTCGCGCCGCACCGCACATTCCCTGGCGATCGCGCCTCCACGATCCTGGCGCTTGAGGATCTCTCGCCCGAAAGCCTCGGCGCACTCCTGGCCTTTTACGAACACCGCACAGTGGCGCAGGCCTTCCTCGCCGGGATCAATCCGTTCGATCAGTTCGGCGTCGAACTCGGCAAGGCGATGGCGAAGGATTTAACCGCCGCGCTTTCAGGCGATGGCCCGCCCCCGGACGATCCGGCGACGAGGGCGTGGGTGGGGCGATCGCGGGGATGAGGCAACGGGCTGAGATTGGCCCTTAACGGTCGCTTGGAAAACTGCGGAGTGCAATAGAACGGGACTCTGGGGCTAGAAGAACTGCCCATACTCACGTCTCCAGCGCTCCGGCTGATCGTCCAAAACCACAACCGCCAACCCCCTGCCGACAAGATCATCGTGACCCTTCCTCAGAACGGCGATGAAACCAGGAGCGATCGCTCGTATCACTCGACCATGCGTCGGACTGCCGGGCGCGGGGCAGTGTTTTTTGGAGTCGAAAGGCGTCCCTACCGGGGGCAAAGAATACCTGACGTCCACCGGACCTTCATCTAGCAAATCCAAACTGCCAACGTGGGTCACCAAGAATTCGTAGTTTGCGTCGGACGGAATAGGCGGCAAGTGTCTTGTGGGTTCACCGCCAGCCGCGAATCCTGTTGGTCTCCTGACCTTGTCCGCAGCTTTGAGCCAATCCAAAGCTGCAGTGATTCCCATGTGGCGACGTACGCCAATCACCAAGTCTTCTAAGCCATCTGGGGCGCGCAGGTCTGCGGTCTGAATTGCGTCAAACGGAGGCAAAACTCTCACATCGTCCAACCTTGCGGGAAACAACGCGCGCCGGTCCAGCCCCGAGCGCGCCTCGCGTTGAACCCACTCCGAGACCCAAGCTCTCTCTGACCAAAGCACCACAACGCACTTTGCGGAACTCAGCTCCCGCGTGATCACATCACTCCACGCCTCCCCAGCGGTCAAAGATGTGTCGCGCCAAGTTGAGCACCCGTTCCTCCTTAGATGCGCTTCGACTTGCTCCGCCTTCGCGCAATCTTCGCGCTTGTAGCTAATGAAAACTCCACCTGTCATAATCTGATCTTCTATTGCAGACATGGACACGCCTTGCAGCGCCGTCGCTCAATGCGTGCCGTCGAACGGTTTCAGAAGTTCATCGATACTGGAACGACGCGCAAGAGTAGACGACTCCGGCGGTCCGTTTTCGGCGAATTCTAGCCTTCTCCGTCTTCCCGAACACGCGCCGCGTGTTCGGGGACCGAAGGGATCGTGAGGCGTGGCTTCGGCTGCTGGGTTCTGGGTTCAGCCTTCGGCCGCCCCGGAATGACGGCGCCATGAAATTCCAAAACTCTTACGCCGCCTTCCCAGCCTCGCGCACCGCGTCAGCCACATCGCCCACCACGTCGCGCACCAGCGCTTCATCATCGCCTTCGGCCATGATGCGCACCAAGGGCTCGGTGCCGGATTTGCGCACCACCAGGCGCCCCTTGCCGTTCAGGCGCTCTTCCGCCGCCTTGATCGCGGTTTTGACGCGCGTCGCCTTGGTCGGATCGGCCGCGCCGCGCTCATACTTCACATTCTCCAGCACTTGCGGCGCCGGCTCGAAGAGATGGCAAAGCTCGCTCACCGGCTTCTCGGCCTGCACCAGCGCGGCCAGCACTTGCAGCGCCGCAATGAGCCCATCCCCCGTGGTTGAAAAATCGCTGAGGATGATGTGGCCCGATTGCTCTCCGCCCACATTCAATCCCTTCGCCCGCATCGCCTCCACAACATAGCGATCACCCACCTTGGTGCGTTCGAGCCCGACGCCGATTGATTTCAAGAAGCGTTCAAGCCCCAGATTGGACATCAACGTCGCCGCGATCGCCGGCTTCGACAGCGCGCCCGCGCGTTTCCACTCCCGCGCGATCAAAGCCATCAGCTGATCGCCATCGATGAGCGCGCCTTTTTCGTCCATGATCAGCACGCGGTCCGCATCGCCATCGAGCGCGATACCGATATCGGCGCGGTAGCGGCGCACGGCTTCGCGCAGCGCGCGCGGATCGGTCGAGCCGCATTCGGCGTTGATGTTGAACCCGTTGGGATCGACGCCGATGGGAATGACCTCCGCGCCCAATTCATAAAGCGCCGTCGGCGCCACTTTGTAGCCGGCGCCGTTCGCGGCGTCGATCACGATGCGCATTCCCGAAAGCCTGAGGCCTTTCGGAAACGTCGCCTTCACGATCTCCACATAGCGCGCCTGCGCGTCATCGATCCGCTGCGCGCGGCCCAGCCTCTGCGGCGGCGCGAGGCCCCGATCCAGCGGTTCTTCCATCAGCCGCTCGATCTCAAGCTCGTCCGCATCGCTCATCTTGTAGCCGTCCGGCCCGAAGAGCTTGATGCCGTTGTCCGCGAAGCCGTTGTGCGAAGCCGAGATCATCACGCCCAGATCGGCGCGCAGCGAACGCGTCATCATCGCCACAGCCGGCGTCGGCAACGGGCCAAACAGGCGCACATCCATGCCCACGGCCGTGAAGCCCGCCACCAGCGCCGGCTCGATCATATAACCGGAGAGGCGCGTATCCTTGCCGATGACGACGAGGTGGCGCCGCTCGTCCCGGCTCATGAAGCGCTTGCCGGCGGCGAGGCCGACGCGCAGCGCGATCTCCGGCGTCATGGGATGGGCGTTCGCGGTGCCGCGAATGCCGTCAGTGCCGAAATAGGTGCGGGAGGCGCTTGTCACGATCGGGCCGTCAGAAGTTGAAAAACATTGTGAGATGCACGGCGGATCAGCTTAGAGCATAGAGCGGCGCGCCTCGAAAGAGGAAGGCGCGGAGGAGCTTCTTATGTGCGGCATCATCGGCGTGCTCGGGTCCGGGCCGGCCGCGCCGCGCCTCGTTGAGGCGCTGAAGCGGCTCGAATATCGCGGCTATGATTCCGCCGGCGTGGCGACCTTGGAGGCGGGCGGGCTTGAGCGCCGCCGCGCGGCCGGCAAGATCAAGGCGCTGGAGGCGGTGCTTGCCGAGGCGCCGCTCGCCGGCCCCTCCGGCATCGGCCATACGCGCTGGGCCACGCACGGCGCGCCCACAACCGCCAACGCCCACCCCCACGCCTCGGCGAAAGTCGCCATCGTGCACAACGGCATCATCGAGAATTTCCGTGCGCTGAGGAATGAGCTGATCGCCGCCGGCCGCGTGTTCGAATCCGAAACGGACTCCGAAGTCATCGCCCATCTGATCACCGCCTATCTGGATGAGGGCCTTGAGCCGCGCCGCGCCGTGGCCGCCGCGATCGCCCGGCTGGACGGCGCCTTCGCCATCGCTTGCCTGTTCGCGGGGGAGGACGATCTCCTCATCGGCGCGCGCAAGGGCAGCCCCCTCGTCGTCGGCCTCGGCGCCGGCGAGAATTTTCTAGGCA
This sequence comes from uncultured Alphaproteobacteria bacterium, assembly GCA_902826335.1. Lineage (GTDB taxonomy): Bacteria > Pseudomonadota > Alphaproteobacteria > Caulobacterales > Aquidulcibacteraceae > CADEEL01. Next base: position 17,901 of record CADEEL010000036.1, read on the forward strand.
CCGACGCGCTCGCCGTCGCGCCCTTCACGCAGCGCGTCATCTATCTGGAGGAAGGCGACCAAGCGACTGTCACACGCACGAGCGTGCGCATTGACGATGCGAACGGGCGCCAAGTCGATCGTCCAGTGACTGTCTTTTCCGGCGGCGCGGCGGCGGTGGAGAAGGGCAATTACCGCCACTTCATGCAGAAGGAGATTCACGAACAGCCGGAAACCACGGCGCGCACCATCGCCCGCTATGTCAACGCCTTTGAAGAACGCGTTGAACTGCCTGACCTCGATGGCGTCGACATCGCAGGCGCCGAATCCGCCCTGATGATCGCCTGCGGCACCGCCCATTACGCCACCCGCGTCGGCGAATATTGGCTGGAGCAGATCGCCGGCCTCGCCTGCGAACCCGACATCGCCTCCGAATTCCGCTATCGCCGCCCGGTTCTTCCCAAGAAAGGCTTCGCCGCCTTCGTCTCACAATCGGGTGAAACCGCCGATACGCTGGCCGCGCTGCGTTACTGCAAGAAAAACGGCGTGAAAACTCTCGCCATCGTCAATGTGCCGGAAAGCAGCCTGTGGCGCGAGGCGGACGCGGTTCTGCCCACGCTGGCCGGCCCTGAAATCGGCGTCGCTTCAACGAAGGCCTTCACCGCGCAATTGTGCGCGCTCGCCGCCTTCACCATCGCCGTCGGCCGCGCCAATGGCGCGCTCTCCAGCCAGGAGGAAAACCGCCTCGCGCGCGCGCTCCTGGAAACGCCGCGCCTCTTGGCCGAAGCGCTCGCGGCGGAGCCCGAGATCGCCAAGGTCGCCCACATGCTCGCGCAGCATCGCGACGTGCTCTTTCTCGGCCGCGGTGTGCATTACCCGATGGCGCTCGAAGGCGCGTTGAAGTTGAAGGAGATCAGCTACATCCACGCCGAGGCCTACGCCGCGGGTGAGTTGAAGCACGGCCCGATCGCCTTGATAGAAGAGGGCTCACCCGTCGTCGTCGTCGCGCCGCACGATGAGCTCTTCGATAAGACGCTCTCCAACATGCAGGAAGTCGCCGCGCGCGGCGCCCAGCTCATCGTGATTTCCGACGCGGCGGGCCACGCCGCCATGGGCGATCTCGCCGCGTACAAAATCAGCGCGCCGGCCTGCGATCCCTTCATCGCGCCGATCGTGCTGAGCGCACCCATCCAGCTCCTCGCCTACCACACGGCGGTCGAAAAAGGCACGGACGTGGATCAGCCGCGCAACCTCGCCAAATCCGTCACCGTGGAATGAGCGCGCGATGACTTTGTTGAGGGCTGGCGTCATCGGCGCGGGCGCGTTTGGGCGCCACCACGCGCGCAAATACGCCGAGGATCCCCGCGTCGCGCTGGTCGGCGTTTTTGATCCGGATGCGGAGCGTGCGGACCTTCTCGTGGAACTGCATAACGTGTGCGCGTTCGAAACGGCTCAAACTTTGATCGACGCCGTTGACATACTCACCATCGCCTCGCCGCCCGCCACGCATGCCGCCATGGCGCGCGCCGCGCTGGACGCGGGCAAGCATGTGCTCGTGGAAAAACCGCTCGCCGCCACCCCGGCGGACGGCGCTGACCTTGTCGCGCGCGCCGCTGCGCGCAATTTGGTGCTCGCCTGCGGCCATCAGGAGCGGATCGTGCTTGAGGCGATCGGCCTCTTTGCGGCGCCAGAGCGTCCAATCCTCATCGAAGCCGCGCGCGCCGGCCCTTGGACGGGGCGCAGCGCCGATGCATCCGTGACGCTCGACCTCATGATCCATGACATCGATATGGCCCTGGCGCTCATTGGCGAAGCGCCGGCGCACGCGAACGCGGCGGGCCGGTGCGTGCATGGCGCTGTCGCCGATGAACTCACCGCCGAAGCCCTCTTCCCAAGCGGCGCGCACGCACGCTTCTTCGCCAGCCGCGTGGCGGAAGAGCGCGTGCGCACGATGCGCCTCGTTTACCCCTCCGGCGAAGTGCGCGTCGATTTCGTCGCCAAGACATTCGAGAACACAACACCCTTCGCGCTCGACCCGAACTTCATGGACAAGCCCGACGCGCAGGATTCTCTGGGCGCCAATGTGCGCCGCTTCATCGATGTGATCGTGGGGAGCCGCGACCGCGCGCCGGCGACCGGCGCGGACGGCCTCGCCGCGCTTGAACTCGCCCATCGCTTCGATGTCGCTGCGGCGAGCTAGTTTTTTAAAATGAGGATGCCATGACCATCGCCTTCATCGATCTTCAAGCGCAGCGCCGCCGCATCGCGGACCGGATTGACGCCGCCGTCCTGCGCGTCGTCGCCAGCGGTCAGTACATATTCGGGCCGGAGGTGAAACGCTTCGAGGAAGAATTGGCGCGCTTTTCCAACGCCCGCCATTGCCTGGCCAACGCCAACGGCACGGACGCGCTCGCTTTGCCGCTGATGGCCTGGGGTGTGGGCGCGGGCGACGCCGTCTTCTGCCCATCCTTCACCTTCGCCGCCACGGCGGAAATCGTCCCCTGGTTCGGCGCCACGCCTGTCTTCGTCGACATCGACCGCGCCACGTACAACATCGATCCAGCCAGCCTTGAGGCCGCCATCGTCGGCGTCGAGCGCGAAGGAAAACTGAAGCCGCGCGTCATCATCGCCGTCGATCTCTTTGGTCAGCCCGCGAACTATCCGGCCCTCGCCGCCATCGCGCATAAGCATCGCTTGAAACTGATCGCTGACAGCGCCCAGGGGTTCGGCTGCACCTTGGAAGGGCGCCACCCCCTCTCCTGGGCCGATTGCGCCACCACCAGTTTTTTCCCAGCCAAACCTCTCGGCTGCTATGGCGATGGCGGCGCCACGCTCTCCAACAGCGGCGAGGATGACGCGCTGATGCGCTCGCTCGCCTTCCATGGCGCGGGAACGGATCGTTACGATAATGTCCGTATCGGGATGAATTCACGCCTGGACGCGATCCAGGCCGCGATCCTGCTCGAAAAACTCGCCATCTTTTCCGATGAAATTCGCCTGCGCAACGAAGTGGCCGCGCGCTACGGCGCCCTCCTAGATGGCCTCGTCACAACGCCGCGCGTGATCGAAGGCGGCCTCTCCACCTGGGCGCAATATGTGATCGAGCATGAGGCGCGCGACGCGCTCGCCGCGCATCTGAAAGCCAACGACATCCCCACCGCGATCTATTATCCAAAGCCCCTGCACGCACAGGGCGCCTATCGCGCGTTTCCCGTCGGCGCCGGCGGCATGGCCAATTCGGACGCCGCCGCCGCGCGCGTGCTCGCCCTGCCCATGCATCCTTATCTCGACGCCGCCACGCAGGACCGCATCGTCGCCGCCATACGCGATTTCGCCCGCGCCGGCGCCGCTCACGCGCCGGCGGCCGTCACGGCCTAGAGCGCGATAGCCAAAAGTGGATACCGGTTTTGGCGGCCATCGCGCTCTAAATTATTGATTTAGAGCCTGATTCACGTTTGAGATTGATTCAGTCTCAAACGATCAGGCTCTAAGGCGCATACCGATACGAGCGTATATCGAGCTGCGCCGCGCCGATCGGCGTCGGCACAATGATGCGCAGCGGGATGGCCACGCCCCCTTGCGCGGGGCGCGAGAACCACGCCGTCGCCACCGGGATGCGCGCCCGCGCCGCCGGCGTCATATCCGAAAACCCGGCGATGGGCGTGTAGCGCATCGCGCACGAGAGCGCGGGCCCGCTATAGCCGCCGCCGCGAAATGTGCCGGTCGCACGCGGCGTCACGCTCAGTCGATAATGCTGGCGTCCATCATATACGCCGACCGTGCCCGTGCATGCCCGCGCCTGGCCAATGAGGCGCCCCAGCGCGAACAGCGCCGACACCGGATCATAGGAGCCGTTGCGCTGCGCCGCCGTGGCGGGCGGGACGCCCATGTCCCAATAACGCGGCGTAACGCTCGCCTGCGTGACGCCCCCCGTTCGCCGCATGCTCACGCGCCGAAACTTGCTCGCATAGGCGTGCGAGAGATTATAGCTCGTCCAGCCCACGCCGCGCGGCGTGACCACGCCCGAAGCGTTCGCGGTGATATTGGTCTGATCGAACAGCGCCGCCGCGCCGCTGGTGCGTAAGGTCGCCGCGCTGGTGTAGCGTCCGTTGAGCACGGCGCCCTGCACGCTCGCGCGCCCAAGCACCACCACACCAAGGATCGACGCCTCATACTCCGCGCGATAGCTGAGCGCCCAGACCGGGGACGCCGCCGCAACAACGCTGAGCGCGATGAGAATGGCGCGCGCATGCGCCGCCCATGACGTTCTGTTCATGTCGTCTCGCAATTTGAGTTACGGCGCCGCCGCGCCAGCGGGCGTCTGCATAATGCGAATCGCGCGCAATTCCACGCCGTAATTGTAGTCGAGCAGGCTCGCCGCCGGCCGCACGCCGATTGCGCTCACGAACGCGCCGTCTTCGCCGCGTGGAAACTCATAGACGATCGTGCTCGCCACCGCCGGCAGCGGCAGCGTGCGCCATTCCATCTGTCCGCCGCGATCGAGCCCGATCGCCAGGCGCGGCGCCATGGTGATCGGAACCGGCACGGTCTGCACTTCAACGCGGAACGGCCCCTCGCCAAGCGCCAAAGATGTTTCCGGCGCCAAGAGCACCTGAACGCCTGTCTCGTCCGGCTGCGCTTCACCGCGCCCTGGCAGCACGGCGACGCGCAAGCCTTCGGTTCGCAATGTCGCCGTGCGCGCCACATGGAACACCTGATGCGGCGCGGGCGCGGGATGGGCGAGGTCGTCGCCCGCGAACACAAACGCCGCGCCATCGCGCGCGCCGACCGCCGGGCGCGCATCGCGCGCCAGCAGCATCGGGCCAAGGCTGACCACGATCGAAGCGGCGACGAGCAGCGCCGCGAGCGGGAAAAACACCCACCAACTCAACAAAAACCGCATCGCCGCCTCGATCAAACCATCTCTATGCCGGCCCGGGCCCGGGGTGCCAAGCCGGCGGGGCGCCGCCGCGCTCACCGCGCCTGCCCGAGCCGCCGCGCCAGATGCGCCAGGCCGGCGCCGAGGTCCGTGGCCGGCGCCCAGCCTGCGGGGAGCGGATCGACGCGCCGCGCGGTCTTATCCAGATGCGCGCGGGCGATCTGCGCGGCCGAGAGCGGCGCGCCCATATAGGCCGCCAGGCGCAGCAACGCCCGCGGCGTCGGCGCCAGCACGCGCACGCCCCCAGCGGCGCGCGAGACAGCCGCATAAAGCGCACGCAGGCTGAGCACGTCGGGCCCGCCTATGGCCAAGGTTCGCCCGGCGCTATCCGACGCATCGAGCGCCGCCACGACCAGCGCAGCCGCATCCTCCACAAATAGCGGCTGTTGCAGCGCCCGTCCCAGCCCAGGTACTGGCATCACCGGCGTGCGGCGCATCAGCGCCATGAGGTCCGGCACAGCCTCGAGGCGCGGATCGCCATAAAGCAGCGTCGGTCGCACGATGGTCGCGCGCGGCGCGATGGCGCGCCATCGCGCCTCCGCCGCCGCGAGCGCCGCATAAACCGGATCATCGGGCGCGACCGCGACATTGTTGCTGGAAAACACGATCGCGCGGTCGAGCGCGGCGAGCGCCGGCGCGGCGGCCAGGCTTTCGGTCAGAATTGGAGTCGCCACCCCCGCATCAGCGCCCACGAACAGCGCCGCGATCTCATCCGGCGCCTCGAGACGCGCGATCGTCACCGCCGCCCCGAGCGCGGCGAGCCGGTCTCCCGCCGCGCCGGGCCGGCGCACGCCCGCGCGGACACGATGGCCCGCCGCGATGAGACGCCGCGCGATCACCTCCCCGACGGCGCCGCCCGCCCCCAACACCGCGACCAGGCGGCGTGGGCCGACCGCCAAATCAGGCGCGGAAGAGTGGGTGACGTCCATCCCCGCCCTCCCTATCTCCAACCGTACCGCCATGACACTGAGGAGTTCGCGTGATGCAGCGCCCTGGCCGGCCGGCGGTGTTCTTCGATCGGGACGGCACGCTCAACCGCGACCTGGGCTATACCTATCGCCCCGAGGACCTTGTCTGGAATGACGGCGCGATGGACGCGATCGCCGCCGCCAACTGCGCCGGCTGGCTCGCCATCGTCGTCACCAACCAGTCGGGCGTCGGGCGCGGCCTGTTCGACGAAGCGGCGATGCACCGTTTTCACGCCCACATGCAGGCCGATCTCGCGCGCGCGAGCGCCCGCATCGATGCGTTCTATTTTTGCCCGTTCCATCCACAAGCGATTTCACCTGCGCTGCGCCACCCCAACCATCCGGACCGCAAACCAAATCCCGGCATGCTGGTGCGCGCCATCGCCGACCACGCCATCGATCCGGCGCGGTCTTTGATGATCGGAGACAGCGCGGCGGACGCCGCCGCCGCCCACGCACTGGGGCTCGCCTTTCTTATCCACACAGGCCCGGATGCGTTCGCCGATCTCATCGACGCTATCCACCATAATTCGCGGCCGGAATGAATTTCACCTTCCGCGCGCGCCGGAGAATCAGTGAAGATGCGTTAAACACTTCGGGCGCACTGTGCCCGAATGTGAATCGGGGATCGGGGCCATGGTCGCCTTCATCATGCATGCGCCGGCGGCGGGTGAAGCTGCTCAGCGCGTTGTGTCGGAATTGGCCGGCGTGCCGACGGCTGCGCTGGCGTTCAATGCCGAAACGGCGCGCACGCGCTTCGGCGCCGATGTCCTGGCGGTGCTGCTCTGGTCGGATGAGATGTCGTCCGATCTCGAAAGCGCGCGCGCGCTCAACACGCAATTCGGCCATCGCTTGACCGTGGCCGCGCCGGCCACGGCGCGGGACGCCGTCGAGTCGGTCGGTCTCGCCAACCGTTTCGTCGAGATGGAAAACAACGGCGTTCTTGGCGCCAAGGCCGCCGCCCTAATCTCCAGGCAGTGGGCGCTTCTGCGCCGCGCTCAAACCACCGTCGCGGGCGTGCGCCCACGCGCGGCGCTCGCGCTTGAACGGCCGGCGCCGGCCGCGCGCCGCGCCAGCGCGGCCACGCGCCTTGCGGCGTCATCGGCGTCGGGCCCCCGCCCCGCCGAAAGTGGGCGCGCCATGTCGATGGCGATGCGGGGCGCGTTTGGCGTGGCCACCACGATGGTGATCGCCGGCGGCGCCGCGCCCATGATCATCGCGCGCGCCGCTCAACCGGAGACGCCGCCCGCGCCGGAAGCGGGCGAGCCGCAAATTTATACGCCGCTTGCCGTGGCCGCGCCGCTGGCCGCGGACGTGGTTGAATCCGCGCCTGCCGCGCGCTTCACCCCCGCCGAAGAGGCGATTTTGCAGCGCGTCGCGGATCTTCCGCCGATGCCGCCAGCCGTCGCCTACACGCCGCGCCAAACTCGTGCGCCCGCCGCCGCGCCCGCCGCCGCGCCAGCCGCCGCGCCAGCCGCCGCGCCCGCCGCCGCGCCAGCCGCCGCACCAGCCGCTGCAAGGGTGCAACAAGTGGTCGCGGCGGCCGCGCCGATCGCCGTATCCCTCTCGGATGTCGCGGCCATGCCGGCGATCGCGCCTGCCATGAGCGATGCGCCCGCCCATGAACCACAAGCACCGCCGCTCACCGCGCAAGCAAGCCATGCACAAAAAGCCAGCGCCGGCGAAGCGGCGCCTGTCATCACCACGGTCGCCGCGCTGCAGCGGTTCGCGGTCGCCGCGCGCGCGGTCGGTCCGGAGATCTCGGAACGCCTGCCCATGGCCGCGCCGCCGGCCGACAGCGCGGAACTCTCGACGCTGTTCGTCATTTGGGGCGGCGAATCCGAATAAATCACGCGCGGCGCAACGCGCCGTGAGCGCTGCTGTCGCACGCGCCAAGCGCGCCTTCGCGCGGGCCCGCGCCGCACTCGACCGTCGCCTGATCGGACAGCGCCTGTCGCGCGCCACGCAACCCACGCTGCCTTCGCGCGGCGCCGTTCACATCGGCTTTCACGCCGCGCCGTCAGGCCTCGGCCAAGCCGCGCGCCTGTGCGCGGCCGAACTGGAGCGCGCCGGCCATTTGGCGCTCGCTTATGACGCGGCGGCGGCGGCGCGCCCGCACCTCCCGGCCGACGCGGCGCTTATCTTCCAGGTCAACCCCGACGTGCTCGCCCAGGCGCTCGCCCCCTTCGCGCGCGCGGAGCTCACGCCGCGCGCGCGCATCGGCTATTGGACCTGGGAATTGGAGCGCGCGCCGCGCGCCTGGGCCGATTGCGCGGCGCGCATGCATGCGCTCTGGGCGCCAAGCCGGTTCGCGGCCGATGCGCTGGCCAACACGTTCGGCCGAGCCGCTGAAGTGGTACCGCACCCTGTCGCGCTCCACGCCCCAGCAGCGCCAAGCCAAGCGGACAAGGCCGCCGCGCGCGCGCGCCTTGGCCTTGGCGAAGACGATTTCGTGGCCGCGTTTGATTTTTCCTTCGCGTCCTCGATGGCGCGAAAAAATCCAATCGCCGCGATCACTGCCTTCCGCGCGGCGTTTTCCGGCGTGGGCGGACGCACGCGGCGCTTGCTCGTGCGCGCGCGCGATGGCGCGCTCTTCCCCCGCGCCCATGAAACGCTCGCACGCGCGATCGGCGCGGCGGGCGATGTTCGCCTGCTGCGTCCCGCGCACGACGACCCGCAGGAATATGACGATCTCCTCGCCGCCTGCGATGTCTACCTCTCGCTGCATCGCAGTGAAGGCTTCGGCCTCAATCTCGCGGAGGCGATGGCGCGCGCGCGCCCGGTGATCGCCACCGCTTGGTCGGGCAATGTGGATTTCATGAACGAGACGTGTGCGCTGCTGGTTCCCGCGCGCCTCGTTCCCGTGATCGACGCCGATGGCGTTTACCGCATGCGCGGCGCGCGCTGGGCCGAACCCGATCTCGACGCCGCAATCGCGCACCTGCGCCGCCTCGATCAAACGCCGGACTTCGCCGCCGAAATCGGCGCGCGCGCACGCGCCGCTGTTATCGAAAATTTGTCTGGCGGCGCGGCGGCGCAAGCGCTTGCGAGACTATAGAGCGTTTTCCGACGAAGTGGATACCGGTTCGTCGCAGAAAACGCGGCAATTCAATTACCTAGAGCATGACCCCGATTCAATGTGATCGGATCATGCTCTAGCGCGCGCCAAATGAGCGTTGGCGCCTCACCGCCAGAAACCAACCCTATCGCGCACCTCCGCCATGATCGGCGCCGCGATGGCGTGCGCGCGCGCCGCGCCGTCACGCAGGATTGCATCCAGGCCAGCGGGATCGGCGAGATAGCCGCGCATCGCCGCCGCGATCGGCGCCAGCTTGGCGGCGACCAGTTCCGCCAACGCCGGCTTAAACGCGCCAAAGCCCTTGCCGCCCCATTCGCGCAGCACGCCTTCTTTCGTATCTCCTGACAGCGCCGCATAGATGCCAATGAGATTATCTACCTCCGCGCGCCCGGCGAGGCCTTCGACGGCGTCCGGCAACGGGTTGGGATCGGTGGTCGCCTTCTTGATCTTCTGCACAATGGCGTCTGTGTCGTCCGTCAAATTGATGCGTGACTGATCGGATGGATCGGACTTGGACATTTTCTTTGTCCCGTCGCGCAAGCTCATGATGCGCGCGCCAGGGCCCTGGATCAGCGGCTCCGACAAGGGAAAAAAGCCTGGCGCCTCGAAATCATTGTTGAACTTCTGGGCGATGTCGCGCGCCAATTCCAGGTGCTGCTTCTGATCTTCACCGACCGGCACATGCGTGGCCTTGTAGGCGAGGATATCGGCCGCCTGCAGCACCGGATAAGCAAAGAGGCCGACGCTCATGCGCTCGGCATGTTTGCCGGCCTTGTCCTTGAACTGCGTCATACGCT
>CADEEL010000037.1:0-3815 GCA_902826335.1 uncultured Alphaproteobacteria bacterium
AAGCGATGCGGCGCGCCACGGCGGGCGCGTGCGCGGCGTGGAGATAAGGCAGAGCTGCGGCCAGGCGCGTCAGCCACAGACCCGCCCATAGCCAGAGGCGCCGGATGCGCGTCTCGGAGAGCGGACGCCGGTCGGGGGCGGGGCGAGCGCTCATGAGGCGGCGGCTTGGGCCTTGAGTGTGTGGCTGCGGGCGAAAGAAGTCATGACCGGTATGATAGGATCGTCCGAACCCGGTCGGATTTCTTTTTTGATTTCTCCCATTTCGCCCGATGTCGCATCGTCCCGCGCTTCGACTTTGCTCAGCGCGACGTGGTGATATTTGCGCTGGTAATATTGGGTGGCTCACACCCTCACCGTCGCCCTGAGCGAAGTCGAAGGGCGGGGCGCGTGCGCTGCTTTTGTCCCGGGAAAGAGAGCGCCTCTTTCCCCCATCCGCGCCGTCCCATCCGTCGATAGTGCGACGAAGCGCGCTTGCGGGCGTCGCGCGCCTGCTCTTGAGTGATTGCTCAAGTTCAGCGCCGACCTCGCTGCGATGCAGCGCCGCGACCGCGCCACATGGAGGACCGTCCCATGCAAGTGATCCCTCGGTTTTTAATGCTGTTTCTGTGCTGGGGCCTCGCCGCCTGCGCGACGCCGAGCGTGGCGCAGCCCGCCGCTTCGGCCGCCGCGCCGCCGGCCTGGTGGGCCGCCCATGTGCGCTACATGACGGAGGGCGGCGGCGTCTGGCGCACGCCCAATCCCGCCGCCGCCACCGATCCCGCCCAACCAGATGCGTTCGGGATGGAGTGGCGCGCCGTCAATGACGGGCGCGGGCTGATCGGCCGGCTCTATGGAATTGAGGCCGGGCGCGAGACGAGCGAATTCTGGACGTTTCGCGAGTTCTTTCATCCCGGCGAACGGCGCGTGCTGGTGCATCAATGGGGCGGACCGGGCGCCTATGGCTTCGGCGAGACGACCAACCTCGGCGAAGACCGCTTCCAACTCGACCAGACCTTCTGGCTGCCGGATGGGCGCTCCTGGCGCGAAGGCCATCGCACGCACGAGCAGGGCGATGCTTATGTGACCGATGTGTTCGACATCGGCGCCGACGGCCAATGGGTTGCGCGCAATTCGAACACGTGGACGCGCGTTCGCGGCGCTCAATAAGTCGCGGTGATCGAAAAGAAGCGCCGCCATTCGCGTTCGTTCTCGCCGTACGGAAGGCGCGAGAGCGGACGCGCCAGTTCCATGCGCGCCATAAGCCAGTCGGCGAAGCTGACGCGCACGCCGGCGCCGGCGCTGGAGAGCGAGTCCGCGCCTTCGCCGGGCGGGCGCCCGAAATTCCACACCCGCGCCGCGTCCACGAAGGCATAGGTCTGCACGAATGAAAGCGCGGCGCCGGGCGGGTCATAACCCGCGCGTACTTCAAGCGAGCCCGCGACGCCGCGATCGCCGCTGAGCTCGCCGACCATATAGGCGCGTCCGTAGAGCGGGCCGCCGACATCGAATTCCTGAGACAGCAGCAGCGGTTCGCCCGTCCATTGCGCATCAAGCGACGCATAAAGGCCCATGAAAGGCCCCAGATCGCGATAATGGGAGGCGTGCAGGTTGAAGCGCGCGAACGCCGCGTCCGCGTCCGCGCGCGAGCGGGCGAACTCGGAATGTCCCGACGCGCCGAAGAGATCGAGCCCGAACGCGCCTTCGGCGGCGAAGGCGCTGGCGCGCCCCTCCGCGTCGAGAAGGCCGCGCAGCAATACGCGCGCGACGCGTGTTTCATCGACGAAGCCGCCCCCGCCGCTCCAATCGTTGACGGCGTGGCGCGCATCGAACCCCGCGCCGAGCCACAGGCCCGCGCCGCGCCGGCGCAGGAGCGGGTGTTCGTAGACCAAGGAGACGCCGTGGCCGTCGCCGCCGACGCTGGGCGAGGCGGCGTTCGCGCCATCCTCCGCGCGCGAGGCGAACGCGGCGATGCGCGCCGCGCCGCCATTGCCGAGTTGAAACGCGTAAGCGGCCTCCAGCGCGATCAATTCATCAGGGTCGGCGGGCGTGAAAAAAACCGAGAGCGAGGCCTGATCGCGATCGAGGAAGACGCCGTTGGCGGTGACGCGGCCATAGGCTTGCAATGGGCCGGCGGCGTCTGGGCCGCGATTATCGAGCGAAAATTCCGCTTCGAGCGGCGCGCGCTCGGCCTCTACGATCAGGCGATGCGCGGCGGGGTCGGCTGGGTCTGGTTCGATCCGTGAGCGGAGCGTTAGGCCCGGCGCGTCGCTGGCGCGGGCAAGGCGCGCGTCAAGTTCGGCGAGGCGCGCGGGCCCATCCGTACGCGGATCGCCGATCAGCGGACGCACAGCGTCTCCCGCTGGCCCGGTGACGGAGACCTCGCTGATGCGCCCCTCGATGACGAGAATGCGCACCAGCCCCGCGCTCCAATCCTGCGCCGGCACAAGCGCGCGGGAGAGGAAATAGCCGGCTTCGCGATAACGCGTGGTGATCGCATCGGCGATGCGGGCGAGATCGTCCATGCTGACGGAGCGGGTGAGATAGGGCTCGTAGGCCTCCGCCAAGTCCGTCGCCGGGATCGCGCGCGCGCCATCGATGGTGACGCCGATCAGCGTCACGCACTCGCCCGCGCCCTCAAGGCAGGTGATGGGCGCTTCGTGCGCGCCATCGCCGCGCCCGCGCAAGGGCGGCGCCTCCTGGGCCTGCGCGCTGGCGCACGTGAGCAACGCCGCGCCGGAGACCAAACGCGCGACGCCGGCCCATACTGGCTTGCCCCTTTCGCCGCGCACGCGCCGACATTCCTCCGTAACCAAACACTCCTTGTGCGGTCGATTGGCGAACAAGGCCTTAATGCCCCCGCGTCAGGCGCCGGAATTATCAAAGTGTTAGCGGCGCGCGTGTATGCGCAACGCACTGGATTGGCGTGATTTCATGGGGCGGCGTGATGAAACTTGGCTTAGGTGCATGGATCGCGGCGGGCGCGCTCGCATTTGCTAGCATGGCGAGCCCAGCGCACGCCCAGGAGGCCGCTTGGCGCATCGCGGCGCGCGAAGGCGTGGTGCGCGTGGCGCGGCCTGGCGCCGGCGCGGCGGAGGCGCGGGTTAACGAGCCCTTGAGCGTCGGCGCAACGGTGACCACAGGCGCGGCCAGCCGCGCCACGCTTGAACGCGGCGCCCAGCGCATCGTCATGGCCGCCAACAGCCGCATGACCATCGCGCCGGAAACGACGAGCGGCGTGACGCGCATCCTGCAGGATTTGGGCACGCTGCTGTTTCAGGTCGATCGGCGCGAGGCGCCGCACTTCCGGGTCGAGACGCCGCTGCTCGCCGCGGTGGTGAAGGGCACGACGTTCACCGTCTCGGCCGGGCCGTTGGACGATATGGTGCATGTGTCGCACGGCCTTGTGGAAGTCAGCGCCAATGCGGGCGGCGCGGGCCAGGATGTCGCGGCCGGGCATACGGCGCGCGTGGCGCGCGACGCGGCTGGCGCGGTGACGATGACGAATCCCGATCAAACCGCCGCGCTCGGTGATTTTGAGACGCCGACGCTCGATTATGAAGCGGCGTCCGGCGGCGTGGTTGAAGGCCCGGCGGCCAATGCGGGCGCGGCCGCGCAAGTCCATGCGAACGATAATGCGCGCGCCAACGCCAATGCGAACGCCGCGCTCACCGGCGGCGATCAACCGCGCGGGCAGGGCAACGCCATCGGCCGGTCCATCGCGTTCGTGCGCACGGCGCTGGCCTCGCTGGTGAACGGCAATTCAAACAATGCCGGCGGCAATGGCAATGGCAATGGCAATGGCAATGGCAATGGCAATGGCAATGGCAATGGCAATG
>CADEEL010000037.1:3915-27441 GCA_902826335.1 uncultured Alphaproteobacteria bacterium
GGCAATGGCAATGGCAATGGCAATGGCAATGGCAATGGCAATGGCAATGGCAATGCAAATGGGGGCGGACCCGTGAACGGCGCCATCAATGGCGGTGGAAATGGAAACGGCGGCGGGAACGGAAACGGAAACGGAAACGGAAACGGCAACGGGAACGGCAATGCTGGCGGCAATGGCAACGCTGGCGGCGCGGGAAATGCTGGCGGCGAAAACGGCAATGCCGGCGGCAATGGAAATGGCAACGGGAATGCCGGGCGGTGAGCCTCTGGATCGCGCGACTTGGTGAAAGCCTCGCCGCGCTGGCGCGTGGCGAGCGGTTCAAACTGCTCAGCTTACCGCTCGCCGCCTTAACGCTCTTGGCGCTGGCGCAGGCGGCTGGGCTTGTGCGGCCGCTCGACGATGGCCTTGCAGGCGTACGCGCCCACCTCGTCTCGCGCGCGCCATCCGATCAAATCACGATCGTCGAGATCGATACGCGCAGCGTGCGCGCCGCCGGCGAGTGGCCCTGGCCGCGCGCCAATTACGCCCGCGCCATCCAGAATCTGCGCGCGGCGGGGGCGACGATCATCGGCTTTGACGTCGATTTCAGCGCGCGCTCAGGTGCAAGCGACGACGCCGCGCTGCAAGCGGCGATCGACGCCGATCCGGGGTCGATCGTGCTGCCTGTGTTCGTGCAGCCGGATTCCGGCGAGGAAAATTCTCCGCTCGCCGCGCTGTCGCGCAATTCGGTGTTCGGCGGGGTTAATATTCCCGTCGATCAAGACGGACAGGTGCGCCGCTATATGCGCGGCTTTGTGCACGGCACGCACTATCACGCCGCGCTTGCCGCGGTGCTGGCGGGCGCGCCCTATGGCCAAACCGCGCCTTTCCTCATTGATTATGGCGTGCGCGCCGATGAGATCACCCGCCTGAGCTTCGAGGATGTGCGGGCCGGGCGCTTCGATCCCGCCCTGGTGCGTGGGCGCGCCATTCTGGTGGGCGCGACGGCGCTGGAGCTTGGCGATGAATTCGCCACCCCGGTGCGCCCGGTCATGCCCGGCGTTCTCATCCACGCTTTGGCGTTCGAGGGGCTCGTGCAGGGCCGCGCCTTGTTCGCCCTAAGCGATTGGATTGTGCTGGTGGCGGCCGGCCTTGTGCTCGCGGCGCTGTGGCCGCGCGCGCGCCCGATCGAGTTGCGCGCTTTTCTCGTGCGTCACGGCGCCATGCTGTCCCTGCTCATCTTGACGCCGCTGGCGCTGCAGGCCGTCGCGCCCGTCAGCGCCGAGCTTGGCCTGGCTGTGCTGGCGCAGGGAATTTGTTTTGGGGCGGCGCTGCGGCGTGAACTCACCCGCCGCGCGGAGGCGCTGCGCCGCCAACGCGAAGAGCATCTGACCTACGTCGCGCTGCACGATCCGGAAACGCAGCTGCCAAATCGCCGCGCCATGTTGGAGGAAGTCGCCGCGCGTCTCGCTACGGCGGGGGAAGGGCGCGTCATCGTCGCCGTCGCGCTCGGCGTCGATCGGTTCCCGACCTTGCGCGGCGCCATCGGCTACGCGAACGCCAATGCGCTCGTGCGCGGGCTGGCCCGCCATGTCGCGACATGCAGCGGCGAGGAAAAAGTGTTCCATATCTCGACGTCGATTCTCGGCGTCGTGCTCACCGCGCCGGACCAGGAAACGGCGCGGACCATGTGCGCGGCCGGCATGGCCCGCCTTAAGACGAATGTCTTTGTCGATGGCTGGGAGATCGACGCGGGCGTGCGCGCGGGCGTCGCGGTGATGGATGGGCCAACCGCTTCGCCCGAAAAATTGCTGGAGCGCGCAGCCATCGCGCTCGATCAGGCGCGCCTGCAAAATCGCCGCTATCTGCGTTTTGACGATCTGGAGTCCGTCGATCCGAAGGCGCAGCTGGCGCTGATGAGCGATGTCGGCAAAGGGCTGAAGCGCGGCGAATTCCGATTGCACTATCAGGCCAAGGCCGATGCGCGCAGCGGCGCCATCATCGGCGCGGAAGCGCTGATGCGCTGGACGCACCCGATCCAGGGCGAGGTCTCGCCCGATCGCTTCATCGCCATCGCGGAAGAAACCGGCGCGATCGACGATATGACGCGCTGGGCGCTCGATCAGGCCATCGCCGATCAGCGGGCGATGCGCGCGCGCGGCCTCGATATGTCCCTCGCGGTCAATCTGTCGGGACGCGTTCTCACGGACGCTGCTTTCTGCGCTGATGCGGTGCGCGCGATCGAGGCGGCGGGCGCGCGCATCTGCTTCGAGATCACGGAAACGGCCGTCATCGGCGATCCGCTCGCGGCGATCTCGGCGATCCAGGCTTTTCATGAAGCAGGCGTCCGCATTTCGGTGGACGATTACGGATCCGGCCTGTCTTCGCTTGCTTACCTGAAACAATTGGCGGCCGATGAGCTCAAGCTCGATAAATCCCTCATCCGCGACATCAAATCCAGCGCACGCGACCGGCTCATTCTCAAATCCACGATCGATCTCGCCCACGGCCTGTGTATGAGCATCGTCGCCGAAGGTGTGGAGGATGAGACCACGCGCGCGACGCTGGCCGGCATGGGCTGCGATTACCTGCAAGGCTATCTGATCGCGCGCCCGCTGCCGTTCGAGGCCTTCATCGCGCTGTGCCAGGAGCACGCGGGCGCGGCTGACCTTGGCGGCCCTGTCAGCTACGGCCAGACGGGAACTTAACGCGCCGCGGCGCGCGTGAGGCGGTCGCGGATGGCTTCGCCGAGTCCATGAGCCGGAATGGGCGCGACGGCGATTGCGTCAGCGCCCGTCGCATCGAGTTCACGCAATTTGGCGTAAAGAAGCGCGGCCGCCTCGGTGAGATCGCCTGTGCGTGACAGCGTATGGGGCCCATGATCATGCGCGCCGAAGCCGAGATAGAGTTCTCCCGCGCGCGGCGCCTCCGCATCAAGCCGAAGGCGCGCGCGCGGCGCATAATGCGATTGCAGCATGCCGGGCGCTTCGATGGCGCCGTCGCGTGGCGAGGCGAGCGGGCCGATGATTGCCTCAATCTCCGTACGCGGAGCGCCGCCGGGGCGCAGCAAAATTCCCGCGCCCGCGCCGTCGATGGCGACGATGGTGGATTCAACGCCGATGGCGCACGGCCCGCCGTCGAGAATGAGATCAATGGCGCCGCCAAGTTCGGCTTCGACATGCGCGGCGGTCGTGGGACTTATGCGTCCCGACCGGTTGGCGCTGGGCGCCGCGAACGGCCGGCCGAACGCGGCCAGAAGTTCGCGCGCGACAGGATGCGCCGGCGCGCGCAGCGCGATGGAGGCAAGGCCCGCGCAGGCGAGTTCGCACACGCTGCTCTCGGCGCGGCGCGGGGCCACAAGCGTCAGCGGCCCGGGCCAGAAGCGGCGTGCAAGCGCGATGGCGTTGCCGTGCAGATCGGCGTGACGCAGTGCTTCATCGAGATCGCGCACATGCACGATCAGCGGATTAAAGCGCGGCCGGCCTTTGGCGGCGAACACGCGGGCGATCGCGGCGGCGTTCGCCGCGTCCGCCGCGAGGCCATAGACGGTTTCGGTGGGCGTGGCGACGAGCCCGCCCGCGCACAGAATATCGGCCGCGCGCGCGATGGCGGCGCCATTCGCGGCGGCAATCGTCACGGCGCGCGGTTGGCCACGACGCGCACTTCAACGCCGATGCGGCGCGACACATAATGAGCGTCCGCGTCGGAGTCCTGGCCGAGATCGGCCGCTTCGCGTGAAATGCGCGCCTGGCCGGTCATGGTGGCGCGGTCGCCTTCGATGGTCAGTGTGAACGGCAAATCCAGTTCTATGTCGCGCCCCTTGATCGTCAGGACGCCGAGCGCTTGATATTCGTTCCCCTCACGGCGGCGGATGAACGTGGTGCGATACGTCGCGGTCGGGTGGTTGGCGACATCGAACCATTCGCGGCCGGCCAAGCTCTGCTCATGCAGCGAAACGCCGTCGCGCGCGGAGGCGGTGTCGATGGTCACGACGGCGCGGGACCCAGCGAGGTTGTCTGGATCGAAGCGGATGTCGGCGCGCCAGCTGGTGAAGGTTCCGCGAAAAGCGACGGCCGCGTGTGTGCCGGTGAAGGCGATTTCGCTGGCCGCTTCATCCACGATCCAGGCCGGCGGCGCGGAGTCTTGCGCGGCGGGCGCCTGCGCGGCGGGCGGATTGCCGAGTACGCCCACGCGCGGCAGAGGCGCCGGTTCCGTCGGCGTGGCGGGTGCGGGCGGCTCATAAGTGTGCGGCAAATCATACGGCGCTTCATCGGCCGCGATCTCAATCGGCGCCGCGTGCGGCGGCGAAGCAAACGCCCAGATCGCCGAAATCGTCGCGATGAAAATAGCCGCAAAGCCCGCGATCAGCGCAAGGCGCCGGCGCGCATCCGGCGCGGCGGTGCGATCCAGGCCCGGAACCATCGCGGCGAGCACATGATCGCGATCATAGATGTGATGTTTGAACGCGGCGGCGACATGCAGAACGAGCAGCGCGAGCGCGCCCTTGGCCATCACTTCGTGCGCTTCCATCGCCGCGTCCGCCACCGCCGCGCGCGTCTCCAGCGCCGCGTGCGGCAGGGCGAAGAGATGCGGCACATTGAAAAGGCCGAACCACAAGGTCGGCACGTTCAAGGGCGCATCGCCGCGCCATTGCGCTGACACATAGATCCAGCCCGACAGCGGCAGGGCGATGATCAACGCGTAGAAAATCCAATGAACCGCGTGCGCGGCGAACTTCTCCCACGCCGCCATCGCCGCGGGCAAAGGCGGGGGTGGGTTCACGATGCGCCAGCCCAAACGCACGACGCTGAGCAGGAGAATCGTGAGGCCGATGGATTTGTGCAGCTGATAGGCGGCGATGGCCTGGGCCTGTGTTTCCCGCGCATCGATGGCGTTGTGCATCCAGAAGCCAAGCGGGATCATGCCCACAATGGCGATCGCGATCGCCCAGTGCAGAACGATCGCGACCGCCGAATAGGTGGTGCGGGTCATGATTCCCGAATGAACTCTGCGTCGATCAGGATTTCAACGTCATCTCCGGCGAACTGGTTGAAAATCACGCTGCCCGCGCCCCATTGCGAGCGGCGAATGATTGTGCGCCCGGAAAACGCGATGACATGGCGCCCGCGCAATTGCACGAAGCGCCCGCCATGAAAGCTGGCTTCGAGCGTGACGGGATTGGTGCGGCCGTTGAGCGTGAGATCGCCGGTGATGAGGCCGGTGGTGGGGCCTGTCTGCTGCACGGCGCGGGAAACGAAGGTGATGTTGGGGTGCTCATCGGCGCCGAGCACGTCCGCGATTTCGCCATCGAAGGCGCGCGCGCCTTCGCGGTTGATGAGGCCGGTGCTGACCGAATTGGCGGCGATGGTCACGTTGACGCTGGAGGCGGCGGGGTTTTGGGGATCGAAATTCAGCGTTCCGGCGATGGTGTCGAAGCGCGCAGTATAGAGGCCGAGGCCCATATGGCGCACGCGCCAGATGACGCTGGCGTGACGCGCATCGAGCGCATAGGCGCCGGCCGGCGCGTCGGCGGGATTGAGCGAGGCGTTCGCGTCGCGCTCGAGCGCGGCGGCGACGGGCGAATTGGGCTGCGCCTGCGCTTGCGCGGCTGGAATTGGATCAAGACTGGCGCATGCGGCCAGTATGGTGATGGCGAACAGAGCGGCGATGCGCATGTGAAATCCTCAAGGCGGCGCCCCCCGGCGCTTGGCGGGTCGCTTACCATGAGCGCGCGGACGCGGCGAGGCGAAAGGGCCGCGCTCGCGGAATCGTGTGGGGGCGGTAAGGTGGGCGCAGGGAGCTGTGCATGACCTATCGCGCGCCGATGGCGGATATTCTGTTCGCGCTGGAGAACGTCGCGGAACTCTGGGCGGGCGAGGCCGGGGGCCTCGATCGCGAGACGCTGGGCGCCGTGCTGGACGGCGCGGAGGCCCTCGCGCGCGATACGCTGGCGCCGCTCAACCGGGTGGGCGACGCGGCGGGCGTGCGCCTGGCCGACGGCGTGGTGACCAGCGCGCCTGGATTTCGCGAAGCCTACCGCGCCTTCGCGGAGGGCGGCTGGCAGGGGCTGACGGGCGATCCCGCTTATGGCGGGCAAGGCCTGCCCAAGAGCGTGGGCTTGGCTGTCATGGAGATGATCCACGGCGCCAATATGAGTTTTGGGCTCTGCCCCATGCTCACCGCCGGCGCCATCGAAGCGATCGCGCTGCATGCCAACGATGAGCTGCGCACGCGCTATCTGCCCAACATGATCGCGGGCGCCTGGACGGGCGCAATGAATTTGACTGAGCCGCAAGCGGGCTCTGACCTCTCGGCGCTGACCACCCGCGCCGCGCCCTCCGTGGACGGATCATATCGCCTCACGGGCCAGAAGATTTTCATCACCTGGGGCGAGCACGATCTCACCGACAACATAATTCATCTCGTGCTCGCGCGCTTGCCGGATGCGCCGCCCGGATCGAAAGGCGTCTCGCTGTTTCTGGCGCCGAAGATGCTGCCCGATGGCGCGCGCAACGCGCTCTCCTGCATCGGCGTTGAGGACAAGCTTGGCATCCATGCCTCACCGACCTGCACAATGGCGTTCGAGGGCGCGCGCGCCTGGCTGGTCGGGGAAGAAAACCGTGGGCTGGCCGCCATGTTCACGATGATGAACGCGGCGCGCCTCAATGTCGGCCTTGAAGGCGTCGCCATCGCTGACGCCGCGTATCAGAAGGCGCGCGCCTATGCCGAAACACGCCGGCAGGGCGGGAATTTCATCATCGCCCATCCGGACGTGCGGCGCATGCTGGCGACGATGCGGGCCAAGACGCAGATCGCGCGCGCGCTGTGCCACGCCACCGCCGCCGCCGCCGATCGCGGCGATAAGGCGCGCGAGGATTTGCTCACGCCGATCGCCAAGGCGTGGAGCACCGATTGGGGCGTTGAGGCCGCGAGCCTTGGCGTGCAGGTGCATGGCGGCATGGGGTTCGTCGAGGAGACGGGCGCGGCGCAATATTATCGCGATGCGCGCATCGCGCCGATCTATGAAGGTACGAACGGCATCCAGGCGCTCGATCTGGTTGGGCGCAAAGTGCTGGCCGATGGCGGCGCGGCGATGGGCGCGCTGATCGCCGAGGCGCACGCCGTGGCGGCCGAAGCACACGCCAGCAAGCGCACGCGGCTTGGCGCGGTGGCGCAGCGGCTGATCGCGGCGACGCGCGCGTTGGAGGAGGCGACGGGTTACATTCTCGCCGCGCCGCGCATGGATGCGCTGGCTGGCGCCAGCGCCTATTTGAAGTTGGCCGGTGATGTTGCAGGCGCCATGTATGTGGCCAAGGGCGTGCTGGGCGCGGCCGCGCCTGTGCAGGAGGCGCTGCTCCACTACTTCGCGGAGACGGTGCTGGCGACGGCTTCGTCCGCGCCGATCATGATCGGGGCGGAGATGCTGGCGGGCGCCGTTGTCGAATGAAGCGCGTGCTTCACGGAAACGGCTGGTGCGCCTAGACAGGCGCCTTGAGGAGCGAGAATGGACGGCCTTGAAGACACAGCCCCGCCGAAAACGCGTTCGACGCTCACCTATCCGTGCGGCGAGCCGCCCGCCGCCGGGGAGACCAAGGAGGTCGCGCCCGGCGTGCTGTGGGTGCGCATGCCGCTGCCGTTCGCGCTGCAATGGATCAATCTGTGGCTGATCGAGGAGGACGCGGGCTGGACGCTGGTGGACACCGGCGTCGCCACCGAAATCTCGCGCACGCACTGGCGCGCGATTTTCGCCAGCCCCGCGCTCAAGGGCAAGCCGATCGCGCGCGTGATCATCACCCACATGCATCCCGATCATATCGGCCTCGCCGGCTGGATCACGCGCAAGTTCCAATGCCAGCTCTGGATGTCACGCCTCGAATACGTAACGTGCCGGATGCTCGTCGCCGATACGGGCCGCGATGCGCCGGAGGAGGGCGTGCGCTTCTTCCGCGCGGCGGGCTGGGATGAGGACGCGCTCGATTCCTACCGCGTGCGCTTCGGCGGCTTCGGCAAGGCGGTGTCGCGCCTGCCGGATGCGTATCGGCGCCTCAGCGACGGCGATGAGATCAAGATTGGCGCACGCGCCTGGCGCATCATTTCCGGCAACGGCCATTCGCCGGAGCATGCCTGCCTCCTCTGCGAGGACTTGGGCGTCTTCATCTCGGGCGATCAAGTGCTGCCGCGCATTTCATCGAATGTGTCGGTGTTTCCCACCGAGCCGGATGGCGATCCGCTGACCGATTGGCTGGATTCGTGCGCCAAGCTGGAGGCCGCGCTGCCGGCGGACATTCTGGTTCTGCCTTCACACAACGAGCCGTTCACCGGTGTGCGCGGGCGGCTCAGGGATTTGATCGATGGGCATGAGCGCGCATTGGCGCGGCTGTTGACGCGCCTCAACGAGCCGAAACGCGCGGTCGATCTCTTCGGCGCCATCTTCGCGCGGCGCATTGGGGACGATCTCCTGGGCATGGCCACGGGCGAGACGATCGCGCATTTGAACTGCCTCATCGCGCGCGGCCTTGCGCGGCGGATCGATGCGGAGAATGGAGCTTCTACGTATGTCGCAGCCTGAAGCGCCGAATCCGGAACGCCGCTCGGACGCGGCGCTGCTGTGTCTGATGATGGGCCTCGGCCTTCTGGGGCTCTCCTGGTTTCTGGGCTTCGGCGCGGCGCTGGCGTTTGCGTTTTCGGGCGGTTCGCCCGCCGGCTTCGCGGGCGGGCTCGGCGCGCTGGTGGGCCTCTTTCTCGCCTTCGGCTCAGGCGTTGTGCTGAGCCTCATCGGCGGCGTGTGGCTGATCGCGCGCGTCATCGCCGATCAGCGCGAGGAGCATGACAAGGAACGTTACAGCCGTGATGTGGAGCGATAGAGCGTTTTCCGACGAAGTGGATATCGGTTCGTCGTAGAAAACGCGCCAATTTATGAATCTAGAGCATGATCCCGATTCAATTTGATCGGATCATGCTCTAGACCCATTCCCGATTGGACCCGATCAATCCAATCGGATTAAATGGGTCTATTCTTATTGTTAGAGCGGTTCTCATCCGAAAACCGCACAACACTTTTCGGGAACCGCTCTTAATGATCCTCTCAACGACTTTCGACGTGGCCGGGCGGACGATTTCCGCCAATCTGGGCGTGGCGCGCGGCAATGTGGTGCGCTCGCGCTTCATCGGGCGCGACATCGTGGCCGGCTTCCGCATGATCGTGGGCGGGGAAGTCCACGAATACACAAAGCTGCTGGCTGAAAGCCGCGAACAAGCGCTTGACCGCATGATCCAGCACGCGCGCGGCCTGGGCGCGGACGCCGTCATCGGCATGCGCTTTGAAACGACGGATGCGGCCGGCGGCCAGGCCACCGAAGTGCTCGCCTATGGCACGGCGGTGAAGCTCGCCTGACGCGTTGAACAGGCGATGCGCCACGCGATGACCGCCATGAAGCCGGCGGACAGGTCAGGCGAAAGCACGTAGGCGGCGAGGAAAACGGCCTGGTGTGTTGCGATGTGCAGCGCCGGCGCCCGCGCGAGGAGCCCCAGGCGTGCATCAGCGAGGCGCTGCAGCGCCCAGTCGAACACAATTAGAATGGCGGCCGCGCCGATGACGATCGGCGCGAGGATCGGGACGTGCGGCAGATCGAGCGGCAGGCCTGCCAGCATGTGCGGCGCGGTGTAGGCGGCCATGGTCAGGCCAAACAGCGGCGTGCCGGCAAGCACAAGGCGATCGCGCTTCGAGAGGCCTGGCGCGCCGCTCAAACCCGCCAGACGCGCGGCTTCGCGCCCGCTCCAGCGCGCATCGGCGATCACCCGCCAGACAAACAAAAGCCCCATCGCCGCATCGAAGCCTGCCGCAGCGCCTACGATGGCGGCGCCAAGCAGCGGCGCGGCGAGCGCGGGCCAATCCACGCGCGGCGTGTTCGTGTGCGGCTGCATCAGCGCCCACGCGGCCGCGGCGGCGATGCACAGCAGCGCCAGCGGCGGCGCGATCAGCCCGGCGAACAGCGTCACGCCCGCTGCGGCGAGCGGCGCGGCGCGCGAATCATGGGCGATAAGAGCTGCAAGGCGCGTCATGCAGGTTTGACATGACGCATGCAGCGTGAATTGCGCGTAAACGCGGGGTGTGATTCGCGCCTAGTTGCGTCGGCGGTTGTTCTGTTCTGGCGGCGGCGGAGGAGGTGGGGCCGCTGCGGCGGCGCGCGCGGCCTCGGCCGCTTCGATCTGTGTGCGCCATTCCGCGTCTCTACCCGCGCCCACCGAATTGATCACTTGATTGAATAAAGCGCTGCGATCGGCGCCCGAATAGGTGAGGCAGAACGTCCAAATCTCCAAGCCCGGGCGCGCTTGCATGGCGCCCGTGATGGTGCGGTCTCCGGAGATCAACGTCGCGCGCTGCACAGGCCAGAATTGCGCGGTGTCGACGCGCGCGCCCTGCACCGTCGCTGGCGCGCGGAAGAGGCGCGTCATGGTGCGTGACACGTCCAGCCACGCTGTTTCCGCGATGGCGGCGCTCATGCCGCGCCGCACGCCATCGGCGGCGGCGGACGCGGTTTCGGGGCGAACATAAACAACGAACTGGCACTCATCATCGGCCGTTCCGGCGACGACGTGAAGAATGCTGGCGTTCGGATTGGGCGTCACATCGACCGGCCAGCCGGCCGGCGCCTGAAAGGTCAACCGGCCTTGCGGATCAGCCCAGGGCTGGGCGCAGGCCGCGCCCGCCGTGAGGGCGAGGGCGGCGGCCGCGATCGCGAATATGCGCATGTGAAATCGTCTCCCGAAGGGTTCCTCGCTGCGTGGGAGATTTAGGCCGCGCCCGGTTTTTCGTCAAAGTCGTGCGGCGCAAATGTGGCGAGCGGCCGCACGAACCGCTAGCTTCCCGCCCAGACAAAGGGAGCGGGCATGAGCCTCAAGGGAAAAACACTGTTCATCACCGGCGCCAGCCGGGGCATCGGGCTGGCCATCGCGCTCAGGGCCGCGCGCGACGGGGCCAATATCGCCATCGCCGCCAAGACCGCCGAACCGCATGCGAAGCTTCCGGGCACGATTTTCACCGCCGCCGCCGAGATCGAGGCCGCCGGCGGGAAGGCGTTGCCGCTCATCGTGGATGTGCGCGACGAGGCGAGCGTGGCGGCGGCGGTGGAGAAAACAGCCGCCGCGTTCGGCGGCATCGATATCTGCGTCAACAACGCCAGCGCCATCCAGCTTACCGGCACGCTGCAGACGGATATGAAGCGCTATGACCTGATGCACGGCGTCAATACGCGGGGGACCTTTCTCACCTCCAAGCTGTGCATTCCGCACCTCAAGCGCGCAGCCAATCCGCACGTGCTTAATCTTTCTCCGCCCCTGGACATGAGCCCGAAATGGTTCGGAACGCATGTCGCCTACACGATGGCGAAGTACGGCATGAGCCTGTGCGTGCTTGGCATGGCGGAAGAGTTCAGAGACGACGGGATCGCGTTCAACGCGCTGTGGCCGCGCACGGGTGTGGCTACAGCCGCGATCAAGAACGCGCTGGCCGGCGAGGCGGGCATGGCCCATTGCCGCACGGTGGAGATCATGGCCGACGCTGCGCACGCGATCCTCACACGGCCGGCGCGCGGTTGCACGGGCAATTTCTTCATCGACGACATCGTGCTCTATGAGGCGGGCGTGCGCGATTTCGATCAATACCGCGTCGATCCGACGAAGGACCTCATGCCGGACTTCTTCGTGCCGGATTGGGCGACCCCGCCGCCGGGCGTCACGCTGAAAGCGGTGAAGGCGGCGTGATGTTGGAGGTCATGGCGTGACGCGCAACGCGGCCACCCATCCCCGGATTGCGCGCAGCGCAAGTCCGGGGCCAATCAACACGTCCCGCTCCGGCGTCGCACTCCGGCGTCGCGTGGTTGCGTTTATGGGCCCCGGACTGCTCGCTTCGCTCGCATCCGGGGATGGGTGCGTGTCAGATAAACCTGGCGCTTAAGTGAGCCTGCCTGATCCTCCGCTTCTTGGCGGCTGCCAGTGCGGCGCGTGCCGCTATGAGATCGCCGCCGCGCCGCTGTTCGGTTATGTGTGCCATTGCCTGGAGTGTCGCCGCCATACGAGTTCGGCGTTCAGCGCTTCGATCCTGGTGCGGACGGATGCGCTCAAGGCGATGGGGCCGATTTCGGTCTGGGTGCGCGAGAATGCGAATGGCCCGCCGCTCGAAGCGCATTTCTGCGCCGCGTGCGGCGTGCGGCTCTTTCATCATTCCGTACCGAAAGGTCCGCTTGTGCGCGTAAAGGCCGGCACGCTTGACGATGCGGACTGGTTCAGCCCGGCGGCGGAATATTTCACCAAGCGCCGCTTTGCTTGGGTGAGCCCAGCGGGTGAAGCTGTGCAGTGCGTGGAGGCGGATGCGGCCGGCGCCGACCCGATGAGCGTGTGGCGGCGCCTCACCGCATGAGCGCGCCGCCGAAAACCGTGCTGACCGCGACGCCCGAGGAAGAGGCCGCGATCCGCGCCGCCGTGCGCGAAGCGCGCGGGCTTGATCGCTTGCCCGGGCGGCGCGTGCTGGCGCGCGCGGAGGACGCCGCCGCGTTCGCGGATTTTCTCTCCGATCCGGCCGTCTCCGATCCGATCTATGATTTGCCGCGCCCGTTCACCGTGGCGAATGTGTGGGCCTGGATCGCGGAGCGGGTCGCGCGCCAGGCGCGCGGCGAGGCGATCCTTTCGTTCGTGTGGGACGAGGCGGGCGCCATCGCCTCCTATTGCGATGTTGAGATCTGGCCGGATCGCGCCTCGGGTGAGATCGCCGGCGCCATGCGACGGGATCGCCAGAACAGCGGGGAGGGCGGCGCCGGCATGGGCGCCATGCTCGGCTGGATGTTCGAGGAGCTGGGCGTGCGCCTCATTGGGCTGACGGCCGCGCTCGATAATATCCGCTCGGCGCGCATGATCGACGCGGCGGGATTCTTGCGCATGGGAGGGCGCGATTGTGTGCGCGCGGATGGAAGCGTTCGCGCGAGCCTCTATTGGGAGATGACGCGCGATCACTGGCGCGCGCGGGCGTACGTCTAGCAGCCGATGCGTTCACATGAGCGGCGTCGCCAAGACTTCCCTAAAGGGCGTGAGATGAGTCTCATATCGGCGCCATTTGCCGAGCGAAGATTTGTTGATCCCGGTGCGAACCTGCGAGGCGCTGTGCGTGTATACTGTTGAGCGCGATTCATGGAAGCGCAAGCACTGCTCTTCAAAGGTAAGGCCGCAATCGGCGAGGATCGCCCGAACCTCAGCTTCAAAATTCTCGACGAGATTTTCGTATACGACCGTGCGGACCAAGCCCGGCGCCGCGGCACGCCAATGCGCGCAAATCGCCGCAAAGCAACGGTGATAGTGAACAATATCCTCCAAGCGCACGGGATAGGAGCTGGCGAGTTTGAAGTGGTGACGAAAGATGGAAAGGCAAACGTCCATCGGGTCGCGCTGCAGCAATAATATCTTCGCGGCCGGAAAGAGGCGCGCAATAACACCGATGCGCCAGAAATTCGCAGGCATCTTGTCAACCACACGCGCCGCTTGCTTATCGGCGCCGGCGAGCGCCGCTTTGTATATGTGTTCCCACGCCTCTGCGTTGTCCTCGACGATCTGATCGGCTGGGCGTCCGGTCTGTTCCGTCGCCGCGTTGAACCGCTCCACGACGCGGCCCATGCCGTGCGACTCGCCAACGCCTTGGACGTCGCTATGCGCGGCCAGAATCTGCTCAATGAGCGTCGTGCCGCTGCGCGGCATGCCAAGCACGAATATGAATTGGCGTCCGCGGTCCGGCGCGAGGGATGGGCGGGTCAACACCGCGGGCGGGAATTGCGCGATTAGATCGCGAACTTTTTGCTCCGTGTCCTTCGCCGAATAGGCGCAACCGGTGCGTTCCGCTGTCTCGGCGTCCATGGCGGCCGCGTGGGCGTAGGCGTCAAATGCGGAATCATAGGCGCCGCGGGCCTCCAGAGCCATAGCGAGCGCACGCGCGGCGATAACGCTCTTGAGTGTTGGGCCGGTCGCGCCGGCGAGCCAGGATTTCAATCTTTCGACCTCATCGTCCGTGATCGTTCCGGGCGCCAACTCCGCGATTGTGCTGAGTGGCGAGGCAAGGTTGGGGTCGCATCGCAGCGCCTCGCGCGACGCGGAAAGCGCCACGTCACGCTCGCCGTTCAGCACCGCCCAGCGGGCATGCATGACGCGCGCGGACGCGTCGTTCGGGTCAAGCGCGATTGCGCGCTCGATAACTTCCAGTGCGTGCGCCGATTGACGCGCCTGAAGTAGGTAATTCGCGAAGGTGACAAATCGGCGCGCGGTTGGCGGCGCGCGCGCAATCAAGACTGCGAATATGCGCGCGGCGTCTTCGTACTTGGACAAATACGCCAGGCATGCGGCCCAGTATTCGACGAGTTGCATAGCTAACGGCTCAGGCGCTGCATCGGCGAAGGCAAGGCAAGCCGAAATCGCGGCTTCATCACCGGCGCAAATCGCCGCCGGCCCCATCGGGAAATATGCGTCCGCAGCGCCGGGCGAGAGCGCCAAGGCGCGCTGCGCCGCGTCCAAACCAGCCCTTGGGTCGCGCAATCCCACGCACGCCGTGGCGAGCCCGCACAGCGCAGGCGCATGGTCCGGCGCCAGGGCGAGAGCGGCCGCGAACGCCTCCTTCGCCTCCAGGAAACGGCTCGTTTCATTTGCCGCTTGGCCTCTCAACAGCAGCGCCGTGACATCCCTCGGGTTGTGCTCGAGGTGTGTGCGTGCGAACGCCAAAGCCTCTTCAAAGGCGCCGCGATGCAGCGCGGCTTGTGCTTCAGCAGCGGATTTCAACGGTGCGGACATGCGCGCCTGTGTTGTCGCGCCTGACAACCAGGCGCAAGGGTTGTCGCGCCGTTCGCGTCGACGAAGAGGTCGACGCGCCTTGCCCTCGTACGGTGACGGCGTCTAGACGCCAGTGACGATGATCGTCTTCACCCACGCCGCCATGGCCGAGCATCGCGGCCCGCCGGGCCATCCCGAGCAGCCGGCGCGGCTGGAGGCGGTGCTGCGCGCGCTCGCGCCGCTCGGCCTGGAAACGCGCGATGCGCCGATGGCCGCGCGCGTGGCTGTTGAGCGCGTGCATCCGCCCGCTTTCGTCGATGCGCTCGATGCAGCCTTCCCGGCGGCGGGCGAGGGCCTCGCCATGATCGACGCCGATACCTTCCTCTCCGACGGCTCGCACGAGGCCGCTTACCGCGCGGCGGGCGCGTTGATCGCGGCGGTGGACGCTGTGCTGCGCGATGAGGCCGATGCGGCCTTCTGCGCCGTGCGCCCACCCGGCCACCATGCCGAGCCCGCGCAGGCCATGGGCTTTTGCCTCTTTAACAATATTGCGATTGGAGCGCTGCATGCGCTTGAGGCGCATGGCTTGGCGCGCGTCGCCGTCATCGATTTCGATGTGCATCACGGCAATGGCACGCAGGCGTGCGCGTTGAAGGAGCCGCGCCTCTTCTTCGCCTCAACCCACCAGGCGCCGCTCTATCCAGGCACGGGGTTCGCGCATGAGCGCGGCCCGGCGGGCAATGTGCTCAACATCCCGCTGCCGGCGGGCACGGATGGCGCGGCCTGGCGCGCGGCGATGAGCGGGCAGGTTTTGCCGGCGGTCGAGGCGTGGGGCCCGGCGCTCATTCTGGTCTCGGCCGGCTTCGACGCGCATGAGGCCGATCCGCTCGCCCAATTACGCCTGACGGACGAAGACTACGCCTGGGCCGGCGCCCAGATCCGGGCGCTGGCATTACGGACCTGCAAGGGGAAGGTTGTTTCGGCCCTGGAGGGGGGATACGACTTGACCGCGCTCGCCCGCTCGGCTGCCGCTTATGTGGGCGCGCTGACGCGTGACTAGACTGCTTTCAGGCCGAGTGGGGACCGGTCGGCCGCCCGGAAAGCAGTCAAGTCAATGGATCGATGCGCGTTCGGACGCAAAACCGGTGTCCACTTTTGCTGAACGCGCTCTCAGCGCCCTGGGGAGGGCGACGCGCGCCGGGGTCGATGATGGAAGAGACGCAGCCGGGGACAAGTGACGACCCCAGGATGGCGGCCGCCCCGGGCTGGATCGCGCTGGCGCGCCATGGCCGTCCGCGCGGGGACCGTTCCGTGCGCATCAATTGGCGCGACTATGAACATTGGTGGGCTGAATATGATCGTTCCGGCCTCATCGAATCGCAGCAGCCGCCGGAGCGCCTGATCGAGATCGCCCGCCAGGCCGACGTGATCTTCGCCTCGACGCTGCCGCGCGCGATCGAGACGGCCGAGGCGGTGGCCGGCGGCAAGGCCATCCTCAAGGACCCGGTGTTCATCGAGGCGCCGATGCCGCCGCCGAAATTGTGGGGCAAACGGCGCCCGACCAATTGGGGCGTGTGGGCGCGCATTTCCTGGTGGTTGGGCGTACGCGACGGGCAGGAGTCTCGCCAGCAGGCCGAGCTGCGGGCCGAGGCGGCGGTGGCGACGCTCTCGGCGCGCGCCTTGCGCGGTGAGCGTGTGCTGGTGTGCGCCCATGGCTGGTTCAACCGCATGATGCGCCCCGTGCTCTACGCCCAGGGCTGGCGCTGCGTGGAAGATCACGGCGACGCCTATTGGATGTACCGCCGCTATGAGCGGAAAAGGACGCCGCGCCGGGCCGCGCCTGAAAGAACCTAATATGCGCGCCATTGTCGCGGCGGCGGCGGCGTTCTAGGTTTTGACCAGGGAGTGAATCAAGAATGAGCAAAGAGGCCGATCCGGCGAGCATGAGTTTCGAGGCCGCCGTCGCGGAGCTTGAGAAGATCGTGCAGCAGCTGGAGCGCGGCGATGTGGCGCTTGAGGATTCCATCCGCATGTATGCGCGCGGCGCGGCCTTGAAGGCGCAGTGCGAAGCCAAGCTGAAGGACGCCCAGCTCAAGGTGGAGCAGATCGTCATGTCGCCCGACGGCCCGAAGCTCGAACCCGCGAGGCTGGAGCGATGAACGCGATTTCCAACATCCAATTGCCGACCATCAGCCTCGAGGATTTCCTCAAGGTGGATATAAGGCTCGGCACCATCATCAAGGCGCAGCTCCTTGAGGATGCGAAGAAGGCCGCCTTCCAGCTCTGGATCGATTTCGGCGAGCCGCTGGGCGTGAAAAGAAGTTCCGCGCAGGTGGGCGATAATTATGCGCTTGGCGAACTCATCGGCCGGCGCGTGGCGGCGGTGGTGAATTTCGAGCCGAAACTGATCGGCAAGTTCATGAGTGAAGTGATGACGCTCGGCTTTCCCGATCGCAACGGCGAAAGCGTGCTGCTTTCGGTCGATCGCGCGGCGCTGACGGGCGGGCGGCTGGGTTAAGCTTTTGATCGACCCGATCTGAACGCGCGCGGCGCCCGGCTGCGTCTCCGCATGAATGCGTGTAATCAATCATCGGGCCCCAAACTTGGCTTGAACGGCCGCTCTTAACCGGCTGAGCCGGGCGTAATTTTCGCGCGAGCGGGCCGGACTTGGCCCTTTTGAGCCAACCGCATCGCGCGCTACGGCAAGTTCCATTCAAATTGAAACACAACCACCCATCCCCGGGGCGCCGTGCAACGGCGAGCCCGGGGCCAATACACTCTAACTGCTGCGATTATGGGCCCCGGAATTGCACTTCGCGCAATCCGGGGATGGGTGATGAAGCGATTCAACTTGAATGAAACTGGCGCTAGTGTTTAACGATGACATCGCTGAAAACCAAGGTGAGTACTCCGCTCTGGCGTGAATGCGTGGCCTTCTATGGCGGCGTTTTCGGCATGGTCGTGGCGGAGCAGTGGGAAGAGCACGATGATAAAGGTGCGATTCTCGCTTTCGCCAATGGACATGGCGAGGCCTATCTTGAGCTGTATCAGTCCGATCGTGCTTTCGATGTTTCAGGCATCAGCCTTCAGTTTCGGGTTCCGGATATTCAGAGCTTCTTGCGAAGCTTGCCGATCGGGCTGGAGTACGAGGGGCCTAGTCTCCGACCCTGGGGATCGACGTATGTTTATTTGCGCGATCCGGCGGGCGTGCTTGTGATCGTGTATGAGGGCGGTCTCTAGCGTCGAAGGTTGCTAACGGCGACGTTCGGCGATCGTGAACCGAATTGACGGGTACGGCGCCAGCGGTTCAATCGGACCGCGCTGGCCGCTCGAAGTCGGATGCGTTTGCAAAAGGAGCCAGCGGCCCACTTTACCGGCTGCTTCAATGGTGCTACCTAGTAATACCGCTGAGGAGGCGGTCATGACGGTTAAGACGTCGGTTTCTCTCACAGATAGCCAAGAGGCGTTTGCGCGTGAGTTGGTGGAGCGCGGCCGTTATCCAAGTCTGAGCGCGGTCTTGCAGCACGGTTTGGAGCTGTTGCGGTCCGAAAGAGAACTTGAGGAAGCTGAGTTGGCGGCGCTTCGCGCGCTGCTGAAATCACGGCGCGCCGGGGAGTTCATTTCGGTCGCCAAGGGCCGTGAGCGAACGCAACGGATGATACGGGCCAAAAAGGCCGGCTGATGCCCTATCGCGTCGAGCGCTCGTTAGACACCGACCGCGACCTGGCCGCGATCTTCGACTTCCTGCTGAATAGCTACATGGAATTCGGCGACGAGCGCGGCGAGGCGCTCGAACGCGCGACTGCGCGCATCGAGGCAATCGAGGCCGAGATGTTTGCGTTAGGTGATGCACCCCACCAGGGAACGCTGAGGCCTGATCTTCTTCGTGGGTTAAGGTCCGTCACGAAGCAAAGGGCGATATTCTATTTCGATGTGGACGATGACCTGCGCCTGGTGCGCGTGCTCGCCATATTCTTCGGAGGGCGGGACCACCAGCGCGCCATGCTTCAGCGTCTGTCAAACACCGAATAGGCGGCGTGCCGACGACCGTCCCCGGAGCGAATTGCTTCCCTTGATCTCCGCGTCTGCAATCGTCGGCTTTGGCGCCGTTTTTTGTCTTAGAGCGCTGGCTGATAGTTCAGGCTGACACACGATTGTGCACCTCGCTTCATTAGCAGGCTGTTGAAATAGGTCTTTCATCCCCCCTCAGTCGACTACGTCGACAGCTCCCCCGCCACCCGATCGCTTCGCGATCGGGCGATATTCCGTTGCCAGAATCGCGAAGCGATTCTGGTGGGGGGAGCAAACCCTCTCTGAATCGATTCCGCTTTTTCCTCCCCCGTTCACGGGGGCTTCGCAGCGATCAGCAATCGATCCAGTGGATCGATTGCCGCGCAGAAGGCGGAGCGAAGCGGAGCAGGGTGATCGCGAAGCGATCGGAGGGGGGAATGCCCATGCAACTCGCGATTTTTTCAACAACCTGCTTGAGCGGTTCTGTCCGAAAACCGCGTCACTGTTTCGGGAGCCGCTCTACGCTTGCTGATCGGCCGATCGCCGGGACCAGCGCGTCACCGGCTGTCCCTCGGGTCAATTCGTCGGGTTCGCGAACTCGTCGAACGGCGCTTCATCCGGCGGGGGCGATGCGCCAGGCGTGAGGGCGACAGGCCCGCCCGGCAGGTCCACATCATCCGGCGGCGGGGCGGCGATTTCACCTTGCGGGCCGGTGAGCGGCGGGGGCGGTTCATCGCTCGGCGCCAAGGGCGGGGGCTCATCGATCGCGGATTGGTTCTGGCGCAGTTCCGCCAGGCGCCCACGCACGCGCGAGGAATGGCGGCTTTCGGGAAAGGTCGTCAAAAACGCCTGCAGCGCTTCGACCGTATCGGCCTCGCGCGCCACGCGGAAGGCTTCGACCTCCAAGCCTTCGAGCGCGATCTCGGCGGGCCGGCGGAAGCGCCCGCCGCCCTCGTCATTGAGGAAGGCGCGCAATGCGGCCGGGTCCGTCTTGTCGAGCGCGTTCCAAGCGGATTCGATTTCCGCGGAGCTCGCCCCGCCCTGAATGAGGCTGTAGCCGCCGATGCCTACGCCGGCGATCACCGCGAAGGTGACCAGCCCAATCAGCGCCAGGCGCATGCCGCCGCCGCCTTCGGGCGGCCTCGGCGGCGGGGCGTCATAATCGCGCGGCGCATAAGGCGCCTCGCGGCGCGCATAGCTCTCACGCGGCGCCGGCGCGGGCTCGTAATCGTCGGCTTCGTAGCGCGGCGGGGGCGGCGCCGCCTGCGCGGCCACCGCGTAAAGAGAATCTGGCGCGCGCTGCGCGGGCGCGGGGCGAGGCGCTGCGACGCGCGCGCCGAAGCCGCTGGTCCCGCCGGCCTGCGTCACGCCTTCGATGGCGGCGCGCAGATTGATCCAGCCGGAGAAATTATCCTCGCCCTTCCAGCCGGTGAGATCGATGGTTGGGTCTGTCGCGAACTCGCGCGGCGCCGGCATGTTGTGCATGCGCGCATGAATGAGCACGCCCAGCCCGCGCGCGAACGCGGCCTCGCCCACCAATTCCGGCAACGCGGCCGAGCGGGGGGACCACAGCGCGATGGTCACATCCGAGGCCTCGATCTCCACGCGCAGGGCGTCGAGCGAGGAAAACTCGGTCGCGGTTTGCAGGCCGAGGGCGCGGATCTTCGCCGCCAGCGCGTGGGCTGGGG
This sequence comes from uncultured Alphaproteobacteria bacterium, assembly GCA_902826335.1. Classification (GTDB taxonomy): domain Bacteria; phylum Pseudomonadota; class Alphaproteobacteria; order Caulobacterales; family Aquidulcibacteraceae; genus CADEEL01. The sequence goes on from CADEEL010000037.1 coordinate 24,396, forward strand.
CGTTGTCCTCCTGGGCGTGAATGATCACGACGCCCGCCATTCATTCCCCCGGAGCGCGAAAGCGGCTGAACTGCATCCGGCGCTATGATGCCCCGGCCGGGCCTTACTAGGGAAGAGCGGCGGCGGAATGGAGGCGAACCAGGCCTTATTGGTTAAGGTGATCGCTCCCGCCGAGTTTCCCTCGGGCGCCGACACATGTTAGGCGCGCGCATGCGGCCGCTCGAATCTCGCCTCCAGGAAACCGCCGCGCGCGTAAGCGAAGCGCTCGACGCGCTGTTGCCGCGCCCCCAGGGGCCCGAAGCGTACTTGCTGGCCGCCATGCGCCACGGCGCGCTGGGCGGGGGCAAGCGGCTGCGCCCGTTTTTGACGCTGGAGACGGGCCGGCTGTTTGACGCCGATGAGGCCGCGCTGCTGCGCGTGGCCTGCGCCATCGAATGCGTGCACTGCTTTTCTCTGATCCATGACGATCTGCCCTGCATGGACGATGACGATCTGCGCCGGGGCCGGCCCACCGTCCACAAAGCGTTCGACGAAGCGACCGCGCTGCTCGCCGGGGACGCGCTGCTGGCCTTTGCGTTCGAACTGCTCGCCGATCCCGAAACGCACCGCGATCCGCAAATGCGCACGCTGCTGATCGCCAGCCTGGCCAAGGCGACGGGCGCGCAAGGCATGATCGGCGGCCAGGCGCTGGACATGGCGGGCGCGGACGCCGGGGGCGATCTCATCGCCATCACCCGCATGAATCGCATGAAAACCGGGGCGCTGTTCAATCTGGCGGTGGAGGCGGGCGCGCTGCTGGGCGTGGCTTCGGAGGAGGGGCGCCACGCGCTGGTCCGCTACGCTCAGGACGTGGGCCTTGCCTTCCAACTCGCGGACGATCTGCTCGATCTCCAGGGCGCGCCGGACCAGACGGGCAAGGCCGTCGGCAAGGACGCCGCCGCCGGCAAGCGTAATTTCGTAACGGTGCTGGGCGAGCAAGCGGCGCGCGCGCGCCTGCGGCTTCTGGCCGCTCAGGCCAAGGGGCATTTGGCGATTTTCGGTCCTCGCGCCACAATGCTGTCGGACATTGTCGATTTCGTCGTGGATCGGCGGTCCTGAAACAAAGCGGGCCGAAGGGCGTGGGCGTGGCTTCAAAAACACCGCTTCTGGATCGGGTGAGGCTGCCGGCCGATTTGCGCGCGCTGCCCGAAAGCGATCTCAAACAAGCCGCCGATGAACTCCGGGCCGAAACCATCGATGCGGTTTCGGTCACCGGCGGGCATCTGGGCGCGGGGCTCGGCGTCGTCGAGCTGACCGTCGCGCTGCATTACGTGTTCGAGACGCCGAAGGACATTCTGATCTGGGATGTCGGCCATCAGGCCTATCCGCACAAAATCCTCACCGGCCGGCGTGACCGCATCCGCACTCTGCGCCAGGGCGGAGGGCTCTCCGGGTTCACCAAGCGCGCCGAGAGCGCATACGATCCGTTCGGCGCCGCGCACGCCGCCACGAGCATTTCCGCCGCGCTCGGCTTTTGCGTGGCGCGCGACCGCAAGGGCGAGGATCACCATGTCGTCGCCGTGATCGGCGATGGGTCAATGAGCGCGGGCATGGCCTATGAGGCGATGAACAACGCCGCCGAGACGACCAAGAAGCTCATTGTCGTGCTCAACGACAATGACATGAGCATCGCCCCGCCGGTGGGCGGCATGAGCTCCTATCTCGCGCGGCTCGCCTCTTCGCGCACCTATCGCGCCGTGCGCAAGGCGGCCAAGACGGTGGCCGAACATCTCCCCGCGCCGATCCATGACGTGGCCAAGAAGGCAGAGGAATATGCGCGCACGCTGGTCACCGGCGGGACCTTCTTCGAGGAATTGGGTTTCCATTATCTCGGGCCGTTCGATGGGCACGATCTGCCCATGCTGCTGCGCATTCTGCAGAACGCCAAGCGCTTCGACGATCGCCCGGTGCTCGTTCATGTGGTGACCAAGAAGGGCAAGGGCTATCCGCCGGCCGAGAACGCGGCGGATAAGTATCACGGCGTCGCCAAGTTCAACGTGGTCACCGGCGAACAGGTCAAGGCCAAGGCCGGCCCGCCCAGTTATCAGACGGTGTTCGGACAAACGCTGACGAAACTCGCCGAGCGCGACGCAAAGATCGTGGCCATCACCGCGGCGATGCCGTCCGGCACGGGCGTCGATATATTCAACACGCGTTTTCCCGAGCGGACCTTCGATGTCGGCATCGCCGAGCAGCACGCGGTGACATTCGCGGCAGGCTTGGCGGCGGACGGTATGAAGCCGTTCGCGGCGATCTATTCCACCTTTCTGCAGCGCGGCTACGATCAAGTCGTGCACGACGTGGCGATTCAGAAATTGCCGGTGCGCTTCGCCATGGACCGCGCGGGATTGGTGGGCGCCGATGGGCCCACGCACGCGGGCAGTTTCGATATCGGCTTTCTCGGCCAATTGCCGGGCTTCGTGCTGATGGCGCCTTCCGATGAAGCTGAGCTTGCGTTGATGACGGCGACGGCCGCCGCGTTCGACGAAGGCCCCTGTGCGCTGCGCTATCCGCGCGGGGAGGCGCTGGGCGTTTCCATACCGGAGAACTTGGCGCCGCTTGAGATCGGCAAGGGCCGCATCGTGCGCGAAGGGACGGCGATCGCGCTGCTCTCATACGGAACGCGCCTGGCTGATGCGTTGAAGGCCGCCGACCGGCTGGGCGCGATGGGCCTCTCGACAACGGTGGCGGATGCGCGCTTCGCCAAACCGCTGGATGAAGATCTCATCCGGCGCCTCGCGCGCGGCCACGAAGTGCTGCTCACCATTGAGGAAGGCGCCATGGGCGGCTTCGGCGCCTTCGTGCTGCATTTCCTGGCCAGGGAAGGCGCATTGGATCGCGGCCTTAAAATCCGTACGCTGACTTTGCCGGATGTGTTCCAGGATCAGGACACGCCCGCCGCCATGATCGCGGCGGCGGGCCTCGACGCCGATGGGATCGCCGCCGCCGCGCTCGCCGCGCTTGGGCGCGATGCGCATGAGCTGGGCGAGGGGGGCGTGAGGGCTTA
>CADEEL010000038.1 GCA_902826335.1 uncultured Alphaproteobacteria bacterium
TGGCTGTCATGCGCCGCACGGTGCGCCACGGTGCGGTCATTGATGCGAATGGTCTCGCCCTCAGCGCAGACGCTGTCGCCATCGTTCGCGGCGATGCGTTTGATGAGGCGATCGCCCGCATCGGTGAAGTTGCGCGCCGCGGCGTAGTCGGGCGCCACGTTCTGCGCACGCACGGTCACCAGCGCGCCGCGCGCCATCTCGTCTGCGCTGCGCACGTACCAACCTGGCGGCACAGAGGGTGTGTGATTGTAGAGGAGCCAGTCGCGCGCATTCACGGAGGCGACGCCCAAGAGCGCAATCGCCGCCGCACCGATGCCAAGCCAGGTTCGCGTTCCTATCCGCACGCCTCCAAGCATGTGTCGGCCTCCGGTGCGCGCAAGCGGATGCGCCTTCGAGGCTCGCCCGCGAACCGGGTACGTGTCCTGAAAGGGCGGGTGGGTGGGGGTTGCGATAGGGATCGCCGCCCAAAGGGCCGAGACCCTAAGGGGCTCGGTTCACAAGAGCCCGGCCCAGCGGCGAAGCCGCGGGGATCGCCCAAACCAGAGGGAGGCAACACACGGAGAGAAAGTCGCTACGCCCGCATCTCGACCTCAAGCGACGGCCACGGCGCGTGCGCAAGGGTGGGCGGGTGGGACAATCTTCCTGTCGCCTCGCGCCAACCGCCTAGGCGGGAGAGGCGCATCTTGGCCCGCTCAGCTCCTGGGCCAATCCTGCTTGCGCCGTTCTCAGATCAGCGCCGAATTCCGGTAGGCGGGATCGTCGGTGACCTCATCGCCGATCCAATCGGGCAGGGCGAGCTCGGCGTCCGCCGCCTCCAATTCGCATTCGGCCAACACCAGCCCCGCATGGTCGCCGCCAAATTCATCGACGGTCCAGGTGCGCCCGCCAAAGGAGATCGAATGGCGGACCTTTTCGATCACCCCGCCTTGGCGCGCGGCCATGAGCCAGTCGGCATCGGCGCGCGGGATGGCGTATTCGAACTCGTCCCGGCTCGGCCCATCGGCTTTGCTCTTGATCGTGATCCAGGCGCTGTCGCCGATCACGCGGACCCGAATGGTCAGCGTCTCGGTGATCGCGAGATAGGCTTGGCGGATGGTTTCGCGCCGATGCGCCCCAGTTCGCCAGTCCTCGGACCGCACGAGGAATTTCCGTTCGATCTCCTGCGCCATAAGGGAGCCGATACCCGCGTTCTGTGACGCTTATTTCAAACGACGGCTCGCCGCCGACCTGCTCGCCCAGAAGATCGGCCAGCCCCACTTCACCTGGGGCAGCGCCAATCTCGTCGCCATCGCCGAAACCCGCCGCGGTTATGTCGCCGCGCTCCAGGCGGCCGACCGCGTCGGCCTCTGCTGGCGTTCGCGCGGACCTGATACAGGCGCTATTGACAGGGCAAAAACGGACCCTAGATATGTGCCGTCCGATAGTGGACGGTAGATGGAGCCTGACGATGGCTGACAATCTCGAATATGACCCCGGCCGCTTCGGCGTCGGGCAATACGGCGTTCTGACGCAAAAACTCTGGCCGTTTCTGAAGGAGGAGGCGCAAGTCACCGCCATGAAAGTCGCGACGGACCTCGGTCATCCTGCCGTGGAGGGCATCGCCGAGGCGCTTGTGAAGCAATTTGGCGAGGAATTCGACGAGGACCGTCCGCGCCAGCTTGTCGGCCATATGGTCCGGCAGGTCATGGAGAGTGAGGGCTACGAGATCGACAAGGCGGACGTGAAGGTCTTCGCTTATCCCTTCACCAAGGCGACGCGTTACCGTCGGAAGGGGGGCGTGCGGTGGATCGTTTTTCGCTCCAGCAAGAACCTCCACGAACTTTGCATCGTCGCTGATCGTGCCGACATTGAACGCGCCCCTGCGCCCACTGCAGGCAAGTGGATGTTCTGGACGACGGTGACGACCACGCTCCAGGCGTCGATTGGTCTGCAAGTGATGGATATCAAGGGTACGCGCGGAAAGATCGAAAAGGACGGATACGCACTGCACATCAAGAAGCGCATTCTGCGTGCCGGCTAACGTTAACGGCCTATAGCGCTTTCAAGAAAGCGAGGAGGGTGTGCACGCCTTCTTCGCCGCCTTTCACAAGAAATGTTCTCGCGATCGGTGTTGGCGCGAATGAGCGGATTTTATCGGTTACAGCGATAAAGCCCCTGTCGGCCGAGACGACGTGATCCGCCTCGAAGAGGTATGTCCCGAGTTGCGCGTCGGCAGGCGTGCCGTCTGTGATCTTACGAAACGACTGAAAAAACTCAAACGCCCAGCGTAGCCAAAAGCGCGGCAATTGCTCTCGCGTCACATCGTAGAACCAGAAACGGCGCCATGAAGCCCGGTCCGGCGCGAAGATGCGAGCGATGTCGATCTCGCCACCGATCCACTCCGAGTATGGGTGGCCTGGTGTCAGCAAGGCTTCGCCTGTGCTTTCACACCCGGTTACACGCCACGCATCGATGTTGTCGCCGTTCCAACCCGCGACCTGAGTGCTGAAGGTCGCGAACACTGTGTCGAGCGGGGTTTTTTCGCTCCATGCGTCGTCCCGCAACACGTCGCGGCGCTCCTGCGCCTGCGCGCGTGCTGTGTCCAGCGCTTGGTCCGAGCCCAACGCGCGCAAATGCTTTCGCTCTTCATGGGGCGTTCGTCGCGCTCGCACCCAGAATCCCGTTGGTGAAGTCGTCCAATCCTTTTTCAGGCGGAGCGCATAGCGGCGATCTGCGCGTTCGCGTAGCCATTCCGGCCGGTGTGCTTTGATCGCCACAAGCAGATCCCGGCTTTCTGAATACGCCTCCGGCATCAGCCGGACCCAACGTTCATGAGTTATCAGCTTCAGGAGCCCGGCGCGCAGCGCGTCGTCAGGTGAACGTAGGGACTCATAGGCGACGCTTGGCGCCACGATGATGTGAATTCGCGACCTCGGCGCCGCTTCCAACAACGCCTGTTCTGCTTTCTGATCGAGCAGGTAACGCCAGACGTTGTTGTCCAGCATTACGCGAACGGCTGGGCTACGTGCCAAAACTGTCTTTCGCATCGTCGACAGACCCCGGCACTGCGCTAAAGATCGAGGAAATCCATCGTTCGTTGGGACGCATCGGGAAGGTTGGCGCGGACGCGCAGCTCTTCCACAGAATGAACTGCGATTTTCGTTTCGCTATCACGCAACTCGCGCAACGCCCCCGACTCGGGCTCGGCGGGCGTCAGACCGCAAGAAAGGCCAATCGCAGTTTGAGTGCCGTCGCGCTGACGCGTCGCCAATATCGGCACTATGAACCTGGCTCCGCGGATCGATATCTCAGCGCTCCGCTCGAATGTCACGCGCTCGTCGCCGAGCCTATAAAGATCGTTGAAGAGATCATCAGTCGAACGCTCGATACGCCCCGCGTCGAATGCCGGGATGTTGCCCGTCAGGATGTAGTCGAGGAAATCGGCCGCAACATGTCGATCGAGCAGATTATGCTCGAACTTATTCTTGAAGCTTCGAAGGCAACGATAACACGAACTGTCACATGCTGGATTTGGGCACGACGCAAGTAGGCCCCGTGCGCGCGCGAACAGGTCATGCCCGCGTGTGACGAGTTGGGGTGCGAAGCCTCCGCCGCCGGGCAATGTGTCGTAGAGGAAGATTTCGACATCCTCGCCGCTATGCCCGCCGGGAGACAAGCCAGGTCGGAATTCCGCGAGGATCTCGCCGGGCTCGATCTCGAGCAGTTGGCACGCCGCCTTAGACAAAGCTTCGCTTACAGTGCGTAGCGCTACTTCGGTCGAATACCAGCCGGGGCGGAGCCTGATCGGCTCGCGAAGCTTCATAGAGAAGAGTGCAACGTCAGTGATGAATTTCGTCCCGAGCACAAGCCCGTTGGTAACATACGTCCCGGAGCACTCCTCTTCGCCCTTGTTGGCCGGGAACGGCTTGGGATGCGGTGTGTTTGACTTCACTTTTCGCACCGGTTCGGCGGATGCTTCGATGCGTCCGCAACTCGTACAGTAAGAGTACCCTTTGCCCTTTGGGCCGGTATTCGACACGAGGAGATGCGTTCGCTGTGCCAGCCCTCTCAATTGCGTATTGATAGCGCGCCAGTCCGCCTCCTGGCCCTGCATCGTGAGCTTGGCGCGTGTCGCGTAGCTCGTCACCGGCACGTTATCCGGTGACGTTTCCTCTTTCATGTCGTAGGGATGTACAAAGCCAACCGGTCGCATCCAGGGCATGCCCTCGCCGAAGGTGTCCTTCTCTTTACAGGCAGGGCATTCCTTCCGCGCGCCGCGCGTGCCGAGATCGTCGTTCGTCTCAGCGTAGCGGCAATTGCTGCACTCGAAATATATCTTCCGTTCTTTATAGGCCTTATCGCTTTCACCCTTCAGCGGCGAGTAGATTGCGCCCGATGTATAGCATTTTCCGGAAATCCAGACCTGCTTGCCGGGCGCATACTGGCTGAGCGCGATCGGCGTTCCTTGCGACGGGGCGAAGCTCATCACATGGAATTTTCCGCTAGAGTCGCCGTGATCAAAAACGCGGAACGTGGTCACATCTGTCGGAAACGCGTATCGCGGTAGCACGCCCTCGTAGAGCAGGCGTTCCAATAGAAGGCCATTCTGCGGCTTTCGTTCGCCGCGATCCTCGCCATCAGGCGACGGGTCGATCTCTTCTTCATCGTCTCCGCCAGATGGCGGCGGGGAGGGCGGTTCTTCTTCAAGCCCGTATCCGATCGCGTCGTCCATGCTCGCTCTGGCGTCTTCGAGAAGATTGGCAAGAAGCGCCTCGCGTGAAGGGCCGCCGAACTCTACCGGCATCCAGTCATCGACGCGTTTGCGCAAATCAGGTTGATTGTCCGCCATCCACTCAACGAAACCGTCGCGCGATAACAGCGAGCCGCCCGCGCGGAAATGGGTCACCGTGCCCAGCACCGAGAAAAGATCGGCTTTTCCGGGCGGTGCCTCATCGGGCAGTTTTTCCTGATGATAGTTTTGAAGGAGAAACGCCAGTACATGCCGCTTGATGATGTCCACGTTGTCGAGCGTCAGATGCGGGTCAGTGACCGGGCCTGAGATCATTGCCGCAGGGCTCGTGAAATAATGCTCGTCATGGCTGTCGGCGCTGCCGAACGCGACGACCGTTGCAACAGCGTTGCCGCGCCGTCCAGCGCGGCCTGCACGCTGCTGATAATTGGCGCGGCCAGGCGGCATGTTGCGGAGAGCGACTCCCGACAGGGCGCCGATATCGATGCCGACTTCCATCGTGGTCGTGCTCGATAGAATATCAACCGCTGTTGAGCCACGGCTGCCGGCGCGCCAGTTGAGATCAATGTCTTGAAACAGAATCTCGTTTTTCTCACCTTGGGAGAAGGCGTCTTCGCCGCTCGGTGAATTTAGCTGCGCCGTGTGCTCAGCCGCGATGAGAGCGATCGGCGGCTCCGGCGGTGATTGATGCACGAGATCGACGGCGTGCCGATAATACCCTTTGCGCGCGAGGAAGACGGCATCCTTAGTCGGGTCGAGCGGCACGACCTGCCCATTGTCGCAATCGAGGCATTGGTTCGTCTGCGGCATCGGCCGATGTACCGAGGTGCAAGAGGGGCAGCGAACCCAGGAGCCGCCGAGTTCCAACGATAGCTCTCGTGCCAGAATACGCGGCGTCGCTTGTCCGTCGGAGAGATGCTGCTTCAGGATGGGCAGCCATTTCTCAAATGCCTTTTGCTGCTCCTTTTGGGATAAGAGCCGGTTCATACTCTTCTTGAACCTTCCGGGGCCGCCGCGAACTTTTCCGCCCCACCATTCATGGGGTGAGTGCTGGAACCAAATTCCGCGCCGCTGCCAGAAACGCAGCCATGCGCGTACGACCGCGATCTTGTGGTCGGCCGTTTCGGCAAATCCCGGTATACTTGGCAGGGCGTTCGTCAAAATGTCGGTCTTGCCTGGGCGTTCGCGTATGGAAGCCAGCGCAATCGCTTCGAATCCGGTAAATTTGTCATTGATCGTGTCGTAGATGTCCTCAATGAGGGATTCAGGCGGCTTGTCTGCGCGATAGTCGACATGCAGATCGGCAAACAGAGCTTCATCATTTAGAACGCCCGAAGCGATGGCGTGTTCAACGACGACATCCAGTCCAAACGTCTCGTCGTCGCGCATCGCCGGGCGGAGACGCACGTTGAGATGCTTCGCGGCAATGACCGCCGCGAGGTAAGTATCGTCGAGATTGAGACGCCGCGCGATCTGGGCATTACCCTGCAACAGCTCAAGGCCGTGAATAAGGAGTGGTCGCAACGCATCGCGCACGGAATACATCTGCAAATTGGGCGCGAGCCTCGCAGCGACCTGTCGAGAATCGGAAAAGACCAAGACCTTTCGACCGCGCAACGGCGCAAAGCGTGGGTCAGTGACCGGCCCCGGAGGCTGGATTTGTATTTGCCGCGATACCAGCGCCTGAAACGGCTGATCGCCTTTGGTTTGATGGTCCTGGACCGATGACCGCTTGAAAGCTCCGCGACCCATCGATTGCCCGCAAAGTCCGCATGGCATGAACTGTCCCAGGGATTCGTCCGGTGCTACCTCGTCGCCGTCCTCTTCCACCGCCGGCATAAGCCGGTCCTTTCGTAAGTAGACGGTGCGCTCGCGCTCCGAGAGTTTGGCGTTGAGGCGGCCGGTGTCGAGATCGAGGGATGCACGTTCTGCGGCGATCTTCGGTTCTTCAAGCAGCAGATCAAGCGCCATGACATCGCCGGTCACGCCGGTCGCGAGACGTACAGACTGACCGGACTTGGACCAAAGATTGCTCGGATCGTCCACGTTATCCGTGTAGGCGCGCGCGTAGGCACCGCCGCAATTGCGGCAGGTGAAGAATTCGAAGACGCGAGAATCGCATCCGCAACGCTCGACGGGCTGCGCATACATTTTGCCGCAAATGCCGCTGCGATGCTGTTCAGGCAGTATAGTGCAATTGGGGTCCATACAGACCCAGAGACCGGACAATCCGCGAAAGAACGTGTGAACACGCGCAGGGAGGAGGCTCGGCGCCGACGATTCCGGTTTTGCGCGGCTTGCAAGCGCGAGTAATGCAGTGCTCGCCACGGCGGCGACCCTCGCATCCGCCGTCGGGAATAGCATCTCGCCCAGAGCACTGACCGGCTGGGCTTTCCCCATCGTCTTATTCACGAGCTTCGCGAGCGGCCCGAAATCCTGCAGTGCATCATAAAGAGACTTTTCGAGCAGCCCGTCACTGCCTTTGCCCTTGTGCGCTAGAAATGGTGCAACGGCGACGCGTTGCGCGGTCTCGTCGGTGCCCTCATAGAAATTGTCGAGATCGACAGATGCCAGCGCGGCGGCGTCAACGGCCGTTCCGTCGGCTTCGCCACCGCGCAATTTGTAGGTGCCTTGCACCGCTGGCGCGAATTGCGAGCGCGGCGTGCCGGAAAGCTGCGCGCCGAAATGAAGCGCATAGTGCGGGTCTTCAAAGCTCGCCGTTGCGCAGATTACTTGGAATCGGTCTTCGGGAAGATTGAGCCTATCGCGCAGCCGCCGCAGCAGAAGGCCGACCTCTGCGCCTGATGAGCCGCGATAGAGGTGCGCTTCGTCAAGAACGACCAAGAAGCGTTCATTCTTGTGATCATCGAGCCAGGCCGCCGTCGCGTTGAAGATCGGCCGCTCGATCGGCCGCATCAGCATGTATTCGAGCATCGAATAGTTGGTGACGAGCAAATCCGCCGGCGCCTTCTGCACTTCGTGGCGCGTAATCAACTCGACATCATCGGGCAGCGTTATAGCGCGGCCATAGTCTTGCGTCTTACGGTCGATCCAATCGCCGTCCCCATACCAGGCGTCGAGGTCAGGTTTCGCAGGCCACTTGCCGCGTTCGACAAGCTGTTGCTTAACGCGCTTTGCGGCATGCCGCTCGGCGACATCATCGCCCGCACACGCTCTCTCGATATCGACATAGAAATCGCGAAGTGACTTAAGCCGGCGACCGTCCTTCTTCTTGTCACGCACGCCAGCGTAAGGCGTCCTACTGGTGTACCGCGCAAAGCGCGGCACCCTTCCCGCCCAATTGGTGAAAAGCTCCCGTACGCGCGGATCATCAAACAGTCCGCGCAAACGCCCCAGTTGATCGTTAACGAGCGCGTTCATCGGATAGAGGAGAAGCGCACGCACGGCAGGCGTTTTGTAGGAGTCTGGCCGATTGGCGGCTTCATTCGCGAGTTTTGCCAAGATCGGTAGTAGAAACGACTCGGTTTTGCCGGAACCGGTGCCGGTCATAATGACAAGGCTCTTGCACTTTACACCGGCCTCCTGGATGGCCTCGGCCTGGTGCGTATAAGGCGGATCATAAATGCGCCGGCCAAGCCCGGGCGTGTCCGTTGATAAGGCCTCGAAAAGTTTTATCGCTTCAGCGCCCAACTCCGGAATGTCGCGATAACGCGGCCCGGGCGCATAACGCGGCGTTGATTCAAGATAGGGCGACTGAAAGATCGTGCCGATCTCCGCCAGCAATTCTTTGCGTTGCGCCACCAGCTTAGGATCGCTGATGTGATAGGTCGCCTCGATATATTCGGCGAGGGCCTGCTGGAGCAGATCAATGGACTCGTGAATCGTCTTAGCCATCAGCGTCCCCTGCGGTCGGCGCACGCGCATCGCGCGAAAGCCACAGCCACTCGTTCAAGAATTTTTCGATATGCGGGCAGTCCTTTGCCCCGAACTCGAAGCTGTAGAGGGCGTCTCGCCCGTTGCGACGCTCCCCGAGAATGGAAAGCCGGCGTTCCGCCCAGATCGGTAGCGGGAAGAAGAAATCGAGAATGCTGCCGATCTCCGTGTCCTTCATCCTGTATGTTTGCGGCGCGTCAGACATGGCCTCGATTGCCATCTGCAAGCGCCACGCCGCATCACAGCCGCGGAACTGCGCACCGGAAAGCGGGAAGTCGAGAAAACGCCGAACCACGCCCGACTCGACGTCTGCGTAGCCCCAAATTGCTGCGCCGTAGGATTGAGGCCTCCGGGCAACGAAACACCCAGTACGCCCCGCAGGGGATTGCCAACGCTTTTTGTATCGAGCGTGCGCGGCGCGATCATAAAGCTCCACATCCGCGATCGCGTTGGATCTCGAAAGGGCTGCAAGCCTGTCGCTCATCCTCTGCACATAGCCCGCAGCAGTGTCCTTGCTCGCTGTCTTGAGCCAGACATCCTCGCCGAGTTGCGGCAGACCCAGCGCGCGCAACGCCGCCACCAAATCCTCGCCAGTCTCGGGTTCGATCAACCGGCGAGCGCCCGAATAGCTGATGCGATCGGCCATCGAGGCGGGCAAAGGAGAAATCTCCTCTGGGGTGATGCCGAGCAGGATAGCGTCGCCGTGTGGCCTCAGAACGAAGGAAGGGCGAGCCGCATATAAGGTCGTCGATTTATCATCTTCGGCAGCCGCAACCTGCGAGAGTTCAAGAAGATCGCCTTGCATGACGAGTTGGTCGAGGATGTCATCGACGCGGTCGCGCAGCTCCTCCGTATCGCTTACCAGCCCTTTGAAACTGCTGACGAGCTTTGCAGCAAGAGTTCGGGCAGAAGAAGGGCAGGAGATTCCGGCGATGCGTCGAAGCGCACAAGCAAAAAGCGTGTCATCCACCTCCGCGTCGTTACTGGTCGGCAGGCCGAGGTTGCCGCGAAGCGTGTTCAGGACATCAGCGCTGTTGCCGGCGGAGATCATCGCTCCGTCTCCCCAACGTTGAGCGCCAATTGCATAAAACGAGCGAGACGTAATGTGCTCGGCATGGCTAGGAGCGTCGGAAGTTGCGGCGCGATCTCATCCAGAGGGAGATCGGCGATACTGTCGCTCCCGGCGACCAACCGCCAAGCCGTATCAACAAGCGTGATGTCCGTGCAGATGCCGCGCCGAGCAAGCGGGTCGGCCAGCCATTCGATCCGCTCATTGGTGGAGAGTTGAACAAATGCACTGCGTTGCATGCGAATGACTGCGATCACGCCGCGCTCGTCGTAGCTGGACGACCAGTTTTGCGCGAATGTGTCCAAGGCTGCGGATGACCGGCCATTTGCTACGAATTCGTCCTCGGCACGGGTCCACCAAACACCGCCACACATCAGGGTGCGCAACCTTTCGTCCAATACCGCGGTCACACGTCCCTTATTGCTGAGAGCAAAGACATCGCGTGTTGCCGCCTTAGCCCAAAGAGCCGCAGCGCGCAGAAGCGGCTCCGGGTCAGCCCCCTTATTGAATGGAGGAAGTTGCGGTTGAACGCCAAGCGCGTCGAATGCCGAGTAAGTGCCGGTGAGAGGAACGCCGATAATTGCCTTCTCGTCGTACTTGCCGCCAATCGCGCGATAGAGGCCGCCCGATTTCGCAACGGCGAGCCCCGCCTTGCATCTTTCAGCGTCCAGCGTGACCGGCGCGATCGGATTCTCAAACGACATGAAGGAGACTTGCAGGCCACTCTCGATCCCGGCTTCATCAATCAGCCGCACCGTCGCGCCGGATGAGTCGCGCTTCACGCGCCATGCAAGAGGCGGCGGCTCATGTTCCAGAGTGATCCGCTTCTCACCAAGTTCGCCCGCGCTGACGAGCAGATCGGCGCGACGCGATGACAAGAGCGCGTCCATCACGTTTTCCGTAAGATAGGGCGTCCAATCGCGAATTTCCCTGGGAAGCGAAATCTCGTGGGCGCTGTCAGTGCTATTCTCACCGGGCGCGACAATGCGGATATCGGCTTTCCGACCGGCGGGGCCAAGTATATGCACTACGAGTTCGTTGGCGAGCAGTGCATCGAGATCGCCATCGACCGGATCGACATGAACAGACAGCCCCGTTCGGAGAACGGAGTCGGAATGCCACGGCCGCGGCGGACGCACGCGGATGCTCAGTGTTCCCTCGGTATCACGCCGCGTCGGTTGGCCAGGGGGCAGAACCGGCGTCACCCTGAGTTTGTGCTCCCCCGCAGGAAGAGGAGGCAAGCAAATGAAGGCGGCACTTCCCTCAGGGGGCGCAGCAATTGTGATGTGCGCGTCGCTCCCGAGCGCAATCGAATATGAACTGACCGGGAAATCGCTGCTGACGCCGAGCGTCATCGCTTCCGTCGTCAACCACTCCGCGTTTCCTTCACCGTCCCAATCGCGCGCTGTTGTGCCCGCGGGCCAGATTCGCACCGTTTGCAGTAATGATAGGCCAAGCGCCTTTATATCTTCGATTGCGCGCTGCGCGAGTTGTGGCGGTACACTCAAACGATGCGCCTGAATGCCTGTGCAATTGATCGCCGCCTCGGTCAGTGGCAATTCGGCGAGGTGCGGCAAATGCTGCTGATGTAGCAGAATATAATCGCCGCCGGGGCGCACTTGGCGCCCAAGCAACTCAATCGCGCGGCCGTCTCGCGAAATGCGGCACACCCAGATTGGGCCGGATGAAAGTGCGAAGTGCGCAGCGAAGTAGGCTTCAAGGAGTGCGTTTGCCTGCGCAAGCTTCACGAGAGATTTGCCGGCTTCCGGCCAGGATTGAAGTCGCCTCGCGTGCGGTCCCTCAAGCAACCAGCCGGGCGGAAACCAGGTGCCGCCACCATTGGTCAGCGCGCATTTGGTCGAGCGAAGAGACTGGTGCGCTTCGTCGTTCGTGGCGGCAAGCGGCGCCAATGTTGGCAGATCGACGAACGCATCCCAGGAAGCCGCTCCTGTTCGTCGAAGCTCAAGTGTCGGGCGGTCAATCGAAAGCGTTGCGCCCGCCGGGCTTCGCGTGCCGCCCGCGCGCTGTGTCCCAGAGGCGGCTCCCCGCATGCGCGTGACGGTTTTTTGCGTGTCGGCAAGCCACGCTCGCGCTGAAGGCGTGCGACGAATATCTTCGATCAGTCGCCGAAACAAGGGTGGGCTTAACAGGTGTTCCGTCGCGCCCTGATCTTCGTCCGATAGTGCGCGCAGCAGATGACGCACGAGGTCGGATTGCTCGGCGAGCTTTTGAAAGCGCGTATTCTCATTTGCAGCTAGCGAGCGAAAGCGCCGCGTCAGAGCTTCGCCATTTGCATCGTCGAGCAGGTCAAAGCGCAAGCGGTGCATTGTCTGGGTGAATGTTGGCTGAAGGTCAGCCGGGAGCACAGCATGCATGATGGGCCATGAGATGATCGTGCGATGCTCAGCCCAAGCGCCGGTGGGCTTGAAGCCGCGATATTCTCCTTCAAAACGCTCGAACCAGCCCCTGACACGATAGCGACTTCCGAACGTGAGCCAACCGGGAACGCGCTCAGCGAAGCTGTCCCAATACTGCCCACCTTCAAATCCGTAGCCAATCTCTGCTGCAATCGCGATCCAGACGAGCCAATGGTTGTTGTCGAGTCGGCGTTGCGCCGCGAGTGCGGTGATCGCACTGTCTATTGCGGTTTCATCAAGGCCGTGCTCAAGCGCGTAAACAGGATAGCCGGACGCCGCGCGCAGTCCCTTGAGACTCGCGAAATGCGTATCTAGTCGTTGCTGGAGTCGGTCTAACTCCACCAAAAGCTCCTATTTCATCCGACGCAACCCCGTCGTCGTTGTGATCGGCTTGCTGAAAATCAGGTCTCTGATTTGGTCGCGTCGCCAGGTGGAGAATTCAGGTCGTCGCTCGGAGCGCGGCTCCATCCAGCGGGTTTTGACAAGATCAGAAATCTCGGCGGTGGTCTTCAGATCGCAGATATTGGGCCGACCCTTGCCGGTTTTCAGAATTTGCATCGCATTCTTCGCGTAGGTGCAAAGGAACACCTCGCGCTGAATGCCGTGGCGCAACACCGATTCGTTGATGTGCAATTCGGCGAGGGCAGCGCGGATCGTGCGGAGTCGCCAATTCGGACCCTCGCCGTATTTGTGCCTGTCCGCATAGGGATGTTTTGCGAGACGAAGATATTCCCGCATCTCTGCGAATATGGCGTCTGTAATGTGGAAATGGCCCCAACCCACTGTGTAGCCGATTGGCGAGAAGTAATCGGTGCCGTCCAGGCGCAGGCGGTTATAAATGGACGAACGCCCCATCGACGAACTCGTCGTGACCGCCAAGAGGCGTGCGCCCTTCGATTCCTGCGAAATGATGCCGGTGGTGTTGCCGTAGGTCTTACGGAAATCCGCATAAACTTCTTTCGAGCGGATCAGGCACGCGACGGCCTTGCCGCCGAGAAGCATGTTGTACGGTGGCACTGCCCCGAGCACATAGGCATCGAGCAGGTTTACAAGGCGCTTGCCGCGATCCGCTGCGTTCCAGCCGACAAGTTGATCGCGTACAGAGAGATTGAATACGGGATCGCCGAGCGCAGCTATGCCGACCAGCCGATCATGGTGTTCGTCCCAAACGAGATAGCGCAGACGCCGACCATATCCATTAGAGACCGGCACGGACCAGGTAAGCGACGCAATGCGGAAAAGGTCGGATTCGAAGGTGCCGGCGTCGATGCGTTGGAGCGAGAGTTGGATCTTCGAGGGATCAATCTCGCCGCCGTCCGCGAAATAGGGCAGCGCATCGTCGAGCGTCGTCTTGAGCAGTTCGGCCGACGCGGCGAGCCGTTCGTTGCGCTGGCTGGCGTGGAGCTTTCGGACCGTTTCCTTTCCCGTGGCCGGCAGTTCAAGCGAGCCATCTTTCGCTTTTGTGAAGCCAAGCCGGGTGAAGTGGGCGCGGATGTTGCGTTTGAGCTTCGCTTCCGGTGTGAAGGCCGGCGCGATTGGCGCACTTTTCCTTTTGGTTTTCTTCGCTTTTCTTTTCAATCATTCCCCCTCATGCCGCGCCGGACCTTACGGAACGTAGTAACAAGATTCCACTCTCGGTTGGAAACCCCCGCGGAGAGACAAAACGCGCGTCGGCTGGCGCCGCCGAAGCGACGCCAGCGATTCGCGTCACGCCGCCTCGGCCGTCTCGGCCAAGCCCTTCGAGCGAACATGGCCCTCACCCGGATCGACGGCGACGAAGACCTTGCCGGTCCATTTGCCAGAAGCCTTGTCCTTCCAGCGGTCGTGACGAAGCTGGCCGGTAATCTCTGCGATGACGCCGGCGCGCATCGCTTTGGCTGAGGCAGCCGCTTTCGGGCAATTGATCTCGACGGTGAAGCGGTCGGCGCGTTCGCCGCTTGGCGCTTCGATCCAGAGCGAGACGATTTCGATCGAGCCATTGCGGACTTCGATGGTGCGGATCTTCGGCGCATCGACGAGTTTGCCGAGGAGGGTGACGCGGTTGGTCATGAGAAGAACTCCGGTAAGCGTTCCCGGCTGATCCCGGGGCCGCGGGGCTCGCCCGCGACGGCGCTTAAAGCGCCCGGCCATTGAGGCGGGCCGGGCAAGGAGAAAATGGTGGGGCCCGCGTTCGCGCGGCACGCGCGGACCGATAGCCCGCGCGAGCGGGGCGGGGAGACGATTTTCTCCTTGCGCGGCCCGCCGGCCGGGCGGTCATGGCGACGGCGTGGGCGAGCCTCGCGGTGGCGGCGGCAGATTGGGCTGCGCTGAGGACGCTGCTTTGATCAAGCGGAAGGATTGGAGCGGAATGCGCGGAGCGGGTATCGCCGCGCAACCGTATGTTAGACTGCTCCCATGGATGACGCGCGCACTCTCAAGGGCCCCGCCTTCGCTTTCGGCGCGGCGCTGCTGTTCGGCGCCTCGACGCCATTCGCCAAAGCGCTGCTGGGCGCGATCGATCCGTGGCTCATGGCGGGGCTTCTCTATGCGGGCGCCGGGATAGGGTTGCTGGTGTTTCGGCTCATTTCCGGTGGCGGGCGGCTACGCCTCGATATTCCGAAATCGGATAGGCCCTGGCTGCTCGGCGCCATCGTCTTCGGTGGCGGGGTCGGCCCTGTCTTGCTCATGCTTGGCCTGGCGCTTACGGACGCGGCGACATCGTCACTGCTGCTCACGCTGGAAGGCGTCTTCACGGCGCTGATCGCCTGGATCGCTTTTCGCGAGCATGTCCATGCGAGGCTGATTTGGGGCATGGGCGCGATCTCCTTGGGGGCCGCGGCGCTCGCGTGGGCCGGCACGCCGACCCTGACTGCGGGGATAGGGCCGCTCTTGATCGCCGGCGCCTGTCTCGCCTGGGGCATCGACAATAATCTCACCCGCAAGGTCGCGCTCAATGACGCGACAGTCATCGCCATGCTCAAGGGTCTGTTTGCGGGAGCGGCGAACTTGGGGTTGGCGGTCCTGGCGGGGGCGTATTGGCCCGCGCTTGCCTCTGCTGCGGGCGCAATGGCCGTCGGATTCGCAGGCTATGGGATCAGCCTGGTCCTCTTTGTCCTGGCCCTGCGTGAACTCGGCACAGGACGCACGGGAGCCTATTTCTCGACGGCGCCCTTCATAGGCGCGGTGCTGGCCATCGCGGTGTTTGACGCCCCGCTCACGCCGATCCTGATAGCCGCTGGCGCGCTTATGGCGGTCGGCGTCTGGCTGCATCTGACCGAAACCCATGAGCACGAGCATCAGCACGCCCCGCTAAACCATGAGCACGCCCATGTTCACGATGAGCATCATCAGCACGATCATGGACCAGACGATCCTCCTGGCGAGCCACATACTCACGGGCACGCCCATGCGGCGCTTCTGCACGCCCATGCACATTATCCGGACGCCCATCATCGGCATGGGCACAAGAAGTCCGCGACATGATGGCGGCTGGCCCCGTGCGGCCCTAGCGTTCACGTTTCCTTTGCGATGAAATAGGATATTCAAGCCCAAAGGCGTGGATTCGGTTTTTCTTAATGTTTGCGGCGGCTCACAGGGATTGGAGGAGATGGCTCGCGGCGCTTTGCGTTGCGCTGGTCGCTCTTGTCTATCTGGAGCCTGTTCACGCCGCAGAACACGGCGCCCCCGATCACGGAATGGAGAGCGTGCTCGTTATTGACGACGGGCACTATGTCCATTCCCACGACCCGGCGCCTGAACACACGGGGCATGATCGCATCCCGCACGATGACAGCACCGAGCCTCATGCACATCATTGTGTCGGTGGGCATGCAGCCTGTCTGCGCAACGACGACGGGCTGTCTCTCAAAGATCAGGCGACGTTAAGCGTTCGTTTTACGCTTGAGGATTCTGCTCAAGCGTCGCGGACAGGCTCCACGCTCGACCGTCCTCCAAGACCTCTCGCTCTGAGCTAACGCGCGGCGCCTGTCGTCGTGCGTGATCATTCATGCAAGGCGAGAGTACCGTCATGTTCACCCGATTTGGTCGGGCGCATAGGCCGCGTTCAGCGGCGTTCGTGCGCCGACCCCATAGAACGCCTTTCGCGGCCTCCGCGATTGCGCTTGGCGTTCTTACCTTCTCGGCATCTGCGTTCGCGCAGACAGGAGCGCCGCTCACTCTGGAGGAGGCCCTGCAGCGCGCGGCCGACGCCGATCCGCGTTTGCGGGCGGCGGAAGCCGGCGTTGAGGCGGCCGAAGCCGGCGCGCGGCAAGCGCGCGCGCGGCCCAACCCCGTGCTCGACCTTGAAGTCGAGAATTTCGGCGGGTCGGACTCGCTGCGCGGCTTTGATGGCGCTGAATCGACATTCCGCTTGTCGCAACCGCTGGAGCGCGGCGGACGACGCGATGCGCGCGCCGCTTTGGCGGACCGCGAACTCAGCGCTGCCGAAGTGGACGCGCTGATACGACGGCTCGACGTTTTCGAAGAAGTGCAGCGCGCCTATTTCGAGGCGCTCGCGGCCGACGAACTCGTCGAAATCGCCACCGAGCGGCTCGAAACCGCGGTTGAGCTTCAGCGCTCTGTCGATCGTCGTGTGGCTGCTGCGCGGGATCCCCTGATGGCAGGCGCACGCGCGGCGGCGGGAACAGCAGAGGCGCGCATTGCCTTGGACGCGGCGCGCCGCGACGCCGCAACAGCGCGTGCGACACTGGCGAGCTTCTGGAACGGCGATGAAGGCTTCGTACTTTCCGATGTCTTTCTAGAGCTCCCCGCTGGGGCGACACACGGCCACGAACAGCCCGAGGGCGGTGGTCCTGATCTTGCGCGCGCCGATGCGGAACGTCAGCGTGCCGCGGCGGCGGTTCGGCTGGAGCGATCCCGCGGCTTTCTCGATCCTGTGCTCAGTCTTGGCGTTCGTCGTTTTGAGCGAGACGGCGAAACGGGCCTTGTCGCCGGAATGTCCATTCCGCTCGGGATATTCGACCGCAACAGCGGCGGTATTGCGCGTGCGCGCGCCGAAGAACGCCGCGCGGATTTCAACGCGCAGGCGGCGCGTCTTCGCATTCAGCGGGAGGCGGCGGCGTTGGAGCGGCATTTGTCGAGCGCGGCGGCGAGCGTCACCGCGATGGACCGCGACGTGATCCTGCAAGCCGAGCGCGCTCTGGCGCTCGCGCGCGACGGCTACAATCAAGGGGCCTTTTCCTATCTCGACGTGCTTGAAGCACAGCGCGCGCTGTCCGCATCGCGTGCGGCCCGTATTGAGGCGCTTCGCACTTTTCACAACACCGAGGCGGCGCTTGACCGTCTGACTGCGCGCTTTGCTGACGGCGTGCGCAGCGAGGAGATTTTGCCATGAAGATGGTCTCGACCTTTGGCCGCTTGGCGGCAATTCTTGTTCTCGCCATTGCGCCGCTGACCGCCTGCGGACGTGGCGGCGCGGGGGCGGAGAGCGGCGAAGAACATGCCGAAGCGGAGTTCGAGCGCGGCCCGCACAACGGCCGGCTGCTGCGTGAAGGCGATTTCTCTGTCGAGATCACGATCTTCGAGGACGGTGTCGAGCCGCAATTCCGCGTGTACGCCTATCAGGAAAATCGGCCGCTGCCGCCGGCGCAGGTGCAGGTGTCGATGGCGTTGACGCGCCTTGGCGGTCGCGTTGATCAATTCTCGTTCCGCCCCGAAGGCGACTACCTGCTCGGCAACGCGGTTGTCACCGAGCCGCATTCCTTTGATGTGGCTGTCCGCGCCGTGCACGCCGGCGCCACACATGACTGGACGTACCAATCCTACGAAGGCCGCACGACCATCGCGGCGGCGCAGGCAGAAGCGGCGGGCGTTCGCGTTGAAGCGGCTGGCGCCGCGACCCTGGAGGAGACCATCTCGCTCTCCGGGCGGGTTGAACTCCAGCCGCAGGGCCGGGCGGATATCACCGCCTGGTATCCTGGCCGCATTGTTGCGATGACGAAATCGATTGGCGAGCGCGTCCAGCGCGGCGAGACGCTGGCGCGCGTCACGTCCAGCGAGAGCTTGCAGACCTATTCAATCCCTTCGCCCATCGCCGGCATCGTCATGGCGCGCAACGCCAATGTCGGCGACGTCGCCGGGGCAACACCGATCTATGTGGTCGCGGATGCTACGCGCGTGCATGCGGAATTCTACGTCTATCCACGCGATGCTGAGCGCTTGCGCGCCGGGCAACCCGTGACGGTGCGCAATCTTGGCGGCGACCACAGCGTGCGTGCGACCATCGAGGCGATCCTGCCCACCGCCGACATGATGACGCAAACCATCGTCGCCCATGTCGAATTGCCGAATGCCGATGGCGCGTGGCGTCCAGGGCAGGCGGTGGAAGGGGATGCCGTTGTCGCCGCGAACGCTGCGCCGCTTGCTGTGCGCACGCGCGCCTTGCAGCGGTTCCGGGACTTCACCGTCGTCTTCGCCCGCGTTGGTGAAACCTATGAAGTGCGCATGCTGGAACTTGGCCGGCGCACGCCGGAATGGACCGAGGTGCTCGGAGGGCTCGCGCCCGGCGAGCAATATGTAAGCGACAACGCCTTCCTCATTCGCGCGGACATCGAGAAGTCCGGCGCGAGCCATGATCATTGAGGGGAGCGCGTCATGCTGGATCGTATCGTTCACCTCTCCATTCGCCATCGCTGGATTGTTCTGGCGCTCGTGCTTCTGTGCGCTGGCGTCGGCGTCTGGAGCTTTCAGCGCCTGCCGATCGACGCGACGCCGGACATCACCAATGTTCAGGTTCAGATCAACTCCGAGGCGGAGGGCTATTCGCCTCTTGAAGCGGAGCAGCGCCTCACCTATCCGATCGAGACGGCGATCGCCGGCCTACCGGGCCTTGAATATACGCGCTCGATCTCCCGTTACGGCTTGAGCCAGGTCACGGTCATCTTCGAGGACGGGACCGACATCTATTTCGCGCGCCAGCTCGTCAATGAGCGCCTGCAATCTGTGCGCAGCCAATTGCCGGAAGGCGTCGAGCCGCAACTCGGGCCGATCGCCAGCGGGCTCGGCGAAATCTTCATGTACACGATCGAATCCGAGGAAGGCGCGGTTCAGCCCGATGGCTCGGAATGGACGCCGGAAGAGCTGCGCACATTGCAGGACTGGGTGATCCGTCCGCAATTGCGCAACACGCCTGGCGTCACGGAGGTCAACACAATCGGGGGCTTCGTCCGCCAATACCACGTCACGCCGTGGCCGGACCGGCTGGCGGCGGCGGGCCTCACCATGCAGGACGTGGTGGCCGCGTTGTCGGCCAACAATTCCAATGTCGGCGCCGGCTATGTCGAGCGCTATGGCGAGCAATTGCTCGTCCGGTCCTCCGGTCAAGCCAGCGGCATTGAAGACTTGCAGCGCATCATTGTCGCCAATCGCGGCGGCGTGCCGATCCGCGTCGTCGATGTCGCCGACGTAATCCTCGGCGAGGAATTGCGCACCGGCGCAGCGACCGAGAATGGCCGCGAGGTCGTGCTTGGCACTGTCCACATGCTCCTGGGCGAGAACAGCCGCACGGTGGCGCGCGCTGTCGCGGAGCGGCTGGAGATCGCGGGTCGGTCACTGCCGGCGGGAGTTATAGCCAACCCGGTCTATGATCGCACCGCGCTGGTCGATCGCACCATCCACACCGTGCAGACCAATCTGCTCGAAGGCGCGCTGCTCGTCATCGTTGTGCTCTTCCTGTTGCTCGGCAACATTCGCGCGGCCTTGATCACGGCGGCCGTCATTCCGCTTGCCATGCTGCTGACCATCACCGGCATGGTGCAGAACCGCGTGTCGGGAAATCTGATGAGCCTTGGCGCGCTCGATTTCGGTCTGATTGTCGATGGCGCCGTCATCATCGTCGAAAATTGCCTGCGCCGCTTCGGCATGGAGCAGCATCGCCTTGGGCGTCTCATGACGCATGATGAGCGTTTCCGCTTGGCGGAGAACGCGACAGTCGAAGTGATCAAGCCTTCCATCTTCGGCGTGATGATCATCACGCTCGTCTATGTACCGATCTTCGCGCTGACGGGCGTCGAAGGGAAAATGTTCCACCCGATGGCGTTCACGGTGGTGTTCGCCCTGACGGCGGCGCTCGTGCTGTCGCTGACCTTCGTTCCGGCGGCTGTAGCGCTCTTCGTGACCGGCAAGGTGGAAGAGAAGGAGAGCCGCGTCATGCGCGCAGCGCGGGCATGGTACGAACCTGCCTTGGACTGGGCTATGCGCACGAGAACGCTGGTCGTAGGCGGCGCAGTTGGGCTTGTGCTCGTCAGTGGCCTTATTGCGTCACGCATGGGTTCCGAGTTCATTCCCAATCTCGACGAAGGTGATATTGCGCTCCACGCGCTGCGCATACCGGGTACGAGCCTCAGTCAGGCCATCGATATGCAGACCGCGCTCGAAGCGCGGCTGCGGCAATTCCCGGAGGTCGAGCGCGTCGTCTCCAAGATCGGCACCGCCGAGGTTGCAACTGATCCCATGCCGCCAAGCGTCGCCGATACGTTCGTGTTGCTGCGCGACCGAGACGAGTGGCCCAATCCGTGGCGTTCGCGTCGCGATCTGGTGGCGGAGATGCAGGCGGCTGTCGAACAAATCCCAGGCAACAATTACGAATTCACGCAGCCGATCCAGATGCGTTTTAACGAGCTGATCTCGGGCGTGCGTTCGGATGTCGCCATCAAGATATTCGGCGATGATCTCGATCAGCTCATGGAAACCGGCGGTGAGATCGAAGATCTGATCGCCGGCATTCCGGGCGCAGCGGACGTGAAGATCGAACAGATCACCGGCCTGCCGGTGCTGCAGATCAATCCTGACCGCGCCGCCTTGGCGCGCCACGGGCTTAACGTCTCCGACCTACAAAGCGTGCTCAGCGTTTCGCTGGGCGGCGCCGAGGCTGGTCAGATCTTCGAGGGCGACCGACGCTTTGATGTTGTGGTCCGTTTACCGGAACGCCTCCGTCAGGATGTCGATGAGATCGGGCGATTGCGCATTCCGCTGCCAGGCGCCGCTGACGGCGTGCGCGGCTTCGTGCCGTTGCAGGAGGTCGCCACCATCAACCTCGTGGTCGGTCCCAATCAGATCAGCCGGGAGGACGGCAAGCGCCGCGTGGTGGTGACGGCCAATGTGCGCGGGCGCGATCTTGGCTCGTTCGTCAGCGAGGTTCGCCGCCGTGTCGATGCGGAGGTCGAACTGCCCGCCGGCTATTGGGTCGCATATGGCGGCACGTTCGAGCAATTGATCTCGGGCGCTCAACGTCTCGCGCTGGTGGTGCCGGCGGCGATGTTGCTGATCTTCGGTTTGCTCTATGGGCTGTTCCGTTCGGCCAAGGACGCCGCGATCGTCTTCTCGGGCGTGCCCCTCGCGCTGACCGGCGGCGTGATCGCTCTGGTTTTGCGGGGGCTGCCGCTGTCGATCTCCGCTGGCGTTGGCTTCATCGCGCTGTCGGGCGTCGCTGTGCTGAACGGCGTGGTGATGCTGACCTTCATCCGTTCGCTGCGGGCTGAAGGCATGGCGCTCGACGGCGCGATCCGCGAAGGGGCGCTGACGCGATTGCGGCCCGTTCTGATGACGGCGCTGGTGGCGAGCCTCGGGTTCATTCCGATGGCCTTCAATGTCGGTGCTGGCGCGGAGGTGCAGCGCCCGCTCGCAACAGTGGTGATTGGCGGCATCATATCCTCGACCATACTCACCCTGCTTGTGCTGCCGGCGCTCTATCGTCTCGTTCACCGCGAAACCGAGCGTGAGGAGGAGGGGTGGGAACGCGCCGAGGGAGCAGCGCCCTTAGCTGGCGGGAGCTAACCGATCATGCAGCGCGCGCCGTGACAGCTTCGCGCCGCGCCTGCCTGAACACAGACCACGCCCCGCTCAGAAAGAGCAAAGCCATGATGACGCCGACAGCGAAGTCCGGCCACGGCGACCGCGTAGCTGCGGTCGCCGCCGCGGCGATCATGACCAGCACGTTGCCGAAAGCGTCATTGCGCGAGCACAGCCAGACCGAGCGCAGATTGGCGTCGCTCTTCCGGAAGCGGAGCAGCAGGATCACGGCGCCGAGATTGACGCTCAACGCCAGAAACCCGATCACGCCCATCGGGGCGGGCTCTGGCGATGTGGGCGAGATCAGTTTTCCCACAGCCATTGCGAGGATCACGGCGCCCATGAGCAACATGGCGGCGCTCTTGAACGACGCCGCGCGCGTGCGCACCAACGCCGATTGCCCGACCGCCCAGAGCGTTACGCCATAGGTCGCCGCATCGGCGGCGAAGTCGAGCGCGTCGGCTTGCAGCGCGAGGGAGCCGGCCGCGTGTCCGCCGACCGTTTCAACCAGGAACATTGCGGCGTTTGCGATCAGGACGATCCAGAGGATGCGACGCACCTGCGCATCGATTGGTGCGGCAGTGACCTTGCCGCAGCAATCAGAACATTCGCTCATTCGGCTTGCCTTGATGTTTCCACGAGGGGGAGGCTACATGCTCTAGTCACTAGAGGATCAAGACTTAAATGCAGGCCATTGGCGCGGTTGCGAAGCGAACCGGACTCAAGGTTCCGACCATCCGGTTTTACGAGCAGGAGGGGCTGATCGATGCCCCTGGGCGAACCGATAGCGGCCGGCGGCTCTACGCGGACGCCGATGTGCGGCGATTGTCCTTCATCCGTCACGCACGGACCTTGGGGTTTGAACTCGACGACATTCGCTCGTTGCTCGATCTGACCGATCACCCGGAGCGTTCCTGCGCGGACGCCGATCGGATCGCCCGCGTGCATCTGGCTGAAATTGAGCAACGCCTCGTCCAGTTGTCCGCGCTGAAGACGGAACTGACGCGCATCGTCAAATCCTGTGCGGGCGGAAAGGCGGCGCAATGCCGCGTGATCGAAGCCTTGGCAGATCACGTCCATTGCGAAGCTGATCACGCGCCAGTGAAACCAGTGAAGCGCGCGACGCAAAGCCGGCGCGCGCCGCCAGCAAAACGGCGGCGCTCATGAGTCCTCTGACGATCGGCATTTACGCCGCTGCGGCGCTCGCCGAGATCGCCGGCTGCTTTGCGTTTTGGGCATGGCTGCGGCTCGGGCGTTCGCCGTGGTGGATTGCGCCGGGCGTGCTGGCGCTCTGCCTCTTTGCCTGGCTGTTGACGCTCGCGCCGACCGAAACGGCGGGACGCGCCTACGCGGCTTATGGCGGCGTCTACATTGCTTCGTCGTTGCTCTGGCTGTGGCTCGTGGAGGGCGCGCGCCCTGATCGTTGGGACGCGGTCGGCGCGAGCGTTTGTCTCATCGGCGCGGCCATCATCCTGTTTGGTCCGCGCCCCGCCTAGCGATCAGGTCGCGAGATCCTCGATCAGCACGCATTCGGCGGCGACGCCGGAAACGCATGTATCGGTGCAGGATGCGGCCATTGTCGCCAGCGTTCGTTCAAGCGCCTCCAATTCGGTGCGGCGCGCGCGCACGGTCTCCAGATGGCCAAGCGTCAGGTCGCGCGCCGAAAGGCAAGAGACGGCCTGGCCGTCCATCACATCGAGGAGGGCGCGGATATCATCGATCGCGAAACTGAGATCGCGGCACCGGCGAATGAAGCGCAGGCGGTGAATGTCCGGTTGCGCATAGGCGCGGCGGCCGTTGGCGCTCCGGCCTACGGGGCGCAGCAAGCCGATCTCCTCGTAATAGCGGATGGTCGCCGGCGTGCATTGGGTGCGCACAGCCGCCTCGCCAATCGTCATACCCATCCGGTCGCTCCGAAATCGCTTGCTCCTCAAGTAACTTGAGGAGTTACGAGCCCTTCCGCAAGGCGGCGCCTGTGGAGGTTTGAGATGAAGCGTTCGTGGTTAACCTGGCTCGGTCTGGGCGCGGCGTGCACGGTGTGCTGCGCGCCGCTTCTGGCGCCGTTCTTTGTGGGCGCGGGCGCTGCCGGGCTCGGCGCCGCCGGCGGCTCCTGGTTTGGCCTTGGCGCCTCTGAAGTGATCTGTCTCGGTGTGATCGCCGCCATTGTCGTTGGTGGGGCGGCGTTTGTCATCCTGCGCGCGCGGGCTGCGCGCCGCGCAGCGGAGTGTGCGTGCGCGTCCGCGACGGAGGGCGCCCAGTGCGACGTGACTGGAGCGTGCGCGCCGCAACGCGACGCGCGCGCGTGACAGCGCAAGGACTGGCGTGTTTCAGTGGTTCACGGAGTAAGGGCGATTGGAGTCTGAAAGCTTGACGACCACCGATGACGGCCTGCGCCGGACCGTGCTCATTGTGGCGCTTCTGAACCTCGCGTATTTCGGCGTCGAGTTCGCCGTGGCGCTGGCCATCGGATCGGTGTCGCTGTTTGCGGACAGCGTGGATTTTCTGGAAGACGCGGCGGTCAATTTCCTCATCTTGGCCGCACTTGGCTGGAGCGCACGAAGACGTGCGCGTCGGCATGGTTCTGGCGGGGATGTTGCTCATTCCCGCGCTCGCTCTGCTTTGGACGCTCTGGCAGAAGTTCAACACGCCCATTCCGCCAGCGCCGATCCCTCTGTCGCTTGCCGGCCTTGGCGCCCTCGGCGTCAACCTGTTCTGTGCTTTCACGCTGGCCCGGTATCGCGCCCATAGCGGCAGTTTGACGAAGGCGGCGTTCCTCTCGGCGCGCAATGATGCTTTTGCCAACATCGCCATCATCGCCGCCGGTTTCGCGACCGCCTACACGCTATCGGTCTGGCCAGACGTGATCGTCGGGCTGGCGATCGGCGTCATGAACGCGGACGCGGCGCGCGAAGTGTGGACCGCCGCGCGCAAGGAACATGGCGCGGCGCAGGCGGAGCCATAGCCTGCGCCGGCGATGACTTAACACCGATCAGCGGCTTTATTCGGTGAGTTTGCCTCCATTGGCTCAGTGAGGAACTGTCAGCCTACCGGCGCGCCAGCCTTGTCAAGCAGCCAATCCACGGCCGTCTGGGCTTGAGCTGACGCGGACAGAAAGGCGCGCTTGTCGTCTTTCAACAGTTTCAGCCAGTGGCCCACATAAGAAGCGTGATCGTTGAGGTGATCCGGCGGAAGTCCGAGATGTGCGCCCAGGATAGAAGCGCCGATCTCCGCGACGAGTTCTTCGGCGGCGAGCGCATGGGCGCTGAATCGCTTGGACATATCGCGTCCAACGCGATGCGCAGCGCCGGTCGCATGCACGGCTTCGTGGTTGAGCGTCGCCGCATAATGATCTGCTGAATCGAACGCCGCCACGGGCGGCATGCCGATCACATCCTTAGACGGAATATAGCAGGCGATGTCCTGGGTGAGGATGCGTTTGATGTCGAGCTTTGAAAACCAGGCCTCATGCGCCGCGATAGGCAGAATGTCAGCCTGGGCGGGAGCTGGGAAAAATCGCTCGGGCAAGCCTTCAATTTGCTCGGCGTTAAACGCGGTGAAAAATTTGAGAAAGCGAAAGCTCTCTTCCACCTGTTCGCCGGCGCCGGTCTCACGCTTCTTCTTCGCCTGGCCGTAATAGACAACCATTTCGCCGCGCTCGCCTTTGCGCACATGGGCGCCGATCTGGTTCGCCTGGCGCAGCGTGATCCAATAGGGCGAGGCATAACCCTTTGCGACGGCAGCGCTCCACAACATGATGACGTTCACGCCGCGATAATTTTCGCCGGTGGCGCGGCGCGGCAGCGCAAGCCCCGTGCGCGCGCCATCCCATGGTTTGCGCCAAGGCATGACGCCCCGCTCTAACTCGACAAGGATCTTCGTGGTGATCTCCAACGCGATGTCGCGGCGTTGGGCGTCGATCATGGTATGAATGGTCATGAGTCTCATGCTCCAAAAACAAGAGCGCCGCCGGTGGTCCGGCGGCGCGTGAGGATGGAAAGAGGGGGTGAGGATCAGGCGGCGTCGGTTTGAGCGAGCGCCGTTTGTCCGGCTGATGTGACGACCAACGCGCCGGGGCGCGGCGGCGTGATCAGAACATCGGGCAGCCAGTCCTTGAGTTGGCGCACCGCCACGCGGGCGAGATCGGCGCGCTTCATCTTGGCGAAGGCGGCGATCTTCGGCTTTCGCGCCCGCTCGGTGAGCTTGGCCATGGCCGGCGCCGTTGAGAGTGCTTCAAGCGTGAACGCCTTGGGCGCCTTCTCCCAGAATTCGCTCGACGCCTCCCAATAGCGGCTCATCTCGAGATCGAGCACGGCTGCGAGTTCGTCCGAGGTCGCCTGCGTGCGCTCGGCATTGGGTGAGGCGCCGTCATGCGTGACATCGACGGCCTCCGCGATGAAGAGGCCGAGGAGTTCAAGCAGCTTGTCGGCGGGCTCACCTGCAAGGCGGGCGAGGTCCGCATCCGCATAAGCGGCCGAGGCTTCGGTGCGGGCTTTTTCGAACCGATCGTCGTCATCGAACCCGATTGGCGAGATCGCAATGGCGAGCCCCGGCACGTCGGCGCGCGCCGCACTCCGGCGGATGAGCGCCAGCACCGCGAGAGCAAGCGCGACTTGGGGGCGGCTGGAGAGTTCAGTGCGCAGCGCCCGCGTGCGCGCGGCGGTCAGGCCCTCGACCAGCGATTTTGGCAGGGACGGCGATCTCGGCGCCGCTTCAAAGGAAGCATCGTGGTCGTCGGGTGCAGCGTCAGTCTCGGCCGCGCGCAGTTTGCGGACGGCCTTGAGGTCCCCGCGCTTGATGAGCCCGCGAGTGATGACGGGCTCGCCATTGCGGTCGATGGTTACGACGGCGCCGGCGTGCGCCATCTCGGCCTTATCCCAGCTCTGGTGCGCTTCTCGCAGCGCATCGAGCCGCGCCTCTGCCGCGTCGCGTGCGGTCCATAGCGCCTCATTGACGGAATCGGATTCAAGCTCGTTGTCGAGCGCCTCGATCTCGGCTTCGAGGTCCGCAATGGCCGCACTCTCTTCCTGTGTCAGCGCCCGTGTGCGCGGGCGCACGCGCTCACTCGCGCATCCTTCGATCTGCCCGTGGTGCAATTGCGCCTCGACCCACGCCCAGCCTTCGGATGCCAGGGTTTCGCGCATCTCTTCGATGCGCTCCGCGGCCAAGCGCTGTAGAAGTTCGCCGTCTTCGAGGAAGGCGACCTCATCTTCAAACAGGTCCCGCACGATCCGGCCACCCGCTCCTTCATACGCTTCCAGGCCAACGAAACGCGCCAGCCGGTCAGTGGCGGGCGCGCGACCGCCTGAAAGCGCGTTGCGGATGCTGGGCGCATGGGTGATGGGCTTCGGGACTTGCTTGAACAGACGCTCCTGGGCGCCGTGATCGTCGCTGAGACAGAAGGCGCGCGCGACATCGAGCGTGAGCTCGCCCTTGCGATAGGCGGCGCGGATCTTCGGGGAGAGGCGTCCCAAGGCGAGGCGCTGTT
>CADEEL010000039.1 GCA_902826335.1 uncultured Alphaproteobacteria bacterium
ATAAGCGAGCGTGCGCACAAGTGCTGGTTGTGTCTTTGGCCGAGAGACCATGTCCGGTGAGGGAGCGCCGCTTGCTTGCGCGAGCAGCATCCACTTACCGCCAGCGGCAGTCGGCCGCTTTTGCCCATGCAGTAATCCGGGTGTCCAGCCCCGGAATCTCTCAGCGAACGGATGGCGGGATACGTGCAATCAATCAGCACAACGCGGGCTGACAAATTCCAGAAAGACAAGTCCCCCCGACCGAGGGCTTTGAGCCCGACAACGGACATTCCGCCGTCGAAGCGGCACCGGAAGTTGCCGCCGATTGGCCTGCGCGGAGGCATCTCTCCGCCTGCTCAGACTTTCCCGCTTGTTCAGCGCACCAGCTTCCCCAAAAATGCTCTTTGGCGCACGCCCAGACTGCAATATTGAAACTTTCGGGTGCAAAAGTATACGTCGCGTAATGTTAGAGTTAGGTCGGGAGCACCTATGCTGGAGTTCAAAGACTGGATGATCCTCTGGATCGGCGCTGTATTGGGCATCCCCGTGTCAATGTTGGCGTCGCTCCTGGTCAATCCTTTGCTTGCGGTTACGTGGAGCTATCAGCTCGCGAAATGGCTTTCTTATCCGCTCGGATGGACGGCGCCGACTCAGCTCCGCAGCCGCCAATGGCGGATGGAATGGGATGTAACAAGCACCCGTTTTCCGGCGACTAATCCGTCACCGCTGAAGCTCTACGTTTTTCTGAACGTCATGGCGGGCGAGTGGGAGGCCACGACCGTCTCCGGAGCGAATATCTGCTACCGAATGGTCGCTACGCGGGCGTCGACCAACAAGATCACCGGGAGGTGGTTTGACAGGGATGGAGATCAACTTGGCTACGTGGGCGCGCTGCAGCTCGTCCTCGCGCCGACGCGAGACCAAGCCGTGGGGAAATGGATAGGCTTTTCTTCTGACGGAAGCGTCAAGACGGACCGAATGGCTATGGTTCGCGTGTGAAGGGACTCGCAAGACGGACAAGTTCGTTAGTTGCGCTGTTCCCTCCTAGTGTAGTCATGAATCGCATCGGACGCAAACCGCAGCTTCTTGTGTCTGAGCAGTTGTTCGAAGTGAATGCGATGGTGAAATCGCCCCTTAATCGGCGTAGCAGTGAGGGACAGGAAAGGTCTATCCTCCGGCTTTTCCGCTGCCAAGTCCACGTAGAGTCCGCCCTGGAAATTCTCGTCGGCGAGTCCGTAAATGTACTCAGTCATGAGGTTTGCCTCGTTGAAGAGAAAGCTCGGAACCTGTCGATTCCACTCCTCTTCGCTGACCTCTCCAAGTTCGGGGCGAGCCCCATTCATCCACGGCTTGTATGATTCATCGTTCCCCAGCTCATCTTCGGCTGGATCAAGATAAAAGAGCGGGATGCGCAGGGCATCGTGCATCTTGCAGAACGACCGACCGTCTTCAGAGCACAGCGTCTCCTTGTTCCACAGAAGCACCCTTGCGATCTCGACCAAGTTCTCCTCCTTCGAAGGATCCCGCAGCTCCAGGTGAGTGTGATGGTCCTTGGGCGGGTTAAGCCGGAAATTGGTCTTCGATAGGCGACCACCGAAAAACCTCAATGCATTCTGCGTCGCGCTGTAAACAAGCGGGGTCAAGCGCAGCGTCCAACGATTATGGTCGGCGTCCAGCGACTTCGAGACGTATCGGGGAATCTGCAAACAGAAGTAGTAGAACACGAGAGGGTCGAGCCAGGCATCGAAGGCCTGAACATCAACGGCGTATATTCGGTTGGCCACCGGCACCCAGTCGTGCAGTCCCTCCACACGGTCAACGCCTAGTGTAGGTGGGAGATCAAAGCTCTTGAGGAACCTCGCGAGCTTGCCGTGAGCCTTCTGTGCGTCGTCGCGCCTAGGGTGGTTGGCCACCGGAGAACGCGCCCTATGTATGGCGAGGTGGCGGTTCAGAGTCTGTTGGTCGCGCTCAACGAAGAATGAACCGAGCTGGCCCACGCGAGCAATCGCTCCCCGTTGGCTTTCGAATTTGGAGATGCGGCAAAGCCACCCGTCCGTTGCGCCCGCGGTGGGTGAGGGCAACGGCTCGAACTCCAGTGAGCTGAAACAATCTTGAGTGTCGCCGAAACTGCCGAATGTTCCGCCAACGGAAGAATAAATACCCCAGCCAAACCGGTCGTCCTCGACCGGGTACTGCAGCACCGTGTCGTGACTATGAACGTGGCCTGACAAAACGACGTGAACCTGTTGCTTGGCAAGCTCAACGCGCAAAGAGCCGGCGTTGATGAGCGCCGGATACTGGTCGACGTCCGGGCTGGCCGCAGAGTGAAGAGGATGATGGGCCACGCAAATTTTCAGCGCGCCAGCAGGAATGGCGGGGGCGCCTTCCAGTCCTGCCCTGAGTTCATCTAACTTGACGACTCCGGGGTCTTTTCTTCCGATCGCTCTAAGCGTCTCCTGGACCTGCCCCGCGGGCGCGGCACCCGCCGCCTGCAAAAGGCTCTGCACCATCTGGACAACATGCGGATCAACGTTGCCGGCGACGCCACACGTATCGATGCAATAGAAAGCTACCGGCCCAGTGCGCTCTGTCCCCGCGAGGTGGACGCACACACCGCTTAGCCCGCCACCTCGAAACTCCCGATGAGGGGTTATGTACTCCTGGAACCGGTCATGGAATTCCTTCCTGGCTTCCTCCCATCCGCGTTGATCAACGGCGGTGTATGAATAGTCGTGGTTTCCCGGCACAATGATCAGACGTTGATTAGGATCGGGCTGAGCTCCCCAAATCTTGGATAACGCTTCGCGGATCTTGACGACGAAGACACGAGCCAGCTCAAGATCTTTCGGTTCTCCGACGCTGGACAGGTCTCCGCTAATTACGACGAAGTCCGGAGCGTCGTCCCTGCTCAGCCCCCGCAGAAACGCCAGATACTGGTCATAGACGGAGCGCGGAGATGCTAATCCGCTCTTCAGGCCACGATCGACATGCCCCGGAGCCTTGCTGAAGATGCCCCAGTGAAGGTCTGAGAGATGGTGAATGCGGATCATCTCTGACGCCTCACACCGATATGTCGTGCAAAGCGTTGTTCCGCCAAATCAGCTCCCGAGGACGGGTCGCGCCGAGGAAGCGCATGCTCATGCTCGCGCAATATGCGCCGGCGTTGCCGAAGGCGAGCCGATCTCCCGGCTTGAGGGGGGGTAGCAAGCAGCCGAGGTGCAGCAGATCGCCGGAGTAGGTCGTACTCCCAGCGATCATGTACTCTCTGGTCGCTGTCTCGCGCTCGCGGCCGACCACCGAAACAGAGTGCTGCGCGGACGCTTTTTCGTAGAACAACGGTCGAGGGAAGGAGCAAGCTTCCCCGTCGCAAATCGCGATGCTGCCGGCGTCTGTCTCAACGATGTCGAGTACGGTCGTCAGATACACTCCGGCGCGGGCGATCACGGCGCGTCCGATTTCGAAAAGCACTCGCGGCTTGCCCGCTCCACGCTCCACCGAGCTGGCTACATCCTCTAGCGCCCTCTGCCAGTCCTGCCAGAATGGCCGGTCCAGCGGTACCTGTAACGTCGACGGCAGGCCCCCGCCCAGATCCAGGATCGACAGTCCGGGCAGCTGATCGATGATCTCTAGAATCGACTGATAGGCGGATCGCAGTACGCCTGCGGCTTCGATGTCGGTGCCCGGATAGACGTGCACGCCGACCGGATTCACGCCCTCCGACCGGGCCGCGTTCCAAGCCTGGGCCACGTGCTCGCCAGGCACGCCGATGCGCAGCCCCGCGGGATT
Source organism: uncultured Alphaproteobacteria bacterium (assembly GCA_902826335.1). Taxonomy (GTDB): domain Bacteria; phylum Pseudomonadota; class Alphaproteobacteria; order Caulobacterales; family Aquidulcibacteraceae; genus CADEEL01. The sequence continues at coordinate 3,766 of CADEEL010000039.1, forward strand.
GATGTGGCGCGTTGCAAACGACCGGCTCGACCCGTCTTGCCGCAGCATTTGAACCCGCAGCCCGATCCGGGAGCCCAAAAGCCGTTCAGCGAGATAGTGCAGCTGGCGGATCGAGTTGGCGAACACGAACGTGCCAGGAACACGCTTGATCAGTTCCACCGCCTCCGGGGACACTGCGGAGGGAGCGAAGACCACGGTCCGATCGCCCATCTCAAGTTTGTGGATGCTGGCTAGGTGATAGTGCGACCCGGCGAAGAAGCCGAACCTCTCGTCGTGCACGATACGAAGGATGGCGGGATTGTCGTTGGCCATCAGTGCAAAGAACGCCTCGAAGCCCTGAGGCATCAGGCTACAAACGGCTGCGCAGTCTTGGCGGATCGCCGCCTCCGAGTACACGTAACACGGGGTTGCGACCTTCGCGGCCAAGTCCGTCAGCTCACCCGCCTTGAACGGGGCGTTCTCCACGAGGGTTCCGGGATCACTCACTCCGACGCCAGCCGCGTGACGATCGTGTGCCGGCCCTTGCCGCCGCTCTGTCGACTGATCTTTATTTTGCCGACTTCTGCGATGTCCCGCAGGTGCACGCCCCCGCAGGGTGTCACGATGTCCGTGCACCTCCAGTAGCGGAATTGGGCGTCCTTCGTGTCCGCGTAAGTCTCGATCGGCCCCCCGGCATCGATGAACGCTTGGCACGTGTCGTTCAGGCGCGTTATCAGCTCCTGCGACATCGCCTCTCCGTACTCGTACGTGCACTTGTCACTGGATTCGGTCAGGAAGTTTCCGACGCGCTCCAGCTCACCCAGTTCGTAGAACAGGAAGTGCTCCATCAGGTGTGACGCGGAATGCAGGCGCATGATCTGTAGCCTGCGGTCCCAATCCAGTTTCGTCGCGACTCGCATTCCCGACCTGATTGATGCGGGATCGCTGACCAGGTGGGCGATTTCCCCACGGTCGTCCATCCGCGTATCCGTCACCTGCACATCGCCGATGAACCCGCTGTCGCCAGGGCACCCGCCACCGCGAGGCGAGAACGCGGTCCGATCGAGGTACACCCGCCCGTCTTCGTCCACCGCACGAACCGTCGCCTCGAACTGCGACAGATATGGATCCTCGTAGTACAGAATCCGGGTGTCCATCGTAAGGTTCTCCCATCGCCACAGCACGAGGGCGGCCCGCACCCGCTGTGCGTCGAATCTTATCCCAACCCGGTGCCGAAGCGCTAGCCGCGAGCTTCAATGGGTTAGGTGTTTAGTCCCGCCGTGAGGTGGGTTGGATCGATTTTGAAGCGGCCGGGCTATTTGGTCCATACGGCGCAGATGTGTTCGTAGGGCGTGAGTGAGCTGCTGCCGGTTTCACGGACACCGAGTTTAGGTGTTTTAGTGAGATCGGAGGGTCATCTTGGGACGGCGCAAGGCATATACGCGTGAGTTCAAACTTGAGGCGGTGAAGCTGATCCAGGATCGGGGCGTGTCGTTCGCCCAGGTTTCCCGTGATCTGGGCGTGCACGCCAACGTGTTGCGCAAATGGGTCACGGACTACGAGGCCGACCCGAAGCAGGCGTTTCCCGGTCAGGGCCAGATGAAGCCCGAGCAGCAAGAGATTGAGCGGCTGCGCCGCGAAGTCACCAAGCTCAAGGCCGAACGCGACATTCTAAAAAAAAGCCGCGGCCTACTTCGCGAAGGACCGGGCGTGATGTCTGGTTTCATTGCGAAGCACCGGGGGATCTGGCCCGTGGCTTGGATGTGCGACGCGCTCGGTGTGTCGCGGAGCGGCTTCTTCGCCTGGCTGACGCGGGCGCCGAGCGCGCGCGTTAGAAGTGACGAAGCGATCGGCGCGACGGTGTGCACGAGCTTCCTGCAGAGTGACCGCACCTATGGCGCGCGCCGGGTCTGGCGTGATGTCCTGGCCGAGGGCTTCTCGTGCGGCCTGCACAGGATCGAACGATTGATGCGATCGCAGGCGTTGCGCGCCCGTCCGCGCCGCCGGCGGCTGCCGCCCGACACGGGCGAACGGATGGTCGGCGCCCTGGCACCCAACATCCTCGATCGCCGTTCGTAGCGGTGGAGCCCAATCGGAAATGGGCGGCCGACTTCACCTACATCTGGACCGCCGAAGGTTGGCTCTACGTGGCGGTTGTGATCGATCATTATTCGCGCCGCATGGTCGGCTGCCGTTGGATTCGCGCCGCATGGTCGGCTGCCGTTGGCGCTCGGTGACGACGCCATCCCGGCCCAAGCATCAGGCACGACGGCGGCGGTGCGTGACGGCGCAGCAACGGCGATCGTCGTGAAAACCACGCACGAGGCCTTCGTCCGCATTGCGCTGGACAAAGCAAAGACGTTGCTGCTTTCGCATTTGCGCATCGAAGCCAAGCCCAAGCTCGCCGCGGCGCGCACGCGAAAGGCAGGATTATCTCCGCATGATCGCGGCGATGATGCACCGGTAACGCCCCTGGCGGCCCAGGCGACAATGGGGGCCGGTGCGATCCAGGCGGCGCAGGTTCTGAAGACGGGTCCGTCGCTTGGGGATCGGACGTACGCTCGGTGACCTGCCCGCGATGAAAGCATACTCACCTTTGAGAACGTACCTTTCGCGATATCCCATCTTCAGAAATTCGCCCTCAGCCGCAGTTCACTTCCCGAAAACAGACAATAGGCCCGCGATTCGGTCCGCGAGAACTCGATGAACCGTGGCCTCGACGCCTTATCGCGAGGCCGTTGGTCGCTCGGAGAACGCGCCCTGTAGAAAGCGCCACGTGTCGCCCTGCCTGATGGCGACGCCGGACAAGACACCCTGAGAAGTAAAGCTGTAGTGGTTGGTGGAGACTGCCATCATGTAGTCGGCGCGAAACGCAGCGACCCCGTCACCCAGCGGCGTGACCACAACGTTCGAAACCTCACTGTTAACGGACGCCGACATCCCCCGGACTCTATTGAGCCCTTCCAGGATGGCCGCGCGGCTTGGATACCGGGCTTCCCCCTGCTCTATCCAGGCAAATCCCTCGGCATCGGCGTAGGTGTCGGCGACAGCGTCCCAGTCGCCTGCTTCACCAGCGTCCGACCAACGCTGAACCAAAGCTGCGACGCCGCTACGCGCGTCTTCGCCTCCCGGCAAGGATGCACAAGCCGTCGCCGCGAGAACGGCGAGCACGATCGACATGACACGAAACACCCGAACCTCCTTGGCCTCTCCTGAGCTCAAACGCGCCTTGCACTGAAGCCTCCGGCTTTCGAGCCTACACTAAGCGCGTTGCGCACAACGCGCCTGCTGGCGAGCCGTCGCACTGTATTCCATGGCGCCGATGATGTTTCCTTCGGTGTCCTCGAAGAAAAACAGCGTGCCGACGCCCGGCAAGATCGTACGCGGGAAAACAATCTTGCCGCCCGCCTTCACAATGGCGGCTTCCGCCGCCTCGCTGTTTTCGACAGAAAGCGAGCACTCAAGGCCGAACGTCGGCTTGCCGGGCACAATCTCACGCCGCTGCTGAATACTGGCGTGCATGCCGCCGGGCCCGGCTGCGCCCTCAAGCATGTAAAACCCCGGCGGGCCGTAGGGACGACACGTCCATCCAAACGCGGCGGCATAGAACGCCTTGGCGCGGTCGAGGTCATCGGCATTGACGGAAAAATGGGCGACATGAGCCATTGCACCAACTCCTTGCATGGAGAGTGCCCCAAGACAGGCGCGGCAGTCTTGCGCTAAAGTGCCTTCTAATGTCGCCGACACGCCAAACAGACCTGCCCCTGGAGCCTGACGGCCCTGTGTGGGTGCGCTCCATGGCTGTCGGCCTAAGCGCGCCATACGTCTCCGGCGATTCCCGCCTCGACTGGCACAAACTCAGCTACGCGTCTCACGGCGTCCTGCGAGTGACGACGTCAGCAGGCGCCTGGATCGCACCGCTGCATCGAGCGGTCTGGATTCCTGCGCGGACCGCCCACCGCGAAGAAACCTTTGGCAAGGCGACGCTTAGCAGCCTCTACTTCGCCGATACCCTCTGCAAGGCTCTTCCTGAGACCTGCGTTGTCTTCGATGTGCCGCCGCTGCTGCGTGAACTGATCTTGGCGGCTGCCGAGTACAACGTGCTCGACGTAAGGATACCGACGCAGGAGCGGTTCGCCCGCGTACTTGTTGATCGATTGGCGCTGCTCGAACCCGTTCACGCACAGGCCCTGCCTCTGCCGCGAGATCGACGGGCCCGTGCAATCGCCGCAAGGCTGCAGGAAAACCCGGCGGACAACGAGAGCCTTGCTGAATTATCCAAACGAGCTGCGGCGAGCGTTCGCACCACCCAGCGCCTGTTCCTCCGCGAGACAGGCTTGAGCTTTGCGCAATGGCGCCAACGCCTGCGCCTGCTTGCCGCGATCGAACGACTCGGAGCTGGCGCGAGCGTCACGAGTACAGCACTCGATGCAGGATACGCGAGCGTCAGCGCGTTCGTTTCCGCCTTTCGTCGCGAGTTCGGCGTGACGCCTGGCCGGTTTGACCCCTAGTCGATGTTCCCAATCACACTGCGCGCGGCATCCCAGAAGCGGCCATTGTCACTCACGAACCGCATTGCGGACATTCAACGGAACGCGCTTGGCGGCCATGTGAGAGAGCTCGGGCACCGCGTTGAGCTTGCGCTCAACGCGGAGCGCGAACCAAACGCGCGAGTGTAGCCTCCGATAAGGAGGCAACATGCTCGATCACGTCGGACACCTGCTGCTGGCCATAATCCATGGCTGGGCGGCCGTGACAGGATGGCGCCATGCAGACGAGCATGAATTTCGCTGTCGTGCGGGCGTAGCACTGTGCTATGCATTGATGGCGCTCTTCGGCCGCTAAGCTGGACGTCCGCCGACAGTTTCGTGATGAAAGACGAATCCCGCCTTGTCGAACTTATTGGGCCGCCAGAACAGGCCTCGATTTTCTTTGACGTCGTTGACCGGGCCGGGTTTGCGAGCATGGCTGACCTCGGTCGCCTTATTGGATTCTCAAAAGCGCAGATTTCCCGCTGGAGGCACCAGGCCGAGCTCATTCCCGACGAGGCTTTTCGCCGCCTGCGCATTTTCACATCAGTCACCGTCGTCGAGGAAGCGAAGTGGAACACGGCGCGCGTCGTGCGTGATGCGCTTGGCCGCATCGACCGTCGCTTGCGGACAGCTGGCTTCCCAACAAGTGAAATCGCGGAATTCCTCTCTCACCTCCCCCGCATCGCCGCCAGCATCCACAAAGAGCACTATCACCATTCGCTTCCAGCGGAACTCCGATACCGTGAGGATGTGGTGTTGTCTCTCGAGACTGTCACGGTTGATGCGACCGCGTTCCTACTCCCAGATGAGGGTGACGAATTACTCACTGAAGAGAGTATTCGCCGACACCTCGTGCATCCGGCCAACTTGGCGGCTGTCGAGTTGTTCCGGACTTGGGACCAAGCTCGTGGACGTTTCGCCGAGGTGGTCAGACGCGCACTCGAAACTGTCTTAGCCGCATCCGAAACGAGGCCGCGCTCCGTGATCGAGACGCGTATTGCAGAGCACGCAATACATCTCCGAACCCGGATCGAGGGAGGAGACGCTACCGACTTGCTTGCCTTTGCCAACAAGGCACAGGATCCCTTCATCAAGCGAGCCTATTTCAACGCGACACTTGCCAACGACGATGTTGATCGCGTCATCTACCATATCGACCGGGAAGATGATCTTGGGCGCGCATTGGTCGAGTTTGAACGCGTACACTACCGTGACGCGCCGGTAGATCAGAAGGGCAACTATGGCCTCTCAGCTCAAGGGGCGTCGCAGGCGATTGATGCGATGAGCGGTGCAATCTTGAAAGCCAGATCACCAACTCGCATGGACATACAACGCGCAAAGTTGCTCAAGCTTCTAGACAGGACCGGGCATCCTAAAAGATGTCGAACCGACACAACCAATTTTTCGATATTGTGTCGACGTTTGCGAGACACCCCGACGACAACATCCCTTGACCAGAGGCTACGTTCCCGCCTGGCTTCTCTTTGAACGAAAACAACAGCACCTGGAAAAGTCCGTGTTCATCAGCGGCATCGCGGTCGCCCAGATTTTCAGGGACCCGACATCCCAGAAGGAGACGTTCGCCCGCTCGTCCCCTTAGCGGCCGTATGATGCGCGGGCCGGCAGCAGCGCGCCGAAATTGTCGGTTATGCGACTTTGGGGAATGCCCAGCCTAGCAATTTGGCTTCTCCGGATTTTCGTCAAAGGTGTCCAGACCGACTGGCTTAAACAGCGACCGAAAGCATCGACACCCATCGATCCGCTCAAAGGCGGGCGTGGGCACCGGGTAGAATAGCTCCATTGCCTGAGAGCGGGCGACCGCCTCCAGGACCCAGCTCGATCCTGTGAGAGCCTGCCTTGAACTTGCATGCTACTCCAAGTTGAACTAATGAAAACCAGGCGATGGCGGGGCCATATGTACGATATATTCAATCGGGATCGCACCGGGTGGATGTTTCTGCTCAACCTTCACGATGCCTATTTCAAAGAGCAGGTGCTCAACAGTGCTTCTATTCTGCTGTTCAAGAGCCGTTATGACCCGGGCCTTCACAATCTCCCAGCTGGAATGCCTGTTCGCGCGGTGGCCGAGCATATCGTTTTTGCGGCACCCGATAGATTCCAGCTGCAAGGGCCATCGATAAGACCACCGGCCCGCCGCCTCGTGAATGTGCAGCCTCTCTCTCGCGCGCATTCAGCCTTGAGCACCGCCTACGGCCTGCGTCCGGTGCCGCCCAATGAACCCATGCGTATGCTGAACGCCATCGAGCACTTCGTCGCCGATAAGATCGACCTTGAGTTCGGCCGTTCGGATCGTCTCTTTTGGCTCGCCGAAATCGCGGAAGTGTTAGACATCGACCTCGACCAATTACTCGACCAGCGTTTTTCTACAAGCACCGAGGCGGCCGACGCGCTCAAACGGCTGCTCCTCCATCTTGGCTTGCCGGTTTACGCCGACACTTTCTATTTGGTGACGGTTTTTTCCGTTGATGCGTGGGGCGCGATGCCCGGCGACAACACCTACAGGCGCCCTACGGCTTTCGACGGAGTCGACAACGACTACTTCAAGCAGAGATGGCTCGCCCACTATGCCACGTTAGAAGAGTGGAACAAGACATCCGATTTGAATAAGCTGGCCGACGACCTGCCCGATGTTGAGGACGGTGCCTGGGAAATCGTGGGTCGGCCTTGTATTGTCAGCCGGGTCTCGGCCATGGTTGCGGCGCGCTCAGGTCCAGACGAAGTGCCGGCGTGCTGCGACACCTTCGCCAAGAAGCTGATCGACAAATACGAGGCGGGCGGCGCGCCGAGTTGGCGCAGCGCCGCCAAGGATTTGCAGGGCGTCACTTGATGGCGAAAGCACGCACATGGCCCTTGTCCGCGGGCGCCCCTCTCAACCAGTGGCTCTATGAGGGGCTGCAGACGCTTCATCTTCAGAAGAGCTTCGTTGGCAGGCGATATGCTCTATCGCCCATCGTGTTGGACGATGTCGACTATGTGTCGAGCCAGATCCTACGCGAAGTTCGCTCGCGCGACCCTATGGCGCTGCCAAAGCTGAAGCTTGCGGTCGATTATGGCCTGAAGCACTGGACACCGCATTATCCCGCCGGCGTGCTCATCGATCTCTTAAACCTTGCCTCCGCATTAGGCAGCGACGCACTCCCTGGATTCCTGCGCTATCTCATGGGGCGGGACCGATTGGTTCAGATGAGCGGACTCGATCGCAGTCGCGTTGTGGGCGCGGTTATTGATTGCGCCTGCGCGCAGCCCGCGTTCCAAATCTCATCGCCACTCCATAAGCTCATTATCCACCTTTCGAAGTTCCCCAAAAATGTGGTTCACGACGCTGAACTTGCGCGCGCCGTCGAGTACATGGTGCGCGCTTACCCCGAGGCGTGGCTCCAGATCGTCGTCGATTTTCGCGCCCGGATCTCGCCAACGATCACCGGCGAGGACAATATGTACGCGTCTGTTTTCTTCGCTATCGCCGAGCTTCATGAGCTTGAGCATTTTGTCGACCTCTTCACCAAGGGTGGAGAGCAGAATTTGCTGCTCGAACACCACTGGCTAGGACCCGCCCTTTTTCAGTCCAAGATGCGCTCAAGACCCGGCGAGCGCCCCTTAAAAGTGACCGGGGCGGGCATGAGCACGCGGAAAAAATATGTCCTGGCGGTCGGGTATGGGCCCTCGCAGAAGCAATTGTTACTCGATGGCCGCTCAATCCCCGCAGGCATCGCGCAGATGCTCCGCAACCAGACCAAGGGCTCGAACACAGATGTCGCCGAGACAAAGGCGGCGGTCAAGAAAGGCGACCTAACTAAATTCATAAACCGATTCGCTCGCGGCGAGCTCAGCGATGAGTGATCCGGTGTGCGCTGGTGACGATGAGGGCGCGCTCCGCTATCTGAGTGCGAATCTTGCACTTCACCGCGCTCTTCAGGATGCCTCACAGGATCACCGGGCGGTTCGCGAGGACAATGAGCAATTTTTCTACTTCGTCGATTCCAATGTCGTCGAATGGCACCTGAATCCGGCTCGCGATCTTCGCCTAGTCGCAGCACTGCCAATGGCTTCCACAAAGGACGTAGTTAGCGCGATCGAGTTTGCTTCAAGCGTCGTGGCTTCCGAATACATTTTCTCAAAACAGCTGATCGGCTCGGAGAACTTGCCGTGCTTCATCACGCCATATCACGGCCAGGAGCTGGTCGATGGCCTGAAGCGCCATGTGGCCGACGCCGAAAAAAGCGAAACCACAAGTGCCGCGCAGCGCAAGGCCCTGACCCGGAGATTAAGCGAGGCTTTGAGCGCATTTCGCACAAGGCCCGACGCTGAGCGGCTCTCGTGCCTGTTTCAAGCGTTTGCCGAAACGTTACATAAGACCTATGGCTCGACTGCCTATCATCGAGTGCGCATGCTTCGCCTGCTCAAGGAAGAACAGGTTGTCTGGGCTGATCCATTTGGCGATTTCGGGCTGGACAAGAAGGAGCTGCGCAAGGAACGCGTGAAGTTCTGGGAGGAACAGCTTCTCAAAATTGGCAAGTCTCCTGCTGCGTCAGACAATATCGAACGCGACGCCCGTTCATTGTGTCTGCTCGAGCGATTGAATGAAAATGCGCTAACGCGACACCGCCCGCTCAAATTCGTGCTCATCTCCACCGACTCGGCCATGCATGCCGCCGTTGACGCCTGGCGACGGCAGGAAGGCTTGGTGCCGGTGCGCCAGTTCAACTTCATCAGGCATCCGCGCCAATACACGCCCCTGGTCACGCTCAATTCAAGCCCCGCGCCCGACGACCAGAAAGCGCCGCTAAGTGAGCTTTCGGCACTCGTTTCTGACATCGCTTTTCACGTCAGCACAACCTCCTTCAGCGGCGATAGCCACGGTCACTTTCCCGACCATAATCTCACGTTGCTGCGCGAACGATTACACGGCCTGCCCGCAGAAATCAGCCCGAGGCTCGCAGAATTCGGTGTTCGGTGGCAGCCGGCGCTTGAGACTGCCGCGCTCCTAAACGCGGACAAGCTCATCCACCTTGCCGGCGACTTTGTCGATGTCGCCATTGCCTCACTTATGGAATCTGATGTCGAAGCGATCTTTCAGGAGCAAATGCGTGAAGGCTTGCGCGATATCGCCAGAGGCCATCTTGAGTTCATCGCCCGCGGGCAACTGGACTCGATGCTGCGCACGCTCATCCGCGCACGCGCGCCTGAGCCCGAACTGCCGCTCGTGCGTCAGATCGCGCGCAGTCCCGCACTGGTGCGCCTGGCAATCCCTCAATCGTTTGGCGGCTATAGTGATCGCCTCTCCCACAGCGCCCTGCTGACAGATCTTGGCAACTGGCTGGTCGACGCCGCGAGCGGCGACGAGCTGAAGCAGTTTCAAAAGCAATGCGCGGAGGTGCCGTTTGGAGACGCCGCGGCGATTGCATGCCTCCTGGCTCTTAGAACCAATAATTGGGAGCAGGCCGCTCACGTTGCGGAGCGCATGGTGATGTCGCTCCCGCCCAATGATTCCGACCGGGCCGAGTTCGCATACGCTCGATGCCTAGCCAATCGCTATGGCGGACACGGACTCGAGAATTACCAGCGCAATGTGCGCCGACTCGACTTTCTGCGTATGCGCAGCCGTCGCGCCGGTGATAACTTTGGCGCGATCAGAAGCCTTGTGGAGATCGGCGCCCAGTGTCTCTTCTTCGCCTATGAGCAGGCCCTCATTGTCGATCCCGGCCGAAGGACGTCCGCAGCTTATATATTCAATGTTGTCCGTCAGGCGGAAGAACGGCTAAGCTTCGCACGCAGGCTCTTGCGCGAGACCGACCTTGATGACGTTCCTCAGGGACTCATCTCACGTCTTAAACTTCACGCGTTTGGCAATTCACTTTCCGCGCACTTGTTTCTTGACCTCAACGCTCTTGAGCCCGGCGGAGGTCAATCCAGCCTGCGGGGGAAACAGGCGAGTGCGATCGCGCACAACGTGTTGAAGCTCTTGCCTGAGCCTGACAGAATATTCAGGCTTTCGGAATTCTATGCTTTGTGTGCGCTCAGGCTCGCGAATGACGACGACTGGACGCAAGCGCGCGCGGCGCGCGCGCGCGCGCTCCTGCAGATCTTCGCAAGTGAATCACACCAATTCCTGGAGCTTGACCGCAAGGAAATCGGATGGCTCCAAACCAAGCTGCTGGTCTGATCGGTGTTTGCGCGGCGCTGCAAAGGTTCCGGGGCGCCGACTTCGATCACGAGACGCGGCCATTATTCAGAGTTCAATAGGGCTCGATACCCCCTTTGCCGACGCGCTCGATCCCAGAAGCGGAAGTACGCCTCGACCAGCAACTCGCGGCCCGTAAACCGACATTCAGCGGCAGCAACCTTCTCTCTGGCACTGACAAACGCGCGCAGGTGGCACTCTGCCCTACAGAAGAACGGACACAAACTCGCAGCAATCACCCTGCCTAGCCGGCGGCGCACACGCAGACCGCACCAGCAGCGCGTTTGCCCCCGCGAGCACTGAGAGAAGCGACGAGTCCTGTTCGGCAGCGGCCTCGATCCAGTTTTCGCTGCTAACTTCCTTTGTCCGCGCGCGCAGGTAGGCCTCGCGTGGCCCATTTTCTGGCATCGCTTTGGCGAGGCGCGCGCGGCGGAACACCAACTCGCCACTTCGCCCAAGCATGCGTTCGAGGAGCGGTTTGAGAAACAAAACTGTAGCTACAATAGCCGACGCGGGGTTGCCGGGCAGCCCCAGCAGCGGCGCGACAGGCGTTGTCGCGAACCACGTCGGCTTACCCGGCCGCATATCGACCTTAGGCACAACGATTCGGGCACCGAGACTTTCAAACACGGACCGCGCATGATCATGCGGCCCAACCGACGCCGATCCGATAAAGGCGACGAGATCGGATGAGCGCAGCGCCTTCTCCGCAGCGCGTGCGATTGCGGCGGGATCGTCAGCTAACACGCCGACGCGCGTTGGGAGCGCGCCCCACTGCGTCGCTAACCCTGCAATCGCATACGAGCAGGACTCAAATATCTGATCGTCTCTGAGCACCGCGCCCGGCGGCGCGATCTCGTCGCCAGCGCAAAGAATCGTTACCCGTGGGCGCCTCACAACCTCCACATCCGGGGCGCCCGCCGCCGCGGCCAGCGCCAGCGAGATCGGATCAAGCTCGCAACCTGCTTCGAGCACAATCTCATCCGCGGCGAAATCAACGCCTGCGTCTCTGACATGCTTCCCGGGAGCCACAGCACCCGAATGAAGCTGATCTCCCTCGACGCACGCATCTTCCTGGATGAGCACCGCGTCAGCGCCAATGGGTATCGGCGCGCCGGTTGATATCCGCACCGCCTCGCCCGCGTGCAAGACTTTCTTGAACGCATGTCCCGCAGCAGACTCGCCCACAATACGGAGCCCGCCCGGCGTATCAGCTGCACGCAACGCGTAGCCATCCATTGCCGACGCCGCGAACGGCGGCTGGGCGCGCAGCGCTCGGACTGGCGCAGCCAGCGTGCGCCCGAGCGCCTGCTCAAGAGCGACGGTTTCGCCCGGCAAGGCCCGCGCCGCCGCCAACATCGCCGCACGGGCCTCGGCGACGCTGGTCATGTGGACGCCCTGTACTCACCCGAAGCGCCGCCTGATTTCTCGAGTACGCGTACGCCTTCGATGCGCATGGCGCGGTCGCGCGCTTTCAGCATGTCGTAGATGGTGAGCGCCGCCACACTCGCGGCTGTCAGCGCTTCCATCTCGACGCCGGTTTGCCCGGTCGTGCGTGCGCGCGCCGTGATGCGGAAGCCCGGAAGACTCTCTTCTGGCGTTACATCGACAATGAGACTGGACAGCGCGATCGGGTGGCACAAGGGGATCAGATCGCTCGTGCGTTTGCCGGCCATGACGCCGGCAATCTCCGCGACCGACCGAACATCGCCCTTTTTCACATCGCCAGCGAGCGCGGCGCGCAATGTGTCGACTTGCATGACGACGCGCGCTTCCGCGAGCGCCTCGCGCACCGTCTGCGGCTTGTCGCCGACATCCACCATGCAAGCACGGCCCTCGGCGTCGAGATGGGTCATATCCCTAGGCGCAGTCATGGGTCAGATGCTCATTAAAGCGCGGCATGAGTTCGACCATGTTGCAGGGCATGTGACGGCTATCAAGTTGCCAGCGGATGATCTTGTCCCAGCCGTCCTTGCAGGCGCCGTTCGAGCCCGGCATGCAAAACACGATCACGCCCTTGATCAGCCCAGCCAACGCACGAGACTGCAAGGTGGAGAGCCCCACCATTTCATAGCTCACAAGATGGAAGATCGTGGAAAACCCCTCCATGCGCTTGTCTAGCAGCGGTTCGATGGCTTCTGGCGTCACATCGCGCCCAGTAAGACCGGTGCCGCCGGTGGTCAGGATCACGTCAGCGGCCTTGTTGTCCACGATCCTTCGCACCACGGCGCGGATTTGTTCGACATCATCCTTGACGACGAGGCGATCGGCCAGAAGGTGACCGTCTGCCTGAAGGCGCTTGGCGAGCAACGCGCCGGACGTGTCGGTATCGAGCGTGCGTGTGTCTGAAACGGTGATGACCGCGATCCGCACCGGCTTGAACGGCAAGTCCTCGCGCAGCTCACCACCGGGCGAGAGCATTAGAGCGTTCTCTGTCACGATAGAGGCTCCTCTTCTCCCCCTCCCCTAGAGGGGGAGGGGGTAAGGGGGTGGGGTGAGAGCGCGCGACCATTTGGGATCACGCGGCCGGATGCCGCGCATGAGTCCAAATCGGCTACATCGGCCACAACTTTCGGCTCGTCTCCAAGAGGTCTTTCACCCCCACACCTACCCCTCCCCCGTCTAGTGGGAGGGGATTCGAACTCAATGGTCGTGCCTTGATGGCGCCAACTCGCGGCAGCGCGATAGTCTTCGAGTTTAGGTTCAACCCATGTTTCTCCGCGCGCACCAACTTCCCTTTTCCAGATCGGCGCTTCAGTTTTGAGATAGTCCATGATCTCGCTGACAGCCGTCAGAGCATTGAGGCGGTGCGCGCTTGACGCGGCCACCAGAACGATAGCCTCGCCTGCTGCAATCGCGCCGACGCGGTGAATCACCAGAAGATCAATCAAGCCATGGCGCCGCAGGGATACCTCAGCGAGGCGCGTGATCGCCGCCTCGGTGAAGCCAGGATAGTGTTCAAGCTCAAGCCGCTCGACCGTGCCGTTCTCAGCGCGGCAATAGCCGACAAAGCTGGCCACCGCGCCCGCCTCGCCGCCGCGCGCGAACGACGCCAGTTCCTGGTCGGGCGCGAACGCATGCGTCGAAACAACAACGCGCATCAGTTCACCAGCGCCGCGGCGGCGACGCCAAGCACGATCCCCATGACCCGCAAGACGCCCTTCTTGTCGAACGCCTTCAGGCTCAACGCCGTGCCAAGCCCGGCGCCGAGAATAGCCGCCGCCGCCAACCAGGGGAGATAACTCGGCAACGTCATGAGTGAAGAGGCGCGCCCGGCGAGACCGGCCAGCGAATTGACGACAATGAAGCAAGCAGCGATCCCGGTTGCTTTTTGCGCGTCGGCCCACCCGGTGAAGACAAGCAATGGCGACAGATAGACGCCGCCCCCAATGCCGGTGAGACCCGCGAGCGCCCCAAGCGCGGCGCCGGCAGGCAGCGCAACGATCTTGCGTGGCGCCCGCGCGGTCTTCGCCGCGTCGATCTGCGGCCAGATGAGATAGCGGAGCGCCGCAGCGCCAAGCGCGACACCTAGAAGGGGTCGATAGACCGCCTCCGGCAACTCGATTCCTCCGGTGAGGTAGGCCGCAGGTATCGCGGTTACGGCAATGGGCCAGAACACACCGAAATCGAACCGTCCTGCGCGAATAAAGCGATAGGCGCCAAGACTCGCCACGACAATGTTCAGCACAAGCGCGGCGGGGCGTATCTCCTCTGGCGCCAACCCCGCCAGCGCCATCAGCGCGATGTAGGCGGAGGCGCCGCCATGGCCCACGGAAGAATAGAGCGCCGCAGCCGCAAACACGGCGCCGGTGAGCAACACGAGGGTGGCGCTATCAAGCTCCACCTCACCCTCCCGAGAACGGCGGCATGAACGCCACTTCGTCGCCCGGCGAGATGCAGCACGCGGTGGCGACTGGCGCCAGTCTCGCGTTCACCGCTATCCGTACAGACGGCGCCGCGAGCGCGGCCTCAAGCTTATCGTCTCCCGCCGCGACCAGCCTTCGGAACTCGGCGATCTCGGTCGCGCGCCCGAGTCCGACTAGCTTCTCCGCGACGCCCGCTTGATCTCTCAGACGCCCAAAGAACAAGACCTTTGCCACAACCGCCCTCCGAATAGTGCAAGCCTAGTGCGACACGCTCAAAACCCGCTTGATGGATTTAAAGTGAGGAATTGAGCAGGTCCAAGTACGATGAGGGCGCCGATCATTTGAGAATCGCCCGAAGCGGTTCTCCTTAATGTGTCGAAGCTGGCCGCCGTTTGGGCGCGCCACGTGCGGGGACTGCACCCATGGCCTTCGACGCCGCCATCGCCTCTGAAATCTGGTCCGCCAAGTATCGCTTTGCGCCGCCTCAAGGCAAGCCCGAGCCCGACGTCGCAGCCACTTGGGCGCGCGTCGCGGCCGCGCTTGCGGAGGCGGAACGTCCTGCCGATCGCCCCGCCATGCGCGCCCGCTTCTTGGAAGCTTTGACCGAGTTCAAATTCCTGCCGGCCGGACGAATCCTATCTGGCGCCGGTACAGGCCGCCAAGTTACGCTCTTCAATTGCTTCGTGATGGGAACCATTCCCGACACGCTTGAGGGCATTTTCGCGCACCTGCGCGAAGCGGCCATGACCATGCAGCAGGGCGGCGGCGTGGGCATGGACTTTTCCACCATTCGCCCCAAGGGCGCGCCAGTGCACGGGGTCGGCGCGGACGCGTCAGGCCCGCTTTCGTTCATGGACGCATGGGACGCGATGTGCCGCACGGTGATGAGCGCGGGTTCGCGGCGCGGCGCGATGATGGGTTGCCTGCGGATCGACCACCCGGACATTGAAGATTTCATAGACGCCAAACGCGACCCCGCGCGCCTGCGAAACTTCAATCTCTCCGTGCTGGTCACCGACGCGTTCATGGAGGCGCTCACCGCTAACAGTGATTGGCCCCTGCGGTTCGGCGATGTCACCTATCGCGTCGTCGCGGCGCGCGACCTATGGGCGCGGCTGATGCGCGCCACTTACGATGGGGCCGAGCCGGGCGTGATCTTCATCGATCGCGTGAATGCGCTCAACAATCTCGCCGACATAGAGACCATTTCCGCCACCAATCCGTGCGGCGAGCAGCCCTTGCCACCCTACGGGGCGTGCCTGCTCGGCGCCATCAATCTTGCGCGGCTGGTGGAGCAGCCATTTTCCGCTGGCGCCGCCATCAACGACATTGCGCTAGAGGAATTAACCGCAACCGCCGTCCGCATGCTCGACAATGTCATCGACATTTCCAACTACCCGCTGCCGCAACAGGAAGCGGAGGCCAAATCCAAACGGCGCATCGGTCTTGGCGTTACAGGCCTGGCCGACGCCCTCATCTTCTGCGGCGCGCGCTACGGGCCGGATGAGGCCGCGGCCCTCACCGAACGCTGGCTCGGCGCGATAAGACACGCAGCGTATCGCGCCTCCGCTCAGCTTGCGACGGAAAAAGGCGCTTTCCCCCTTTGGGACAAATCCATGCTTGCGCGGCCTTCACTCGCCAGCCTGGACGAAGAGACGCGCGCGCTGATCGCCGAACACGGCCTGCGGAACGCCTGCCTCACCACGATCGCGCCGACGGGAACGACATCGCTTGTCGCCGGCAATGTCTCTTCGGGCGTCGAGCCTGTGTTCGCGTTCAGCTATTCGCGCAAGGTGCGCCAAGCGGACGGCTCGACACGAGAGGAAGTTGTTGAAGATTATGCGTTGTCGCAATGGCGACGCCTGCACGGCGACATACCTCCGCCCGAACACGCCTTCGTCAGCGCACAGACTCTCACGCCGGACGACCATTTGCGCATGCAGGCGGCCGCCCAAGCGCACATCGACAGCGCCATCTCCAAAACCGTCAATTGCCCCGAAGATATTCCGTTCGAGGCATTCGCAGATATCTATGCCAGAGCCTACGCGCTTGGCTGCAAGGGCTGCACAACCTACCGGCCGAACCCGATAACTGGATCCATTCTCACGGTCGCGCCAGCGCCAGCCCCGGAACCCGCGCCGTCCTCCGAGCTGTCCTTCACGCTGCCCAAGCGCCCACCAAAGCTCGGCGGCGCCACGTACAAAATAAAATGGCCGGATAGCGAGCACGCCCTCTATGTCACGATCAATGACG
Organism: uncultured Alphaproteobacteria bacterium; assembly: GCA_902826335.1. GTDB lineage: Bacteria > Pseudomonadota > Alphaproteobacteria > Caulobacterales > Aquidulcibacteraceae > CADEEL01. The sequence goes on from CADEEL010000039.1 coordinate 20,598, forward strand.
TGTACGAGGACGGCGCGCCGCGCCCATTCGAGATCTTCCTCAACTCGAAGAACATGGAGCACTACGCCTGGAGCTTGGCGCTGACGCGCATGATGTCGGCTGTGTTCAGGCGCGGCGGGGATGTGCGCTTTGTTGCCGAGGAACTTAAGGCCGTGTTCGATCCGCGTGGCGGCGCCTGGGTAGGCGGGCGCTACGTGCCCAGCGTGCTCGCCGCCATTGGAGACATTGTGCAAGCCCATCTCGACGCCGCCGACATTGCGCCCGCGCCCACGGTTGAATCGGCGCCAATGGCAAACGCTCGCCCACGCGCCTGCCCCAAGTGCGGTGTCGCCGGCCTGGTGCGCAAGGAGGGCTGCGACACGTGCTTTGAATGCGGCTATTCAAAATGCGGCTGAGTCAGCCAGACCTCCGCCGTGCGAAGGTCTTCTGGCGTGTTGACGTTGAAGAACGGATCGCGCTGAGGCGCGCCCCAATCCTCGACAGCAAAGCCCACATGTTCAGCCAGTCCGATCAACGATCGCCGCTTACCGGCAAGGTAGTGTGGAAGTTGGTAGAGCACGCCAACGCGCCAGAGAGCGCTCGATGGGTGCCAACGTCCATAACTGGCCGGAAAGACAATGGCTTCCCTGCTCGTCGCTAATCTTGCTTGAAGCCTCCTGGCAAGGTCGTGGGGCAAGAACGGCGCGTCGCAAGGAATGGTCAGCAGGCAGCTTGCGCCGCGTCGCTTAGCCCAGGCGATCCCAGCCACGAGGCTCGCCAACGGTCCTTCGATACCAGGTTGGTCGATGACGCACTCAAAGCCGTCCACCGCGCTGATCTGCTCCGCCGCACGCAGACCAATAGCGACTTGCTTACCGCATCGGCGAGCGACATCAAGCGCATGGTCGATCAGCCGACGCCTTCCGAGCGTGCGCTCCGTTTTGGCGCCTCCCATGCGCTTGCCCTCGCCGCCCGCAAGAACAAGCACGGCCAAGTCTAAGCCCAACGCGAAGCCCCAATCGTCCTCGATGGCCGCGCATGGGGGAGAAGCAACCTCAGCGGTGTCAGCCATGAGCGGCGCCGCCCCGCGTCCGCAAGCGCGTGGCTTCCTTGCGGTTGGCCACGCTGGTTTCGAGGTCGCGGATGAGCCCGTCCTTGATGGAGTATATCCACCCGTGCACGGACAAACCTTGCCCGCGCACCCAAGCCTCCTGCACGAACGGATTGGACGCGACAGCTCGAACCTGGGCCAGCACATTCGCCTCGCAAACGGCGTTCACCCGCGCTTCGAAGTCGAGAATACGATCGAAATACCCAGCCTCGTCTTCATAGAGGCAGCGTATGGGCGCGAGCCAATGGTCGATCATCCCATGCCGCTTGCCTGAGAGCGCAGCGCGCACGCCGCCGCACCCATAATGCCCGCAGACGATGACATGCTTGACCTTCAACACCTCGACGGCAAACTGCAGCACAGACAGGAAATTCGCGTCCTGCGACGGCGCCAGATTGGCGACGTTGCGGTGCACGAACAATTCACCAGGATCGAGGCTCACGACTTCATTGGCCGGAACGCGTGCGTCCGAACATCCGACCCAAAGATAGTCCGGCGCTTGTTGCGCCGAAAGGCGGCGAAAATACTCCGGATCAATGCGCGCCTTTGTCGCCGCCCAATGCGCGTTGCGCTGGAGCAGGTCGCCAATCGTCACCGCCTCAACCTGCGGCCACGCCACGCCGCGCGGCGAGGCGGAGGCTGAGCGCTTCAAGGTCATCCACAGTCAGGCGTCGCCGCGCTAGCGGCATGACCACCGCGTTCTCAAGCGCCATATGGCCCTTCTCTTGCTTCGCCAGCTTCAAGAGTGCTTCTGCCCCCCCGGGCAAAGCCGACGGAGGCGTTCGTCTTTCTAGCGCGAGAGCAAAGATCGAACGCACGGCCTGTGCGAGTTGTTGATCAAGGGCGTGGTCGGCCGAAAGACGGCCCAGAACGTCCTCGATATCATCGTCGGGTTCGCATCGCCGCCGCAATAGCGGAAACAGGTCTTCCTCCTCGTCGATCACATGCAGCGCAAGCTCGTAACGAATGAAATCATCTGTCGCGGCGATGAGGCTTGCGTCAAAGGCGGGCTCCACCGCGAGGTATTCAAGGATTTTGCACATCTGGCGATGCCGATAGTGCTCGGCGAAAAGGAACTCCAACGGCTCCTTCAGCAAGGCGGGCGGTGAACGTTCAATGCCGCCCGGATGCCTTGGCGCTGCCGCCCGTATGTGATCTTCGATCATCATGGCCCGGCCTCCTTAGGAACCTCCAGCCCTTGAATAGACGCCGCGCGCATCAGCCGGGCTACGTACGTCGCGGACGCCGCCATCCAGGCCCGCGCCGTCAGGCGATCGCGAATGATCGGTTCAGCGACCGCGAACTCCATCTCCAACACGGCGCGGCGCGCGTCATAAACACGGCGGCACTCTTCCATTGTAGGCCGCGCGGGCGGCGCTTCCATTTCAAGCACTTGCCGAATGAGCGCTTCCTCGTCGCTCTCCCAGCGGCCAAGTGCATCTGTCTCGGGCGCCGGGCTCAGCCCCAATTCGCACGCCTGCTGCAGGAGCAGGTGGCGAATGATCAGAGCACGTGCTGCGGAGGCGCGCGCTTCTTCCATCGATGCGCCCGCGTGATGCTGCGCCTCGCGCGCAATGTCCGCCTCGGACAGTTCGACGCCGTTCACCTTGACCGGCGGCGCGTCAAAAGTGAGCCTAGCCGGCATGGGTGACGGTGTTGAGCAAGAACCGCCGCACCCTGCCTCTTCAAGCATCGGATGATGCTTGGCCCCACGTTTCGCCAGAGTGTTGATTAATGTGCGGTTCATACTTCACTCCGCCGGCGCGCGGCTCGGCGCGCGCACGATTCTGTGCGGCATCTCAGGCGCGCGCGTACGGACCAATTGCCAGCCGCGTCGCCCCAAAAACCACACCGGGACCGACAGCATGTGCACGAGGCGCGTGAATGGGAATATCAGGAAGATCGTGAGCCCGAGCAAAAGATGGGCCTGGTAGGGCCAGTCAAGCCCGCGCACATAATCGGCGGCGCCTGGCTGAAACGTCAGGATGCCCTGCGCCCAGCTCGAAAGCCGCAACATAACGGATGCGTCGCCATGGCCGAGCGAGAATGGCACCGTGAGAAGGCCGAGGCACAGCTGCACCCACAGGATGAGCAGCACCGCGTTGTCGCCAAACGTGCTCGTCCGGCGAATGCGCGCGTCAAAGAAGCGACGGTGCATCAGCATCGTCAGCCCAATGAAGCACGCCGCCCCCGCGAGGCTTCCGGCGATGATGGCCAGCAATTGTTTCTGCTCGGCGCTTATAAACTGCGAATAGATCGCGTGCGGCGTCAGCAAGCCCACGCTGTGGCCCAGCAACAAAAACAATATTCCAAGGTGAAAGAGGTTTGAGCCCCAAACCAATTGCTTACGTCGCAAGAGCTGGCTTGAGCCTGAGCGCCACGTATACTGTTCGCGGTCGAAGCGAAGAACCGAACCGAAAACAAAAACGGCCAAACAGATATATGGGTAATAGCCGAACAGCGCCTGGTTTAACCACGCGCCGAGAGGAAGCGTTTCTAGATCTGGGTGCATTATCGGCGTCCTCTGTCAGCCTCAATACGTCATTTCCAATGACAGCCAGAAGCGGGAGCGATCCGCGAACCGTGCATCCTCGCCGTCATAGATCGCCGCCTTCGCCTCAAGCGTCCAATGGGGATTGAGGCGCAGCTGCGCCTGCACATCGAACTCGCGCCCAAAGTCAGCACCGCCGAACTCGGCTTCAAAGTCGTGCGCCCGCGCCGTCAACGTGAGTGCCTGACCAAAAGGCGGAGTCTCATCCGTCCATGACACCGTGGCGTTTAGATCGCGAATGCCGTCGGTCGGCGTCGTTAAGAAGACATCTGCCCAACCTTGGAACGCGTGCAGCGTCGCAAGCGGCGTGGCGAAACCGCGCGCGCCATCGCCTTCAAGCACCTCGGCCCCAACGCCAAGTCTCCACGGTCCCCGCTGCACGCCGACATTCAGCGCATAATAGTTGAGGTCGAACGAGGCGGGGCTATTGCCATAATCCTGCTGCGCGGCGAATTCCGCGCCAAGCGACAGCCGATAGGGATCAGCCGCGATCGTCCGTGTCCAGCGCATTCCATAGGTTTGGCTCGACTGCGACGCCGCATTGTCGAAGTCCAAAAGCAGCACATACCCTGACAGTTCGCCAATTCCGGTCCTTAAGTCGACCTGGCCGATATGTGAATCACTCCGCCATTCGCCATTGGGGCTATCATCGCCAAGAATCCGTCGGACCCGGTCAACATAAATGTAATTGAAGTGGAGATGTTCGCTCGCCCCATAGGCGATACGTGCAGCGTCAAACGTCTGCTCGTTCTGACGAAAGCCGACGTTCCCAACAAAGCGTGCATTGTTCAAGATAACGCGCTGGCGCCCGAGCGTGGCCGTCAAGCCGCCACTGGTCCATTGCGCTTGAAGGCGATTGATCTCCAGTGCTTCTGGATCAAGCACCACCGCCTGTCCCGGCCGAACCCGTACGGTATCCGCGAAGTCGTTATTGAGGAGTGCGACGCCCTCTAGCTCGCCGAGGACGCGGAAATGCTCAAACAACTCTCGTTCATAACCAAGCCGCACACGCAGCGTAACCGCGTTCGCGTCTGTCAAGCCGTCCTGATCCACGTGTTCGTACCGCAAACGGCCGTCAACAATGACATCGTCAACCTGCGCCGTTTGCGCCCACGCACCCGGCGCGCATAAAAAGACGCCAGCCAACGCCACGGCGGCGACGCCGCGCTTTGAATTCGCTCCGCTCATGCCGCATTCTCCTCCAAATTCGCAACGATCGCCGCCGCCCGCGGGCAATCGCTTCCTACATCCGGCCCAAATGTAACCGGCTCCTCCGCCCAAGCCCGGTCAAGCACGGCGAGATCATCAGGATCGTCCTCGGGCTCGGCCATCAGCGCGCTGAGAGCTTGCGCATCGGCGGACGTGTCGGCGAGATCGACCAAAGCCGCGAACACCGCCGCGTAGGGCGACTTGCGCTTCTTCAACCGGTCGCGCAGCGCCGTCAGCACATGCGCCGCTTCGCCCAACAGCGCCGCCGCCTCGTTAGGCTCAAGTAGCGAGAGAAACTCCAGGAACACCGGCAGGTGATCTGGCAGTTCGTGCGCGCTCAACAGCACACCGCGTGACGCATAGAGCTTGTTCAGCTCAACCATGGCCTGGCCGCGATCCCGACTCTCGCCGTGTACGTGCTCGTAAAGATGCAGCGACAGCGTGCGGCTGCGGTCGAACAGCTGCACGTAACGCGATTGCAGATCGAGGATGTCCTCGCTGCTGAGTTCGTCCGCGAGCGCCAAGAGCGCGCGCGTAATTTTGCCCGAGAGGTGCGGCCCTCCCCCTCCCCTAGAGGGGGAGGGCGTAAGGGGGTGGGGTGCTTCCGAAAGCGATGCGCTCGATGACATCACCCCCACCCCGGCCCCTCCCCCCTCTAGGGGGAGGGGTGCTGAGAGAACCTCCCGCGCCGCGCCATAGAGCGCGCGATGATCCTCCTCCGGATAAGAGAGAAGGAGCGCGAGCGCCTTGTAGACATACGCCATCTCAGCTCTCCATCTCTTGCTTGGCGCGGCGTTTGCGGGCGGCGCCGAACAGCCCTACTTCCGATCGCCCGCCGGACGCCTGGTTACCGAAGGAAAACCCGGTCGCACCGCGCATGTGGTAGGCGTCTTCCGCTCCCTCACGGTGAGTCGATGGAATGACGAAGCGATCCTCGTAATTGGCGATCGCCATGATCTGGTACATATCTT
>CADEEL010000040.1:0-12668 GCA_902826335.1 uncultured Alphaproteobacteria bacterium
GAAGCCGCACGAGACCTGACGAACCGCCAGCGGCGCCGCCTCTTCCTCCAGGCGCGACGCCGACAAAGAAGAAGGGCGTGGGGCCGGCTCTCCCCACGCCCTTCTTTTTTGGTTTAAGCTTTCAGCCGATAGCCGCTGTTCAGCAGCGCCCAACACACCCAGCACAAAGCCGCGGCGACGGCGCCCGAGACCAGCGCGCTCACCAGCAGCGAGGCGTCGGCATGGCCGATGAAGCCTGCGCGGAAGCCGTCGATCAGGAAAAACACGGGATTATAATGGCCGATCGTGCGCGCCGGCTCCGGCAGCGCATCGATCGAATAGAACGTGCCGGAGAGGAACATCAGCGGCGTGACCACGAAATTGGTCACCGCGGCGAGATGATCGAACTTATCGGCCCAGATGCCGCCGATGAGGCCGATGGCGCCGAAAATCACCGACGCAACCAAGGCGAAGTAGAGCACGACGATCACATTGGCCGGCGCGACATGCGCGAACGGCGCGGCCACCAGCACGCTCACCAGCCCGACAATGAGACCCCGCGCCGAGGCGCCGAGGATAAACGCCGTGGTGAGCTCGAACGCCGAGAGCGGCGGCATCAGGAAATCGACCGCATTGCCCTGCACCTTGGCGATCACCATCGAGGAGGCCGAATTCTGGAACGCGTTCGAAATGATCGCCATCATGGCCAGGCCCGGCACAAGGCCGTCGACATAAGGCACGTCGGTGAGCCCCCAGGACCGCCCGCCCCAAGCCACCGCGAACACCGCCAGATAGAGCAGCGTCTGCATCAGGGGGGCGATCAGGGTCTGGGCCGAAACCTTCCAGAAGCGCTTCAGTTCGCGCGCGATGAGGGTGCGCAGGCCCAGCCAATTGACCGGTCCATAAATCCGGCCGGCGAGCGTGTTCGCCACCGTTCGCGGCGCGCCGGCGGGCGGGGGAAGCGTGTGCGTATCCACTGGAATTCAGCCTCTTTACTTCATCTTAACCATGATCGGCGCGTGCTTCGGATATACGTCGTTGGCGCGCGAAGCGCATCGGCCAAAAGGCCCTCCGACGCCTCATAAGGCTTGGATCGTTTGTGGACGGAAATCACCCGGCTGTGAATAAGACAAAGTCATGAAAACGCCATACCTTGTGGCGGAAACGGCTTTGTGCCTACTATAGCTTGGGCTGATCGCCTTCTCGGGCGAGTCGATTTCACCGTCAAGGACGGCTGAAAAGGGGGTTATCATGAACTGGACGGACGAGCGCGTCGCGCTCCTTAAGAAGCTGTGGGCTGAAGGCCATTCCGCGTCCCAGATCGCCAAGCAGATCGGCGGCGTGACCAGAAACGCCGTGATCGGCAAAGTGCATCGGCTCGGCCTCGCCGGCCGCGCCACGCCCTCGCGCCCCGCCAAGCGCCCGGCCCGGCCGCGCCCGCAGCGCTCGCCGCTGGCTCTGGCGCCGCGCGCGCGCACTCATATGCCCTATGCGCCGCCGGTGCTCACGGTCGTGCTCGATCCGCTGAAGTTCGAGGACGGCTCGGTGGCTACTGTGCTCACGGTGCGCGACGGCATGTGCCGCTATGGCATCGGCGATCCGCAGGAGGCGGGCTTTGCGTTTTGCGGGCGCGCCACGGCCATGGGCGCCTATTGCATGGATCATGCGCGGCTCTGCTACCAGCCGAGCCAGGCGCGCCGGCGCCGCCCGGATGGGGCAGGCGACACCGCCCCGCCGCCTGCCGTGCGCATCGCCGCGATGTAAGTGAGCGCTAAGGGTTGGAAACTTGAGGGGCGGCGCGTGATGACGCGCCGCCTCTTTTCATGCGCGCGCCGCCATGGCCGCGCGCGTGGCCTCATCGGCGGGAAACAGCAATTCGAGGCGCAGATCGCGCACGGTGACATCCTCGCTGGTGCCGAACTGCGCGATGGCGGAGAGGAAAGACAAGCGTCCCTCCGGCAGATCAATCAAAATCGGCGTCAAGGGCGCGCGCGGCGCGGCGGCGCGCGGGCGCGGATGGCGCGCGCACGCAGCATCGAGCCGGCGCACCAGATCATCGAACGCCGGATCGCCGCCCGCCTCCAGCGCCTCAAGCGCGATGCGCGCCGATAGCTCCGCCAACACCTCGGCCCGGTTGCCGATGAGCGCGGCGCCTGGCGAGTCCTCCGTCATCAAACGCACGACGTTCACCTCGCCGCCTCCACCCGCCAGCGCCCCAAGCAGCGCGCGCGCCGAGACATTGGCATCCAGCACGTTCCAATGACGATCGCACAGCAAGGCCGGATTGGGATCGTGGCGCGCCATCATCTCGCCGAGTACGGCGCGGAACGGGCCCAGCGCCTCGGACGTCAAAGGCGAGGCTGGAAAGATCGGCGCAAAGCCCGCCGCCTGCAGCAGCGCATTGCGTGCTCCGAGCGGCAGAACGAGCGCTGCGGCAAGCTTCAGCGCCATGTCCCGGCTTGGTTGGGCGCGCCCGGATTCCAGGAACGACACGTGTCGCGCCGAGACATCGCAGGCGAGCGCGAGATCAAGTTGACTTAGCCGCCGCCCGAGGCGCGCGCGGCGCAGCGCGCCGGCGAAGGCGCCTGCTTCGTTGACTGTGAACGCGGCCTCGGGCGGCATCGCGCTTGGATGGCGCCGGCTTGCGGCGCTGTCCATGACCTCTGAGGTAATTGCCGCGCCTATGCGTGTCGGATCATGATCTCCACACCAATACATGGAGGGCGCGATGCGCGGAATCTGGAACACATGGCTGATCGTCTGGTGCGCGGCCGCCTTCACGTTCGGCCTGGTGCTGGCGCTCGGCGCGGCGCCGGGCCTCGACGGGCCGGCGCGCTTCGCGCTCGCCCTGCTCGGCGGCGGGGCCGAGCGCGCGGCTCTGCTCGATCAAACGGAGATGCGCTTCGGCATCGGCCTGCAGGGCGCGCTGACCATGGGCTGGATCGGCACGATCTTCGCGTTGACGCAGGCGCGCGAGACGCATGCATCGACCTGGCGCCTCGTTACGATCTCCGTGCTCATCTGGTGGGCCGTCGACAGCGCGATCTCGGTGGCGACGGGCTTTGTGCTCAACGCGGCGTCCAACACACTCTTCGTAATCGGCTTCCTCGTTCCCGTGTTTGCGTCCGGGGCGCTGCGCGCGCGTTGACGGGCGGCCGCGTTGCGGACATGGAAGCGATGCGCCGCATCCGTGAAAGGGCCCGCCATGGCGATCGCAAATTATGCCGACTATGACGGGCTTGGGCTGGCCGACCTCATCCGCCGGCGCGAGATCAGCGCCCCCGAAACGCTGGAAGCCGCCATCGCGCGCATCGAGGCGCACAATCCCAAGCTCAACGCCGTCGTGCACAAAGCCTATGACGAAGCGCGCCGCGCGGCGGCGGGGCCTTTGCCCGACGGGCCGTTCGCGGGCGTGCCGTTCCTGATCAAGGACCTCGGCCTGCGCGTGAAGGGCTGGCCGCGCACATCCGGCAGTCGCTTCGCCGAGATCGCGGCGGACGCGGAAGATTCTCTCCTGGTGACGCGCTATCGCGCCGCCGGCGCCGTGCTCGCCGGCAAGACCAATACGCCGGAATTCGGCATTCCGGGCGTGACCACGTCCGCGCGGCTGGGCCCGTGCCGCAATCCGTGGAATCCGGATCATATTTCCGGCGGCTCATCCGGCGGCGCGGCGGCGGCGGTGGCGTCCGGCATGGTTCCGATGGCGCATGCGAGCGATGGGCTTGGTTCGATCCGCATTCCCGCCGCGTGCTGCGGGCTTGTCGGCCTCAAGACGACGCGGGACCGCAATCCCAATGGCCTGCATGACGGCGATCGCGCCATGGGCTTTTCCGTCGATCATGTGGTGACGCGCTCTGTGCGCGACAGCGCCGCCATGCTCGACGCCACCGGCGCGCCGCAAGCCGCGAGCCCCTACGCGCATCCGGCCAAGGAACGCCCTTATCTTGAGGAGATCGCGCGCGCGCCGGGCGGACTGCGCATCGCCTGGTCGAGCGAGACGCCGACCGGCAATCCGATCGCGGATGAAGTTCAGGCCGCGCTCGAACGCACGGCGGATACATTAAAGGCGCTCGGCCACGATGTGCGTCCCGAAGGGCTGGGCATCGATTATCGCGCGCTCTATCGCGCGCAGGGCGCGGTCTCGGCCGCGAATTTCGCCGCCGGCATGAAGGAATGGATCGCGCTCAAGGGCCGCGAGCCGGGCGATGACATCGAGGGCCTGGCGCGGCGCCTTTATGAGCGCGGCAAGGCCATGAGCGGGCAGGATGCGTTTGAAGGCTGGCGCACGCTGCGCAAGATGAACCGCCAGATTCTCGAACGCTTCGAGACCTGGGATGTGCTCTTGACGCCAGTGATGTGCACGCCGCCGCCGCGTGTCGATTTTCTCGATACGCTGATGGAGGATTTGCGGGAATTCGACCGGCGCCAAGGCGCCAGCTTCGGCTTCACGCCGCCCTTCAACATGACGGGCCAACCGTCGCTGGCGCTGCCGCTGCATCAATCGCGGGATGATCTGCCTATCTCGATGATGTTCACGGCGCGCTACGCCGATGAAGCGACGCTGTTCCGCCTCGCGGCGCAATTGGAGAAGGAAATGCCGTGGGCGGCGCGTAAGCCGCCGATCTGGAATTGAGGCGCGGCGCGCGCCCCACCCCTCCCCGGATTTGAGCGCAGCGAAAATTCCGGGGCCCAAGATCACCGGCGGTTTGCGTATATGGGCCCCGGGCCCGCCGCTTCGCGCCGCCCCGGGGATAGGTGGATATGAAGCACGCTTCGACACGCTCAGCGCGACGTTTGTTCAAAACATTGCGATAAACTGGCGCGAACGGCCCTAAGCCAAGACCCACCCATCCCCGGATTCGCGAAGCGAATTCCGGGGCCCATAACCACAAACGTTTGCGTATATGGGCCCCGGGCCCGCCGCTTCGCGCCGTCCCGGGGATGGGTGGGTATGAAGCACGCTTCGACAAGCTCAGCGCGACGGAGCGTGTTATTTTCGGCGAGCAAATCACCAACGTCGCGCTGAGCTTGTCGAAGCGCGGGGGGTGGCGTTGGAGCGAACACACGCCCTTACTCACTCCAGCGCCCGCGCCAGCGTGCGTTCGTTGAAATGGGTCTCGCGTTCGCGCCGCTCGAGCCTGCGCGCCGCCGCGTCGAAGCGCGCATGCCAGGCCTGGGTGGCGGGCGCGGCGATAAGGTCGCGCGCCAGTTGCTCCAACTCGCGGCGCGCGCGCGCGAACCGCGAAGGCGGCAAGCGCTCCACAATGAAGCCGATGCGTTCGCGCGCCGCGAAGCGCGCCAGATGCGCGCTCGCCTCATCGCCGCTTGCTTCGCTCGCCGCGAGCGCGCGGCGCACATCGTTTGCCGCATCGGCGAGCGTCTGGCGCGTTTCCGCTTCGGCGGGGCACGATGAGGTGCGCAGCGCACGGATATAGACGATCAGCGCCGCGAACGCGCTTGGCGGCGGCGGCGCGCCCTGAAACTCCTCGGTGATCACACTCATAGCGAAGTGTTCAAGCGATGGATCGCGGCCCATGCCGAACGCATCGCGCGCGCCCGCATCGACCAGATCGGGAATGGCGCGCGGATTCATTGCGCCATCGCCGCGCACGGCGCTCGCCCATTCGCTGGTCACGTCGGCGGCGCCGGCTCGATCGGTGAGTTCCGGCAGCAGAAACCGCGCATTGACGCGCCCATTCGCATGGCAACTGTGACACGAGAGCCCAATGCGCGCCGCCGGCCCGCCGAGCAGGATCGACGAGCGGAACAGTGCGCGGCCGAGTTCGATCTCATCGCTTGTCTCGCCCAGGCATTCGCCCGGCGCATGCGTCAGATCGCGCGCGAGCGTGGGGCCGGCTTCAGTCCAGCGCGCGTCGCGCATGAGCGGGGCGTCGCGCGCCAGAGTGGCCGAAAGAAGCGCCGCAACAATGATGCGCCAAATCATATGCGCGCGCTAACCCTTGCCGACACGTGACAGGGAAACACCCATTCCCGGGGCGCCGCGCAGCGGCGAGCCCGGGACCGATCAACACGAACCTCTGGGATTATGGGCCCCGGACTTGCGCTTCGCGCAATCCGGGGATGGGTGAGTGCATGGCTCACGCAATTACGTTTCCGCTTATCAATTGGCGGCGAGCGCGATCCAGCGCGCCAGCTCCTCGCGCTCGGCGCAGCCATAGGGGCAGAGCCGATCGAGCCGCGCGAGCTGCGCGCGCGCCTCCCCGGCGCGGCCAAGCTCCAGATAAAGTTCGCCCAGATATTCATTGGCGCCGAGATGATCGGGATCGAGCGCCAGCGCTTCGCGATAATAGCCGATCGCCGCGTCATGGCGCGCCAGGTGGCGATTGGCGAAGCCCATATAGTTCAAAATGTCCGGATGCGGACCGATCGCCGCGCGTGCGCGCTCGAGCGCGACGAGCGCATCGGCCCAGCGTTCGGCGTTGATGAGGCCGACGGCGTAAGCGTAGGCGACGCGCCCCTCCGCCGTGCTCGGCGAAAGCCAGCTCATCGACGGATTGCCCGCCGGGGCCGCGGGCGCGGCGAGCGCCGCCGAGAGCGCGTCATGCGCCGCCTGGATCTGCGCGCGGCGCGCATCGCCGCACGCCGCGTCGCAACCCTGCAGCATGGCGTGCAACGCGGCGGCCTGCGCCTGCGCGGCCGCGCGATCGCCGGCGCGCAGATGCAGCTGGCCCAATTGGTTGAGCGCATCGGGCGGGGCGTTGTCCGCGCGCGCGGCGCGTTCGAGCGGGCGGCGCGCCTCGCTCTCATCGCCATTGCCGATCAGCGCGAGGGCGTAGACATAGTTCACCGCCCCATCGCGCGGGGCGGCGTCCACCACGCGGCGCAGGCGCGAAACGGCGCGGGCGTAATCGCGCGCGCGCAGCGCTTCGACGCCTTCCTGATAGGCGCGTGCGGGATCGAAATTCCCGGCCGGGGCCGACGGCGCCGAGCTGCCGCCCGCCGAAGGCGCGGCCAGCGCGCCCGCGCCCAAACCGCACGCCAGCGCCGCCGCGCCGAAAAGAACCGCAAGCCGCATGAGAAGCCTCCAGATGGAAGCGTCACCCTACCCAATCGCGACGCGCGCCGCCAAGAGCGGCGCACGCGAACGTGATGAGTTCAAATCGCGGCTTGGTCATGCCGGCGAAAGCGCGCCCCGGCGCCGTGATCGTGGCTATGGTGCGCCCTGCCCGCGCTTCGACAAGCTCAGCGCGACGTTGAGGTTATTGGTTCTGGCGAGGAAATCACACACGTCGCGCTGAGCTTGTCGAAGCGCGGGCCGACGCGAACGTGATCAGCCCTCGAAATCCAGCGAATAGCCGGCGCTGCGCACGGTGCGGATGGGATCGACCTCATCGCCCTTGTTGAGGGCCTTGCGCAGGCGCCCGATATGCACATCGACGGTGCGCGCCTCGACATAAATTTCCGAGCCCCACACCGCATCCAGCAATTGCTCACGGGTGAAGACGCGGCCCGCATGCTGGGCCAGATGATCCAGGAGGCGGAATTCGGTGGGGCCTAGATGCACGTCCCGCCCTGCGCGGCGCACGCGCCGGCCCGCGCGATCGATGACGATATCGCCCACGGAGATCTTATCTTCCGCCAAGGCCGGGCGGATGCGGCGCATCACGGCGCGCAGGCGGGCCATCAATTCGCTGATCGAGAAGGGCTTGGCCACATAATCGTCCGCGCCCATGTCGAGGCCGCGGATACGGTCGCTCTCATCGCCGCGCGCGGTGAGCATGACGATGGGCGTGTTGCGCGTTTCGCTGCGCAGACGCAGGCGCCGGCACACTTCGATGCCGGCCGCCTTCGGCAGCATCCAATCGAGCAGGAAAAGGTCGGGCGGCTTTTCCTCCGCCAGCATCAGCGCCTCTTCGCCATCGCGCGCGACAGAAACCCGGTAGCCTTCCTTCTCCAAATTGTATTTGAGCAGCGTGGCGAGCGCTTCATCATCCTCGGCGACGAGAATTTGCGGGCCCATGCTCAATCGTCCGTATCGGCGGAGACTTCAACGCCCTTGGGCCGTTCGGCGCTCATCTCCTCGCCGGTGACGAGATAATGCACCATCTCGGCGATGTTGGTGCAGTGATCGCCGATGCGTTCGATATTCTTGGCCACGAACAGCAGATGCGCGCACGGACTGATCGTGCGCGGATCCTCCATCATGTAGGTCAAGAGTTCGCGGAACAGGGAATTATAGTGCGCGTCGATGTCCTCATCGTGCGTCCACACGCTCAAGGCGGCCTGCACGTCATTGTTGGCGTAGGCGTCGAGCACGGTCTTGAGCTGGCGCGCCGCGATGCGGCCCATCCGCTCGATCGCCTTGGTGAGCTGAATGGGATCGGACTGGTTGAGCACGAGCGTGCGCTTGGCGATGTTCTTGGCGAGATCGCCGATGCGTTCGAGATCGCCGCTGACGCGCCAGGCGGTCAACACATGGCGCAAATCGGCCGCGAACGGCTGGCGCAGCGCCATGAGCTTGATGGCGCGCCGCTCCACATCGCGCTGGGCCTGATCGATCTTGGCGTCGCGGGCGATGACGTCCTGGGCGAGCATGGTGTCGCGCCGGACCACGGCCGAGATGCAATCCAGCACGGCCGTTTCGGCAAGGCCGCCCATGCGGGCGATCTCGTTGGCGAGACCGTCCAATTCCTCGGTGAAGGCCTTCACTGTATGATCGGCCATTGCTGATCCACGTTTGGCGGCGGCGCCGCGCGGCGCCGTTGGTGCGCTGACCCGAGCCATCGGATCAGCCGAACCGGCCGGTGATATAGTCCTGCGTACGTGAATCGCGCGGTTTGGTGAAGATTTCTTCCGTCGGCCCGGTCTCGACCAGGCGGCCAAGGTGGAAAAAGGCCGTGCGCTGGGACACCCGCGCGGCCTGGGCCATCGAGTGGGTGACGATGATGATGCAATAATTGGCGCGCAGCTCGTCGATCAATTCCTCGATCTTGGCCGTGGCGATGGGATCGAGGGCCGAGCACGGCTCATCCATCAGGATGATGTCTGGATTGACGGCCACGGTGCGGGCGATGACCAGGCGCTGCTGCTGGCCTCCGGAGAGGCCGGTGCCGGATTGATGCAGGCGATCCTTCACTTCCTCCCACAGGCTGGCGCGCTTGAGGGCCGCCTCGACCAGATTGTCCATATCGGCCTTGGTCTTGGTCATGCCGTGGATGCGCGGGCCATAGGCCACGTTTTCATAGATCGATTTCGGGAACGGATTGGGCTTCTGGAACACCATGCCCACGCGCATGCGCAGCACGACCGGATCGACCGAGCGCGCATAAATGTTCTTGCCCTCGATCTCCAGCGCGCCGCCGACGCGCGCGCCCTCGATCGTATCGTTCATGCGGTTGATGCAGCGCAGGAAGGTCGTTTTGCCGCAGCCCGAGGGGCCGATGAAGGCGGTGACGGCGCGATCGGGAATATCGATCGAGACATCGAACAAGGCCTGCTTGTCGCCGTACCAGACGGTTACGTCCCGGGCGACGACCTTGGAATTGGTCTCCATCAGCGCGCCCAAGGCGGCGCGCACGGCGGGCGCGGCCAGCGGCGCGCTGCCGCGTGTATCGGCCAAATCGTTCGCCATGCGCTCCATCCAATCCGCCGCAGCCAGCCGCCGACGCGCGCCAACGCGCGCGGGTCCACCGCCCCGGCTTCTAGGGGGACTCTGTGACACTCCTGTGAAGGCGCGGACATGATCGCGATCAACCGCCCTCCTGCCCGCCCGCTGCCGGGCGCACGCCTTCAAGGTAAACGCCGAACGCCGCGCCTTGGCCGGCCCGGCTTTCAACGATGAGCCCGCCCCTGTGGCGATTGACGATATGCTTGACGATGGCCAGCCCCAAGCCGGTTCCCCCGCGATCGACGCCTTCCTCGCGCTCGACGCGGAAAAACCGCTCCCCCAGGCGCGGCAGATAGCGGCGCGGCACGCCGGGGCCGGCGTCCTCCACGCGCAGCACCCCATAGGCGCGCGCCGGGGCCGGCGGGGGCGTCAACAGTGAATGGCGATCGGCCTCGGCCCAGCGCCGGCCGGCGGCCTCCTCCGCTTGCGCGCGCGCCAAGGGCGGCGCCACCTCAACGCGCACCAATCCGCCCGCGGACGAATATTTGAGCGCGTTTTCAATGAGATTTTGCGCGACTTGCACAAGCTGGAAGCGATCGCCGATCACTTCGGCGCCTTCGGCGCCAATCACTTCGATACGCGCCCCGCGCGCGGCGGCGGCTGGCGCGCAGGCATCGGCGGCTTCGCGCGCGATCGCCGCCAGATCGGCGCGCCCCGAGGGCGGCACGTTTTCGTCCAGTTCGATGCGCGAGAGAGACAGAAGATCGTCAATCAACCGGCGCATGCGCTCGGCCTGAACCTGCATCATGGCCAGGAAGGTGGCGCGATCCTCGGCGCTGTCCTTCGCATGACCGGCCAGGGTTTCGATCAGCCCGGTGAGCGCGGCCAGCGGCGTACGCAATTCATGGCTGGCGTTGGCGACGAAATCGACGCGCGTGCGTTCGGCCATGATCTCGCCGGTGCGGTCCTGAAAAACCACCAGCACATCGCGCCCGTGGCGCTGATCAACGCCCGCGACCGTACACAGAAAATGCTCCTCGACCTGGCCGGACGGCGCGTATTCAAGGGTCCGCGCCGCCGCGCCCTGGCGGCAGGCGGCGGCGGCGTCAAGAAGTGGGGGGAAGCGCACGACGGCGGAGAGCCGCTGGCCTTCCAGCGCGCCGGCCCAGCGCCCGCGCGCCTCGCCGTTGGCGGCGATGATCTTGAGATCGGCGTCGAGCAGCAGGATAGGCGTCGGCACCGCTTCAAGCACGGCGCGAACGGCGCGCGCGGCCTCCACCGCGCCGGCCTCCTCCGCAGAGGGCGCCGCCACGCCCGGCCGCGCCGCCCGCCACGGCCAGGGAAAATCCCGCACTAAGTCCTGTAGCGTCACGCGCATGCGCCCCTTGGCCGGCTCACTTAGGGACAAGCGTGGGCAGGGTCCATGGGCGCCGCCAGTCGCATATGGCTTGCATCCAGGGGCGCGGCCGGCGGCATCCTCTTCGCCAAGGGGTTAAGATGCGTGCGCGGCGCTTTTATGAACTTATCGTTTATCGATTAAGTTTTATTGCAAATCGTGGCGAAGGGCGCTAGGGAAGCGAGCCAAGGGGACAGAATGCGCCAACACACCCAAGCCGTGACCGGACTGGCGCTGACGCTGCTCGTCGGCTCGTGCGCCAGCGGACCGGCCTTGCCGACCGCGCCGGAGAATTTCGCCTCGATCCAGGCGCTGGCGGCGGGCGATCCCGCGCTCACGGCCGCGCCCAGCCCCGGCTGGGTGGACGCGCTGGGCGTTGAAGAAGTGAACGGCTTCGTCCGCGAAGCCCTGCGCGCCAATCCAGAACTTAACGCCGCCACCGGCCGGGCCCAGGCGGCCCGCGCGCGGGCGCGCGGTTCGTGGGGCGGGCTGTTGCCCGATCTCAACATCTCGTTCGGACGTTCGCGCACCGAAACACCCATTCCGGGTACGGATGATCGCACTCGCGCCGATCTCACCACCGGCACGCTTTCCTCGACCTGGGAAGTCGATATCTGGGGCCGCCTCAGCGCGCGCGCGCTGGCCTCCGATTCAAGCGCCGATGCGCTGGAAGCCGATTTGGACGCGGCGCGCCTCTCGGTCGCCGGCCAGGCCGCGCGCTTCTGGGTGAGCATGAACGAAGCCCAGCAAGTGCTGGCCCTCGCGCAGGAAGACCTCGCCACGCGCAACCGCGCGCTCGATATCACGCAACGCCGTTACGATCGCGGCATCGCCGATTCGCTGGCGCTGCGCACGGCGCGCTCGCAAACAGCATCCGCGCGCGCGGGCGAAGCGCAAGCGCGCGAAGGCGCGCTGGTCGCCGCGCGGCGCCTCCAGGAAACGCTTGGCCGCTATCCGGATGGAAGCCTGCGCGCGGGCGCGGCCTTGCCGGTTCTGCCCGCGCTGCAAGCGGCGGGCGCGCCGCGCGATCTGCTTGAGCGGCGCCCCGACGTGCGCGCCGCGGAATCGCGCCTCAACGCCGCGGGCTTTCGCGTGCACGAAGCGCGCGCCGCCCTGCTGCCGCGCCTGACAATTTCCGCCAGCGCCGATGGAACGGGCGCGCAGCTCAGCGATATCGCGGACGTGGACGGCCTCATCACCACGGTGCTGGCCGGCCTCACCGCGCCGCTGTTTCGCGGTGGGGAATTGCGCGCCGAGGCGCGCGCGGCTTCCGCCGAACAGCGCACCGCCGCCGCCAATTACGTCACCACCGCGCTCGCCGCCTGGCGCGAAGCGGAAGCCGCGATCAGCAATGACGCAAGCCTCGCCGTGCGCGAACAAGAGTTGGCCAGCGCCGCCGACGAGGCGCGCGAGGCCCAGTCCCTCGCCGAGCGCCAATATGCCGGCGGCGTCGCCACAATTTTCGAACTGATCGACGCCTATACGCGCCGCATCGACGCCCAGCGCGCGCTCATCGCCACGCGCGCCGACCGCGTGCGCAATCGCATCGACTACCACATCGCGCTGGGCGCCGGCGCGATGACGGGCGGCGTGGCCGACACCGCGCCAGCGCCCGCGACGCAAGGACAAGCGCAATGAACAAGATGGATATCGCCATGCACACGACCATCGACGCAGCCGACACTCGGCCGCCGACGCGGCGCGCCAGCCCCACACACCGCCCCA
>CADEEL010000040.1:12678-21628 GCA_902826335.1 uncultured Alphaproteobacteria bacterium
TCGACACAGCCGAGGATGGGACGCCGACGCGGCCCTCGCGCGCCTTGCTGCTGCGGCGCGCGGCCGTGATCGGCGCGCCGCTTCTGGTCATCGCGGGCGGCGTCATCGGCTGCATGACTTTGGTGGCCACCGGGCCGCAACCGGACAAGAATAAAGAGCCGCCCCGCCCGGTCGCCGTGCAGATCGCCACCGCGACCGCGCGCACCTCCACGATCAGCGTCAGCGCGCAAGGCGAGGCGCGCGCGCGCGTGCAATCGGCGCTCGCCGCGCAAGTGGCGGGCCGCATCGTCTGGGCCGATCCGGTCTATGTCGAAGGCGGCGCGTTCCGCGCTGGGCAAACCCTGGTGCGCATCGATCCAGCCGATTACAGGCTCGCCGTGGTGCGCGCGCAATCGCAGGTCGCGCAGGCGCAACAGGCGCTGACGCGCGAGGAAGCGGAAGCGGATTTGGCGCGCCAGGATTGGGCGCAATTGGGCCAGGGGGAAGCTTCTCCGCTCGCGCTGCGCCAGCCGCAAATGGCGCAAGCGCGCGCCGCGCTGGCGGCCGCCCGCGCGCAATTGCAAAGCGCCCAACTTGATCTTGCGCGCACCAATATCAGCGCGCCGTTCGCCGGCCGCGTGCGCCTGCGGCGCGCCAATATCGGCGATTATGTCGGCCCCGGCGCGCCGGTGGTTGAAGTGTTCGCCACCGATGTGGCGGAAGTGCGCGTGCCGCTGACCGACGCGGACCTTTCCTCCCTCAATGCGCGCCTCGGCTTTTCCGGCGGGGCCGATGCGCCGGCCGCGCACCTCACGGCGTCGATCGGCGGGCGGGTGCAGACCTGGGAAGGGCGCCTGACGCGCGTTGAAGCCACGATCGATCCCAGAACGCGGCTCACTTATGGCGTCATCGAAGTGCGCGATCCGTTCGCGCAGGCGAGCGCCGCGCCGCTGGCGCCCGGCATTTTCGTGACCGCGCGCATCGATGGCGCGCGCGGCGAGCAATTGGTCGCCGCCCCGCGCAGCGCGCTCAAGCGCAACGAATACGTCTATGTGGTCAACGCCGACAACACGATTGACATTCGCGCCGTGCGCCCTGCGCAAACCACGTCGGACGAAGTCATGTTCCGCGCCGGCCTGCGCGCGGGCGAGCGTGTGGTCGTTTCCACGCTGCCCTCCCCGCGTGACGGCATGCGCGTGACGCCGATCGCGCGCGCCGCCCCAGCGCGCGCCGCGCCGGCCCAGCCGCAACAACCGTTGGAAATTCGTCGCTAGATCATTGCCCCGCGCCCGCTCGCGGCGCGACGCATACGGAAAGAATTAGGAGCGCGTCATGCTCAACACACTCGTCGCCTGGTGGGCGCGCAATCCCGTCGCCGGCAATCTGCTCATGCTGGCCTGCGTGATCGCGGGCTTCCTCTCCTTCACCCGCTTGGAGCGCGAATTCTTCCCGCCCGGGCGCGATGACGGCGTCTGGGTTCAAGCGGTGTGGCCCGGCGCCAGCCCGGAGGACATGGAAAGCCAGGTCACCGTGCGCCTCGAAGAGGCCACCAGCGATCTCGACGGAATCAATTGGGTGCGCTCACGCTCTGGCGAGGGCACGGCCTGGATCCGCATGATCGCCAATCCGAGTGTGGATGTCGACGCGCTCACGCAAGAAGTCCGTTCACGGATCGATTCGATCAGCGGCCTGCCCCCGGGCATGGAGCCGGTGCAAGTGACGCGCCAGGTCGGGCGCAATTGGTCGATCATTCTGGGGCTGCACGGGCGCGTCGATGAACGCACGTTGCGCGACACGGCCGAGCGCCTGCGCGATCGCGTCGCGCTCGCGCCCGGCGGTGCGAACACCATCGTCACCGGCACGCGCCAGCCGGAAGTCTCCATCGAGCTGTCCGAATCGGCGCTGCGCCAATGGGGCCTGACGTTCGACGATGTCTCCCGCGCGGTTCAGGCCGCTTCGCTCAACGTGTCGGCCGGCGCGGTGCGCACCGATGACGGAAACTTCCAGCTCCGCGCGCGCAATCTCGCCGACACGGAGATCGATTTCGAGAACATCGTCGTGCGCCAGACGCCGCAGGGCGGCGTGGTGCGCGTGGGCGATGTGGCCGCCGTGGTCGATGGGTTTCAGGACGTCAATCTCTATTCGCGCATGAACGGGGAGCCCTCGGCGCTGGTCGTCGTGCAGACGGCGGACGAGTTCAACATCCAGGAGACATCCCCCGCGGTGCGCGAGATCGTGGAGGCCGCGCGGCGTGATCTGCCGGCGGGGCTGGAAATCTCGTACATCTATGACGAGATCGACGATTTCAACAATCTCACCGGCATCCTCTTCTCCAACGCGCTGCAGGGCTTCGGACTTATCTTCCTGCTGCTGATGCTGTCTTTGCATCCGAAGGTGGCGATGTGGGCCACGATCGGCGTGATGACGGCCTTCGCCGGCTCCTTCTTCATCCTGCCTTACGTGGATGTGTCGCTGAATTTCATGACCGTGTTCGGCTTCCTTCTGGTGCTGGGCATCATGGTCGATGACGCGATCATCGTCGGGGAGGCGATTTACGAACAGGCCGAGCGCGGGCGAAGCGGCGCCGACGCCGCGATCCTCGCCACGCAATTGGTCTTGAAGCCGCTGGTCGCCTCGGTGCTGGTGACCATGCTGGCCTTCCTGCCCTTCATGCTGATCGATGGGGCCGTGCGCCAGTTCACGCGCGCGATCTCCATCGTCGTGCTCTCCACGCTGTTCTTCTCGCTGATCGAGAGCCTGATCATTTTGCCCGCGCACCTTGCGCATGTGAAAAAGCCCGATCCGCAGGGCAATTCGCTGATGAGCCGCCTGTTCCGCGCGCAGCAGGCGTGCGCGCATTCGGTGCTCTGGGTGGCCAGCCATATTCACGGGCCGATCGTGCGGCGCGCGGTGAGCGTGCGCTGGCTCTCGCTGGCGGCGTTCATCGCCGTGTTCACGCTGGCCATCGGCCTCATGGCGTCCAACCGCATCCGGCAAACCTTCATGCCGGAAGTGGAAGGCGATTTCATGATGGCGACCATCGAGCTGCCGCAGACGACGCCGTTCTCACGCATGACGGAAGTCGCCGCCCAGTTGGATCGCGCGCGCTTGGCGCTGGAACGCGAAACCCAAGCCGCCGCCTATGAAGACCCACTCACCGGAGACCGCTCGCGCGGCGTGGTGCGCAATTGGAGCCAGGCGATCGACGAAAACACCATAAACGCCTGGGTGGTGCTGACGCCGCCGGAAACGCGCGCGCTGCGCTCAAGCCGCGTGCGCGAGCGCATGGAGGAATTGCTTGGCGACATTCCGGACGCACAGCGCATCGATTTCTCTCTTTCCGGCAACAATAACGGCCCCAATATCGAGATCGCCATATTGGGTGAGAATCAAGCCGATCTGCGCGCCGCCGTTGATGAATTGAAGGCGCACCTTTTAACCTTCAGCGCCATCTCCAGCGTACGCGACAGCGAGGAGGCGGCGAACGAGGAATTGCGCTTCACGCTGCTGCCCGGGGCCGAACAGCTCGGCGTTTCCCTGGCGGATGTTTCGCGCCAAGTGCGCCAAGCCTATTTCGGCGATGAAGCCCAGCGCTTGCCGCGCAATGGCGATGAAGTGCGCGTCTATGTGCGCTATCCGCGCGATGAGCGGCGCACGCTGGAGAGCCTTGGCCAATTCCGCGTGCGCACGGCCGATGGGCGCGAAGTGCCGCTCGCGTCCGTGGCCACCTGGGAGTTCGCGCCGGGCGTCACCGGTTATGACCGGCGCCAGCGCATGCGCTCCATTCTCGTGGAGGCCGAGGCGCCGCCCGAAGAGCGCGGGCGCATCATGGAGACGCTTAACCGCGACTTCTTCCCGCAATTGCTAGCCCGCTATCCGACAGTGACCAACCGCGCCATCGGCGAAGCGGAATCGCAGCAGGAGTTCTTCGCGCAGCTGCTGTCGTTCGGCGCGATGTGCCTGTTCGCGATGTATTTCCTGCTGGCGGTCGTGTTCCGCTCCTACGGGCAGCCGGCGCTGATCATGAGCGTCATTCCGTTCGCGTTCGTCGGCGCGGCGGTGGGCCATTTCCTGTTCGGCATGTCGTTCGCGCTCTTCTCATGGCTCGGCATGATCGCGGCCATGGGCGTCGTGGTGAACGACAATGTCGTGTTGGTCGATCGCATCAATCAGATCCGCGGCTATTTCGCCATGCGCCGCAAGGGCGCCGGCGGGCCGACGCCCGAGGGGATCGAGGCTGAGGATTTCACCGCCGCCGACGGCTCGGCCTGGGAGATCGTCAAGGTCGCCGAGGTGGTGGAGATTCACGAGGATTATGTGCGCGAGGCCATCGCCGCCGATTTCCGCGAGGGCCCGATCGAGCTGCGCTCGTCCAAGAACCTCAAATGGGAAAAGTCCGAATTCAAGGAAAAGACCGAGATGCTCGAGGCCGCCGGCTTCCAGCTTATGCGCGTCAAGGCCGAGCGCGGCGCCGTGGGCGCGAGCATTTCACGCTTCCGGCAGATTTTCCTCACCTCGGTGACGGAATTCACCGGCCTTCTGCCCATGCTGCTGGAAAACGCGGCCATCGCCCAGTTCCTGAAGCCCATGGCCATCGGGCTGGCGTTCGGCGTGCTGTTCTGCATGCCCGTCACTTTGATCTTGACGCCCGTGCTTTATTTGATTGGCGCTGATATGAAACGCCACCTCCGCTCGGTCGGCCGCTTCGCGCGCCGCCTGTGGGGCCAGGATGAACCGCGCGCCCTGCCCGCCGAATAGGCGGCCCGGGCGCGCTCCAAGGGAGAGAATGCAGACATGACGGCACTGACACGGCGGACGCTCGCGGCGTCCTCGCTCGCCTTTCTCGCCGCCGGCTGCGCGGCGCGCGTCGCCGGCTCACCCGGCGCATCGCCGGCGCCCGCGGCGCGCCCGCGCCTTGGCGATTTCGGCGTCGATCTCACGGCGCGCGATCTCACCGTGCGCCCGGGCGCGGATTTCAACCGCTATTGCAACGGTTCATGGATGGCGAGCGCGCAAATCCCGGCGGACCGCACACGCTGGGGCGCGTTCGATATGTTGCGCGCCGAGGCGGAAGCGAATGTGCGCACCATCGTCGAGGAAACCGCGCGCACCGGCGGCGCGGCCGGCTCTAACGCACAGAAGATCGCCGACTTCTTCAATTCTTATGTAGATACTGCCGGCATCACGGCGCGGGGGCTTGGCCCGGCGCAGGCCGATCTCGCGGCCATCGCGGCGATGCGCACCCATGCCGACGTGCTCGCCTTCGTGGGCCGGCCGGATATTCCCGTCACCTTCCCGATCGCCATGTATCCCTCGCTCGATGAAGGCGATCCAGATCGCTACACGATGGTGATCACGCATGCGGGCCTCGGCCTGCCGGACCGTGAATATTATCGCCGCTCGGATGGGGAATTCCCAGCGACGCGCGCGGCCTATGAAGCGCACATCGCGCGCATGCTGACGCTGGCCAACATTCCCAACGCACCCGCCAAGGCGCGCGCCGTGGTCGCGCTCGAAACGCAAATCGCCGAGCGCCATTGGCCGGCAGAACGCCGCCGCGAACGGGCGCAGACATACAATAAGCGCACGCGCGCGCAGGTTTTGGCCATCGCGCCGAATTTCCCCTGGGAAGCAGGCTTTGAAACCGCCGGCCTCGGCGCCGTGCGCGATTTCGTGGTGGCCGAGCTCGACGCCATGCGACCGCTCGCCGATCTCGTCATGGCCACGCCCGTCGATACGTGGCGGAGCTATCTCGCCTATCATTATCTGCACAACAGCGCCCACATCCTGCCGACGCCGATCGACGACGAAAACTTCGCGTTCCATGGCACGACGCTGAACGGCCAGCCTCAACAACGCGAGCGCTGGAAACGCGCGGTCGATGCGCTGGATGGCGCGCTCGGCGAGGCGGTGGGCGAAATCTATGTGTCGCGCCACTTCCAGGAATCGGCCAAGCGCCAGATGGAGCAATTGGTTGAAAACCTGCGCACCGCCTATGGCCGGCGCATCGATCAGCTCACCTGGATGTCGGCGGAAAC
This sequence comes from uncultured Alphaproteobacteria bacterium, assembly GCA_902826335.1. Lineage (GTDB taxonomy): Bacteria > Pseudomonadota > Alphaproteobacteria > Caulobacterales > Aquidulcibacteraceae > CADEEL01. Next base: position 18,696 of record CADEEL010000040.1, read on the forward strand.
GAAAGTCGCGGCGCGTGAAAAGCTCGCCACCTTCCGCCCGAAGATCGGCTATCCCGATACGTGGCGCGATTATTCCGCGCTCGACATCCGCGCCAATGACGCGTTCGGCAATGCGCGCCGCGCGGCGGTGTTCGAATGGAACCGAAACGTTTCGCGCATCAATGAACGCACGGACCGCGAGGAATGGGGCATGACGCCCCAGACCGTGAACGCCTATTACAATCCGGTGTTCAACGAGATCGTGTTTCCAGCCGCGATCCTGCAGCCGCCCTTCTTCGATCCGAACGCCGATGCGGCGGTCAATTACGGCGCCATCGGCGGCGTCATCGGCCATGAGATGGGCCATGGCTTTGACGATCAGGGCGCGCAATCGGATGCGCAGGGTGTGCTGCGCCAATGGTGGAACGATGGCGACATCGCCCGCTTCCGCGCGCTGGGCGATCGGCTGGTCGCGCAATACGATACGTTCGAGCCGCTGCCCGGCATTCGCGTCAATGGGCGTTTGACGCTCGGCGAAAACATCGGCGATTGCGGCGGCCTGCAGGTTGCGCACGAAGCCTACCGCGTGTCGCTCAATGGCGCGACGCCGCCGGCGATCGACGGCGTCACCGGCGAGCAGCGCTTTTTCCTTGGCTGGGGGCAAGTGTGGAAGGGGCTCATCCGCGATGCGCGGCTGCGCAACCAGGTGCTCTCCGATCCGCACTCGCCCGCGCAATACCGCATCAACGGCGTCGTGCGGAATCTGGACGCGTGGTACGCGGCGTTCGATGTGCAGCCGAGCGACGCGCTCTATCTCGCGCCGGCGGACCGCGTGCAAATCTGGTGATTTGAAGCCGGGCGCCCACGTTCGTTAAGGCGTGTTTCATTGAGCTCCCATCCCCGGGACGTCGCGAAGCGACGGGCCCGGGGCCCATCAACACAAGCGATTGAGGCTATTGGCCCCGGACTGGCGGCTTACGCCGCCATCCGGGGATGGGATTGTGGAGCGTTTTCCGACGAAGTGGATGCCGGTTCGTCGTAGAAAACGCGGCAATTCAAAAAATCTAGAGCATGATCCCGATTCAATGTGATCGGATCATACTCTAGATGTATCGCGCTTCAGTGATTGCGGGCGCCAGAGCCGATTACAAACTGATGGGACCGGGTGCGGCGCGTCCTTCTCTCATCATTAGGCGCGGAGCTGATTAACCCCGTTCGTTCACGACGCTTGAACACGCGCGCGCTATGCTTGCCTGATGGAATGGCTCGTCATTCTCCTCGCCGTGCTCGCGGGCCTCTGGGCCATGGCGCATTTCGGCTTCTGGGGCTTTCTCCCGGTCATGGGCGCGCTCATCGCCTGGGGCTATCATCGCAGCGTGAAGCGGCGCGGCGGGTGAGCCGCGCAAAAAAATAACCACGCGCAATAGCTTTCACCTCTCTTGACGCCCGCGCGCCCGCGCCGCCACTTAGCGCGCTTCATCACCGCGCGCGGCGGCATGGGAGGATTGACGTGGCGAAAATCGGATATGTCTGCGTTGGCACGAATGATTTCGACCGCGCCACAGGCTTTTATGACGCGCTGCTCGGCGAAGTGGGCGGCAAGCGGCTGATGCCGACGCCGGCGGGCCTTCTTTACCGTTTGAGCGACGGCGCGCTGCTCATGGTCACGCGCCCGCATGACGGCCAGAAGGCGACCATCGGCAATGGCGGCATGATCGCGCTTCAGATGGACAATAAGGAGCAGGTCGCCGGCCTGCACGCCAAGGCGCTCGCGCTCGGGGGAACATGCGAAGGCGCGCCGGGCCCGCGCGGCAATTTTGGCGATTTCGCCTATTTCCGCGATCTCGACGGCAATAAGCTCGCGGCCTATTGCACCGGCTGACGCGGCGGGGAGACTCATCATGCGCGCATTGATCGTGAGTTCGCTGGTGGCGCTGGGCGCATGCGGGCCCGCGCCAGCCGACCCGCAAGCGCCAACGCAGCAAGCCGCGGCGCCCGAAGCTGAAAACCTCTGCCCCGCCTCGGCCGCCACTGTGTGGACAGGCGAAGGCGGCGCGACATTCGCGCTTGAGGCGGCGGCGCGCGGCGGCGATTGCGCGCGCGCGACGGCGACGCTCACCGTGCGCGGACCATCGGGCGATGTGGTGCTGCGCGAGACTTTTCCCGCCGCACAGGTGATGACGCTCGCGGGCGCGGAATCCGTAACGGACATGGAGCGCCGCCTGGCCGAGTGGATTTCCCCGCCCGGCGCGACGTTCGACAGCACGGGCGATCTGCCCACCTGGGCGCAAGGCGCGGTCCAGCCGATCAACGAGGAATTTCCCTTCTATCCGGAAGAAGGGTTCGGCCGCGCCGCCTATGAGGCGCTGCGCGCGCGGGACGCGGCGATGTTCTGCTTCGTGCAAGGCATGGAGAGCCTGGCGTGTTACGCGCAGGAGGGCGGGCGCCTCGTCAAGATCGGCGTGCAGAGTTTCCCTGGCTGACGATCAGCGCGCGCCAAACACGTTGGGGAACAGCATCGCCAGCACAATGACGCCGACAAAATAAAGAAGGCCGGCGCCAAGGCCGCTGGCGATGACGAGCGCGTAGCGCACCGGCGCGGATAAAGTGCTGCTCATGATCCGCGTGTTGAGCGCCCAGGCCGCGCCGCCGCACGCCCCGCCCAGCGCGCCGCCGACAAAAATCAGCAGGATCGGCCACGCGCACACGCCCTGCTCCAAGGGCGAGAGCTGACGTCTGGATATTGTCGCTGGCGTTTCAGGTTCGGACATGCGCACCCCCACTGACTTGGACGCCCACGACATGGCGCGCGGAATCAGAACCGCGCAACAGCCTCCACACCCATCCCCGGATGAATGCATGGCATTCAACTCGTTGGCTATAAGCACAAGCCTCAGTCTATGGGCTCCGGACTTGGCGCTCAGGGGCCAATCCGGGGATTGGTGGTTTTGTGT
>CADEEL010000041.1 GCA_902826335.1 uncultured Alphaproteobacteria bacterium
AACGCCGGCACGAAAATCGGCACGCCTTTTTCGTAGGCGCGCTGGATCAGCGACTCCTTCTTCTTGGCGTTACCCGCGGACAGCCACCGTCCAATTTCAAAGATGAATTCGCGCGAGGTGTAGGCGCGCGGCTCAAGTGCGTTGCAGATCTCGTAGATCGTGTGATCGACGTGCTGGAGTTCTTCTTCATCGATGTAGGTGTCGTAGATGCGGTCGATGTAGAGCGATCGCAGGACGTTATCGTCGGGAATTTCCTTGGCCTGGTAATGCTTGAAGCCCAGCGCTTCGAGAAAATCCATGTCGATGATCGAGGCGCCGGTGGCGACGATGGCGTCGGCCATGTTGTACTCGACCATGTCGCGCCACACATGCAGGCACCCGCCCGCGCCGGTCGAGCCCGCCATGATCAGCCAAGTCGAGCACTTCTCGTCCTCTAGCGCCATGTTGAGGATTTGCGCCGCGCGCGCGGCGTCGCGGCTTGTAAAACTCATCTTACCCCATGCGTCGATGAGCGGGCGCGCATCGAACGAGGTGATATCGATGTGCTCGACCGGATGGGCGAGCAGCTCGGCCTTTCTATTGTCACGCTCGGGGGATTTGGCGGCGGACTTGGTCATGTCAGGCTTCCTTGCTTTCCGCGGAGTTCAAACCGGAAGAAATATGAAATTGTTCACTGGCGCGCGGCGTGGACTGAGAGAATCTCCGCGCAAGTGCGCGCCGTCGCGCAGGCCGCGATCCGAGAGAAAGACGAAGCGATAACCGAGCGCGCGGATTTCATCGATCGCCTCCGCAAGCGGCCGTTTTGTGTGACGATCCTCGATTTCAACGATGAGGACGGGCTTGTCTCGCGCGATCAGGTTACGCGCACCGCGCAACACCGCGAGTTCATGGCCCTCGACGTCGATTTTGATGAAGCCGACGGGGGCCAGCGACAGGGAATCGATTTTACGTGTTTCAATACGCGTCGATTGGTGTGCGGCGCCGTCAACTTTGGCGGGATTGAGTGTGGCGCCCTGATTGGAGAACCGCGTCCCTTCGCCTGGCACGAAGAGGTCTGCGGCGCCATCCGCATCCGATAATCCGTAGGCGAAGCATTCGACGTTTGCGCGCGCGCCGGCCTTGAGAATTGCGAAGAGCTTTGGATTCGGCTCGAACGCGTAGACCTTGGGGCAGAGCGAGGCGAGCACCTCGCTCCAGATGCCGCGATTGGCGCCTGCATCGATCGCGGCGCGGCCAGGATCAACAAGGAAGGGAACGAGCCGCAATTCGGGCTCGCCCGCGCGCAGCTCGCGCGCCGTCACGCGGCGCAGTTCTGCGCGCGCCGGTACGAAGAAGCGCTTCAGCCTCTCTTCAAACGTGGACGGCGGCGTCCAGGACGCATCGGCCATCACTAGTCTCCCGGCGGCGTCGTTGGACCGTTAAACCCCGCGGACGCTCCGCCGCACGCGGGTGTGGGAGACCTTAAATCGCGTGCAAGCGGCGGGCGCAACTCATGGCGCCCGCGCCCGCCGTCAGCTTACTTCGCCCGCCGCCTGCGGTTCTTGCGCTCGGCCAAATTGACCACCGCGCTCTCCGCCTCGCGCGCGGCGGGCGTTTCGAACATGGTCGGCCATGGCGCGTCCCCGGCCACGACAAGTTCGGTCTCGCCATAACCGTTGAACCGCGTCGCCATCGCCACGCCATAGGCGCCCGTCATGCCGATTTCTATGACGTCGCCTTCCTCGATGTCGGCGGGAAGGGCGAACGGGCCCTTCGCCGCGTCAAGGCTGTCGCAGGTCGGTCCATAGAAGCGGAACGGCGCGAGGCGCGCGCGCGAGGCGTCCGTCCGCAGCAGTTTGACCGGGAACGGCCACTTGACGTGCGTGGCGTCGAACAGCGTGCCATAGGCGCCGTCATTGAGATAAAGCGCATCGCCCTTGCGCAGCTCGACGCGCGCCAGGATCGACCCCGCCTCCGCCACCAGCGCGCGGCCGGGCTCGGCCCACAGCACGGCGTTCTGGGCGACGAACATCTCCTCGAAACCCTCGCGGATTTCGCGCATATAGGCGCTCATTTCCGGCGGATTCATGCCCGGATAGATGGCCGGAAAGCCGCCGCCCACATTGATGATATCGACCACGACGCCGGCTTTGATGATGGCCCGGTTGGCTTCCATCATCGCCGCCTTGTAGGCCAGCGGGCGCATGCATTGGCTGCCGACATGGAAGGAGATGCCGAGCATCTCCTCCGTCGCGGCGCGCGCGCGGGTGAGCAGCGCCGGCGCATCGGCCGCCGAAACGCCGAACTTGTTGGCCAGCGGCAGCGAGGCCCCGTCATTGGAGACGGCCAGGCGCACCATCAGCGTCAAATCCTTAGCGCCGCCGGTCTCGGCGAGGATTTTGTCAAGCTCCGCCTCGGAATCGAGCGCGAAGGCGCGCACGCCCAGCGCATAGGCGCGCCGAATGGCGCGGCGAGACTTGACCGGGTGCATGAACGCGATCCGCGCGTCGGGGAAACGCCCGGCGATCAGCTCGATCTCACGCTCCGACGCGGCGTCGAAGCCGCGCACGCCCGCGGCCCAGAGCGCATCGAGCACCCAGGGCGAGGGGTTGGCCTTGACGGCGTAGAAAATCTCGCCCGGAAAGTTGGCGAGAAACCACTTGGCGGCGGCCCCAACGCGATGCGGCCGCGCGATCGCCACCGGATCTTCCGGCGCGCCGCGCGCAACGACATCGAGGGGCGAAAGGACAGAGTCCATCCGGCATACCCCACTGACAGCGCGAACAGATGGGGCTGCCCCATCCTCCGCATTGTTGACCCAGGCCGGCGTTAGTAGGACATGCTACTGTCAGGTCCGCCGCCTTCGCCGCTGTCCCTTCCGAGGAAGTTGAGCGGTGCTTACGCCGGGAGGCCGTGCCGTTGAGACCAAGGGTTAAACCGAGGGCTCTTCAGTCGGTCCCCCGTGTGGCCTGGGCCGAGGGGGCGTTAGTGGACGCTGTTTCCAGGTCCGCCGGTATGCGCGCCAGATAGGGACGCTTGCGCGGAATGTAAAGGGAAAAATTGCGCGCGGACGGTGTGTGGCGCACGCGCAACATTCCTAACAAAGTATGAATTCACCCGCCGCGCGGCGCCGGCGCCACACTCGGTCGCTCATGCGGAAAATCCAGCAAAAACCGGGTGATCGCGGCGCAATCGGGGCTGTTTGTGGGCGCCCAAAGCGACTGTCATCAAGCCGTCATCGATCCGTAGCCGGAGCGTCACAAAAACATTGCGCGTCTGTCGCACGCGCTCGCTAGAGCCACCCGCGCCTGGGCCGTGCGCCCGGCAGGCCAACCAAAGTGGGGATGGCGGTTTTCTCTAGAGGGGCAATGTGATGCGATTGAGTTCTTTGTTGCGCGGCGCCGCGCTCTTTACGCTTGCGACGGGCGCGATCGGCGCGGCCCATGCGCAGTCCACGACGCCGCCGCCGCTGCAGACCTCCTGGTCAGGCGCGCCGCAAACGCAGCAAGGTGAACAGCGCTTCAAGGTGCGCGGCCGCCTCCAATATGACTTCTTCAGCGTCAATGCCGATTTTGACGGCGACGGCAACAATGACGGCGATATTCTGGACGCTGGCGAAGGCGCGGGCGCGTTCGACCAATCCTACAATCGCACGTCCACGCGCCGCTTCCGCTTGGGCGTTGAAGGCCGTTTCTCGGACGAGTGGCGTTACAAGGCCGAAGTCACGCTGTTGAGCAGCGATGGCGCGGACGAAGTGCAATACGAAGATGTATTCGTCGAATATGCGGGCCGCAATTTCTCGCTGATCATCGGCAACAACAAAGCCGTCGCGCCGCTCGAGGAGGCGACATCATCGCGTTTCATCACGTTTAATGAGCGCTCAGGCATGATCAACGCCTTCGGCTTCGGCCGTCAGGTCGGCGTCGCCTTCATCACCAACGGCGCCAATTGGTCCTGGGGCGCGGGCCTCTATGGCGATAGCCCCAACAATGCCGAAGCCACGAACGCCAGCGAGTCCTGGTCCGTGATTTCACGTCTGACGTTCGCGCCGATCCTGCAGAATTCGCCCGAAGGCCTGCACCTGCTGCACTTGGGCGGCACAGTCCGGTATCGGGACAATGGCGATGACGCGGCGTTCCGCTACCGCACGCGTCCGGCGGGCGTCGGCTTCCAGGATCGCTTCGTCGATACCGGCGCCATCGGCGTCACCGATACTTTTTATGGCTTCGAAGCCGCGTACGTGAACGGCCCCTTCAGCCTGCAGGGCGAATATGGCTGGCTCTCTGCCGAGCGCACCGCTGGCGCCGATCAGGAAATGTCGTCCTGGTACATTGACGGCATCTGGAACCTGACGGGCGAAAGCCGCAATTATCGTTCGTCTGATGGCTCGTTCCAACGTCAGCCGGTGGCCAATCCCGTGGGCGATGGCGGCTGGGGAACTTGGCAGGTCGCCGCGCGCTATGAGCAGACCGATCTAACGGACGTCGTCCGCGGCGGCGAACAATCGGCCTACACGCTCGGCCTGCACTGGTACCCGCATCCTTATGTCGGCTTCAAGCTGAACTACGGCCACACGGACGTGGATGACGGGGTCGGCAACGCGGCGCCGTCCCTGACGAACTTCCGCAATGGCGATGTCGACGTGATCTCGCTGCGCACGCAGTTCGATTTCTAAGCTTTGTCGATGGTGTGCGTGGCCGTTCAGTTTGTCACTGAACTGTCACGCCGCCGTCACATCGCTATTAACCCAGAAGCCTAGCTGAACGACGTGGGGGACACGGGCTGATCAGCCCTCCCGATGTGCTTGGCATCCTTGAAGGAGGTTCCATTGAGAAAGCTTTTATTGGGCGTTGCTGGTGCGGCGACCGCCGTGACGGCTCTTGCCATCACCGCAATCACGCTGCAGCCGGCGCCTGCGGAGGCGCAAGCCAGCCGCGGCGCGTTCACAATCCTGATCGACGGCTCGTCGACCGTGTTTCCGATGTCGGAAGCGGCGGCCGAGGGCTTCCAGGCTCAAAACCAAGGACGCGTGCGCGTCACCGTCGGTGAAAGCGGCACGGGCGGCGGCTTCCGCCGCTTCTGCCGTGGTGAAACCCACATTTCGGACGCCTCGCGCCCGATCCTGGCGCGTGAAATGGAAACCTGCCGCGCGGCGGGCGTTTCTTACGTCGAAATCCCGGTTGCGTTTGACGGTCTGACCGTCGTCACGCACCAATCGAACCCGGTCCGCTCCATGACAGTGGCTGAACTGCGCAGCGTGTGGCGCGCCGGCTCCACGATCAACAATTGGCGCCAGATCAATCCCGCTTTCCCGGATCTGCGCTTGTCGCTGTTCGGCCCGGGCACGGCGTCCGGCACCTTCGACTATTTCACCGAGGCCGTGAACGGCACGGCGAAGTCTCAGCGTACGGATTACACCCCGTCCGAGGATGACAATGTCATCGTCCAAGGCGTCGCCACCAATCCAGGCGGCATGGGTTATTTCGGCCTCGCCTACTACGAGGAAAACCAAGGCCGTCTCAATGCGCTGGCGATCGATCCGGGCAATGGCCGCCCGGTAGGCCCGTCGACCGAAACGGTGGCGAACGGAACGTATCAGCCGCTCTCGCGCCCAATCTTCATCTATGTGAACGCTGCAGCGCTGCGTCGCCCCCAAGTGCAGCAATTCGTCCAGTACTATATCTCGAACGCTGGCCGGATCGCGCGTGAAACGGGCTACATTTCACTGCCTGCCAACGCCTACCAAACCTACGCGCAGCGCGCCACGCAGCGCCAGGCGGGCACCGCCTTCGGCGGCCGCAACGAGATCGGCATGACGGTCACGGAACTGCTCGGCCGTCCGCTCGTGCTGGCGTCCGGCACGGCCGCTCCGCGGTAAACGTTGCGTACATAATCGCCTTGACGCCTCCGCCTTTGTGGCGGAGGCGTTTTGGCGTGAGAGCGCGATAGCTAATGGCGGATGTCGGTTTTGGCGGCCACCGCGCTCTGATATTTTTGATGAGGGCCTTATGGTTTGAGACTGATTCAATCTCAGACGATCAGGCCCTGGGAGGGGACTATGGCGGCCGATCGTGATTTCACCAGGAAGCGCCTGCGTTTCGGCGAGCGTTTGGTTGAGGGCGTCCTCTTCCTCGCCGCCGCCGCCGCGATCGGTATCGTCGCTTCCATCCTCTATGTGCTGATTTCGCAGTCGGCTGCCTTTTTCCGGGAAGTGCCGTTTCTCGATTTCGTCACCGACACGCAATGGACGCCGCTCTTCGAGGACGCGCATTACGGCATCGCGCCCTTGCTGTCCGGCACCTTCATGTCGACTCTCGTGGCGCTCGCCGTGGCGGTCCCGCTCGGGCTTCTATCAGCAATCTACCTCTCTGAGTTCGCGGGCCATCGCACACGGGAATCGATCAAGCCGACTCTGGAATTGCTCGCCGGCGTCCCCACTGTCGTCTACGGCTATTTCGCGCTGCTGTTCATGACGCCGCTTCTGCAGCGTTTCATTCCCGGTCTGCCCGGCTTCAATCTGCTCTCGGCCGGGATCGTCATGGGGCTGATGATCATCCCATACATCGCCTCCTTATCTGAAGACGCGCTGCGCGCCGTGCCCCAATCCATGCGCGATGGATCGCTCGCCATGGGCGCGACGCGCCTTGAAACCGCGTTCCGCGTAGTTTTGCCAGCCGCCGTCTCGGGCGTCGGCGGCGCCATCATCCTCGGAATGAGCCGCGCCGTCGGCGAGACCATGATCGTCGTCGTCGCCGGCGGCCAGCAGCCGCAGATCGTCACCCACCCGGCGCAGCAAGGCGCAACGGTCACCGCCTTCATCGCGCAAGTGGCGCTCGGCGATATCCAGTATGGCACGCTTGAATATCAGAGCATTTTCGCCGCCGGTTTGGCGTTGCTCGTCTTCGTGTTGATCTTCAACTTTATCGCCTTCGGCCTGCAGCGCCGGTTCCGGGAGGTCTATTGATGAGCGTCGCCGATGTTCCGGTCCGTCAGGACCTGACCGCGCGTCCGCCCGGCCTCGCCGCGCGCCATTTCAAAAGCCATTCCTTTGTGATCTGGGGCATTCTGGCCACCTTGATCGGCCTTGGCACGCTGGTCGCGCTCGTCTCGGAATTGTGGGTCGATGGCGGCCATCGCATCAATTGGGATTTCTTTTGGAGCTTTCCCTCCTCGAACCCGGAAGACGCCGGCATCCTCTCCGCCTGGGTCGGCTCGCTGCTCGTTATTTTGACGACGGCGTTTTTCGCCATTCCATTGGGCGTGCTCTCTGGCCTTTATCTGGAGGAATATGCGCCGAAGAACCCAATCACCAGCGTGATCGAGATCGCGGTCAACAACCTCGCCGGCGTGCCGTCCATCATTTTCGGCCTGCTCGCGCTGGGCCTGTTCGTGCAAGGCCTGGCGCTCGGCCAATCCATCCTCGTCGCGGGGCTGACGCTGGCGCTGCTGATCTTGCCGGTCATCATCGTGGCGACGCGTGAGGCCGTGCGCTCCGTGCCGCAGGAAATTCGCCAGGCCGCGCTCTCGGTCGGCGCCACGAAGTGGCAGGCCACGCAACATCACGTGCTGCCCTACGCCATGCCAGGCGTCGTCACCGGGATCATCATCGGTATTTCGCGCGCCATCGGGGAGACGGCGCCGCTGATCCTGATCGGCGGGCTCACCTTCGTCGCGTTTTTACCGATCACGCAGCCCAATCAGCCGCTCTCCTACACGATTGGGGAGGTCGATCAGCTCGGCAGCCCGATCGACCCGGACGCCATGGAGCGCATCACCGTCTCCAACCCCGCGACGCTTTCCTTGCCGGATGGAAACGTGGTTGAGCTCGCGGCGGGCCAAAGCATGGAAGTGCCATCCGGCACCTATGTCGATACGATGTCCTCCTGGAGCGACGCGATCGCCTCCTGGATGCCATGGAGCTGGTCGGGGCAGAGCTTTACCGTGATGCCCATCCAGATGTTCAATTGGACATCGCGGCCGGAGGCGGAATTCCGCGAGGCCGCCGCCGCCGCTGGCCTCGTCTTGCTCGCAATCACCTTGCTGCTCAACGGCGCGGCGATCTGGCTGCGTTATCGTCTGCGGCGCAGCATCAAATGGTGAGGCGCATCGCCCGCCGAGGCGGCGCGCGGCCGGGCGATCAGAGCGTTTTCGGACGAAGTGGATACCGGTTCGTCGCAGAAAACGCGGCAATTCAATTACCTAGAGCATGATCCCGATTCAATGTGATCGGATCATGCTCTAGAACCAGCCCTTCTTTTTCTTCGGCGACTCGTCCTGGGGCGGGGCGGCGGCAGGCGCCGCGGCCTTTGGCGCCGCTGCTGTCGCGGGGCGTTGGGCGGCCGCAGGCTGCGGTCGTTGCGCGCTCGCGCCATTCGAGGCGGCCGCTGGCCCAACGGCCGGGTTCGAACCGAGCTTATTCACGAACCACATGCCGGTCCCTCCATTGCTCTCGCGGACGGGACCTTAGCGCATCGTGCGCGGCGCGTCCCACCCACGACTCTCAAGGCGCGAAATCGACTAACCCTGGCCCCGGCGCATCGCCTTCGCCTCACGCTTGAGGCGGCGGCGTTCCCGCGCGCGTTCGCGCGCCTCGCGCAACCGTAGCCAGAAGCGCTTCTTCTCAGGTTTGGGCAGCGGCTCAAGATTGCGTTGGAAAGCCTCCGCGCACGCGCGCCAGGAATAGCCTTCCGCGACACGCCGCGTCGTGGCCCGGTCAAGCCTCAGCGCCGCGAGGCACGCCGCGCGTAAATCCTTGTCAACAACGCCCGCGCCGGTGCCAGGCAGAATATCGATTGGGCCTGGCGCCGGGAATGCAGCCACCGGCGTGCCCGTCGCCATCGCCTCCAGCAGCACCAGCCCAAATGTGTCCGTGAGGCTGGGGAACACGAATACGTCCGCGTCCGCATAATGGCGCGCCAGCTCATCGCCGAATTTGACGCCGGGAAACACCGCGTCTGGATAGCGCGCCATGAGGTCCGCGCGCGCCGGCCCATCGCCGACAATCACTTTCGTGCCTTCGAGCGGCGTCGACAAAAACGCGTCGAGATTTTTCTCCACCGCCACGCGCCCGATATAGGCCCAGATCGGACGTTTGAGGCCTTTGTAGACGCCGTTCTCCACGTCCCGCTTATTGGGATGAAAGAGATCGGTTTCAACGCCGCGGCTCCAGGCCGTTACATTCTTGAACCCGTGCGCGATGAGGCGTTCCATCATGGTCGGCGTCGCCACCATGATGCGGCCCGACTTGTCGTGAAACGCGTGCATGTATCGATAGCCGGCCCACAGCGGAACCCACCAGAAGCGCGCCGTCACGTATTCCGGAAATTGCGTGTGGTAGCTCGTCGTGAACGGAAACTTGTGCTTGAGGCAGATCGCACGCGCATCCCAGCCGAGCGTGCCTTCGGTGGCGATATGCACGGCGTCCGGCGCGAAGGCGAGGAAGCGCTCCTCCACATCGTCGCGCGCCCCGATCGCGAGCTTGATTTCCGAATAGGTGATGAGCGGCAGCGTGCGATAACCGTCGCTGGGCGCGACGATTTCAAGCTCGCACCCCATCTCGCGCAACTCCCTCGCCACTTTGGAGAGCGTGGTGACGACGCCATTGACCTGCGGCTCCCAGGCGTCGGTCACGATCATGATGCGATGCGCCAGGGGTTCGCCCGAGGCTTCGGTGTTGGATTCGGCGGCCGTATCGGTCGGCCGAGGGGCGGCGGAAGAGGTCACGCGGGCGGTTCCACCATGAGCGCGTCAGGCGCGCAAGGGCGCCTTGCCGGCCGGCGCGCGCCCGCGCATACCGCTGCGGAATTGGAGTCGTCATGCCCGACACCGCCGAACTCTCCGCCGCGCTCGATTGGGACCGTCTGGACGAGACCAAATACGCGGACGAAGACACCTGCCTCGCCAACCTCGTGGCCGATCCCCCGCTCGATTCGCACGCGCGCGCGGGCGTTGCGGCCGAGGCGCGCGCACTGGTCATCGCGGCGCGAAACCTGAAACGCCGCAAGGGCGTGATGGAAAGTTTCCTCGAGGAGTTCGGCCTCTCCAACGCCGAGGGGTTGGCGCTCATGTGCCTCGCCGAGGCGCTGCTGCGCGTGCCGGACGAGGAGACGGCCGATAAGCTCATCGCCGAGAAGATTCGCAACGGCCGCTGGGAAGAACATCTCGGCCGCTCCGATCATTGGCTGGTCAATGCCGGCACATGGGGCCTTATGCTCACCGGGCGGATCGTGGCGCCATCGGACGATATGGCGGCTGACGCGGAAGGTTTCATGCGGCGCTTCGTGGCGCGCGCTGGAGAGCCCGTCGTGCGCGCCGGCGCCATGCAGGCGATGCGCATCCTTGGCGAACAATTCGTCCTGGGCCGGACCATCGAAGCGGCGCTGAAGCGGGGGCAGGGGATTGTCCGCGCCGGCGCCGCGTCGAATTTCTCCTTCGACATGCTGGGCGAGGGCGCGCGCACCGCGCCCGATGCGGCGCGCTATTTCGACTCTTACGCGCATGCGATCGATACGGTCGGTGCGGCGTCGCCGGGCGGCGATCCGATTTCCTCCTCCGGCGTGTCGGTGAAATTATCGGCGCTGTTTCCGCGCTATGACGCGCGCCAGGAGGCGCGCGTGTTCGCTGAATTGCTGCCGCGCGTGATCGAATTGGCGGAGCGCGCGAAGGCCGCGCGCATCGGCTTGACGCTGGATGCGGAGGAGGCGGACCGCCTCGTTCTGTCGCTCAAATTGCTCGATCGCCTGGCGGCGGAGCCGTCCTTGCAAGGGTGGGGCGGTTTGGGGCTCGCCGTGCAGGCCTATCAGAAGCGCGCCCGCGGCGTGATCGATGAATTGGCGCGCCTGGCGCGCCGGCGGCGTACGCGCTTCATGGTGCGCCTCGTCAAGGGCGCGTATTGGGACGGCGAGATCAAGCGCGCGCAGATGATGGGGCGAAGCGATTTTCCCGTCTTCACCACCAAGGCGGCGACCGATGTGAATTACCTCGCCTGCGCGCGCGCGCTGCTGGCGGCGGGCGATGCGTTTTATCCGCAATTCGCCACCCACAACGCCCACACCGCCGTGGCCGTCAAACGCATGGCGGCGGCCGCCAATGTCACATCCTACGAATTTCAGCGCCTGCACGGCATGGGCGAGGCGCTCTATGCGGCGTTCAAGTCGAGCGCGCCAGTGCGCGTCTATGCGCCCGTGGGCGGGCACGAGGATCTCTTGCCTTACCTCGTGCGTCGGTTGCTGGAGAACGGCGCCAACACCAGCTTCGTGCATTCTTTCCTTGATGACGAGGTCTCGCCTGATCTGGTCGCCGCCGATCCCATGACGCGGCTTGAGGCAAGCCCGCGCCGCCATCCGCGTCTGCCGGCCCCGCCCGCGCTCTACGGCGCCAGCCGCCGCAACTCGCGCGGACGTGATCTCTCCATCAAGGCGGAGCGGGACGCGTTCGCGCGCGTGGAGACCGCCGTTGCGCCGCCAGCGTCGGTCGCGCCCGCCGACGCCATCGCCGCCGCGGTCGTGGCGTTTCCCGCATGGAACGCGCAAGGCGGCGTCGCCCGCGCCGCGGTCCTGCGCACCATGGCCGATTTGTTGGAGGCGGACGCCGATCGGTTCGTGGCGCTGATTGCGCGCGAAGGCGCCCGCACGCTGCAGGACGGGATCGATGAGGTGCGCGAAGCGGTCGATTTCTGCCGCTATTACGCCGCTGAAGCAGAGCGCTTGTTCGGCGCGCCGGCGCCATTGCCTGGCCCGGCCGGAGAAACAAACACGCTCGAATTGTCCGGACGCGGCGCATTCATCTGCATCAGCCCTTGGAATTTTCCATTGGCGATTTTCACCGGCCAGATCGCGGCCGCGCTCGCGGCCGGCAATGCCGTTGTCGCCAAGCCGGCAGAACAAACCCCGCTTGTCGGCGCTGAGGCGGTGCGGCTCTTTCATCGCGCCGGCGTGCCGGAAGGCGCACTGCTGCTGTGCCCGGGCGCCGGCGATGTCGGCGCCGCGCTCGTCGCCGGTCCGCGCATCGCCGGGGTTTGCTTCACCGGCTCCACGGAAGTCGCCCAGGCCATCAACCGCAGCCTCGCGGCGCGCGATGGCCCGATCCCGGTTCTGATCGCCGAGACAGGCGGATTGAACGCCATGTTCGTCGACACCACCGCCCTCAAGGAGCAGGTGATCGATGACGTAATCGTCTCCGCGTTCGGTTCGGCGGGGCAGCGCTGCTCGGCGCTGCGGCTTTTGTTCGTTCCGCATCAAACCGCTGACGACATCATCGATGGATTGACCGGCGCCATGGCCGAACTCGCCATCGGCGATCCTGCCGATCCGTGCACGGATATAGGCCCAGTGATCGATAGCGAGGCGAAGGCCGCGCTTGAAGCGCATATGGCGCGCATCGGCGGCGCGGCCGAAACGATCGTGCAGCGCGACGTCACGGATCTTGGCGGAAACTATTTTGGCCCGGCCTTGGTGGAATTGCCCAGCCTTGACCATCTATCGCGCGAAGTGTTCGGCCCCGTCCTGCATGTCATCCGCTACGATCCCGCCGACATCGCCATGGTTGGCGCGGCGCTGGCCGCCAAGGGCTATGGGCTGACGCTGGGCGTGCATTCAAGGCTCGACAGCTTCGCCGCCGCCGTCATGGCGGCCGTTCCCGCCGGCAATGTCTATGTCAATCGCTCGATGATCGGCGCGGTGGTGGGCGTGCAGCCGTTTGGCGGCCAGGGCTTGTCCGGCACCGGGCCAAAGGCGGGCGGGCCGCACTATTTGCCGCGCTTCGCGCATGAGCGCACACTCACCGTCAACATCGCCGCGCAGGGCGGCGATCCGGCCTTGTTGAATCTGTAGTCGGAGCGTTATGAGAAGCGACAACGTCACGCCGTTTCGTCGGCCGAGGCCGCAGCGCCCGCGGGGCGGCGATCCGCTGAAAAGTCATCGCGGCAAGGCGGTCATCGTGCATGCGCTGACCTTGGCCACCTTCGCGATCTACATGTTCACAAGCGGCCCTTTGACATTCATCGGCCTGGCGCTCGGCATCGCCGCCGTGGCCATCGCCGCCTCGAACCGCCAGGAAGGCATGCCCTGGGCGATGACGCACCATGAGCAGGCGTTGCGCACCATCGTGCTTGGCGCGGCGGTGTGGACAATCGCGTCCTTGCTGACGTTCCTTCCCGCTCTCGGCGTCGCCACGCCCTGGATTCACATCGCGGTGGCGATCTGGGCGGGCCTGCGCGCCGCCATCGGGCTCGTCATGGCGGGCCTCCGGCGCGCCATGCCCAACCCGAAAGGCTTCTTGGTTTAGCCGTGCGCGAAAATATCGGCGTTTTCCCAGCCGGCGAGATCAAGGTCCGCGCGCGTGGGCAGAAAATCGAAGCAGGCCTGCGCCATCTCCATGCGCCCTTCGCGGATCAGAATGGCGTCCAGCCGCGCCTTGAGCGCATGCAGATGCAGCACGTCCGACGCCGCGTACGCGATTTGTGAATCGCTGAGCGTTTCGGCGCCCCAATCGGAGCTTTGCTGCTCTTTGGAGAGATCGCGCCCCAGCATTTCCTTGACGACGTCCTTGAGGCCGTGCCGATCCGTATAGGTGCGCGCAAGCTTCGAGGCGATCTTTGTGCAATAAATGGGCGCGCACGCGACGCCGAGATCGCGCTTGATCATCGCGAGATCGAAGCGCGCGAAATGGAAGAGCTTCAGCGTCGCGCGGTCCGCCAGCACGGCCTTGAGGCGCACGGCCTCCGCATCACCCTTCCGGATCTGGACGATATGGGCGTGCTCGCCGCCATCCGAGAGCTGAACGAGGCACAATCGGTCGCGCTGGAGAGAGAGTCCCATGGTTTCGCTGTCGACGGCGATGGGGCCGCTGAACGAGACGGCGTCGGGCAGGTCGCCCGCATGCACATGCACCTGGACGTTCCGCCCTTCGACGGTGAGGGAGAGTTTGCGAGTCATGGCCAGGGGTCTAGGGCATGATCCGTTCAATTTGAACCGCGATCATGCCCTAGAATTTTGAATTGACGCATTTTCCACGACGAACCGGCGGCCACTTCGTCGAAAAATGCTCAAGCCTGCGTCGGCGCTGGGGGGAAGCGGGGTGGCGAACTCGTCGGCCGATTTCGGCGGTTCGCCGCATTTCAGGCCTCTTGGCCATGCGCTCGAGGGTCCTGGTCGCGCCGGCGATGCGAATCGTCGCTGAGCGCGCTATCGGCGCGCCGAGATGCAGGAGAAACCATGAAGGCGCTCATCGCGGTATTGATACTATTGTTCGCCACAAACGCCGCCGCGCAGGAGCGTGCGCCAAGCGAAGCTGAGCGTGCGGCCCGGGCCTACATGGCCGAATACTCGGCCGCGAACTGGAGCGGCATGGCGCCCTATATGGCCGAGGATTTTGTCCTGATCGACCGCACCAATCCCGACCCCGGCTTTGCGCCGGAACACCGATCTCCCGCCGCGACGCTCGAAATGCTGCGTCGCTTTGGTGAGGAAAATGGCGTCATTGAATTGGGGTTCGATTTCCCCACCGTGTTCGAAAGTAACGGAATCGTCGTGTTTCAGGGCCATGTGAATATGTACGCGGCGCCGCCCGGGCGGGACCACGCCATTCGCTGGCGGACCGAACAAGTCACCGTTCTGACGATGCGTGACGGCAGAGTTGTGCGCCACGAGGACTACGCCAATTACACTGCGGCGACGATGACACGCGTCGACCGGCCCGCGGGGCGCTGATGCGCAGTGTGCGCTTGGCGATTGTGGTCCTGAGCGGTGGCGCGCCGAACGCAAAATCCCGGCTGCGAAACGCACCGTGCGCGGACGCCATCACAACATCTCAATCCACCGCCAGCCTGTAGCCCACGCCGCGCACGGTTTGCAGATAGATCGGCGCGCGTGGATCGGCCTCGATCTTACGCCTGAGGCGCGTGACCTGCACATCGACGCTGCGCTCAAGGCCCGCGCCGGTTTTGCGCGCAAGCTCTTCGCGGCTGATCACATCGCCATTGCGCGCGGCCAGAACGCGCAGCATCGCCACTTCGGCTTCGGTGAGGCGCACCGGTTTGCCGTCGGCGAGCAATTCCCCGCGCTGGGATTGAAACGCAAAGGCGCCAAACCGCACGATTTCAGGCGCTTCCGCGCGGCTGGCGGCGCGGCGCAAGATGGCGTTGATGCGCAACGCCAGTTCCGCCGGCTCGAACGGCTTGGCGATGTAATCATCGGCGCCGATCGTGAGGCCCTTGATGCGATCCTCGGCAAGGCCCCGCGCGGTCAACAAGATGATCGGAACGCGGGAGGATTTGCGCACGCTTTCGGCCAGCGAGAAGCCGTCTTCGCGCGGCATCATCACATCGAGAATGAGCAGGTCGAACTCGAACGAGGCGAGCAGTTTGCGCGCGGCGGCGGCGTCGGCGGCGCCGGAAACGCGCGCGCCGCCTTGCGTCAAATATTTGGTCAGCAGCTCACGGATGCGATCGTCATCATCGACAACGAGAATGTGGGGCGGGCGCGCCAGCGCATCGAGCGCGGGCGCGGTCACGGCGCGTCCTCCGCCAGCGCGGCCAGCACGGCGCGCGCGCCGGAGACGGCCTCGGCGCCGACGGCGCGAAAAACATGCGCGAGCCGCTCGCGCAAGGCCGCGGTCGCGGCGCGCTCGGCCTCGGCGCCGGCGGCGGTCAAGCCGATGAGGCGCGCGCGCCGGTCACGCGGGTCGGCGGCGCGCCCGATAAGGCCGGCGGCCTCGATTTCGTTCAGCACGCGCGCGAGGCTTTGCTTGGTCACATCGAGATGCGCGCGCAACGCGCCGACCGTCACCGGCGCGCGCCGGCGCACGGCGGCGAGGGCGCGATAGTGCGCGGGGCCGAGATTGTGCGCGGCGAGCGGGCCTTCCGCGGCGCGCCAGAAGCGCCGGGCGGCGGCGAACAGCAGATCGACCGCCTGGTCCAATTCCTCCTCGCGGAGGTACAAGCGATGCTCGACGGTGGGCGTTGGTGGGGTCGGGCGGGGCAGGCTCATGTGCGCCACGCAAAATTACACCAGATTGCAGTACAAAAAAAGCACTATTATTGCGTGAAACGAACTTAACCAAGCAGGGAAATTCTGGTACGGGACGAAAATTCGAGGAGAATTTGTATGACGGACGCTCCCTTCCATGATCGCGACGGCTGGATCTGGATGAACGGGGCCATGCGGCCCTGGCGCGAAGCGACTCTGCACGTGCTGACCCATGCGCTGCATTATGCCTCGGCGGTGTTCGAAGGCGAGCGCGCCTATGACGGCGTTGTGTTCAAATCGCGCGAACATTCCGAGCGTCTGCATACTTCGGCGCGGCTCATGGGCTTCGAAATTCCCTATTCCGTGGAAGAGATCGACCGGGCCAAGGCCGAATTGGTGGCGCGTTCGGGGCTGGGCTCGTGCTATCTGCGCGCCATCGCCTGGCGCGGCTCGGAAAAGATGGGCGTTTCGGCGCCGAACAATCAAATCCATGTGGCCATCGCGGCCTGGGCCTGGGGCGATTACTTCGCCGACCGGATGAAGGGCATACGCCTCTCCGTCGCGCCGTGGCGGCGCCCCGCGCCGGATTGCGCGCCGTGCCAATCCAAGGCGGCGGGCCTTTATATGATCTGTACGCTGAGCAAGCATGGCGCGGAGGCGGCGGGTTTCCAGGATGCGCTGATGATGGATTGGCGCGGGCAGGTGGCCGAGGCGACCGGTGCGAACATTTTCTTCGTCAAGGATGGCGTGCTGCACACGCCGTATCCTGATGCGTTCTTGAACGGCATCACGCGCCAGACAGTGATCGGTCTCGCCAAGCAGCGCAAGATCGAAGTGGTCGAGCGCGCCATCTGGCCGAACGAATTGGCGAATTTCGATGAAGTGTTCTTGACTGGCAGCGCGGCGGAAATCTCACCCGTACGCGAGATCGCGGGCATGAATTTCAAACCCGGCAAGGTCACCGAGGCGTTGCTCAGCGATTTCGGCGCGTTGGTGCGGCGCAAGAACGCGGCGTGATCCTCGACGCGGCGCTTCTCACCTGGGCGGGGCTGGCGCTGCTCGTCACGCTGACGCCGGGGCCCGATACGATGCTTGTCATCGGCCATGCGCTCAAGGGCGGCGCGCGCGCGGGCCTGGCGGCGGCGGGCGGGATCGCGGCGGGGTTTGTCTGGTACGCGGCGCTCGCCTGGTTCGGCTTCATGGCGATCTTGGCGGCGTCGCCATTGATCTACAACCTGGTGAAGATCGCCGGGGCGCTCTATCTCGCCTGGATCGGTGGTCAGATGATCGCGGGCGCAATTCGTCCGAAACCGGATGAACCAGGCAGGGCCGCGCTCGGCGCGCCATTCCGGCAGGGCCTTCTCACCAACGCGCTCAATCCAAAGGTCGCTCTGTTTTATCTCGCGGCGCTGCCGCAATTCCTGCCGGCGGGGCCTGATGCGCCGGCGCGGGCGGTGCTGCTGATCGGCGTGCATTACGCGTTGGGCGCGGCGTGGCTTTCATTCGTTGCGGTCTCTTCCGCGCGCGCCGGGCGCGTGCTGGGCGCCTCGCCGTTGATGCGCTGGATTGAGGGGCTTGTGGGCGCGGCGCTCATCGGGCTGGGCGCGCGCCTGCTCTTCGAACGGCGCGCTTGACGGACGCAGCGTCGCGCGCGCGATAAGCGCCTTTTCAAGGAGACGTCATGGCGACGCCCGCGTCCTTCCACATCAACATCCCGCAAGCCAACATCGACGCGATCCGTGCGCGCGTCGCGGCATTCCCGTGGTTTCCCGCGCCCAGCGATGAGGGCGATCAATGGCTGCGCGGCGTGAACACCGCCTATTTCAAGGATTTTTGCGCGTATTGGCTGTCCACTTATGATTGGCGCGCGGCGGAGGCTGAGCTTAATCGTTTTCCGCAATGTCTGGTGACGATCGACGGGCTGGACCTTCACTGCGTGCATGTGGTGGGCGAGGCGGGCGGCGCCCGTCCACTCATTCTCTCGCACGGTTGGCCGGGCTCGCATTACGAATTCTGGGGTGTGATCGAGAAGCTGGCGTTTCCCTCGCGCTTCGGCGGTTCAAGCGCGGACGCATTCGACGTCGTCGTTCCTTCGCTGCCCGGTTATGGCTTTTCCAGCAAGCCGGATAAGCCGCTTGGCCAGCGCGCCACGGCGGCGTTGTTTGACCAATTGATGCGCGCGCTCGGCTATC
The DNA here is from genome assembly GCA_902826335.1 of uncultured Alphaproteobacteria bacterium. Classification (GTDB taxonomy): domain Bacteria; phylum Pseudomonadota; class Alphaproteobacteria; order Caulobacterales; family Aquidulcibacteraceae; genus CADEEL01. The sequence goes on from CADEEL010000041.1 coordinate 18,137, forward strand.
CGCGCTATCTCGCGCAGGGCGGCGATTGGGGGAGCATGGTGTCCTCCTTTCTCGCGCTTGATCATGAAGCGTGTGTGGGCGCGCATCTCAACATGGTCGCGCTGCGCACCGCCGATATGCAGCCCGAGACGGATGAGGAGAAAAGCTGGGCGCAGACGTTTCAATTCATGTTTCAGCTGGAGGGCGGGTATTTTCAGCAGCAGGCGACCAAGCCGCAGACGCTGGCCATGGCGCTGATGGATTCGCCGGTGGGCGCGGCCGCCTGGATCCTGGAGAAATTCCATGGCTGGAGCGATCTGCGCGGCGGCGGCTTGGAGGCCGCCTATACGAAGGATCAGCTGCTCACCAACATCATGATCTATCTGGTCACCAATTCGATGGCGACAAGCGTTTGGTACTATCGCGCGCGCATCGAGGAGGGCGGGCTCTTTCTTCCGGTTGGCACGCGCGTTGCGAAGCCGATCGGCGTCGCGAACTTTATAAACGAGCCGGTTTACAAGACGCCGCCGCGTTCCTTCGCCGCGCGCATGTACAACATCGTGCACTGGTCCGACATTGATCGCGGCGGGCATTTCGCGGCGATGGAGGCGCCGGACCTGTTCACCGCCGATGTGCGCGCCTTCGCGCGCGCCATAAGGTATTAGCGCTTTTTCGCGGCTGGCTTTGGCGCGGCTTCCTGGATGCGGCCGATTTTGTAGAAACGCTCGCGCCGATGCGCGCGGATGGTCTGCGCATCCTTGCCGTCGAGCGCGTCCAGCGCGGCGGCGATCGCGGCGCCGACGCTGGCCACGGCCCGTTCCGGCGCGCGATGGGCGCCGCCCATCGGCTCCTCGATGATTCCGTCGATGACGCCCAATGCCAGCAAATCCTGCGCGGTGATTTTCATGGCGATGGCGGCTTCCTTGGCGCGCCCCGCATCGCGCCACAGGATCGAGGCCGCGCCTTCCGGCGTGATCACAGTATAGATCGCGTGTTCGAGCATCAGCACGGTGTTGCCCGAGGCGAGCGCGACCGCGCCGCCCGATCCGCCTTCGCCGACAATGACGCTCACCATCGGCACGCCGAGCGTCAGGCAACGCTCGGTCGAGCGGGCGATGGCTTCGGCCTGGCCGCGTTCCTCGGCGCCGATGCCGGGATAGGCGCCGGCCGTGTCAACCAGCGAAACGACAGGCAGGCCGAACTTGTCCGCCAGATCCATGATGCGGATGGCTTTGCGATAGCCTTCCGGGCGCGCCATGCCGAAATTGTGCTTGAGGCGCTCCTGTGTTGTGCGGCCCTTTTCATGGCCGATGACGACGCACGGCCGGCCCAGAAATTTACCGAGCCCGCCGAGAATGGCGGGGTCTTCGGCGAAGGTGCGATCCCCGGCGAGTTCGGAATAATCGGTGACGAGCGCGGCCACGTATTCGCGATAGCGCGGCCGCTCGGGATGGCGCGCGACCTGGGTTTTCATCCAGGGATCGAGCTTGCCGTACAAATCCTCGAGCTGCTTTTGCGCCTTGGTCTTCAGCTTGGTCAGCTCGACCGACATGGTCTCGGCTTCGGACGTCTCCACGAGCGCCGAAAGCTCCTCGATCTTCATCTCGATCTCAGCGATGGATTTTTCGAATTCGAGATAAGTGCGCACGGGGCCTCGGCCGCTTGGTGAATGAGAGGGTGGTCAGGTGGGCGGCCGTCCGCCAGCGGAGCGGACCATAATGACCCCGGGCGCGGTTCGCCAGCGCCCGCCCCCGATTGAGGGATGCGCCGGCGGCCTCACCTCCCGCAGTGGCGCGGGCGAGGCCGGGCCGCTAACCTCGGAGGCGAAGTTGGATTTGAGTGGAGGCGCGGTATGGGGTTGTTGGATGGGTTGATCGGCGGCGCGGTCGGCGCGGGGCTCGCGGGCGTGGTGGGCTCGCTGATCGAGCGCCAAGGGGGCGTCGCGGGCATCGTACGCCAGATGGAGACGGGCGGGCTGGGTGAAATCGCGCGGTCCTGGGTGGCGCGCGGGGCCAATCAGCCGATCACGGCCGAGCGGCTGCAGGCGCTGTTCGGGTCCGGCACGTTGGCGGAAATGGCCGGACGGGTGGGCATGACGCCTGAAGAATTGTCGCGCCAGCTCGCGGCGTTTCTGCCACAGGCGATCGATCATCTGACGCCCGAGGGGCGTGTGCCGCCGGGCTAAAGCGTGCGGGCGTGGGAATGCGACGCGCGATCAATCCAGGGGAAGCGATTGCAGCGGAGCAGGATGATGAGCGCGGTCCACGCGTGGGGCCTTAATTCTCCACGCTTCAACAATCCCAACGAATTGAATCTCAGTGTCGTCATTCCGGCCGAGCGAAGCGAGAGTCGGAACCCAGGGGATCAGAAGATGCCGCGTCAGCCGCTGGGCTCCGGGCTCCGGCGCCAGCGCAGTTTGAGCGCCTGTGGCGCGGCGCGTGAGCGCGCGGGATGTGGGAAAGAGCCTCACCAAACCGGGGGACGATAGTGACGCTCGCCGCCCGCGCTTCGACAAGCCCTTCGCCAAGCTCAGGGCATGCTCAGCGCGACGGTTAGCGTGTGATCCACGCAATGCTACCAGCGCAAATATCACCACGTCGCGCTGAGCCTGT
>CADEEL010000042.1 GCA_902826335.1 uncultured Alphaproteobacteria bacterium
GTGGAAGTTGGAAGAGAAAATGCAGCGTGTCCGCGAAAGCCAGGCTTGGCGCGGACGATGAGGCGCGTCTGCCGACGCGCGACCATCACCCAACCGTCAGCACGATTTTCCCCGCATGCGCGCCGGCCTGCATGCGCGCCTGCGCAGCCTCGGCGTCTTCGAGCGGAAAGGTGGAATCGATAATCGGCTTGACTTGCCCCGCCGCGATCCAGGGCCACACGACACGTTCGACTTCGCGCGCGAGGCGGGCCTTTTCTTCAATCGGCCGCGCGCGCAGCGTCGAGCCGGTGATGGTCAACCGTTTCAGCATCACGCGCATGAGATCGATCTCGCCGCGCGCCCCTTGCAGAAGGGCGATGTAAACAAGGCGGCCGCGCGGGCGTAGAATGTCCAGATTCTTCTGCAGATAAGGCGCGCCGACCATGTCGAGGATCACATCGACGCCGCCGAACTCGCCGACGATCTCCGCGAAATCCTCGCTCTTGTAATTGATCGCGCGCGCCGCGCCGAGCCGTTCGCACAGCGCGACCTTGGCCGCATCGCCGGCTGTTGCGTACACGGTCGCGCCGGCGGCGGCGGCCATCTGGATCGCAATCGTCCCAATGCCGGAGGCGCCGCCATGCACCAGGAACGTCTCGCCGCGCGCAAGCGCGCCGGCCTCGAACACATTGGCCCAGACGGTGAACACCGTCTCGGGCAAGGCGGCGGCCTCAACCAACGAGAGCCCGGCTGGAATGGGCAGGACCGAGCCTTCCGGCGCCGCTGCATATTCGGCGTAGCCCCCGCCGGGCAGCAGAGCGCACACCGCCTCGCCCACACGCCAGCGCGTCACGCCAGGTCCGAGCGCGGCGATCTCACCTGAAGCTTCGAGCCCCATGGTCTGCGGCGCGCCGGGCGGGGGCGGGTACAATCCCGCGCGCTGGATCAAATCGGGGCGGTTGACGCCGGCCCCCGCCACGCGCAGCAGCACTTCGCCTGGCCCCGGTTCAGGGCGGGGGAGCATCGCAATCCTTAACGGTCCGCCGCCTTCGTGTGCGACCGCGCGCATCATATCCGCCACGTCATTTCCCTCGCGCAATGGACTGCGCGACGGTAAAGTGAAGCGGGAGCCAGCGCCATGTTCGATGATGATCCCTTCGCGCCCCAATTGAAAAAACCACGTCCGATGGAGCTCATGTCCATCGACGAATTGGAGGCGCGGATCGCCGCCTTGAACGAGGAGATCGCCCAGTGCCGCCGCGCCATCGAGGCCAAGGAAGCGCAGCGGAATGTGGCCGAGTCCCTGTTTACCAATCGCGGCGCGGGCGCTGCGTCGCGGGAGCCCTGATGAGCCCGCCGCGTCCGGCGGCCCGCGATTTGCGAGGCCGCGCCCCATTATGAGTTTCAGACCCGCCCCGGCGCCTCAGGCGCAGCGCATTCTCGATTTCGCCCGCTCGGAAGTGTTCGAGCGGACGTTCAAGGAAGGCATGGCGCTTGTCGATGAGACGGCCGCCTATCTCGATGGGCCCGGCCGCGCGGCGGCCAAGCGGCTCTCGCGGCTCGGCGCGCTCGCCTATGCCGGGGAGAGCCTGCGCCTGACCACGCGCCTCATGCAGCTCGCCTCCTGGCTCCTGGTGCAGCGCGCGCTGCGCGATGGGGAGATGGCGCTGGGCGAGGCGGCGCACGATAAATACCGCTTGGCGGCGCGCGCGCCCGCCGGGGTCGACTCGTTCGCGGGCGCCGATGAGGTGCCCGAGGCGCTGCAGGCGCTCGGCGCGCGGGGCGCGGCGCTCTATGAGCGGGTCATGCGGTTGGATGCCGAAATGTACGAATCGCCGATCGCGCGGCGCGACGATGTGAATGACCGGATGGCGCGCCTGGCGGCGGCGTTCGCCGAAGCCTGAGGGCTACTTTTTCAGGAACGAGCCGAACTTGTCATTGAAGCGCGACACGCGCCCGCCGCGATCCATCATCTGGGCCGAGCCGCCCGTCCAGGCCGGATGAGACTTGGAATCGATGTCCAGATGGATGGCGTCGCCCTCCTTGCCGAAGGTCGAGCGGGTCTTGAACACCGTGCCGTCCGTCATGTGGACGTCGATGAAATGGTAATTCGGATGGCCTTCGGACTTCATGGCGGCGGCTCTGGCAGGCTGGCGATGGGGAAGCGGGGGCTGATAGCGGATGGAGGGCCCGGGGGCAAGGGTTGGTATTGGCGCCAGGATCGCCGCATGAGAAGTTCGCGATCATGAGCGATTTGCTGGCACGGATCACGATAAACCCGGCCCAGTGCGGTGGGCGCCCCTGCATACGCGGCATGCGCATCCGTGTGATGGACATATTGGAGATGCTCGCCGGCGGCATGACGCCCGCGGAGATATTGGCCGACTTCAGCGAATTGGAGGCCGAGGACATTGCGGCCGCCTTGGCCTATGGCGCCGAAGCCGTCAGCCATCCGGTGCTTGTGGCGGCTGAGTGAAATTCCTGATCGATCAGCAATTGCCGCGCGCGCTCGCCGCGTTGTTGAACCTGGCGGGTCATGAGGCCCTTCATGTGCGCGACTTGGAACTTGAGTTCGCGGCGGATCGTGACATCTGGAACGCCGCCGCAAATCTCGGCGCGACCATCATTTCCAAGGACGAGGATTTTAGCGGTGCGGCGCGGCGAGCGTCCGGGCCCCAAGTCGTGTGGGTGCGCCTCGGCAATTGCTCCAATCAGCGATTGCTGACGCGTTTCAAGGAGGCGTTGCCGGATATCGTCATTGAATTGAGTTCCGGCGCGCCTTTGGTCGAGCTGCGCTGACAATGCCGGCCGGCTACTCTGGAACGCCGCTTGGCAAGAAGCTGGGCTTCAAGACGGGCGCGCCGTTGTGGGCGGTCGGGACGCCGCCCAGCGTGCGCGCCGAGATTGAGCAAACCGTCACGCCCGCCTATGTCGCGCGGCCGGCGAAGGGCCTCGCCGGGGCGCATCTCTTCCATGTGCGCGCCGCCAAACTGGAGGCGGATCTCACTAAGCTGCGCCCACTTCTGGCGCCGGACGGCATGATCTGGGTGTCGTGGCCAAAAAAGGCCGCGAAGGTTGAGACGGACATCACCGAGGATGTGATCCGCGCGCTGGCGCTGCCTATGGGCTATGTGGACGTGAAAGTGTGCGCCATAGACGCGGTCTGGTCGGGCTTGAAGCTCGTGATCAGAAAATCCGAGCGCTGATCAATTCCCCCGCGGAATCAGCCCGCCAAGATCGGGCAGGCGCGGCGCCTGCGGCGCGCTCGGCGTAGACGGCGTTGATGGCGCCGCTGGAGACGGCGTTCCCGATTGGCCAGCCAGCGCCGCGCGCATGCGTTCGCGCAACTGGTTCTGCACCGCGTCGCCGAGCGCCAGGCCGAACTGAACGCGGCTCCAGGGCCCGTGCGCGCGGAACGGCACGCCGATGCCGCCGATATCGGCGGCCCCGCCCTGGCCCTGAATTGTGTTCACGGCGCGCGGCGTCACGCGCATGTCGATCGTCTGTGCGCCGATATCGATGAGGCCTTGGCCTTCGAGGCGCGCATAAGGATTGAGCAGGCGCAGATCCTGCGTGACGGCCGCGCCATTTGCGACGCGGAATGTGGCGGAGAGTTCGGCGAAATCGGTCGCGCCGCCCGCGCCGCGCGCCGCGCCGGTCATCGCCGATTGGATGGTGCGCGCCACTTGCGCGAGATTGACGCCCTTCCATTGCCCGTCATTGAAACGGAACGACGCCGCGCCCGAGAGCGAGCGCATGAGCGCGGCTTGCGTGCCGCCCTGGCCGGAAAGTGACGCTTGCAGCCGCCCGCGCCCGACAATGCGGTCAAAGCCGATCGCGTCGCGCAGCAACGGCTCGGCCTGGATATTGTCCGCGTCGAGCACGGTGACGATGCGGTTTCCCTCGGCATGCGCGGTGAGGCGCGCGCGCCCAGCGCCGCCATAAAGCGAGATCTGCGTGAGATTGGCGTCCGCCACGCCATTGGCGATCGCCAACGCCATGCGCGCATTGGTGAAGCTCATGCGCTGAAACGTCAGCGTCTGAATGGTGAGATTGAGATCGGCGTCGGCGGCGCGGAGGCCCGCGAGATCGATTGGCGTCGTCGGCCAGGCGGCTTGCGCATTGACGCCTTGCTGCGCGCCGGCCGCCGGCGGCGTGAGGTAGGGGTTGATGTTGAGCGTGGGGATGGAGAGCGCGCCGGCGGCGCGCGCGCGGCCTGCCTCGGAAAAGGTGAGCGTCACATCGCCGGTGGCGCGGATGGCGTCGAGCGCGAAGCGCGCGCGGGTGAGCGCAACCGTCGTTGGCGTTCCCTCATGCGCGCCGCGCGCGGCGAGAGTTCCGTGCGCTTCGTAGGCGGCGAAACCGGCGCCCTCGCCAAGCGGTGCGCCGAGCCAGGCCATCACGTCCCGCAGGCTTTGGCCGCGCGCGGTGAGTTCGCCGCTGAGCGCGCCGGTCGCCGCATTGAAGGCGCCGTTGAGATCAGCGCTGAGCGGCGCGCCTTCGACATGCGCGGTGAGCGGCGTCTCACCCTGCTGCAGCAGGGCGCGCGGGCGCGCGAACGTGGCCTCGGCTTCAAGGCGCTGCGCGCGATGCGTGAGCGCGCCTTCGATCCGCGCGGGCTGATCGAGCGAAGTGAGCGCGGCGCGCGCATCAATATCCTCGAACACGAGGGGCTCGCCTTGCGCGCCCTGGAAACTCAGGCGGCCATTCTCGATGCGCAATTCATCGACGCGCAGCGCATCGATCGGCTGTTGATCGGGGCGCGTGGGAAACGCCCAGTTCGGCGCGCCCGCGGCGTTGACGGAGAGCGCCAACGCCGGCGCATCGAGGCGAATGCGATCGACTCGAACTTGCCCGCTGAGGAGCGGCATGAGCGCGACTTGGAAGACGGCGCGCTCGGCGCGCAAGAAGGGCTCGCCGGTAAAGCCGCGTGGGTTGGAGAGCGTGAGATTGTTGGCGGCCAGCCCCAGCGCCGGCCAGAACGTCAAGCGCACGCTTTCGAGCGAGAGATCGCGCTCCGTCTCGGCTTCCACCTGCCGCTCGATCTGCGCGCGCAAGGCCTCGGTGGGAAAGAAAAAGTAAAGCGCCGCGGCGGCCGCGCCGATCAGCGCGACAAGCACGCCAAGCCCGATTAGGATGCGTTTCATGGGCGTTAGTTTTGCACCGGCGCGCGCGGGCCGACAAGCGCGTCCGCCGCTTCGTCATTCCGGGATGCACGGGACGTGCGAACCCGGAACCCAGGCGATGTCAAGGCGCTGTGCGTTCGCCCCTGGGTTCCGGGTTCGGCCCGACGGCCACCCCGGAATGACGAATATTTCTTAGCGGACGCGGCCTAAGACGATTCGCATAAGGCGCCGCCGAGGCCGACATCCGCAAGCGCCTCACGCTGCCGCGCGGCCAGCGCGTCGATATCGAAATCGGCGATCGAGTCTTCAAAGAGGCGTGTGAAGTTGAGCTCCGCGCGCAAGTGCAGAAAGGCCGCGCCGAGGCCCAAGGCCGCGCGGTCCATGAATACGAATTCGCGCGGGATGAGCACGGGGCCCAGCGCGCGGATGCGCCGGCGCACTTCGCCTAGTTCACGCCGCCCATATTCATTGGGCGCGACGCCATCGGCCACGCTGCGCACCCGGTCATCGATGATCGGCCCATAGATGAAGCGCGCCCAGATGGTCAGCGCCTCGATGAGGTCCTTGTTGAGATTCCTGAAGCCCCAGCCCTCGTAAGCGGCCGCGACGCCCTCCATGTCATCGGCCTTGAGCGCGCGCTGCAGGTTGACGACGCCGGCCACGAAGCGCGGCGGGAAAATGCGCACGCAGCCGAAATCGATGAGATTGAGCGCGCCGGCATCGTCCGTGAACGAATAATTGCCGAGATGCGGATCGCCATGAATGATTCCATAGCGCATCATCGGGCGCCACCACACGGAGAACAACAGCGCCGCGATGCGGTTGCGCGTATCCTGGTCGGCTTCCTTGTAGGCGAGCAGCCCTTCGCCGGACAGCCAGGTCATGGTGATGAGGCGCTTGGTGCACAGCGGTGCGAACGGCTCTGGCACACGCGCGGGCAAATCCGCCAGCACGCGCGCGAACAGCCTCATGTGTTTGACTTCGCGATCGTAATCCAATTCCTCGCGCAGGCGCGCACTGACTTCCTCGATCGCCTCGGTGGAATCGATGGTGTTGTCCATGCGCTTGAAGAGGGTCAGAAGCGCGCGCAATTGGCCGAGATCGGCCTCAACGGCGCTGGCCATATCCGGATATTGGAGCTTGCAGGCGAGCGCGCGCCCATCGTCCGCCACGGCGCGGTGCACTTGGCCGAGCGAAGCCGCATGCGCGGCTTCGCGCTCAAATTCATAAAACTTCGTCCGCCAATCGACGCCAAGCTCGGCGCGCATGCGCCGCGCCACGAACGGCCAGCCCATGGCCGGGGCGTGCGATTGCAGCTTGCGAAACTCCTCGGCGTAGGCGGCGGGGAGAAGATCGGGGATGGTGGCCAGCAGCTGCGCCACCTTCATCAACGGCCCCTTGGAGCGGCCCAGCGCATCCTTCACCGCCTTGGCGATCGCCGCGTCATCGCCGCCGAAGAGGCGCGCCGAGCCATAGGCCGCCGCCGCTCCGCCGATCTGCGCGCCGACATGCGCGACACGGCCGAGGCGCGCGCTCAGGCGGTCGCGCTCGGGATCGTGAGCGTCAGTCACGACTTGACTGTCCGTATAGGGATAATAGGGATTTCCCTATTACCTCCCGGAAAGGGGGGCGCGAACCTCAACGCGATAATCATCGAATTATGGATGTAAGCTTTCATTCACCAAGAGCAATCGCATTTGATTGTGCCATTTTAACGCGACCTGAACATCTGGCGCCTAAAGTGCCCCTTGAAGCGGGCCCGGTTTAGAGGCGCGCAACCATTTGGTGGGCCCATGAAGACGATCCTGATCGTTGACGACGATCCGGCGCAGCGCCGGCTGTTGCAAGCCGCTGTCGAGCGCCAGGGCTTCGCCACGCGCACGGCCGCTGACGGGCTTGCGGCGGTGGAAGCCGTCGAGCGTCACGCCGATATCGATCTTGTGCTGCTCGATCTCGTCATGCCCGGCATGACCGGCCAGGAAGCGCTGCGCGAAATTCGCATGCGGCGCGCCGATCTGGCGTGCATCGTGCTCACCGCCTCGGGCGGCATCGACACGGTCGTGCAGGCGATGCAGGCGGGCGCGTGCGATTTCTTCGTCAAGCCAGCGAGCCCTGAGCGTATTCTCGTCTCCATCCGCAACGCGCTCGATCTCTCCAATCTCAAGACCGAAGTGGTGCGCCTCAAGAAGAAGGCGCACAACCAGCTGGGCTTTGAGGACATGGTCGCCGCCGCGCCCGCCATGGGTCCGGTCGTGCGCCTCGGGCAGCGCGCCGCGAAATCGACCATTCCCGTGCTCATCACCGGGGAATCCGGCGTTGGCAAGGAATTGCTGGCGCGCGCCATCCAGGGCGCGGGCGAGCGCGCGGGGCGACCCTTCATCACGGTCAATTGCGGCGCGATCCCTGAAAACCTGGTCGAGAGCATTCTGTTCGGCCATGTGAAAGGCGCCTTCACGGGCGCCAGCGATAATCACGCCGGCAAGTTCGTTGAAGCCAATGGCGGCACGCTGTTTCTCGACGAAGTGGGCGAATTGCCGCTCGATGCGCAGGTGAAGCTGCTGCGTGTGCTGCAGGAAAGCGAAGTCGATCCTGTCGGCGCCAAGCGGCCGGTCAAGGTCGATGTGCGCATCATTTCCGCGACCAACAAGGATCTCGCCAAGCTGGTTGAAGCCGGCCGTTTCCGCGAGGATCTCTATTATCGCCTCAATGTCTATCCGATCGAGGCGCCGCCGCTGCGCAATCGGCGGGAAGATATTCCCGGCCTCGTCGCGCGCTTCATCGCGCGCTTCAACGCCGAAGAGGGCCGCGCCGTGCGTGGCTGCGCGGGCGAGACCATGGCGCTGATTGAGGCGTTCGACTGGCCCGGCAATGTGCGCCAATTGGAAAATGCGGTGTTTCGCGCCGTCATCCTGTGCGAGGGCGAGTGGCTCCGGCCCGAGGATTTCCCTCAATTGAGCGGCTTTGCGCCGATCGCGCCGCCGGCCAACGATGCGCCGGCGCGCGCGCCGCTCATAGCGGCCAATGATGCGTTCGCGCCGCAACTCGCCAATGCGTTGGCCGCGGCTCAGACGGTCGATGCTACGCCCAACCTGCGCATCTTTGACGATGGCGGCCATCTGCGCACGCTCGAACTCATCGAGCGCGATCTCATCGAGCTCGCGATTGAACATTATGCCGGGCATATGAGCGAGATCGCCCGCCGCCTCGGCATCGGGCGGTCGACGCTCTATCGCAAGCTGCGTGAGTTCGGCCTCGACGAAGCGAAGTTCGTCAACGGCTAAGACGACGTGGGCGGTGCGTGCATGCGCACCCAGCGGCCAGCGCCGTCTTCGCCTTCCGCGCCGCGGGTGAAGCCGAGGCGCGCATAGAAGGCGAGCGCGCGCGCATTGCCCAATTGGCATTTGAGAGAAATTTTTTCTCGCGCATGCGCCATGGCGGCGTAAACGAGCGCGCGGCCCGCGCCCTGGCCGTGAAACATGGGATCGACATAAAGGTGATGAAGGAAGGAGTCCTGGGCGTAAAGGCCGGCGAAGCCGATGATGCGCCCGTCTCGTTCACAAACCAGAACAAGTTCGCCGTGCGTGTCGCGCGTGAACGCATCGACATCGATGACGCGCGGCTGATCGGGAAATGTTTCACGCCACACGCGCGCGAAAAGCGCGGCGCACTGCGCTTTTTCTCGCTTGCGCATCGCACGCACCCGCGCAAGGCCGCGCGAATCTGTTATGCTGCCGCGCATGGCTGACATTCATTCCTCGCTTTCGCCGCGCGCCGGAAACGGCGAACGGCCGTCGAAACGCGCGGTCGCGCAGTTGCTGCACCAGGCTGAACTGCACGCCGAGGATGGCCGAACCATGCTGGATGTCCAGCGTTTCGGGCTGGCCGGATGCGCGGCTTATATGGGCATGCTGGCGGCGGCGCGCGGCCTGCTTATGTATGCGGGCGAGGGCGTGGGCGACAAGTTCGAGGCGACGTTGGAGCGCATCACGCTGCTGATTGGCGATGATCACGGCTTGGCGCGCGATCTGGCCCGCGGGCACCGCACGGTCGAGCAGATCGATGACGGGGAGGGCGATGCCCTGGATGACGCCCATGTGCGCCCGCTGGTCGCGGCGGCGGAACGCTTTGTGGATGTGGTGAAGACCAAGGTCACGCGCGGCGAGGCCTAACTGTGCGATTTCAGTCGGATATCCATCTGAAATCACACATTTAGCGTCGTCGTTTTTTTGTCAGGTAAGTCCCGCTCCCATTCCCAGGACGAGACCCAATGGCAATTTCGAGAACAAAAAATTCTCTATGATTACGATCCGGGCGCTTCGATGACGGCGCGCACGTCCTGGCCCTTGTGCGAGCTCAGATTGTCCATCACCACGATGTCGCCGGGCGAAAGCGTCGGGACGAGCGCCTGCTCGACATAGGCCTTGAACCAATCGTCGTTCATCGCCCCGTCGAGCGTCATCGGCGCGGTCAAGCCATCGACGCGAAGGCCGGCGGTGAACGTCGCCATCTTCCAATGGCCGTGCGGAACCTGGCCATTGAGCCTCTGGTTCCGTGGGCGGCGGCCGCGGGTGCGCGCCATGTTCGTGGCGCAGCCGGTTTCATCGAAAGACGTTTTTTTTCAAGTCGAGCTGCCTTTAACCGCTTCGTCACGCTGCGCGCGCGGCGGCCGTTTCCTGACGATCCTGCGCGCAGGCCAGCACGCTTTTTTTGAACCTGAAGTCGATGCGTTTGAAGAACCGCGACAATGCGCTCTTGCTGGTGGAGACGCTGCACCCGGCAAGCTCGGCGCACAATTCCAGAAGAGCGATGTCGGATTTCGCCGCAACGCGCGCTTTGAGCCACTCGACATGCGCGTCAGGCCCCGATCGGCGCCCGCCGCGATGCGCCTTCGGCGTCGTGCGGCCTTCGGCGCGGAACTCCGCCACCCACTTCACTGCGGTAGACGGATCGACTTCGAACACCTTCGCTTGGCTGCGTCTCCATCAGTCCTTCTGCGCCGACGCACTCAGACGGCTCCGCAAATCCTTCAAATAAGCCATCGTCCTCGCCCCCGGCGCTTGACGAGAGGAGAATCAACTGCTTCGCCCGTTCCACGAATCCCTTTCGATTCTTTCAAATCGGGAAATGCTCTAGTCGCGTTGCGGCGCTAGATGGGCCGCGCGGGCGATCCTATCATGCTGCGAGATAACGCGTTTGCGCTGTTGCATGACGCGTACGACGTCGCACGCGCCGAAATCGGCGCCCGCCGAGGTCGTGCCATGAACGCCCTATGCTTGTCTGAAATTAAGCGCGCGGCCGCCGGCGCAGAGCGCAAGCGACTCCACGATCTGCCCGGTGTAACCGCGACCGAGAAGGTCGCCGCCGTGCTTGACGATCCGCGCTTTCAACGCGAGATGGGTTGGCGGGGGGAAACAACTGTCGCCCGCCAATATGTCGATACCGGGCAGGTTCTTGCGCTGCGAACCAAAAAAAGGAACGATGGCTGAACAGGTGTACAACACGCAGCACAACAGATGTCAGACGGGCGAAAATAAAACACTGAAAGATCAACGGATTGCGGGCGTAGTTCAGAGGTAGAACGTCAGCTTCCCAAGCTGAATGTCAGGGGTTCAATTCCCCTCGCCCGCTCCATCTTCATTTTCCAGCTTCGCCATCACACGTGTGCGTCATTGCGCGCTTGGCGCCCCCGCATCAGGCGGCCGGGCGCCTCGCCGGTGTGCGTGGAGCGGTCAAACGTCACGCGCCCACGCTTCAGCGTTGCCGCATAGCCGGGTGAGGTCTGCATCAGGCGTGACCCTCCGGCCGGCAAGTCCGCGACCAAAGTGGGCGGATTGAGTGCGAGCTTGTCCATCTCGATGAGGTTGAGGTCTGCGAGATAGCCCGGCGCGATCACGCCGCGATCCAGCCAGCCGACATGCGCGGCGTTCTTCTGCGTAAGCCCATGCACCAGTGTTTCGAGCGGAATTGTGAGTCCCGCCTTGTTGCCCTTGGACCAGAGCGCTAGCGTCGTGGTCGGGAAGCTTGCATCGCAGATCGTATTGCAATGGGCGCCGCCATCGGAGAGGCCATAGAGCACGTGCGGGCCGCTCATCATCGCATGCACGTCATTGAGATCGCCGCGCGCATAATTGATCAGCGGCATGTAGAGCAGGGTGCGGCCTTCGCGCTCCAGGAGAAGATCGTAGACGTACGCGGCGGCGTCGCGCCCGGCCGCGCGCGCCTCGGCTTGCACCGACGCGCTCGCCGCCGGTTCGTAATCGATGGGATCGGTGAGGGGGAACATGCGCGTGAAGCCGCGCGTCACCAGGCCCAGGAATTCCGGCGCTTCGATCGGTGCGTGTTCTGCGAGGATCGCGGCCTTGCGCACGGGATCACGCAGAGCGGCGATGCGCGCCGCCAGCGGCGCCTCGCGGATCGCGCGATAGGAAGGGCACAGGATGAACGGATTGATCGTCGCGGCATGGCCCAGCACGATCCCGATCGGCCGCGGCGCGACTTGCGCCTGGATGGAAAGGCCCCCAGCTTGGGCGGCCGCGATGCGCGCGAATAGTGTACGCCAGCGATCCTTGGCGTGATCGGGCTGCTGCACGGTGAACGAAAGCGAGCGCCCGCACGCGCGCGCGAGATCGACGATCAAATCCATTTCGCTGGTCGCGAAATCCTCGTCGGCGGAGAGATACGTATCGGAGATGAGCTGCACGACGCCAGCGTTCGCGTCCTTCAGCGCCGCGACAATGCCAAGCAGCTCGGCGCGGCCGGCGGTGAGCGTGCCGATGTTTTCACCCGTGCGTGAGCGATGTTGGATAGTTCGCGACGTGGTGAAGCCAAGCGCGCCGGCCTCGATGGCTTCGCGCGTCAGCGCGCGCATGGCGGCGATCTCGTCATCGCGGGGCGCATTGGCGCTGTCGCCGCCGCGCTCGCCCATCACATAAGCGCGCAGCGCCGCATGCGGCATCTGCGCGCCGATATCAACCGCGTAGGTGCGCCGATCCAGCGCATCGAGATAATCGGGGAAACTCTCCCAATCCCAGTTCAGCCCCTCGGTGAGGGCCGCGCCCGGAATATCCTCAACGCCCTCAAGCAGCGCGATCAGCCAGTCATGCATGTGCGGCCGCGCGGGCGCGAAACCGACGCCGCAATTGCCCATGACCAGCGAGGTGACGCCGTGCAGCGAGGAGGGCGCCAGAACGCCGTCCCAACTCGCTTGGCCGTCATAATGTGTGTGGATGTCGACAAAGCCGGGCGTAACGAGGAGACCCGCCGCGTCGATCTCACGCCGCGCCGGCGTGGTCACCTTGCCGACGTCGACAATCTGTTCGCCCGCGATGGCGATGTCGCCCGAATAGCATGGCGCGCCGGTCCCATCGGCGACGGTTCCTCCGCGAATGACGAGATCAAGCACGGCGGGCTCCTTGCGCGGGCGTCGCGTTCAAGCTTGGCGCGCGCGCCGCGCCGCGTCCAGCGTCTCATAGGCGGCGAGCCACGCCGCTTCCTCTTGGTCATGCGCGCGCGCGGCCTCGGCGCGTCGGCGCATGAGATCGGGAATATCGCCGGCCGCGAGGTCTGGCGCGCCAAGCGCCGCATCGAGCGCGGCGAGCGCACGCACGGCGTTGGCGAGGCGCGCCTCGGCGCCGGCCAGGGATTTTTCCAGCGCGGTGAGCGAAACGCGCGCTTGCGGGGCCGGCGCCTTAGCGGCGCGGGCGGGCGCCTGTTCAACACGAGGTCCCGGCGCGCGGTCCGCGGCCAGCACGAGGGCGCGGTAATCCTCAAGATCGCCCTCGTAAGGCGCGGCGCGGCCATCCTTCACCAGCCACACCCGGTCGGCGCAGGCTTCGGCGAGATAGACGTCGTGCGTGATCAGCAGCACCGCGCCTTGATAATCGTTGAGCGCGAAGATGAGCGCCTCGCGGCTGTCGATGTCCAAATGGCTGGTCGGCTCGTCGAGAATGAGGATGTGCGGCTTGCCAAGCGCGACGAGGCCAAGCAGCAGGCGTACTTTCTCACCGCCGGAGAGTTTCTCGACCTTCGTTGAAATTTTTTCGTGCCCGAAGCCGATCTGCGCGGCGAGCCCGCGCACCTGCGCCTGACTGGCGGCGGGCGCAAGATCGCGCACATGATCGAGTACGCTTTCCCCGGCGCGCAATCGGTCCAGTTGATCTTGGGAAAAATAACCGATGCGGCAGGCTTTGGCCGCGCGGCGCGCGCCCGAAATGAGCGGCAGGAGGCCGGCGATGGATTTCACCAGCGTGGTTTTTCCCTGCCCATTGGCGCCGACGATGGCGATGCGATCTTCCTGATCGACGCGCAGCTCCACATGGCCCAGAATTTGGGCGCCGTCATAGCCGAGCGCCGCGCCGTCCAGCGTGACGAGCGGCGAAGCAAGATGGGCCGGCGCCTCGAAATGGAAGGGCGTCGTGCGCTCTTCCAGCGGCACGACGATGTCCTGCATCCTCTCCAGCATCTTGACGCGGCTTTGCGCCTGGCGCGCCTTGGACGCCTTGGCCCGGAAGCGATCGACGAATGCCTGCAAGTGCGCGCGTTGCGCATCCTGTTTGGCGCGCTGGGATTCAAGCAGCGCCGTGCGCTCGGCGCGCTTGCGTAGATATTGGCTATAGCCGCCGGCGTGCAAGGAGAGCTTGCCCTGGTCGAGCGCGAGCACATGCGTGACCGCGCGGTCCAGCATGTCGCGGTCATGGCTGACCAGCAGAACAGTATTCGGATAGCGCTTGAGATGCGCTTCGAGCCATGCGGCGCCCTCAAGGTCGAGATAATTGGTCGGCTCGTCGAGCAGGAGAAGGTCCGCGGCGGCGAACAAAACGCCCCCCAGCGCCGCGCGCATGCGCCAGCCGCCGGAAAACTCCGCACACGGACGGTAAAGGTCATTCTGCGCGAAGCCAAGCCCGGATAGGATTTCCGCCGCGC
This sequence comes from uncultured Alphaproteobacteria bacterium, assembly GCA_902826335.1. Classification (GTDB taxonomy): domain Bacteria; phylum Pseudomonadota; class Alphaproteobacteria; order Caulobacterales; family Aquidulcibacteraceae; genus CADEEL01. The sequence goes on from CADEEL010000042.1 coordinate 14,028, forward strand.
GCGCTTCGGCCGAATGCGCGCCGATTTCCGCGAGGCGCATATGGATGTCGCCGATGCGGGCGCCGTCCTCGGCGGTCTCGGCTTCGGCGAGCAGCGCGGCGCGCTCCTCATCCTGGGCGAGCACGAACTCGATCAATGCCTGCGCGCTCGGCGGCGCCTCCTGCGCGACATGGCCGATGCGCGCGCCGGCCCGCAGGCGCACTTCTGGATGCTCGTGCGCTTCGCGGATGAGGCGCAGCAGCGTGGATTTGCCGCTGCCATTGCGCCCGATGAGGCCCACTTTCCAGCCGCGCGCGATGCGCGCGCTGGCGCCGCTAAACAATGCGCGCGCCTCGATGCGATACGTAAGATCCTCGATGGTCAGCATGGGGTCAGCGCCGCGCGAAGCCGGCGAGCAGCTCCGCAAACCAGCGCCCCGCCGTCAGCGCGCTAATCTCAGCGACGTCAAGGCTGGGATCGAATTCGGTAAGATCGACGGCGGCCACTTTCGCATGCGCGCCAATGAGCCGCGCTGCGTCGAAAAAGTCCTGTGGCGAAAGCCCGCCCGGCCGCGCGCCGGGCGCGCCCGGCAGATGCGCGCGATCAATAACGTCGATATCAAAATCGACCAGGATGAGACCGCATCTCTTGCTCAGGAGATCGAGCGCGTCGCCAACAACCGCGGCGAGGCCGTGCGTGCGCACATCGCGCGCGCTCATCACATGGACGCCCGCGTCCTTCGCTTTCTTGTGCGCGCGCGCGGTGTTGGCGAATGGCGCAAGCCCGATCTGCGCGATGCGATCGCCGGCGAGTCCGTCATCGAGCAGGGCCTGGATCGGATTGCCGTTGTTGAGCCCGCAATCGGTGTCGCGCAGATCGAAATGCGCATCGAGCGTGAGAACGCCGAGACTGGTGAGGCTCGGATCGAGCCCATGCGCGACCGGGCGCGTGATGGCGTTGTTGCCGCCGATGACGGTGAGGAGGCGCCCGGGCCGCGCCAGACTCAGCACACGCTCCTTGATTGGCGCGAGGGCGGCGGCCGGATCGAGAAGCTTGAGATCGAGATCGCCCGCGTCATGGACGCGCAGGGCGGAGAGGTCCGTCTCCGTTTCGAGATCATAGACGCTGAACCGGGGAAGCGTCTGGCGAAACACGCGCGGCCCGAGATCGCAGCGCCCGGGCGTCAGCGATTTTTCCGCCAGCGGCGCGCCAAGGAGCGCGATCGCCGCGCCCGGATCGGGCGTCAAGAGATCGGCGAGCGACGTCCAGGATTTACACTCGGATGGCATGGATCGGCCCGTGCTCCTTATTCGGCCTCCGTGTATAGGGTTCGGATTCGCGAGGCGAGGCCCATGTGGGATTCGATTTGGATCAATACCCGGCTGGCGACCATGGCGGGCGCCCGCTACGGTGCGATTCCGGATGGCGCGATCGCCGCGAAGGATGGGCGCATCGCCTGGGTTGGCGCGCGCGCTGACCTTCCCGGCGCGCCGGAGGCGCTCGCGCGAGACATTCATGACGTGGGCCGCGCCTGGATCACGCCCGGCCTCGTGGATTGCCACACCCATCTTGTGTTCGCCGGCAATCGCGCGCGCGAGTTTGAACAGCGCCTGGAAGGGGCGACCTATGAAGAGATCGCGCGCGCCGGCGGCGGCATCGCGTCGACCGTGGCCGCCACGCGCGCCGCGTCCGCGGATGATCTGTTCGCGCAGGCCGCGCGGCGCCTTGAAGCGCTCATGGCCTCGGGCGTGACGACCATCGAGATCAAGTCCGGTTATGGCCTCGATTGGCAGACGGAGGCGCGCCTGCTGGCCGTTGCGCGCCGGCTTGGCGAAGCGCACAATATCCGTGTTCGGACGACCTTTCTGGCGCTGCATGCGCTCGCGCCAGAGTTCAAGCACGATCGCGCCGCCTATGTTCGCCTCGTCGCCGAGGAGATGATCCCGCGCGTCGCGCGCGAGGGCCTTGCCGACGCCGTCGATGCTTTTTGCGAAACCATCGCGTTCACGAGGGATGAGGTGGAGACCGTCTTTACGGCGGCGCGCGCGGCGGGGCTTCCGCTCAAGCTGCACGCCGAGCAATTGAGCGATTGCGGCGGCGCGGCGCTCGCGGCGAACTATGGCGCGCTCTCGGCCGATCATCTTGAATATGTGTCCGATGAGGGGATTGCCGCGCTGGCGCGCGCCGGGACGGTCGCCGTGCTGTTGCCGGGCGCTTTCTACACGCTGCGCGAGACGCGCGCGCCGCCGGTGGAAAAGCTGCGCGCGGCCGGCGTGCCGATGGCGCTGGCCAGCGATTGCAATCCAGGCACCTCGCCCATCGCCTCGCTGCTGACCGTTCTGAACATGGGTTGCACGCTGTTTCGCCTGACGCCGGAAGAGGCTTTGGCCGGCGTCACCACGCACGCGGCGCGCGCGCTCGGCCTTCAAGACGAAATCGGCGCGCTTGAAGTGGGGAAGGCCGCGGATTTCGCGCTCTGGCGCATCGACGGGCCGGGCGAACTTTCCTATTGGATCGGCGCCGATTTGCTTCAGGCGCGTGTTGTCGCCGGCGCGGCTACAACGAAGTAGGAACTGACACGTGGACAGATCACGCAGCAATTCACGCATCGTCCGCGCCCCGCGTGGGCGCGACCTCAGCTGCAAATCGTGGGCGACCGAAGCCGCGCTCCGTATGCTGATGAACAATCTCGATCCGGACGTGGCCGAGCATCCGCAGGACCTAGTCGTCTATGGCGGCATCGGCCGCGCCGCGCGCAATTGGGAGTGCTTCGATAAGATCGTCGATGTCCTCCGTCGCCTTGAGGCGGATGAAACGCTGCTCGTGCAGTCCGGCAAGCCCGTCGGCGTGTTCAAAACGCATGTGGATGCGCCGCGCGTGCTGATCGCCAATTCGAATCTGGTTCCGCACTGGGCCACCTGGGAGCATTTCAACGAGCTCGATCGCAAAGGCCTTATGATGTACGGCCAGATGACGGCCGGCTCCTGGATTTATATCGGCAGCCAGGGCATTGTTCAGGGTACGTACGAAACCTTCGCGGAAATGGGCCGCCGGCATTTTGGCGGCGATTGGGCCGGCAAGTGGATTTTGACGGCGGGGCTTGGCGGCATGGGCGGCGCCCAGCCCTTGGCCGCGACCATGGCCGGCGCCTCGATGCTAGCGATCGAATGCCAGGCCGATCGCATTGAGAAGCGTCTGGCTACGGGCTATCTCGACGTGCGCGCGGAAAATCTCCACCACGCCCTCAATCTCCTGAGCGATGCGGCGGCGACAAACAAGGCGCTCTCCATCGGCCTGCTTGGCAACGCGGCGGAGATTTTGCCCGATCTCGTCAAGCGCGGCGTGCGGCCCGACGCTGTCACCGATCAGACCTCCGCGCATGATCCGGCGAACGGCTATCTGCCGATCGGCTGGGGCGTCGAGCAATGGATCGCCAAGCGCGAGAGCGCGCCCGGCGAAGTGGCGAAGGCGGCGCGCGCCTCGATCGCCAGACATGTCGAGGCGATGCTGGCGTTTCACAAGCAGGGCGTGCCCGTCGTCGATTACGGCAACAATATCCGCCAGGTCGCGTTTGAAGAGGGCGTCACAAACGCGTTCGATTTTCCCGGTTTCGTACCGGCCTATGTGCGCCCGCTCTTTTGCCGAGGCGTCGGCCCGTTCCGCTGGGCGGCGTTAACAGGCGATGCGGGCGATATCGCGCGCACCGACGCCAAGGTGAAGGAGCTTATTCCAAATGACGCGCGCCTGCATCGCTGGCTCGATATGGCGGCCGCGCGGATCAAGTTCCAAGGCTTGCCCGCGCGCATCTGCTGGGTTGGCCTGGGGCAGCGGGATCGCCTGGGCCTCGCCTTCAACGAGATGGTGGCCAAGGGCGAGATCGGCCCCATCGTCATTGGCCGCGATCATCTGGATTCCGGCTCGGTCGCTAGCCCCAATCGCGAAACCGAAGCGATGAAGGATGGCTCGGACGCGGTCAGCGATTGGCCGCTGCTCAACGCGCTCTTGAACACGGCGTCCGGCGCGACCTGGGTGTCGTTCCATCATGGCGGCGGCGTCGGCATGGGCTTTTCCCAGCATGCCGGCGTCGTCATTGTGTGCGACGGCACGGAGGCGGCCGCCAAGCGTATCGCGCGCGTCTTGTGGAACGATCCGGCCACCGGCGTCATGCGCCACGCGGACGCCGGCTATGAAGATGCGGCGGATTGTGCGCGGCAATGCAAACTCGATCTGCCGATGCTGGAGACGCGCGCGTGACGCCGTTTTCATTGTCTGATTTGCGCGATCTCCGGTCCGGCGCGCGCGCGCTGTCGCTTCGCGATCACGATTGGGCGCGAATAGACGCATCCGCCGCCGTTGTCGCGCGCGCGCTGGAATCTGGTGCGGCGGTTTATGGCGTCAATACGGGTTTTGGTCTTCTGGCGTCGACGCGCATTCCCGCCGATAAACTCGCCGATCTGCAGCGCAATCTTGTTCTCAGTCATGCCTGCGGGGTGGGGGCCGCCTTACCGAAGCGTGTGGCGCGGCTGGCGCTGATCTTGAAGGTTATCTCGCTTGCGCGCGGCCATTCCGGCGTACGGGGTGAAATCGTGGCGCGCCTATTGGCGCTGCTTGAGAAAGATGTGACGCCGATTTTACCCGCGCAAGGTTCGGTCGGCGCTTCGGGCGATCTCGCGCCCTTGGCGCATATGGCGGCGGCGGCGTTTCTCGGCATCGGGCGTGCGCAAATCGGCGAAATGGAGATGGACGCCGCCGCCGCGCTCGCGGCCGTGGGCCTTGCGCCGCTCGCGCTCGGCCCCAAGGAGGGGCTGGCGCTGCTCAATGGCACGCAAGTCTCAACCGCGCTCGCGCTCGATGCGCTGTTCGCGGCCGACAACGTGTTCGCCGCCGCGCTTGTCGCCGGGGCGATGAGCGTCGACGCCATTAAGGGCTCGGACGCGCCCTTCGATGCACGCATCCAGGACGCGCGCGGGCAAGTCGGCCAAATCGAGGTCGCTGCCGCGCTGCGCGCCTTGATCGCCGGCAGCTCCATTCGCCAATCGCACATCGCGTGCGAGCGTGTGCAGGATCCGTATTCGCTGCGCTGCCAGCCGCAAGTGATGGGCGCGTGCCTGGATGTGCTGCGCGACGCCGCCAAGAAACTATGCATCGAGGCCAACGCCGCCACCGACAATCCGCTCGTCTTCGCGGGCGATGGCGCCATCCTCTCCGGCGGCAATTTTCACGCCGAGCCGGTGGCGTTCGCGGCGGATATGATGGCGCTGGCGGTGTGTGAGGTCGCCTCCCTGAGTGAACGGCGCATCGCGCTTCTGGTCGATCCGAAAATGAGCGGCCTGCCAGCCTTTTTGGTCGCCGATAGCGGCGTCAATTCCGGCTTCATGATCGCCCAGGTGACGGCCGCGGCCCTGGTCAGCGAAAATAAGACGCTCGCCCATCCCGCCAGCGTGGATTCGATCCCGACCTCGGCCAATCAGGAAGATCACGTCTCGATGGCGACGTTCGCGGCCCGCAAGGCCGGCGATATCGCGTCAAACGCCGCGCGCGTGATCGCCATCGAACTCCTCGCCGCCGCGCAGGGGCTTGATTTTCACGCGCCCCTGACGACGTCCCCCGCGCTTGCCGAAGCGCACGCGGCGGTGCGGGCCTTCGCGCCCCATTGGGGCGCGGACCGCTATTTCGCGCCGGAGATCGAGGCGGCGGCCGATCTGGTCGAATCCGGCGCCCTGAACCGGTTGCTCGGCGATTGGCGCGCCGTCACCTAAACCGCTTTCAGGAAAAGTGTGCAGCGGTT
>CADEEL010000043.1 GCA_902826335.1 uncultured Alphaproteobacteria bacterium
TCGAGATCACGTAGCGCGGCTCGGGCATCTGGTCGTAAACCTTGCGCAGCGCCGGGGCCATTTTGTTGGTCAGCGTGCCAGCCACGATCATGACGTCGCTCTGGCGGGGCGAACCGCGCGGCGCGAAGCCGAACCGCTCCACGTCATAACGCGGATTGCCGGCCTGCATCATCTCCACGGCGCAGCAGGCGAGGCCGAACGTCATCCACATGAGCGAGCCTGTGCGCGCCCAGGTGATGAGATCGTTCGCGGCGGCGACCAGAAAGCCCTTATCGGCCAATTGGTCCGAGAGGCCCGTGAAGAACGGATCGTCCTCACGCGCCGGGTAATTGCCACGCAGGGCGGCCTGGCCGGAGGGCGGAAAGGAAGTCTCTACTCCCATTCGAGCGCGCCCTTTTTCCATTCGTAGACAAAACCGACGGTTAGCACCCCAAGAAACGCCATGACCGACCAGAATCCAAACACGCCGACATCATCAAGCGACAGCGTCAGCGGAAACAGGAACGCGACTTCCAGATCGAAGATGATGAAGAGGATGGAGACGAGATAGAAGCGCACATCGAATTTCATGCGCGCGTCATCGAACGCGTTAAAGCCGCACTCATAGGCGGAGACTTTTTCCGGATCGGGGTTGCTAGGCGCCAGCACCCAGGCCGCGAGCATGAATCCCACGCCAAGCGCCGCGGCGACGGCGATGAAAATCAGGATCGGGAGATATTCGGTGAGATAACTCATGGGCCGTCCGCTATGCGCCTGTCCGGCGCGCGGCGGACGCTAATCGCGCCCGCGCGGTGCGGCAAGTGCGGCCAAAAGGAAAGGGCCGCGACGCGTGCGCCGCAGCCCTTCCCCATTTCAAATTCGGCCTTTATTGCGCGGGCGCGGGCGCCGGCGTTTCAGCAGGCGTCGGCGGCGCTTCCGCAGCCGGGGTCGCGGCGGGCGCGGCGGCTGGCGTTGCGGCAGGGGCCGCCGCCGGCGCTGCTGACGGCGCAAACTGAGCCAAGCGCGCCGTATCGCCTGTCACGAGGTAGTAGATTTCCCGATCGACCGAGCCGCCATCCACCGTCGGGTCATCGTTGTAGATCTCAAACGAACGACCCTGCGTGAGGCGCGCCGACGCGATCAGCGCCTCCATCTGGTCATAGGTCGGGATCACCTGCTCTTCGGTGCCTGTGTAATGCACGCGGATCGCCGCGCCGGCCGGCGTCTGGCCAGCGGTCCCGACCGCGAGCACGCGCGGCGGGGTGCCGGTGAATGGCAGGCCGATCTGGAAGCAATATTGATTATCGTCCCAGGACGTCTCGACCGCGATCGGCGGACCGGCCTGCTGCAGGCGATGACGCGCCATGATCGGGCGGATCGCCAACAAGCTCTGCGCGACCACATCCTTGATCGCCGCCGCATCCTGCGGGCTGCAATTCTGGATATAGAAGAACGGACGGGCTTCGACCAGCACGACTTCATACGCCAGGCCGCCGAAACCGGCCGCCGGCAGAACGTTCAAATCCGTCGTCACCGCCGTCGCCGCCGCTTCGATGATCGGGCCGACTTCCCCGCCCGTCAGCCCCTGGACGCGATCAAGCGGATTCGAACCCAGATTTTGCTCAATGCGCACGGACACTTCCGAGCCCTGACCTTCGGGCTCAACGGTGTAGATCGCACGGCCCGTGCCGCCATCGGCGAAGGCCAAATCAGCCACGACGCGGTTATTGGCCGCTTCGACGATGCGGGTCTGCGTTACGCCCTCGCCCAGCGCAAAGCCCTCAGGCGCCGTAGCCAGGCGCGCGAACACGCTCGCCGGCGGGCGATCGACCGTGAAGGTCTGCGTCCGGCTGGCGGTCGATGGCAGAAGGAAGAAGCCCGCAGCCCCAACCAGCACGACCACGACCAGCAAAATGATTAGAATTCGTCCGATCCCGCGCATGGACCCGTCTCCCTGGCTTCTCCAAGCGGCCCTTCCTAGCAGGTCCTATCCGCTTGTGGCGCCCCAAAAGCGGCGCCCTTGTCGTCGCGGATGCATGAGGTGGTAGCGGCGCGCCGCTTTGCTTGACCGGGCTGGGGCCTTGGCCTATCTGCCCCCCTTCACGCTCACGCGGGTGTAGCTCAGTCGGTTAGAGCGCCGGCCTGTCACGCCGGAGGTCGCGGGTTCGAGCCCCGTCACTCGCGCCAGCGGCCTTACGATCCGCGCCTCGGATCCGCCCATGACTGGGTCGGCGAGGTCTGCGTCAGCAGCATTTGCAGGCGCGCATTGGGCTTCAGGATCACTTCGCCCGCCTCGTCGCGTACGCCCGCGAACACATCGCCAGTCGCCGTGTCGATGGCGAGAACACCCGCCGCGTTCGCGCAATTGTGCGCCATGCAGCCGAAGAACACCAAAGCCTCAACCCCATTGGCGGAAATAAGCGCACTCGGCGTCTGCACGTCCATGTTGCGCGTGAACCGCGCGGCGGCCTCGGCGCCCAGTCCCAATCGATCGATCGCGAAACGCTCCATACCCGGCGCGCGAACGAAATCGGCATAATGAGCGTTCGCCTGGGTTCTGAGCGCGCTCGCAACCGGGCTTTCCGGCGCCGGCGCGGCGGCGGGCGTGACCTCCGCGGCCTGATCAGCCGGCGTGCGCTGGCCGCAGGACGCGAGCAAAATGAGCGCGGCGACCGCGACGGCGTTGCGTTTCATGCACATCCCCCCATCTCGACACACGGCGGTTCCATTCCTGGTGGTGTAGGCGGTCGTGCGCGAACCCGAATCCGCCGGCGGTTCTTGGTAATTTCTGTGTTTACAGAAAATTTTGCGCGGATTTGCAGTGATTGGCCATGCCGCACGGGCCGGAACTTGGCCGAGTATGGCAGGATTCTCGACCCGCGAGCCAAAATGCCAGGACTCGGAAACGGCGATCTTACACTTGAAATCGGGGAACGCTTCCGAGCGAGCGCAGGAATTGGTCGGGAAAAGTTCGCCCTCCGTCTTAGGCGTCCCGCCGCACAAACTAGCGTTCAGGGGGCAGATCGAGTTTGTAAATTGGACTACGGTTGTCGCGGCCGCTTCCGCTCGCCGCCCTCGCACTCACTCTCGCGCCGCGGTCTCCGCGCCCGGCGCAAAAGAGATGCGGCGCGCTTCGCGGATTTGGGCGCCGCGCGCGTCGCCCTCCACGATCTCGTAGCCGAGCAGCGCGAACACGCGCCCTCGCAAGAAGATTGGGCGCGCATCGCCATACCAATCGACGCAACTCGCCTGGCATCCGTCATCTGGCCTATCTGAAGGCGTGGCGGTGAGGCGGCCGAAATCGCCAAGCCGGCGATCGCGGCGGCGCAAGAAGAGCATGTCTTCCGCCGTGAGCCAGCCATGGCCCGCGCGCTCGACCGTGCGCAAGGTCGGCAGTCCAAGCACGCCGTCCGCGCCGTCCGGCGATTGCGGATCCGGCTGATAGAAAAAGGCATGGCTGCGCGATTCCGTTTCGCGCGTTTGCGGCTGCACGTAGCGATCGCCGATGAAGGGTGCGCGCCCGGTGCTCAGATCGATTGTCGTGAACGTCGTCGCCTCACGCCCGCCGACAACGAGCGCGTCCTGCCCGATCTGTTCGATGCGCGCGACGCCATCCGGCATGTCGAAGACGACCGCCGCATCATCGTCGCCCGGTACGGCGACAAGTTGCGAATGCTGTGCGCCCTCATCCCACCGGTTCAGGCTGTAGAGCAGGCGCCCGCGCGCAAAGCGGTTGCGGTCGATGTGCGAACCTGCGCCGCCGGGTAGCCAGCGATAATCCGCCGCGTTGGGCGCGCGCGATCCGTCGCCGAAGCGCTGCGTGGGCAAGCGAAGAAGCGCCGGCTGGCCCGACGCGAATTCCGGCGCCCACATCGCATCGCCGCCAGTACCGGATGCGACGAGAATATCGAGCCGACTCGCGGCGGCATTGGCGTTAAAGGAGAACTGATCAATCGGACCGCCGCGCACCTGCGCAGCGGCGGGCCGGCCGCCGTCGAGCGGGATGCGGTAGAGGAACCGCGGCGCCTCCGATTGGCCCCATGTGGGCGCGACCCAGACATAGACCGCGTTCTGCGACACGAAGAATGTGCGCCCGCGCGGCCCGAGCACGACGGCCGCGGTGCAGCGCAGCTCCGGCGCCGCAAGATCGCAGCGCGACACCGTGTGCATGCCCTCGATTGCGCTGGGGCCCGCGCGCCGCAATGGCGCGGGGATGTAGACTTGGCGCGCGCCGGCGATGCGCGTGAAGCTCGGCTCGCTCTGCCCCGGCGCCCAGCGATTGAGGCCCGGCAGCGCGTCGAGCGGATCATCCGCGCCGTAATCGAAGGAGAGCGGCGTGTAGAAGACGAGTTGCGTGCCGATGAGGCGCGAAGCGTAATTGCGGCTGGAATAGTAATCGTTCGAGCGCAAATGATGTGAGTCGACGAAGCTGAACCGCCCCTCGCGCGAGACACGGAAACGGTTGATCTCGGTTCCGCCGCGCGCATACGAATAGCCCACGACGATGACTAGATCGCCGGAGATCAACATCTCGTCGTACCAATCGCCCGATCCATTCACGCCCGGCGGATAGGCGTTGATGGAATCAATCGAGCGAAGATCGTCCCCGGCGGTGGAGACGCTGAACAGGCGCCCGCGGCGCAGGATGATCAGATGATCGCCGCTGACCTTGACGATGCCGCCCTCATCCACGCCCACAACCTGCGTGTTGGTGATGGACGGATTGTCCGGCGCGCTCGGCGCCGCGGAGACGGCGGGGGCTGATGCGTCCGCCGACGGCGGCGGCGGCGGAGCGGGCGGCGGGGGTGGCGGAGGCGGTGGCGGAAGTGCGATGCCGAGTTCGCCGTCGCGCATGAGGAAGCGCCGCAACTCCGCGTCGGACTGGAAATTTGGCATGCCGCTCTGCGCGGCGGCTTCACCGACAAGCGCAAATCCCACGAGCGTCAAGGCGATGGCGCCGCCCCAACCGCATAGACGTCTCGACATGATTTATCCCCCTCAGGCGCGGCGCCCGCACGCGGCGAAGAATGTCGCGCGGCGCGCTGCAAATCGAAGGCGGCGGCGTCACTTGGCCCTGCGTCCCGCGCACATCGACGATTATCACGCGCCGAGGCACGAAAGCTACGCCTCCGAAGCACCCCGCTCGACAACTTTTTCGTTTCCATGCCAGGACCTTCTTCTCAGCCCTCGGCGTTCAGCATGGCCCCACCGACGTGTAACTACATCCAGGATTGGACTCCGACCCGCTGCCGCCCGTTGTCTCACATTGGGCGCGGATTGACCGGCGCCGAGGATGCGATAGCAAATCCAAGCGCGATGACCGTGCGTCACATACCCACCGCGTTTTCCGAACGAACCGTCGTGGAGATCGACGCCCGGCTTGACGACATTTGCGCCGACGCAATCCTAAACCACTTATTACCCTCCAGGCAGGCTCCTAGTCGATCAATTTTCACACCGCGAGTCAGCGGCCGCTTCACCGGCTCGGCCCGCTCTCCACTCTTCGCCACGGCGCCGCCACGACCCATGCGCCGAACGCCAGCCCGGTGACCGCCAGCAGCACGCCCATGATGTGCCACGATGTGGGCGCGCCGGTGATCGTCGCCAAAGTCTCGGCGACATAAGCGGCCATCAGAACCGGAATGGCGAACGTGACCGCGAGCGCGGCGGCCGCCCCACGCGCGCCAGCGCGCAGCGGGCCAAACGTGACGTAAAGACCGAGCAGCCCAAGCCCGATCGAGGCGCCGCCGATCAGCTTCATCAGCGCCAGATAGAGCGGCGTGACGTCATGGCGCGCCGCCTCCGGAACAGCGGCGGCGTGGAAGAACAGCATGTCATTCACGCCGGCGTAGAGCGCGCCGAAGGCGATCAAGAACAAGCCGAGCAGCGCGAACAGCGCGATGCTGGTCCAGGTGAGAACGGGTTTAGACATCGGAATTCCTCGTGAATATGTTGGAGGGCGGCGCTTGCGCGCCCAAAAAAGAATCGCGCCGCCTATTGATCGCTCGCGATTCCGAAAGCGCTGCCGCGAACGGCGTCATACACAGCATCAAAGATCTGCACTTGCCGATCGACGGGCGCCGTGACGGGCCGCGTTTGGACCGCAAATTCGAGTTGAGTGGGCGCCTCATTGGTGAAGGCCGGCCAGCGCGGCAGGCCGCTCCGATTAGGATCACCGCGCGCGGCGAAGTTAACCCAATAGCTCGACATTTCATGGGCGATCCGGCGATCGGCGTCGCCCCAGGCCCACGTCTCCTGATTCAGGTGATCGAAGACATACCAGAGTTCCGCAAAATGCGCCGCGCCCCACTCGGCCCGCGGACCCTCGTCTGGAAAGGGCGTGGCTTGAGCGAACCTGTAATAGAAAACGGGATGCGCGCTTGTTTGCGCATGCAATCTCGCCCAGGCCCACATGTCCCAGCCGAACCGTAGGTCGCGTTCGAACGCCAGTCGCGCCGCGCGCGCCTCCGCATCGGTGGAGAATGGATAGGCCGCGATGAGCGGCGCCGGCAGGGTTCCCCACGTACGCTGAATTTCTGCGGCGAAGGTCTCGGCCGTTACGGTGTCTACATCAGCCAACGAGCGCGCCTCATCCGCGTTCGCGCCCACGATCAGCGGCACATCGACAAAGCTGCGCGCCAGATAGGCCTCGTAGGGCGTTCGGGGGAGGACGTACGGCTCAATGACGGGGTGGCTCACGCGCCCACCGCCTTCAAGCAAGTGTTCAACCGGCGCCGCGCGCAGCTCAGCGAGCGTGCCGGCGCCGCGCGCCGTGGCATAGGCTGCGCCATCCCGCTCAGCGTTTGCGAGAAGGTACTGAGGCGCGAGCTGCACCGGCTCGAACACGCCGCCGCTTTGAGCGATGGCGCGATCAAACAGGCCCTCAGCCTGCGGCGAGGCCATCAGCAGACTGATCGACATGGCGCCGGCGGACTGACCAAACAAGGTGACGTTGTCCGGATCGCCTCCAAACGCCTCAATGTTGCGCTGGACCCACCGCAACGCCGCGAGCTGATCCATGAGGCCATAATTACCTGAAGACCCACGCCCGGACTCCGCCGTGAGTTCAGGATGCGCAAGCCAGCCCAGGGGTCCAAGCCGGTAATTGATCGTTACGACCACCACACCTTCGCGGGCCAATTGGTCGCCCCAATAAAGCGGCAATGCGGTGGCGCCGTTGGTGTAGCCCCCACCATGGATCCACACCATGACAGGGCGATTGGCGCCGCTGTCGTGTCGGCGCCAAATGTTGAGGTAAAGGCAGTCTTCGCTGGTTTCCGGCGTCGGCTCACCTGGGATGGACACGCCATCCTGGACGCAGGCGGGTGCAAACGAGCGCGCCGAACGCGCGCCGCGCCAGGGTGCGACGGGCTGAGGTTCACGCCACCTGAGTTGGCCAACCGGCGGCGCCGCGAAGGGGAGCCCCAAATAGGCCACAATATCGCCGCTGCGTTCACCGCGCACACGCCCGTCCGCGGTTTGCACAGTCTGCGCAAAGGCGCCGCCAGTGCTGCATGCCATCAGGACAACCGCCGCAGCGGCCATCGTTCGTGGGGTCAACATCGCTTTCTCCAGACCGCCCACGACAACGTGCCCGCTCGCTCCAGCGGCGGGAAATGCCAAGTGGGCCTGGTTTCGATGCGCCCGGCGCATGGTGCGTGGGCCCCCGAAAGAGGATGAACGATGCGAAGGCTTGGGCTAGAAAAGGCGATCGAGGCGGGACAGTCCCATGGAAATGCAGCAAATCCGCTACTTCCTCGCGCTCGCGCGGACGCTGAACTTCACCCGCGCGGCCGAGGAATGCAATGTCAGCCAGTCGGCGCTGACTCGCGCCATCCAGGCGCTGGAAGGCGAATTGGGCGGCGAGCTTGTGCGCCGAGAGCACAGCCGCTCACACCTCACAGAGCTTGGCAAGCGCATGCTGCCGCTTGTCGAGCGGTGCTATGAAAGCGCTTTGACCGCCAAGGCTTTGGCCAAATCCATCGCCAAGGAGGACCTCGCCCCGCTTTCGGTTGGCGTATCCGACAGCGTCAATGTCGAACTGATCATGGCGCCTATCGCGGAAATGTTTCGCAGCTTTCCGGGGCTGCAGCTGAAACTGCAGCACGGCGGCGGCGCGGCGATTCTTAGCATGCTCAAAGAAGGCGGCGCCGAAATCGCGATCGCCGGGCCCATCGAGGATAATTGGGAGCGGCTCGATCACTGGGCGCTGTTCGAAGAGCCGTTCGAACTGGCGGTGCGCGCTGATCATCCTCTCGCCATGGAGAACGAAATCACACTGGAAAAGCTGCGGAAGGTTCCGGTGTTCTGTCAGAGCGGCTGCGAGATGCATGACACCGCCGCGCGCATGGTGACCGGCAGTGGCTTGTCGACGGCCAATATCCACGACGTGGTGACCTACCACGACCTCATGGCGCTGGTCTCGAGCGGGGTCGGCGCCGCGATGGTGCCGCGCTCGGCCCCGAAGGACGACGCCATCAAGCGGGCGCCGATCGCCGACCTACCGCTTTCGCGCACCGTCTCGATCTACGCCGTTGCAGGGCGAAAACGCGAAACCGCGGCGGCGGCGTTTTTGAATTTGCTGCGCAGCACGGAATTTTCTGGATAGTCGCGGTCAGGCAAGCGTGCGCAGCGACGCGACGATCTCGTCCAGATCGGCGCGCTCGCGATAATCGGGATTGACATGGCGCGCGACGATTACGCCGTCACGGCCGAGCACGAACACGGCCGGGATCGGCAGCATCCAGGCGTCATTGCCCTGATAGGCGGGAATATCCCAGCCGGCGCCGGCGATCAGCGAGGACATCGCCTCATCGACCCAGATCGCTAGGTTGACGCTCAAGGCGTAGCCATTGTCGAAATCAGCGAGAATCGGAAACGCGCTCTCCGTATCTGCGTCGAGCTGGCGCGCGAACTGGCGCGATTCCGGCGTGATCGCGACGATGCGCGCGTGGAGGCCGCGTGCGGTTTCCGCGATTTCGCCCAGCGCGGCGGCTGTGATGCGGCAATAGGGACACCAATGCCCGCGCAGGAACGCAACCACCACGGGGCCCTCGCTCAGCAATGCATCGAGCGAAACCAAGCGCCCGTTCTGATCGGGCAGCACAAAGCTCGCCAGCGCCTCGCCCACGTGCGGCGCATGCGCGCCGGCTTCCGCGCCGTTCAAACGGCCAACGAACGTCTCCACGGCGAGCGCAAATTCCGGACTGAGTTCGCGCACCTGGTCGGCGATCATGTTCAGCCGCTCGGCCAGCGGCTTGCCGGAGGCCATCGCCAGAGCGGTGGTCTTCTCAAGCTCAGCGACGAGGGCGTTGGCGGCCATGGACCGAACTTAACTCGATTACGCCGCCGCGCAAAATGCCGGCGCGTTCGACCAGGAGAAGGCGCGCGCGGCCTTCACGAACGCGCCCACCGCCGGAGAGTGCGGACGCCCGCGCACCGTCACCAGAGAAACTGTGCGGGCGAATTCGGGTTCGACAAGCGGGCGCACCGCGACATCGCTCGGAAAGGCGTAAGTCTCCGGGAAGAAGCCCCAACCCATGCCGGAGCGGATCATGCCCAGCACCCAATCGTCGCGCTCGCTTCGGAACACCACGCGCACCGACACGCCCTGCTTGGCGAATTCGTGTCGGGCGTAATCGCCCATCTCGCAGTTGATGCGGTTCACATAAGGCTCGTCATTGAGATCAACGATCCGCACCTCCTGCTGGTTGGCCAAGCGATGATGCGTGGGCAGAACCGCAACGAAGCGTTCGCGAAAGAGCGGCAACGCATGGAATCGTTCGTCCACCTCGTCGGGATAGCCTAGGATACCGATCTCGCGCTCACCGGCGCTCAATTGGTGCAGCACCTGCTTGGCGCCGCCATCGGAGACATTGAGCTCAACTCCGCTGTTGTCGCGCTGGAAACCAACGATGAAATCGCCCAAGAGCGAGGGGCTCAAGGTGCACATGGCGCACAACTTGAGTTCGACATTCTTCATCCGCCCAACCGATTTCGCGCGCATGCGCGCGGCGTCGGCCTGGGCCTGGATTGACTGGATGTAGGGCAGCATCATGCGGCCCAGTTCGGAGAGGTGGGTCTGGCTGCGCTCGCGATGGAACAGCCGTCCACCCAGTTCGGCCTCCAGCGCCTGAATGGCGCGTGTCAGAGCCGGCTGGGTGACGTTGCTGCTCTCCGCCGCGCGGGTGAAATTCAGCTCCCGCGCGAGCGCGAGGAAATAGCGGACTTGTTGCATCTCCATGGCCGATACCCTTGCCGACGAGCGCCAGCATTCCCTTGTTGACCCGATGGGCGCAGCATCGCCGCAGAGATGGCGCATTGGAATTGCGCTTACGGTCTGAGGTTAATGCGCGGGGCGCATGGTTGCTTGGTTCACACCTCCAAGCTGAGCCCTTGCCGCGCGAAAAATGCGTTGTCGCAGCGGGCGGCGACGGCCTCCGCGAGGGTGTCGAGTGCAGTGTCGGTGCGGTCTGGCTCATGATGCGCAAGCGCCAGCAGCTTCACGCCGGCTCGGTGCTTTAGGCGCAAGCCCTCCTCCCAGGTCGAATGGCCCCAGCCGCGGCGCGACGGCCATTCCGCATCGGTGAAGGTGGCGTCGTAGATCAGCAGGTCGGCGCCTTCGATTGCGGCAGCCAGCCGAGCGTCGGCCTCGACGGCGCCGTGTTCGTGATCGGTGACGTAAGCGAGCTTGCGCCCGTCGGCTTCGACGATGAGCGCCGCGCAAGGTCCCTGGTGCGTGAGCGCGGTCGTGGTCACCCGTACGTCGTGCGCCGGCGCAAAGCTCGCGCCCGTGCGATAAGGGCGGAGCCCGATCGCCGCCGGCAGCGCGACGTGATCGAGCGGAAACAAAGGCGGGCGCAGCACCGAAAACAGCGCCTTGCCGTCATCGCCGTCGACGCTCTCTTCCGCTGCGTGGATCAGCACCTGCGCATCCTTGCGCCAGAAAGGGGCGAAGTGCGCCAGGCCCATAATGTGATCGAGGTGAAGATGGCTTAGGATAATGTGCATGTCGGTTGGCGCCGGCGAGGAATTGAGCTTCGCGCCCAGCGCGCGCAGGCCCGAACCGGCGTCGAGGATAACTCGCGCGCCCGCGCACTCGACCTCGATGCACATCGTGTCTCCGCCATAACGTGCGAACGCGGCGCCGCCGGCAGGGAAGGTTCCGCGTACGCCCCAGAATGTGACGCGCATGAGCTCAGGCCACCTCGCGCTCGCGCGCCTCGGGTGGCGGCGACGCCATGACATCGCCGGTGATGAGGCGCGCGCCCCGCTCAAAGGTCAGGTAGGACCAGAACCAATCGAGTGTGACCGCGATCCGGTTGCGGAACCCGATCAGGAAATAGACGTGCGCCGCGCTCCACACCAGCCAGCCAATGAAGCCCTGCAAGTGGAAACCACGGAAATCGGCGATCGCCGCCTTGCGCCCGACAGTGGCGAGATTGCCGGAGTCCGCGTAGCGGAACGGCGTGTCGACCGGCTTGCCTCTCAAGGCGGCGACAATAGCATGCGCCGCGAATGCGCCTTGCTGCTTGGCGACCGGCGCGACGCCGGGCAGCGGCTTGCCATTAGGGTCTTTCGCGGCGGCGCAGTCGCCGATGACGAAGATGTTGTCATGACCGGGCGCGAGGAGCTGATCGCCGACCACGGCGCGGCCGGCGCGATCAGCGGGAATGCCCAGCCAACGCGCCGCCGGTGAGGCTTGCACGCCGGCCGCCCAAATCACGCACCGCGATTCGATCCGTTCGCCGCCGAGCGTCACCCCGGTTTCGTCAAGTGCGGTAACCGGCTTACCGAGGCGCACTTCAACACCCAGCTTTTCGAGCGACTCGCGCGCCGACTGCGAGAGCGCCTCTGGAAACGAGCCCAGCACGCGCGGCCCCGCTTCGATCAACACGACGCGTGCGCA
This sequence comes from uncultured Alphaproteobacteria bacterium, assembly GCA_902826335.1. GTDB lineage: Bacteria > Pseudomonadota > Alphaproteobacteria > Caulobacterales > Aquidulcibacteraceae > CADEEL01. The sequence continues at coordinate 11,888 of CADEEL010000043.1, forward strand.
CTGTGGGTTGATGCGGCGATAATCGCAGGCGAGCGCTTTTCGCGCCAGCTCGGCGATGGCGCCCGCGGTTTCAACGCCAGTGGGACCGCCGCCGACGACTACGAAAGTCGTCAGCCGCGCGCGCTCGGCGGGGTCGATCTCCAGTTCCGCGCGCTCGAACGCCAGGAGGATGCGCTTGCGTAGCTCAGTTGCGTCCTCGAGCGTTTTCAGCCCCGGAGCGAAGCGCTCCCATTCGTCGCGTCCGAAGTACGAGTGCCGCGCACCGGTGGCGATAATCAGATAATCATATGGCACGCGCCGCGCGCCCAGTTCAACGCGCCGGCCCTTTGTGTCGACGCCCGTGACTTCTCCAAGCACCACATCGGTGTTGCGCTGCTTGCGCACGATGGCGCGGATCGGGGTCGCGATCTGAGTCGGCGCCAGCCCCGCGGTGGCGACCTGGTATAAAAGCGGCTGGAACAGGTGATGGTTGCGCCGGTCGATCAGCGTTACGTGCGCGCGCGCCTTGGCCAACGCCTTGGCGGCGCTGAGCCCGCCGAAGCCCGCGCCGACAATGACAACCTTCGGCAGATGCGCCAGCTCCCCGCGGCGCGCGGCCTCGATCGGGCAACCGCACTCTTCTTCTATCAACGACATGGATTTTTCCTCTATGCGGGCGCGAGAAAAGCAGCCGCGCGCCGCACCAACAAATCTAGATCGTCCCCGCGCAAGAACAGCAGTGCGAGGCTGAACAGCCAAACCAGACACGCCGCGCGGAAAAGGCCGCCACCGTCTCTGTTGGGATCGACGCCGAGTGGCGTGAACAGGTGAAAGCTGACTGCTCCGCTCATCACGGCGAGGCCCAGCAGCGCACCCAGCGGCAGCAGGAAGCGGTACGGTGGGTAGAACGCGCCAACCAGCAGCAACACCGAAGCAACCAGCTCAGCGGCGCCGATCACGTACTGGCTGGACACTCCGGTGCGTGCAAACAGGCCTCGCGCTCCGAGACTTCCTGCCCACGCATCGAGGCGACCGAAGATTTCTCGCGTCTTGGGATGGTTGGTGAATTTGTAGCGCAGGCTGTCGAGGAAGATCGCGGCGTTGAAAAGCGCAAGGCCTTTCGCCGCATATTCGGTCGCGAGGGCGAGCGCGTCAGGCATACGAGGGACTCCAAGGGATTGGCGAGCGCCGCCATGTCGCGGCAAAGTTGGATAAGACCGAAATCGGAGCTTGCGTTGGCCCAGTCGATGTCGTCAGCGTCGATCATGGCGTGTCCTCTCTTGTGTTCCGTCACACCACACTGCGCGCTCCCCCGCCCCATGAAAAATGCCGCTTGGCTATCGCCTCAATGCGCAGCGCTCATGCGACAATGACCAGATCAACCGCCTCCGCCGCGCCTTCGACCATCGAGCCCGGCGCCTCGCGCATCATTACGGCGTTCGCGCCCTGCTCCAGCGCGCGCGTGTAAGCAACCTTCGTGGCGATGATGCGCGCATGCTCGACCTTGGCGTGCTTCTCCAGCTTGGCCGCGAGATTGACCGCATCGCCGATCACAGTGAACTCAAGCCGGTCGTCGTGGCCGATGACGCCGTGCACGACCTCGCCGTGGGTGATCGCGACAGCGACGCCGAGCGGAGGCAGACCAGCGCGCGCGCGCTCGACGGCCCAGGCATCGCCGGCGCCGATCAGCGCGGGAATCGTAGCAAACGCATCGGCGGCTTCGGTTCCCAGACGCTCGCCGCCGCCGAAGCTGACCAGGATTCCGTCACCGAGGTACTTGTCGACGCTGCCGCCGGCCGCTTCGATGATCGGCACGAATCGGCTCTGATACTCCTGAAGCACCGCGATGACGTCAGCGGGCGGCAAAGACGCCGCAGCCACGCTGAAACCGCGCAGATCGAGAAACATGATCGCCATCGGCTTCAATTCGCCGTCGCCGGCTTTGAGCTCGGCGCTCGACATACGCACGCGCTTGGCCGCGTCCGAGTCCAGGAAACGCGACAGATCCCGCGCCGCCGTTTCCTCGACCGCCGTGCGCACTAAGAGCCCGCGCGCGCGAGAAACCGCCAAGGCAAGCGCCAGCGTGACGCCGCCGAGCGCCGCGATCTTCTCCAGCTCAGCGCCCCAGAACACCGAAAGCGAGGTCATGTAGGTTGGGTAATCGCTGGTGGTCGGCGCATCGCGTGCGGCGACCAGAACGAGCATCAGCCAACCCGCGATCGATAGTCCGCCGGTCAGCAGCACATGGCCGGCGTCAAACCGCAACGCCCGCAGAGCGATGAGGATGAAGGCGTAATAGAGCGTCGGCCCCTTGAGGTAGAGCGCCGCAGGCGCATCGTATTGGAGCGTAAAGCTCCAGATCAACAGCATCAACACGCCTACGTCGATCGTCGCGGAAACGCTTAGTAGACGCGCCGACAAATCACCCGCGTAGGCGCGGTTAAGGCGCCAGATGACAAAGGCGCAGTAGAGCGTAAGCGCCACCGGCACCGGCTCCAGCACCATACGCGCCGCATCAAATGCAGCGTGCGAAGCGACGTAAAGCGCGAAGAACGCCCCCACCCCGGCGAGTTGCACCCAGGCGACCAGGATTTCAGAAACTGACTCGGCTTGGCGGATCGCGCGCGCCACGCGTTCGGGTGGAATGGGCGGGCATTTGAACTCGCGCCACACCTTTATCAGCGGCGCGGCGAACGGGCGTTCCAATAATGCGCGCCAACTCGGCAATGTCGCGGCGGTCACAGATACATCGCGCCGAGATCGATGCTGGTGCGCCGATTTAACGCGCAGAAATTGTCTTCCAACCATTGCTCAGCGCGCTCGCGGCCCACATCGCGCAAATGGGTCAAGAATTCCCAGTCCGCGTTCATCTTCGAGCTCACGCCCAGATCCCGCATAAAATCCTGGCCTTCGATGGCGTGGATCAGCATGCGCTTCATGCGTCCCTCATCGAGCGCGCCATCATCGATCAGTTTAGTAACAAACGCGATGGCGCGCATTTCTCGCATCAGCGAAGAATTGAAGCTTATCTCGTTGATGCGGTTGAGGATATCGCGCGCCGTGGTGGGCGTTTCCATGCGCTCGATCGGATTAATGTGAATGACGACGATGTCACGACTCTCGCACTTGTAGATCAGCGGATAGAGGGCTGGATTTCCCATATAACCGCCATCCCAATAATCCTCGCCCTTGATCGAGACCGCCTGGAACAGAAACGGAAGGCACGCCGATGCCATAACCGCGTCAGCGCTGACCTCTTCGTTGCCGAACACCTTCACCTTGCCGGTACGCACATTGGTGGCCGACAGGAACAATTTTAGCGCGGATTCCTTCCGCAGCTTCTCGAAATCCACCGTCTGCTCCAGAACTTGGCGCAACGGGTTGTAATTCATCGGATTGAACTGGTAGGGCGAATAGAGACGGGAGATCAGATCGAACATTACGAAGGCCGGTGAATTTTCCAGCGAATGATTGTGCGTGAGCTTCTCGAACCAATTGGCCTGGAGGGGGCTGACCATGCCGGCGTGCGCCACACGCCGCCAGAATTGGGTTAGCGCCGTCTTCGCGCCCTCGCGCCCGCCCATGGTCATCCCGTAAGCCAGCGCTACTGCGTTCATCGCCCCAGCGCTGGTGGCGGACAGTCCCTCAAAGGCGATGCGCTCGTCTTCCAGCAACCGATCCAGCACGCCCCAGGCGAAAGCGCCGTGCGCGCCCCCGCCCTGCAGCGCCAAATTGATTGTCTTGGTTTCGACTTTGCGCGCGTTCGCACGCTTCATCTGCGCCTTAGTCTCAGGCGCCAGTGTTGCTGAATCGGCCATGCTTGCGTCCTCCCGATTGTTGTTTCAGTGCGCGGTCCAGCCGCCGTCGACCGGAAGCGCCGCACCCGTGATCGAGACCGCCGCGTCGCTCGCCAGGAACACAGCCAGCGCGCCGATTTCCGATGTTTGCGCGAAGCGCTTGTTGGGCTGAGCTTTCAGCAGCACGTCGCTGATCACTTTGTCGCGCGAGATGCCGTGCGCCTTGGCCTGATCCTCGATCTGTTTTTCCACCAACGGCGTGTAGACATAGCCGGGGCAGATGGCGTTGCAGGTTATGTTGGTCTCGGCGACTTCGAGCGCGACGACTTTCGTCAAGCCCAGTACGCCATGCTTGGCGGCCACGTAAGCCGACTTGAACGGTGAGCCGACGAGCCCGTGCGCCGAAGCGACATTGATGATCCGGCCATAGCCCTTGACCTTCATGTCCGGCAGCGCGGCGCGGATGGCGTGAAACGCGGAGGAGAGATTGATGGCCAGGATCGCGTCCCATTTCTCAGGCGGGAATTCATCGACCGGCGCCACGTGCTGGATGCCGGCGTTGTTGACCAGGATGTCGACGCCGCCAGCCTCCGCCTTGGCGTAGGCCATCATCTCGCCGACGGCTGCAGCCTTCGAGAGATCGGCGCCGTGATAAAGTACGGCGACATCGTGCGACTGTTCGAGCTTTTGACGTGCGTCCTCGATTTGCATCGTATCGCCGAATCCGTTGAGCATCACGCTCGCACCCTGGGCCGCGAAGGCTTCAGCAATGCCGAGGCCAATGCCGCTGGTTGAGCCCGTCACCAGCGCGACGCGGCCTTCAAGGGGACGCGGCATCGCTGCGGCGGGTTTCATGTCGACGGTGGTGAGCATGTGGGCATCCTTCGGGTTGAAATGCGTGTCGGGAGTGTCGCCGCGCGGAGACGCGAACGGAAATGCCGGAATTGCATCATTGCGATGCCTGAACTTGTTGCGGCGCGCGCAATCCGATCGCGAGCAGCGAAGCTAGAGCGAGCGCCACACCTACGCCCGCGAGGCATGCCGCCCAACCAAAGCGGTCGAACAATTGCCCAAGCACGGCGCTGCCGACGAGGCCGCCAAGAAAATAGCTGGCGAGGTAAATTCCGCTCGCCGCGCCCTTGTCGCCTTTCGCGGCGCCACTGACGAAGCCGGTGGCGACTGCTTGGGCGAAAAACGTGCCTATCGCCGCCAGCGCCATGCCGGCCAGCACCAGCGGCAGAGTTTGCGCCAACATCAGCGGCAAGCTGAGCAGCGCGACGCCAAGCCCGCACCAGATCGCGGTGCGCGCGCCGAATTTCCGGACGACCTGGCCCGCCAGCGGCGTCGTGAAGATCGAGGGCAGGAACACGAAATAAACCAACCCCAGGCTCATCATCGCGATCACGAACGGCGCGCGCACCAGCACGAAATTGACGTAGGTGAACACGCCGATGAACGCGAACAGAATCAGAAACCCGATCGCGAAGGCTGAGCGCAGCGCCGGGTTGGCGAGATGCTGAGCGAACGCCGTCCATGGCGCTGGCGGCATCATCGTAGCGCCCATCTTGTGAGCGTTGCGGATGGTGAAGAGCACCAGCAATCCGCCGGCGGCGTTAAGCGCGGCGAACACATAAAAGTTCGTCGCCAGCCCGAAATTATCGACTAGGCCGGCTGCGACAAGCCGACCAATGAGATTTGAGGCGACATTGCCGGTGATGTAGGCGGCGAACGCGCCCGAAGCGGCGCGCACGCTGCAGCGTTCGCCCAGATGCGCCAGCGTCAGAGTGAACGCCGCCGCCATCAGCACGCCCTGGCAGACGCGCAGGATGGTGAAGGTCATGAGGTCGGGTGCGTGCGCGAGCAGCACTGTCGGTACGCTCAGCAGCATCAGTGCGGCCACAATCCCGACACGGCGGTTGATGCGGGCGCTGAACAGCGCCACGCCCAAGCCAGACACCGCCATGCCGAATGTGCTGGCGTTCACCGCCACGCCCATGGCGGCGGGCGCAACCCCGTAATGCATGGCCAGAGACGGCAGAATCGCTTGCGTGGCGAAGAGATCGACGACGGTGAGAAATGCCGTCGAGCCGATCACGGCCAGGCTGACGAACGCGCCCAGATCGAACGCTGGCGCGCGCGCGGTTTCGGTCATCGACATCGATCTATCTCAGGGAAAGGAACGCGCGGCCGCCGCGGGATGGGGGCAGACGACGGCCGCGCTGGGAGCGCCCCAGGCTTACATGCCGCCTTGGGCGTTTCCGGCCGGGGGAGGGATGTCGGCCGAAATCAGCACCGTGCGGCGGCGTGAATTATTACGCCACCAATGCGAAACATCGCCTTGCTCGGCGACGACTTCGCCGGCGCGGTGGGTCACGCCGACAGTGCAGGTCGAGCGATATTCCGTGATCTCGCCTTGCACCACGTAGATGTTAGCGGGCCGCTCGACGTGGCTGTGCAAAGGCACAACACCGCCCGGCTCAATGACCAAACGGCGCATGCGCAGATTGCGCCCGGGTATATTGTAGCCCTGGCCGAGATCGATCGAAGCGATCACGTCATCGGTGACGCGAGAAGGCATGGTCGCGGCGTCGGCCAGCGCGTTGACGCCGGCTTGGCCCGCGGGGCATTCACCAGCGAAGGCGGCTGGCGCAATCGCAAAACACATCGCCGCAACGCTCGCCGCCGCGGCCATTTTCAGCAGTTTCATTCTGATTTCTCCTTTTAGCCGTCGCGGGCCGGAGCGCAGCGACGAGCGCGTTCTCTCAGGTTCAAACGCCGACCTGAAATGCCGTTTGAGCTTCACGGCCATGCGATGAATGCATGGTGCCGACCGCAACCCGACGCGCCATGATGCGTAAAGCAGCGAAGCCGCGCGCACCCGCGCGTCCTTTTGCGCGATCCCTGGAGGCGATGATGGAAGTGTCCCAACCGTGGATAGAATTGACCGCGCATGCATTGGAGTATGCCGGCATTGGGGCGATCCTGCTGGGCGCCCTGTATGCGCTCGGACGTTTCGCGCTTGACGGCGTTTGGCGCCCAGCCAACTGGACCGAGGGCTACAACGATTTGCGCGCCAACCTTGGCCGCGGCATCCTACTCGGCCTCGAATTGCTGGTCGGCGCCGACATCATCGCCACCATCACGGCGCCTCTCACGGCCGAGAGTGTCGGTCTGCTTAGCGTGGTGGTTGTGATCCGCACCTTCCTTTCCTTCTCCCTTTCGACTGAGATCGAAGGGCGGTTCCCCTGGAAAGGATCGGCCGCCTGATTGGTCGCCGAAATCAACGATCCAAACTGATCTTCATGGCTAGGTGTGGAGCCTCAATAGGTTGTTCCGATTTAAGCCGAGTCGACTGATGGGG
>CADEEL010000044.1 GCA_902826335.1 uncultured Alphaproteobacteria bacterium
AGCTTTCGTGTTTATGGGTCCCGGACTGAATGCTCTCGCATTCATCCGGGAATGGGTGGGATGAGTCTCACACCGATTGATAATTCAAGACCCAGAGCGCGATAGCCAAAAGTGGCTGCCGGTTTTGGCGGCCATCGCGCTCTATAATATTGAATTGGAGCCTGATCGTTTGAGATTGAATCAAGCTCAAAAGATCAGGCGCTAAGCCGGCGCCGTCTCACGAAAACTCGCCCGCGCCTCAAGTGTCTGTTGGAGCGCGGCGAGCTTGGGATGGCTCGGCGCCCAATTGAGATCGGGCAGGCGGAAATCCAGCCAGGTCAGCGCGCACACGCTCGCCACCGCGCCGAGATCGAACCCGGCTGGATCGGCGCTCGCCTCCGCCGCATCGATGCCGCGCAGCACGCCGGCGCGCCAGCGCGCGATCCACTTCGCCGAGCGTTCCGATTCTGGGCGCGTGTTCTCAAGCCTGATCTTGACGCCGAATTCCATCAGCCCGTCCGCGATCACCTCCCGGCGCAGCACGTCCCAACGCGCTTCGCCGTCCGGGATGAAGCGTGGGCTTGGCGCCAGCGCATCGAGCCGCGCGCAGATGAGCGGGCTGTCTGTCCAGGCGACGCCATCGTCATCGATGAGCGCGGGCACTTGCATGAGCGGATTGACCGCCGCGAGCGCATCGTCGCCGCCGAGCGGATCGGCGCGCACTTCTTCAATGCGATCGCTAAGCCCCTTCTCACGAATGAGAATGTGGCACTTGCGCGCGAACGGCGAGGCGGGGGAATAGTAGAGTTTCATGGGTGCATGATTAACACTCGCCCCCGTGCGCCGCCATTAGGCCCGTTGGTGCTTTTCGCTGCGAGCGGATGTTGGAGGGGAGTACGCAGGCCGGAGCGCAAATTCCTTGGCTATCGCGACCATAGCGAAGAAACGAGTCGTCTTCTAAAATCCCCAGCGATTCTCTGAATCTAGGCCACGAAATGCCCGATCCGATTTCTGCCGCCATTTCCCTGCTCGCGCTGGTGATTTCAGCTGCGACCGCGTGGTTCACACTACTTCGACGGGGCACTGTTAAGATGACGCAGCCGGCGGTCATCTTTTTCGGCCCTGACGGTAAGCGAAGCGCTAGAGACCAACGCTTGCCCAAGATATATTTGCGGACATTGCTATACTCAACTTCAAAACGAGGGCGCGTGATCGAGGCAATGCACGCAACGCTACGCAGAAATGAGAGTATGCAAACATTCAACATCTGGGTTCACGGAAATAAAGATTTAGTGCGCGGCAGCGGACTTTTCGTAGGCGATACCGGCGTCGCCGAGAACCATCATTTTCTGACGCCTAAAGACGGTTCGGACTTTGAATTCAAAGAGGGCCGCTACGATTTGGGAGTGTATGCGAAGCTTGTGGGTGACTCGCAAGGTATTCGGCTTTGGACGCAGTGTTTGGTTGTCAGTGCAGTCGAAGCAACAAGACTCTCGCAAGAAAATTATGGGTTGTATTTCGACTGGGGTCCCGCTTCTGGCCAGTACATTACCCATCTCGAAGCCTCTCCTCCAGATGTTACTCATGAGGAGCTTGTAAGGATGCTCGCTTCAAACTTCGGTACTCCCCACAAAAAAGCAGTCGAATAGACGGCACCAGCCTGAATGTCCGTTCCGGGCCACCCCCAGCCCCTCACGCCCCCCTCATCTCCTTCGCCCTCTTCTCCACCAACGCCACGATGTGCTCGATCATCTGATCGTTCTCTAATTTGTGATCCTGCTTGCCCGCCACATAGACCATGCCCGCGCCTTTGCCGCCGCCGGTGAAGCCTAAGTCGGTCATCAAGGCTTCGCCCGGCCCGTTGACGACGCAGCCGATGATCGAGAGCGAAATCGGCTCGGATATATGCGCGAGGCGCGCCTCGATGGCTTCAACCGTGCGGATCACGTCAAACCCCTGCCGCGCGCAGGAGGGGCACGCGATCACCGTCACGCCGCGTTGGCGCAAGCCCAGCGACTTCAAAATATCGTGCCCGACTTTCACTTCCTCCACCGGATCGGCCGCGAGCGACACGCGGATCGTATCGCCGATCCCCGCCCACAGCAGCGCGCCGATGCCGATCGAGGATTTCACCGTGCCCGTGCGCAGCGCGCCCGCTTCGGTGACGCCGAGATGCAAGGGCGCGTCGGTCGCTTCCGCAAGCTGCTGATACGCCGCCACCGCCAAAAACGGATCGGAGGCTTTGACGCTGATTTTGTAGGCGCGGAAATCATGCTCTTCGAGCATCGCGGCGTGGCGCAGCGCGCTCTCCACCATCGCTTCCGGGCACGGCTCGCCATACCGTTCCAGAAGATCATTCTCCAGCGAGCCGGCGTTGACGCCGATGCGCATCGAACAGCCATGATCCTTCGCCGCCTGCACAACCTCGCGCACGCGCGCCGATGAGCCGATATTGCCCGGATTGATCCTGAGGCACGCCGCGCCGGCGACCGCCGCCTCGATGCCGCGCCGGTAATGGAAGTGAATATCGGCCACCAGCGGAACGTTCACCGCGCGCACGATTTGCGAGAACGCGGCGGTGGAGTCTTCATCCGGGCAGGAGACGCGCACAATGTCCGCCCCCGCCTCCTCCAGCGCGCGCACTTGCGCGATGGTCGCCGCGGCGTCCGATGTCACCGTATTGGTCATCGATTGCACACTGATCGGCGCTTCGCCGCCCACCGCCACGGCGCCGACCATGATCTGACGCGCGCGCCGGCGCTCAATGCGCCGCCACGGCCGCAACGCATGAATATCCTTGCCGCTCGCGCCGTCCATGCTCTCGATCCGTGGCGCACGCGCGCCGCGCGCATCTTACCGCGCCACGGCTCTCACGTAACAATGAAACAGATATTTACCCGCCCGCCGCGTCCGCCAGGGGCCGGATGGAATCGATGCGCCGGCCAAGCACGGGCGCGCCTGGCTCTCCCAAGGGGCCGGCGGGCAGGCCGTCCACCGTGAGCATGAACGCGCCGCCATCGCGGGCATGCAGCGTCCAGCCCGGGCCTGGATCGGGCCGGTAAACCTCTCCGGGCCGCAGCGTGCGGTAAAGATAGACCGTGCCGTCCGGCCCGCGCGCCTCAAGATGGGCGTCCGCGCTCGCGCGCACTTCAATCGCGCCGTTCGCGACCGGCAGAACGCCGCCCGCCGCCGGCGCAACGCCAGGCGCGGCTTGCGCCGTCCCGACCGGCGACGGCGCTGAAATTTCGGTTCGCATTGTCTGCCAGGCGACAAACCCCGCCACGGCGGCGACAAGACCCAGGATCGGCGCCCATGGCCGCATGCGCCGGGGCCGCGACGCCGGAACGCGCACCTGGGCGCGCCCGTCTTCACGCGTGAGCGCCACTTCGCGCTGAAATTGCTCAACCAGCCCGCTCTCTTCGAGGCCCAGCACGCGGACATAGGAGCGCAGATAAGCGATCGCGAACGCCCGCCCTGGCAGCAGCTTGGCGTTCATCTCCTCAAGGGCTTCGAGATATTCGCGCCGCACCAGCGTCAGCGCCGCGACCTGATCGATGGTGAGGCCAAGCTGCTCGCGGGCGGATTCGAGCTTGCGCCCGGCGCGCCAGCCAGGCTCCAGGCTGACCGTCACCCCGTCGCGCGCGAGCATGCGCTGCCGGGGCGGATCGGCGGCCTCAAGCGGCGTGGTGTCGGAGCCGGTCTGCTGCAGCATCGCCTTCTCGGTCCCCTTCTAGACCTTGCTTAGTTTGGTTACGCAAGAATTAAGCCGCAGCGAAGCTAAGCGTGAATACAGCGCTAAACAACGGCGAAACCGGCCCATTAAGGCAAAACACCACTCTCTTTTATGTAAGCGGCCCAATCGGCCCGCACGGACGCGGCCGGCCGCGCCAACCATCCAGCAAGAACCGCGCCCGCTTCGCTGGCGTTAAGGCGCGTTAACATCGATTTGACAGGCCCCACGCCCGACGCGGGCATCGACAGCCGCTCAAACCCCAGCGCCACGAACGCCGCCGCCTCAAGCGCCCGCCCGGCCGCCTCCCCGCAGATTGACAGCGGCACGCCCGCGCCAGCGGCCGCATCCCGGATCTGCTTGAGAAAGCTCAGCGCCGGCGGCGAGAGGATGTCATAGCGATCCGCCACGCGCGGATTGCCCCGGTCCGCGGCGAAAAAATACTGCATCAGATCATTCGTGCCGATGGACAGGAAATCGGCGCGGCCCCCCAGCGCCGGGATTGCGAACGCCAGAGCCGGCGCCTCGATCATGGCCCCGACTTCAAGTTTCGCAGGCCCCGCCCGGCCGCGCTGCTTGGCCGCCGCGACCTCCTTGGTCAGCAAACCGCGCGCCGCCTCGAACTCCTCGACCGTGGCCACCAGCGGAAACATCACCCGCAGCCAGCCGCCCTCGCCCGCCTCGATCAGCGCGCGCAGCTGGTAACGCAGCAGCGCCGGCCGATCGAGCCCGATGCGCAGGGCGCGCCAGCCAAGCGCGGGATTATCCTCGCGCTCCGTCATCACCGAGCGGGCCACCTTGTCGCCGCCCAGATCGAGCGTGCGAAACGTCACCGGCCGTTGGCCCGCCGTCTCCAGCACATCCCGGTAAAGCGCGATCTGGCTCTCCAGCTTCGGCAGCGTTTCAGATACCATGAATTGGAATTCGGTGCGAAACAGGCCAATGCCTTCCGCGCCCGCATCGGCGAGGTGATGCGCATCGAGCGCCAGGCCCGCATTCAGCAGCAGCGTGATGCGCCGCCCATCCTTGGTTTCGGCCGGCTGGTCGCGCAGCCGGGCGAATTCCTGCACGCGGGCCGCGCGCAGCGTCACGCGCTGGCCATAGGCGCGCACCACTTCCGGCTCGGGCCGCAGCCGCGCTTCGCCCACTTCCGCGTCGAGCACGATGGCGTCGCCAGCTTCAACGCGCGTCAGCAGACCGCCCAGACGCCCGACCATCGGCAAGCCCGAGGCGCGCGCCACGATCGCCGCATGGCCGTTGGCCGAGCCTTCTTCGAGCGCCACGCCGATCAGCTTGTCGCCATCGTATTCAAGCAGCTCCGCCGGGCCGAGCGTGCGCGCCACGAGGATCGCGTTGTCCGGCAGCGCCGGCCCACCCGCATCGCCCCCGGCGAGCGCGCGCAGCAGGCGATTGTCGAGATCTTCAAGATCGTGAAGCTGTTCGCGCAACACCGCGTCCTTCGCCGCATTGAGACGCACGCGGTGTTCCCCGCGCACCCGCTCGACCGCCGCGTCCGCCGAGAGCCCCGCGCGCACGCCCGCGCGCAGCCGCGTTTCCCAGGACGGATCGTTCGCAAGCATCTGAAACGTCTCCAGCACTTCGCGGGAGACTTCGGTGATCCGGTGCTGATCGTCATCGAGCATGCGCGCGATGCGTGCGCGCACCACTTTGAGCGCCGCGTCCAGCCGCGCTTCCTCGCGCGCGGGATCATCCGCCACGATGCGCCCGAGCGGCGTGTGCGGCTCATGCAGCACTGCCACGCCGATCGCCAGCCCTTCGGAAAATACTCGCCCGGTCAGCCGTTCGGGCCGCGACGGCTTGATCTCGACTTCCTTGAGCGCGGAGAGATCGCCGAACGCGTTGGCGGCGACCATCTCCGCCAGCACTTGCGCAATGAGCTGCAGCGCCTCGACCTCATCCTCGCCATAAAGCCGCGCCGCGCGGTTTTGCACCACCAGCACGCCGAACACCCGCTCGCTGCGCACGATCGGCACGCCGAGAAACGCGTTGAACGCCTCCTCACCGGTTTCGGCGCGATAGGAAAAGCGCGGATGGTGCTGCGCATCGGCGAGATTCATCGGCCGGCCGGTTTCCGCGACGAGCCCGACCAGCCCCTCGCCCTCCTTCAGCCGTGTGGCGTGCACCGCTTCGCGCTTGAGCCCCTCCGTGGCGAACAGCTCATGCACACGTCCGCGCTTCAGATAGATGGAGCACACATCGGCCACCATCGTCGCGGCGATCATCGTCACCAGCCGGTCGAGCCGCTCCTGCGTGGCGCCGCCGGCCTCCATGATTTCACGCAGCCGCCGCAGCAATACACGCGCGCCGCTGATCGAGGGACTGAGGATGGGCGGCTGGGCGACCATTGAATGCGAAACTCCTGGCCGCGATGTGCGGCGCCTGATCACAGCACGCAAGAGCGACGCTTGCTTGGCGCCCGCGCCATCGACATTGTGCCGCCCGAGAACAGGAGAGAGCGATGCGGGAGATGACAATCTGGGCGGCGGGCTTGGCTGTGGGCGCCGTTTTATGCCTCGCGCCGCGCGCCGAAGCGCAAATCGCGCTCGCGGACGTCAACGCCCGCATCGAGGCCGTCTCCCCGCAAGTGACCGCCTGGCGGCGTGACCTTCACCAAAACCCCGAGCTCGGCAATCGCGAGACGCGCACGGCGCGCCTCGTGGCGCAGCATCTGCGCCGCCTTGGGCTGGAAGTGCGCACTGGGGTCGGCGTCACGGGCGTGATCGGCGTGCTCCGCGGCGCGCGCCCGGGCCCGGTGATTGCACTCCGCGCCGATATGGACGCGCTGCCGGTTGAGGAACAAACCGGCCTTGCTTTCGCCTCGCGCGCGCGCGGCGTGTTCAACGGCGCCGATACGCCCGTGGCGCACGCCTGCGGCCATGACGCGCACACGGCGATGCTGATGGGCGCGGCCGAAGTGCTGGCGGGCCTGCGCGCCTCTTTGTCTGGAACGATCGTCTTCATCTTCCAGCCAGCGGAAGAAGGCGCGCCCGCCGGCGAGCGCGGCGGCGCCAGTTACATGATCGAACAAGGCGCCCTCGCCGATCCAGCGCCAAGCGCGATCTTTGGCCTCCATGTCGTGCCCGGCGCGCCGGGAACCATTGTCTACCGCTCCGAAGGCTTCATGGCGGCGGCCGATCAAATCCACATCGATCTACACGGCCGGCAAACGCACGGCGCCTGGCCGTGGCAAGGCATTGATGTCATCTCGCTCTCTTCCGCGATCGTCTCTGAACTCAACACCGTCGCGGCCCGCACCGTTGATGTCACGCGCACGCCCACCGTGCTCACCATCGCGACAATCCATGGCGGCGTGCGCTACAACATCATTCCCGAGGACGTGACGCTCACCGGCACGCTCAGAACGTTTGACGCCGCCCAGCGCGACGCCATCAAGGCCCGCATCGAACGCACCGTGGCGAACCTCGCCGCGTCCTATGGCGCGCGCGCCGAGGTGCGCTTTGTTGAAAGCGGACCGGTCACCTTTAACAATCCCGCGCTGACGGCCTGGGCCGGCCCGGCGCTGCGCGAAGCGGCCGGCGAAGCGAACGTAAACGCCAACGCCGCGCCCACCACGGTCTCCGAGGATTTCTCCTATTTCCAGCAGCGCATCCCCGGCCTCTTCGTGCACCTGGGCGCCAGCGCCGACGGCGCCGACCCCGCAACCTCGCCGCCCAATCATTCCCCGCGCTTTGACGTCAATGAGCGCGTCCTGCCGCTTGGCGTGCGCGCCCACGTGCTGATGGCCGTGCGCTATCTGGAGAGCGGGGGGTTGCGCTGAACGGATTTACGTCGCCTGAGATCAACCCGTCATTCCGGACGCGCGCAGCGCGATCCGGAACCCAGAGGCGGACGCACGGCGTTCCACGATCCCGTGGATTCCGGATTCGCCGCGTTCCGCGGCGCCCCGGAGACGACGCCAAAGTTTGAGCGGGCGACGCCTTGCGCCAGTTACGCCGCATCGAGCCCATAGGCCGTATGCAGCGCGCGCACCGCAAGCTCCGTATACTGAGCATCGACCAGAACCGAAATCTTGATCTCGGACGTGGCGATGACTTCGATATTGATGCCCTTGGCCGCCAGCGCGGAAAACATCGTGCGCGCCACGCCCACCTGGCTCTTCATGCCGATGCCGATCACCGAGACCTTCGCCACGTCCCGGCGCACGTGCAAATCCTCATAGCCGATCTTGTCGCGCGCGGCGCGCAGCGTCTCCACCGCGCGCGGCGCCTCCCGGTCCGGACAGGTGAACACGAGATTCTGCCGCCCTTCCTGGCGCGCCTCGCTCTGCACGATCATATCCACATTGATGTTCGCCTCGGCGAGGCGCCCAAAGATTTCGGCCGCGATGCCGGGATGATCCTCGACGCCCAGAAGCGTCACCTTGGCCTCGTCGCGGCTATAGGCGACGCCGGAGACAACTTGCTTTTCCACGATCTCGTCCTCGTCGCACACGATTGTGCCGGGATTGGGCTGTCCCGGCTCGATGAAGCTTGAAAGCACCCGCACCTTGACGCGCTTGGCCATGGCGAGCTCGACCGAGCGCGTCTGCAGCACCTTGGCGCCCAGCGAAGCCATTTCCAGCATCTCTTCATAGGAGATGCGCTCCAGCCGGCGCGCTTTCTGCGTGATGCGCGGATCGGTGGTGTAGACGCCGTCCACATCCGTATAGATGTCGCAGCGTTCCGCGCCGAGCGCGGCGGCCGCCGCCACCGCCGACGTATCCGAGCCCCCGCGCCCAAGCGTTGTGATGCGCCCCTGCGCCGTGACGGCTTGAAAGCCAGGAATGATCGCGATCTCGCCCGCATCGATCGCCGGCCCGAGCGTATCCGCCGCGAACGCTTCGAGCCGCGCCTTCGCGTGCGCGCTGTCGGATCGGATCGGGATTTGCCAATTTTGCCAGGAGCGCGCGGGCGCGCCCATCTGGCGCAGCGCCAGAGCCAGCAGCCCCGTCGTCACCTGCTCGCCGCTGGCCACCACGACATCGTATTCATCGTCAAACCCCGGCCCGCCGATCGCCGGGCGGTTGGAATGCTCCCCGCCAGCCTCGCGCGCCAGCGCGACCAGACGATCCGTCTCGCCCGACATCGCCGAGACGACCACGGCGAGGCCGCGCCCGGGCTTCTTCTCATGCGCCACGATGCGCGCGACGCGCCGGATGCGCTCGACATCGCCAACGGACGTGCCGCCGAATTTCATCACCAGACGGGACATTCGGGCGCGTGATTAGACTGGTTTTGACCGAGAACCAAATCTACGGCGCTTCACTTAATTGCGCCGTTAGAAGTCCTGCCAAGTATTGTTCCAGCTGAGAAAAATCCAGGTCCCCTTGATCCCAAGCCGCATCGGCCGCTCTGAGTGCAGCGTAGTACGGCGTGCGGTTTTCTCTTATTCGCTCAGGCTCGGTCTTTTTGCCCGGGAGCAATGTTCCCGACTTCGCACAAAGCAGATAATAGCATGCTGCCCTCGCCGTTCTGCCGTTCCCCTCGATGAAGGGGTGTATCCACAACAGCCGCCACAATCCGTAAGCTGCCAATTCCGCTGGCGTCCAACTGAACCAGTTCTCATGAACAGTGGATACGAAACGATCCATCAATTCCGCCACATCCTTGAAGTGTGGGGGTTTGTGGTTGCCCACGTAGATGGGTTCTTCTCTGAAGCGCCCGCCGAATTGTGAGATGTTTGCGATAGCAACGTGGTTGAGTGCCCACAGCATGTACTTGTCGAACGCAGTGTGACCTTGGAGCAGACCAATTTCTATGCAGTTGGTCAGCAGATCATACTGGCGAATGAGGTTGCGCTCTTGAACCAGCGCGTGCAGCGCCGGATCCTGTTCCTCTATCACAATCATCGGCTAGCTCGTTATGCTGCGCTTTTCGTAAGCCGATTGCGTCTAGAAGCTGCGCGTGCAGACTCCTTAGTAATTCGGTCTGCATCGGCTGGCGCATTTCCATACGCAAAACTAGCCCTTTGCTCCTGCATGAGCTCGTCAGAAATCTCTGTCCCTCTAGCCTGCTCAAGTAACTTCTCAAGCTCAGGTCTAGCGGGTGCCCGATGCAGCATCGCCTTTCTCGCAGCCATTGAGCATCTCCTTAGTCTTCACTCTAGCGGTTGACGCGTTCACAGCAACATTAGCTTCATGCTAGACATGTGTTGCATTGCAACAAAAGTCAAGAACACATCGTGAACGCTGCTGCTGTTCGGCTGCGCCTGAGATTTAGCGAGCCGCTAAACAAGAGGTTAACCGCTGGTGCCCCCCCCTTCCCTCGATCCCGCCGAAGTGGCGAAATTCTCCAAGCTGGCGGCCGAATGGTGGGACCCTCGGGGCGCCTTCGCGCCGCTCCACGCGCTCAACCCCGCCCGGCTTGAGATCATTCGCGATGAAGCGCGCGCGCTCGCCGCCGCGCCGCCGGGCGCCAAACCGCTCGCCGGCCTCTCAATCCTCGATCTCGGCTGTGGCGGCGGGCTCGTCTCGGTTCCCGTGGCCCGGCTCGGCGCGCGCGTGACGGGGGTCGATGCATCGCCCGATGCGATCGCGGCCGCGGGCGCTTACGCGGCCGAGGCCGGGCTCGCGATCGATTATCGCGTCGGAACAGTAGAGGCGCTCGCCGATGAACTGGCGGGCGGATTCGACCTTGTTCTGGCTTTAGAGATTGTCGAGCACGTCGCCGATGTCGAGGCCTTTCTGGGCGCCTGCGCGGCGCTGGTGCGCCCCGGCGGCAAGCTCATCGTCTCGACGCTTAACCGCACGGCGAAAGCCCGCGCGCTTGGCATTTTCGCCGCCGAACGCATCCTGCGCTGGGCGCCGGTGGGCACCCATGAATTCGACAAGTTCGTCACGCCCGAGGAATTGGCCTACGCCGCGCCCGATTTGGATTGGGCCGAGCCCATCGGCCTGCGCTTCGATCCCTTAAGTCGCCAATGGCGGCGCGCGAACGATGTGGACGTCAATTATTTCCGCGTGGCGCGGCGCCCTAACGCGGCGCCCGCAACCGCGAAGAAATCACGCGCGTGACGCGCAGCTCGCGTTCATAGGCGCCGAGATGCCCGTACTGGCCCGGCGGCGATAGCATGCCCTCGACCTCGATCTCCAACTCACCCCAGGGCGAACCAGCTTCCGTGAACGGCGCAGTGAGCGCACCCCACGTCTCCCCATCCGCCGCGAGCCAATAAGGCCCCTCGCCCGCCTCGGTCACGAACGCGCTGGTCTCGAAATGAAAATCCCAGGTCCCTGAAAAGCGGCGCGGACGCGGCGGCCGCTCCATCGCCTCGCCCGCGCATGCGACGAGGCCCAGCGGCAGAGCGAAGAAAAGCGCGCGGCGGTTCATGGGCGCGTTCTCTCGCGGGCGCATGGCGAAATGATGGAGGGGGCAATTTCGAAATCAAGCGCCAATAATAGTCGAAGTACTATCCTGGGAGTTCGCCCAAATGTCCTGCCTTCAACCAATCACTGACGCTTAGTGGTCGCTCCCGAGTTCCGGCAGCCTCCTCAACAACAATTCTCTTCAACGGGCGGTTCACGCGTTCAGCGCTACGCTTCACCCCAACGTTGCCATCATAATTGCAGTAGTAAAGATACCTGCGTAGGTTAGGTTGCCGCAATTGTAGATTATCGAGACCCAGCAATCTGCAATTGGGACCAGAGAATGCGAACCCAACGCAATAGATCTCTATTGCGTCCGATATGAGTTCGCGTGCAACCTTGCGCGCCTCGACGACCTCTTTGGGTACCGTTTGCTCATTCACAACATGAACTCCGCTTGCCCAGCGAAGTGTCATCGCAGCGAAATCCAAATTCTCCGTGGCGACATCTTCAAAACGCCCATGGACATGATAAATGTCTATGAAGTCCGCGTAGTTTCCGTGCCCGGCCTCGGTATTTGAGAACTGGCGGCTCAATACATATTCCAATATCCGATCATAATTAAACGTAACTATCTTGATCTTGTTGTCCTTCGTGACTTCTCCCTTGCGAATGCCCTGGCGAATGACGTTTATCAGCAGGTGAATCCAATTACGTTCATCGTTTTGGCCGAATGTGCGCCCATCAAATACATGCGGCGCCCAAGGCTTTGCAGCGTGCGCATTCGGTTGATAGTAGCACTTCTTCAACAAAAGCGCCGCAATCGCAATTTTCGCGAGCTCGGCATAGCTTGGATTCTCAACTATGAAGTCATCAATCGTTTCCGAGCATTGATTGCTGAGTAGGGTTCCCAACCTGTACAGTCTATCGCGATCTTCGCTGAAGCGCGCCTTGTCGAATTTTTGTTGGTCTAGATTTGAATATTTGCGCGCTATAGCGCCGTGAATGGGAAATGCGAAAAAGCCATCGGGTTGGTAAGCGCCATAACGACATGCGTTTTCCAGTTGAGTGCCAAACGGATCGTTTGCCGACTCAAGACTTCTACGTTCGACGCCTATTGCGGATGCGATCTGATCAATCAGTTCGCCGCCCAGTGGAATTCCAAAAGGCGCGGAAACCCCCGCGCCAAGTATGAGCACTGTATTTGGGTTCGTGATTGACATTTCAGTATCAATTACCGCGAGTCGGCGTCGAAACGGTTGACGGAAATCGCATTGGGTTATGTGAGCCGCCAAGGCGCTCGGCAGTCATGCGCCTAAATTCTCTTGGCGGGCGCCGGCGGCTAATTCACTTTCGTCTTCGGCGTGGGGGCAAGCTCTGGCGGCAGCGGCGCGACGGGCACGCCCTCTTCGGCCAGCGCCTTGGCCTCCTCGGGCGTGGCCTCACCCCAGATATGGCGATGCTCGATCTCGCCCTCATGAATCTTGCGCGCTTCCTCGGGAAAGCGCGGGCCGACATAATCGAAATTATCCCTGATATGCGCGCGCACCTCGGCCGCCATCGCCATGGCCACCTTGCGCTCCTCGCCCGCCTCTGATGTCTTCCGTGAGCGGACGATCGCCGGCGCCATCGGCGCCTTTTCGATCTTGGTGGAGCCGCAATGCGGGCATTGCACGAGGCCCTTGGCGGCCTGCGCGTCATAATCGGCGATGGCGGAAAACCACGCCTCGAACGCATCGCCCTTTTCGCAGCGGAGATCGTAGCGGATCATGGCCCGGAAAACGCTCCCCCGCCCTGCCAGGCGGGAATTTTGCCGCGCGCCTCGGACACTTTCTCCAAATCGAGATCGGTCATCAGCACGCCCGGCGCGTCATGATCCAGGCCCGCGATCACCTTGCCCCAAGGATCGATGATCACCGAATGGCCCCACGTGCCGCGCCCATCTTCATGAACCCCGCCCTGCGCCGGCGCGGCGATATAGGCGCCAGTCTCTATCGCGCGCGCGCGCAGCAGCGTCTCCCAATGCGCCTCCCCGGTTGGGCGCGTGAAGGCGGCGGGAACAAAGATGAGCTCCGCCCCCGCGCGCGCCAGCGCCTGATAGAGCGGGGGAAAGCGCATGTCATAACAGATCGTGAGGCCGATCTTCGCGCCTGCGGGCCCCTCCACAAGCACGGCTTTGTCCCCCGGCGCGAACGTGGCGGACTCGCGATAGGTTTCCCCCGCGCCGCCCAATTGCACATCAAACAAATTGATCTTGTCGTAGCGCGCGACGATCGCCCCATCCGGCGCGTAGAAATAACTGCGATTGAAGCCGCGCCCGTCCGCCGCCTTCACCGTTGTTGAGCCGAGCAGCAGCCACACGCCGAGCTCGGCCGCGAGCCGCCCCCAGGCCTTGACCTCGCCATCGTCCTTTTCTTCCGCGATGGCGGAGAGAAGCCGCGCGCGATCGCGGTCAAGCCGCGTCGTGCATTCTGGCGTCGCGATGAGGCGCGCGCCATTCGCCGCCGCTTCGCGCAGCAAGGGCGTCGCCGCCGCGCGGTTCGCCGCCGGATCGAGGCCCGAGCGCATCTGGATGAGCGCGATGCGCAAACTTCGTGTCATCACGCGCCCTGCAGCAGCGGATCGAGCCCGCCGCGCGCGTCAAGCGCGTGGAGATCATCGCACCCGCCCACATGCGTATCGCCCACGAAGATCTGCGGATAGGTGCGCCCGCCGCCCGACTTGGCGATCATCTCCGCGCGCTTGCCCGCATCGAACGTTGCGTCGATCTCCCGCACCGGCGCGCCCTTGCGCTTCAAGAGCGCCAGCGCCCGCGTGCAATAGGGGCAGAACGCCCGCGTATAGATCGTGACCGTCTTCATCCGGCGATGGTTCCTTTCGTGCGCGTCATATAAGCACGTCCACCGGCCGCACAACGCGGGTCAGTGTGACGGCGTCAACGCCGCCCGCCCCCGCCTTGCGCAGCGCGCGCGCGCACGCTTCGAGCGTGGCCCCGGTCGTCATCACATCGTCGACCACGAGCACGCGCCGCCCCGCCACAAGCTTCGCCCGCGCCCGGATCGCCCCGCCCACATTGCGCCGCCGCTCGGAGGCGGAGAGACCGCCCTGGCTGCGCCGGCGTTTGGTGCGCACCAGCGCCGCCGGCGCCCACGGCTTGCCCGCGTGACGCGCCAGAGCCTGGGCCAGCCAAGCCGCCTGATTGAACGTCCGCGCCGCCAGCCGCGTCCAATGCATGGGTACTGGCGCGATCAGATCGGCGTCCTGGATGAGCGCGCCCGCCGCGCTCGCCATCCAGGACGCGAAGACCGGCAGGCCGTCGCGCCGGCCGCCGCGCTTGAGATCGAGCACCAGCCGGCTGGACACATCATCGTAAGATAACGCCGCGCGCGCGCGCTCATAGCCGGGGGCGTCCGCCGCGCACGCCGCGCACACGCCCATCGCGCCGACGTCGTCCGGCAGCGGAAAGCCGCACTGCGCGCACAGCGGATCGGTGAGGAAATGAAGGCCCCGCCACGCCTCGGCCTCTATGACGCCCGGCCGCTCGACAATTTGGTCGCTGAGCAGAGAGCGCGGCGGCCAAATGAGATCAGCGAGAAAGGCGCCTGGCGCACGCCGGCCCAAACCTGCGCTATAAGGCCCCTTCATGACGCGCACCCCCGCCGCCGGCCCATTTGACGCGCGTTTGGCGCGCTTGCATAGAGCGCGCGCCGCCGCGCGCTTTAGCGACGAAGCTTTCCTTCACCGGCGTGTCTGCGAGGACATCGCCGAGCGCCTGGAGGCGATCCCGCGCCGCTTCACGCGCGCGCTTGTGTTCGGCGCCCCAAGTCTCATGCGCGAGGCGTTCGCCGCGCGCCCGGCTCTGGCCGAGCGCATTGAAACCCTCGTCGGGGCCGATCCTGCGGCCGCGCTGGCGGGAGGCGGCGGCGTTGCCTGCGATGCTGATTTTATTCCGTTCACGGATGAAGCGTTTGATCTCATCGTCTCGCCGTTGCTGCTGCACCGCGCCAATGATCTTGTCGGCGCGCTGATCCAATTGCGCCGCGCGCTGCGCCCCGATGGTCTGTTCATCGGCGCGCTGTTCGGCGGCGACACGCTTCGTGAACTGCGCGGCGCCTTGATTGAAGCTGAACTCGACATGCGCGGCGGCGCCGGCGCGCGCGTCGCGCCCATGGCCGATCTCATCGCGCTCGCGCACCTGCTCCAGCGCGCCGGCTTCGCGCTGCCCGCGGCGGACCGGGATGTAGCGCAAATCCTCTATGGGGACCCGCGCCGCCTGCTCGCCGATCTGCGCGCCATGGGAGAAACCGGCGCGCTCGCCGATCACGCCGGCCTCCTGCGGCGCGACGTGCTGGCCCGCGCCATGGACCTCTATCGCACCCGTCATGCCGGCGCCGATGGCCGCGTGCGCGCCACGTTTGAGATCGTCACGCTCACCGGCTGGGCGCCGCATGAAAGCCAGCAGCAGCCGCTCAAGCCCGGCGCGGCGAAGATGCGCCTCGCCGACGCGCTGGGCGTTGCCGAGCACGGCGCCGGTGAGCGCGCGGGCCGATAGGGCGGTTCCCGAAAAGTGAGAAGCGGTTTTCGGACGAGAACCGTTCTAAATCTAAGAATAGACCCGCGCGGCCCGCGTCATCGTCCACACATGCGGGCCGGCGCCCGCCACGTCGAACTCATGCGTCACCTCAAACCCGTGGCGCAGATAGAGCGCCACATTGCGCGGCATAGTCGCCTCGAGATAGGCGGCCACGCCCTGGCCATCCACTTCGGCCAAGGTGCGCTTCAAGATGGCCGAGCCGACGCCCTGGCCTTGCGCATTCGTCCGTACACCGAGAAACACGAGATGCGCGTGCGGCATGGGCGGATGATGGCGCGCCAATTCCTCCCCGAGTGCGAAGGCGCGTCCCATGCCCTGGAGGCCCGCCACGCGCAGCAAGAGCGGCATGAGCAGAAGCTGGCGCAGCGGCGTGAGATCGAAAGCCACGACGCCCGGCGGGCACCAGATCGCCGCGCCCGCTTCGCCCGGGGCGAGCCAGATTTCGCGCTTGGGATTGACGCCGTCGCGCACCGCGCGATCGAAGAAACGCCGCCGCGCGCGTGTCTTCTCCGCGCCCTGCTTCAGCCACCAATTGAGGCCGTCTTCATCCACGAAGGCGTCGGTCAAGATATCCGCCGCCGCCTCGATCTCATGCGCCCCGGCCCTGCGCACATCCGGCGGCGCGCTCACACCCGCTCCGAAATAGCGATGGCGGCGCGGCAGCCGAACTTGATCAAGGCGGATAGAACCGGATAGCCGACAGCCTCCGCCGCGCCCTCATTCAGCGCGGTTTGCTTGTGCGCGCTCTCATCGGCGCGGAAGCGCGCGATCGTCTCGCGCAAATCACCGTCCTCGTCGCCCAGCGCGCGCACTTGTGCGTCATAGTGCTGTTCAATGACTTCCTCGACCGCCGCCGTGCAGGCGTGCGCGGCCTTTTCGCCCATCAGCGCCGTCGCCGCGCCGAGCCCGAAGCCGGCGATGCGCCATAAGGGGGCCATCACCGTCGGCCTGATCTGTTCCGCCGCGATCAAACGATCGAAGGTTTCGAGATGTTCGTGCTCGCCCGCTTCCATATCGGCGATCAAAGCGGCGGTCCGCGCCTTGGCCGGTATTGCGTCGAACACCGCGCGCTGACCCTTATAAATCTGCACCGCGCCGAACTCGCCCGCGTGATCGACGCGGATCATCCGCGCCCGCCGCGCCGCGCGCGCGCCATCGGCCGGAAACGGCGCCGCGCTCATGCGTCTTCATCCACTGGCGGCGCCGGCGCGAACGCGATCACGAAGCTTGCGGCGGCCAGGAACAGCGAGATCAGCGCGTTATAGCCCGCCATAGAAATTCCCAGCAGCGACCATTGCACCGCATCGCAATTGGGAACCTGGAACGTGCCGTTCGGATTGAAGGCGACGATATCGCCCACATCGCCAAGCTCGCAGCGCGCCACCACCCAATGGTTCTCCACCGCGACATGATAGGCCGCCACCAGCGCGCCGGTAAGGAAGGCGAGCCCCAGCAGCGCCGCGAACGCGCGCCGCAATGTCAGGCGCGGCCACAGCCACAGCACGATAAGCCCCGCCGCCGCGACGCCCGCCGCCCCCCAATAGACTTCACGCTGCGTGAGGCAGAGCGCGCATGGATTAAGCCCGCCGAACCGCTCGAACGCATGCGCCGCCGCCAGCATCGCCAACGAAACGCCCAGCGCGAGCCAGGGCCAATGCGGCTGAATTCGAAAAGCGAAACCGGTCATCGTCTAACCATAGCGCCAATTCGCCCGCCCGGCCCGTGCGGCGCAGGGCCGCGCCATCTAGTGCGAAAAACGCAGCACCAGGATAACGGCCACAATGGCCAGCGCCACGCCCAGCAGGACAAGCCCCAGCCGTTTTTCGATCACCGGCGCGATCTGCGGCCCGAAGCGCTGAAAAATCCACGCCACCAAAGTAAACCGCAGGCCCCGCGTGATCGCCGAGGCGAGGACGAAGATCGGCAGCGAAAAATGCATCGCGCCGGAAATGATGGTGACCAGCTTATAGGGGATCGGCGTCAGCCCCTTGATGAAGATGAACCACGCCCCCCAGCGGTCATAGAAGGCCCGGAGCTCCGCCTCCCGCCCGCCATAGCCGAAGAAGGAGATGATCGCTTCCCCAACCGTATCGAACAGGAACATGCCGATCGCGTAGCCGAGGAGCCCGCCCAGCACGGAGGCGATCGTGCACCCCAGCGCATAGCGCCGCCATTTCGTGGGGTCGGCCGCCGCCATGGGCCCCAGCAGCAGGTCCGGCGGCAGTGGAAAGAACGAGGATTCCGCGAACGAAACCGCCCACAGCGTCCGCTCCGCATTGGGGCCGCGGGCCAAATCGAGGGTGCGTGTGCGCAGTCCAGCGAGCATCGGGTGCGCCTAGCATGGCGCGGGCCAGTGCGTCAGGGGGTGTGTCAGCGGGCGGCCCGCGCGAATTGACAAGTCCGCCCCCCGGCCCCTACCTCCCGCCCCGCTGGCGGCCCCAGTGGCGGAATCGGTAGACGCAGCAGACTCAAAATCTGCCGTTCGCAAGGACGTGTCCGTTCGAGTCGGACCTGGGGCACCACCCATCCCACGCACGCAAGAAAACGGCGCGCCCAACAAGGACGCGCTTATTGCGGTTTCAGGCCGAGTGGAAACCGGTCAGCCGCCCGGATTCATGAATCAACGAGATGCCCTCGCCACCAATTCCCGGATGAATGCGAGAGCATTCAGTCCGGGACCCATAAACACGAAAGCTCA
>CADEEL010000045.1 GCA_902826335.1 uncultured Alphaproteobacteria bacterium
CCCCATCAGTCGGCTCGGCTTAAATCGGAACAACCTATTGAGGCTCCACAGCTAGTCATCGAACCGGGAAAGGCCGGCTATCAGAGAGGGCGAATTCGCTTCAACTTCCAGACTCGCGCCACTGTCGACGCCGATAGACCTTTCTCAAGCGAAACTCACGACTACGAGGAGAGCATCATCTCCTTCATGGTCGGAACCAGCGAGCGCGAAGAGGCACAGCTTCCTAACGCCGGAAGGGTCATGATCATACGTGGTGCTACCGGGGCCGGCAAAACGACGACACTTGAGTACTGCTCCAGTAGGGCAATCGATAGGACAAAGCAGCTCGGAAACGAGCGTGAACTCTGGCTCGTGCCACTTCAGTTCAACGACGTCGATGGCGTCATGCTAGAGACGAGCGGAGCAATCGATCTAAGCTACTTCTGGCGTTACGTCGCGAGCAAAGTGATCGACGTCTTCAACGTCGATGTGGAAACAGCCGTTGAGGTCGGCGTATTCCTGAAATGGTGTTCGCGCCAGCCGGGGCTCAAAGCGCACGTCGAGCCGCTCTTTAGATTTCTCGAAACGGCGCTGCCGAAAGTTCACGCGTTCGTGGATCGAAGGGGACTGGGGACCATCACGGTAGATCAACTGCTGGACCACCTACTTCGGGAGCGAGAACACTTCATCGGAACGATGACCGAGAAAGAATTGGCGATTTATGGCCTCGCCAAGTTTCGCTTCACCATGGAACAGGAGGACGCCAAACATCGTCGGATCGTCCTTATTGTCGACAACGTCGACCACCTTCCGCCAGCATTTCAAACCGAGTTGGTTCGGTTTTCCATGTGGGTCGCTCAGTTTCTTACCTTCAAACTCGTCATAGCGATCCGGCCACTAACGTGGGAGAATCTTCACGGCCAACATGTATTGCACGTCGAAGTGCACCAATCGACTTCGCTTGCGGATGTTCTCTCCTCACGACTTCGCACATTTGCGCATAGCAAATCGGTAGATGAGGACACGAAGGCCGCGGTCCAAGCGCTCATTTCTGAGTTAGCGAATTCGCACTATCATCTTCGGACTGTCATCTACGGCACCTCCGGCATCAGTGTTCGCGCAGCCATACGCAACTTCGCGAATTTTATCTCCAGCCCGTTGCTTGACCGTCATTCTCTTCACGACATCGCAAACCGCACGTTACAGGTCAGTGAGCTGATACGTGCTTACCTCTTTAGCACAGACAGCACGATTGATCAGACCTATTTCGAGAACCTGTTCAGCGTTGGCCAACGCCGAACACCGCACCTTGCCCTGCTCAAATGCAGAGCCCTGGACTTTATTCTTCGCGCTCAGTTGGGTCGAACGCCCTTGATCGAATTGGTTGAGTTCTTGCGCTCGTTCGGACATTCCGAAGACAACATCCTGGTTGCCGTGAACGAGCTTATGTACCGCAATCGCGCACTACTATGGTCAAACGAAGCGTTCCGCTTTGATACGCTGGACGAGAGGTTAAAGCGCGCAACGGCCTCTGTCGCTCCCGCTGGCTGCTCTTATTACGCAAATCTGTTCGGTGAGTATTTCTATACCGAGGCCTGCCTCGCAAATTCTCGGATTAAAACCGTCCCCGCCCAAAGTGTAGTCGCCTTCTCACGAGACTTGATTGATCAGGATGACCGCGCCGTCACACTCGCCGCGTCGTCCACCCGACAAAAGGATCGTTCGCCACGCACGCGCTCCGGACCGCATAAGGGAGCCCACTCCCTCAGCCTACGGATTAACGATTTCTTACCGCGCGCTACTCACGTCGGCACGACCAAAACGCGCGCGCACGTGTGCGAGCCCGAGCGCGCGATAAAACAATTCCGGGGAAAAAGGGTCCGCCGGTCGCCGCGCGCAAACCGGACCTCAACGGCGTGCGCGCCGTGGGTAGGCTGATGGGTAGGGCGCCGCCTGACAGTGCCTTATTTCGTTTATTATCTTATGATTTCAGTATCTTACGTTAGTACGCCTGGTGGACCTGAGGAGGATCGAACTCCTGACCTCCGCATTGCGAACGCGGCGCTCTCCCAGCTGAGCTACAGGCCCTCACCAAGGCGCGCGATATAGGGCGGCCCTGACGGGGGCGTCAAGCGAACCACCCGGCCCCCGCCGCCCCGCCGGCCGAAAACGGCTTCACACCCATCTCCGAAGCGGGCTAGACCCACCGCGTCACGCGGCGGAGACGCTCATGCCCGGCTTGATCGCCGTTCTCGTTGAAATCATTGTCGTCGTCCTGAATCTGGTCATTGTCGTTCTGATCGTTCAGGCGGTGCTTTCCTGGCTCGTCGCGTTTGAGATGATCAGCCGCCGCAGCCCCGTGGTCGATACGCTGTGGCGCTTCACCACCGCCGTCACAGAGCCGCTGTTGCGGCCGTTCCGGCGCTTTATTCCCCCAGTGGCGGGCGTCGATCTCTCGCCCATGGTGCTGATCCTCATCATCATTGCGGTGCAGCGCCTGCTGCCGCTCATCCTGCTGGGGCGCTATTGAAATGGCGCTGATCAGCGCGACGGGCGCCGGCGCGCGCCTGCGCGTCCGCTTGACGCCGCGCGCCAACACGGACGCGCTTGACGGCCTCGCCGTCGATAGCGCGGGCGAGCCTTACGTCGCCGCGCGCGTGCGCGCCGCGCCAGAGGATGGCCGCGCCAACGCCGCATTGGAAGCGCTGCTCGCCGCACACGTGCGCGCCCGGCGCGGCGATGTGCATGTCGCCAAGGGCCAGGCTGGACGCGTGAAACTCGTTGAGTTTGTCGGCATCGGCGCCGCCGATCTCGAACGGCGCCTCGCCCTTGCGCCCATGCAACAAAAAAGCGCGCCATGACCGCACGCCTGATCGACGGCGCGGTGATTGCGGCCGCTGTGCGTGCGGAAGTGAAAGCAGCCGTCGCCGCGTTTGGCGCCGCCCATGGCGCCGCGCCGGGCCTCGCGGTTGTGCTCGTGGGCGATGACCCCGCAAGCCAAGTCTATGTTCGCTCCAAGGAGAAGGACGCGATCGAAACCGGCATGCGATCCCACACGATTCGCCTCGGGGCTGACACGCCCGAGGCTGACGTGATCGCCCACGTGCGCGCCTTGAGCGCTGACGACGCCATCGATGGCGTGCTCGTGCAACTGCCGCTCCCCAAACACATCGATGAAGCGCGCGTGCTCGCCGCGCTCGATCCCGCAAAGGATGTTGACGGCCTCACCGAGCAAAGCGCCGGCCGCCTGATGCTCGGCAAACCAGGCCTGCGCCCCTGCACGCCAGCGGGGTGCGTGCTCATGGCCAAAACGGTCGAGCCCGATCTGAGCGGCGCGCGCTGCGTTGTCGTCGGCCGCTCGATCTTGGTCGGCAAGCCGGCGGCTCTGCTCTTTCTTCAAGAGAATTGCACGGTGTCGATCGCCCATTCACGCACGCGCGATCTGCCAGATCTATGCCGCGAGGCCGATCTTCTCGTCGCGGCCATCGGCCGGCCTGAAATGATCCGCGGCGATTGGGTGAGGCCCGGCGCCATCGTCATCGATGTCGGCATCAACCGCGTGCCGGCGCCGGACAAAGGCGAAGGCAAAACCAAAATCGTTGGCGATGTCGCGTTCGCGGAAGCGATGGAGGTTGCGCGCGCCGTCACGCCCGTGCCCGGCGGCGTCGGCCTCATGACGCGCGCCTGCCTGCTGCAAAACACCGTAAAAGCGGCCTGCGCCCGGCGGGGTTGGAACAACCCCGCCGGCGCGGCCTGATCACTTCGCCGCTGTCGCCGCGGCGCTCTGCCCGAGCTTCGAGTTGCGATACCCGAAGAACATATAGATGAGCGCGCCGAGGATCCCGTAGACCACCAGGATGCCGAGCGCGACAGGATCGCGGTCCACCTCGCCTGGCGCGCCGATCATCATACCCAGCAGATCGACGCCGATGCCCTTCGACACGATATCGAGAATGATCGGGCCCATCATGAACACCACGCAGAAGATGACGCCGAGGATCGGCGTCAGCGGATAGAACGGCACCTTGAACGGCCGTTCGATCTCGGGGTGGCGCGCGCGCAGATACATCACGCTGATGCACACGATGGCGAACGCCAGCGCCGTGCCGAGGCTCACCATATCGCCCAGCACGCTGAGCGGCAGCACCGCCGCCGCGATCGCGATCACCACGCCCAGCAGGATCGTGCCCGCCGCCGGCGTCTTGAACACCGCGTTGATGCGCGAAAACACCGCCGGCAACAGCCCATCCTTGGCCATCTGATAAAAGACGCGCGTCTGCGCATAGCACAGCACCAGCATGACGGAGGTGAGGCCGGCGACCGCGCCGACCTTGATCAGCAGCGCCAGCACATTCAGCGTGCCGCTCTCGGTGTATTGCCACGGCACCACAGCCCACGCCGGGTTCATCCGGTCGATCGCGATGGCGATGGGCGCCCCGCCCGCCAGCTCCCGGAACGGCACGACGCCCGTCATCACCGCCGCCACCGCCATATAGATGACGGTGCAAAACACCAGCGAAACGAGAATGCCGATCGGCAAATCCTTTTGCGGATTGCGCGCTTCGCCGGCCGCCGTCGACACCGCCTCAAAGCCCACATAGGCGAAGAAGATGATCGAGGCCGCGCGCAGCACACCCTGGATCCCATACGTGAACCCACCCTCGTTCGCGGGAATGAAGGGCTGCCAATTGGCGGGATCGATATAGAAAACGCCGATCGCGATGAACGCGATCAGCACGGTCACCTTCACCATCACGATGATGTTGTTGACCAGCGCGCTCTCATGCACGCCGACGACCAGCAGCGTCGTCACCGCCAGAATGCCCACCGCGCCAATAAGATTGAAGCTCGAGCCCGTATTCAGCACGCCGTCCTGAAATTGCAGCGTCGAGGTCGAGAATTGCTCGGGTATATGCACGCCGAAATCGCCGAGAAGGCTCGTCACATATTCCGTCCAGCCCGCCGCCACCGTTGAGGCCGCCACGCCATATTCGAGCAGCAGCAGCCACCCCATCGTCCAGGCGAACACCTCGCCCATCGTCACGTACGAATAAGTGTAGGCCGATCCCGGCACCGGCATGGTCGAGGCCAGCTCCGCGTAGCACAGGCCGGCGAAGGCGCAGGCCAGCCCCGCGACCACGAAGGAGAGCATGACGCCCGGCCCGGCGAAATTGGCCGCTGCGTTCCCGGTTAAAACGAAAATGCCGGCCCCGATAATAGCGCCGACGCCGAGGGACACCAGATTGAGCGGCCCCAAGGTCCGCTTCAATTCACCTGAATTGAACTCCGCCTGCACATCGGCGACGGACTTGCGCGCCATCAATTGGCCTTTGGCCATGATTTCCCCCCGAACGCTGTTGTTGGGGAAACCCTATGGCGGCCCGCCGGCCCGGGCAAGCGCCGCCTGTCGCGGCGCGAAAACCGGTCTTCAGAGCGGTTCCCGAAAAGTGAGAAGCGGTTTTCGGACGAGAACCGCTCTAACTTAAGGAACAGACCGGTTCCCGTTTCGTCTGAATCAGACGAAACGGGAACCGGTCTAGGCCACCCCGATCCGGGGCGACCCGCTTTGGGAGGGGCCGAAGGCCCGGTCGAGGGTGCGGCTTGAATCCCGCGCCAGCTCAATGGCTTGGGTCAGGTGCTGCAGCACCTGCATATTGTTGGCGAGCACATGCTGCGCTTCCGCCCGCTCGTCCGACGCGATCTTCGTGCAGCGTTTCAGCACGTCCGCGCGGATAACCGTCAAGAGATCCTCGAGCCGATAGCCGGCGGGATTGTCGTCCGAGACCAGAAATCGCGTCATCGCTCGCTCCTCGCGCTACAACTTGGCGCGCGCGCGTCAAAATCCAGTTAAGAGAACCCTACCGCGCGCCATAAGGAGCCGCCCTCATGGGTTTCGCCGTCGGGTTTGTCCTCTTTCCGAACCTCACCCAGCTCGATTTCACCGGGCCGCTTCAAGTCCTCGCGCGTCTGCCCGGCGCGGACCTTCACATCGCCGCGAAGACGCGCGACCCCGTACCCTCAGATTGCGGCCTTTCGCTCGTCCCCACCACCACGTTCGCGGACTGCCCGCCGCTCGATCTCATCTGTATCCCCGGCGGCTTCGGCGTCGATCAGGCCATGGAGGATGAGGAAACGCTCGCCTTTGTGCGCCGCGAGGCCGCGCGCGCCCGCTATGTCACGAGCGTCTGCACCGGCGCGTTCATATTGGGCGCGGCGGGCTTGCTCACTGGCAAGCGCGCGACGACCCACTGGGCCTATCATCACCTCCTGCCGCGCACCGGCGCCATCGCCGTCAAAGAGCGCGTGGTGCGCGATGGAAACCTTTTCACCGGCGGCGGGGTCACCGCCGGCATCGATTTCGCACTGACGCTCATGGCCGAAATCGCGGGTGAAGAAACCGCACGGGCCGTGCAGCTGAGCCTCGAATACGATCCCCATCCGCCCTTTGACTCTGGCGCCCCGGCGAGGGCGCGCCCCGAAACAACCACCGCGATGAAGCAGCGGTACGCCAAGCGCACGCCCGCCTTTGAAGCGATCCTGCAGCGCGTCGCCGCGCGCCTTCACGCCTCCGGTTGATCGGCGCCGTCCGTTCGCCCCAATCGTCCGCGTGCGGAGCGCCGTGCGCCCTGCGCGGGCTTGAGCGCCCCGGCGACGCCGAGGCCGTAAGCGGGCATATTGTTATACACCGCCTCATACTGGCCGGCTCTGATGAGATAGGTTTCGTGCCAGATGCCGACATCGCCATTTGAAGCGATGGCCAGGTTGAACGCGCGCCACGCCGGCAAATGCGCGGCCTCGGCGCTCACGGCATAGGCGTGCAGCGCCTCGAAGCTGCGCCAATATTGCACCACCAACGCGCCGCGAAATCCGAAATGGGTGCGTGCGTGCAACAGGCCGAGTTCTGGCTTCCGCGCGAGTTCGATCAGCATGCGCGGCATCGCCGCGAACACCGGCCCCCATTTCCACACTTTCCAGAACGTGTTGATGCGAAAGCCGATCAGAAACAGCACGAAATCGCCGTCAATCTCGGCGGTCATCCGCGCCCGCGTGATCGCACTCATGATGGCGTCTCCACAGCTCAAATTACGCGGCGGCGTCGAAATAAGCCATCATGCGCGTTGGAACCTTTTGCTTCCGCGCCAGGGAAAAGCGCTGCTGCACTTCGCCCGTATAGGCAAAGCCGATCTTCTCCAGCACGCGCCCGGAAGCTGGATTGTCCTCATAATGGCCGGCGACGAGCGCGCCCAGCGCGCGCGCCCGAGCCGCAACCGCTCCGGCCGCCTCGCTGGCATAGCCGCGCCCCCAATAGGCCCGGCCGAACCAATAGCCGAGTTCGAACACGCCATCGCCGCGCGCATGCGCGCCGACGCAGCCGATCAATCCAGTCGCCGGCAGCGTAACGCCAAAAACGTGGTCCGTGCCGAGCGGCGCGCGCGCCTTGAGGATCGCGATCCACCCTTCCGCGCAAATCGCCGGATGCGGCAGCGGAATCATGCCCACATTCCGCGCCACCGCCGCATCGGACGTAAGCTCGGCCACGCGCGGCGCGTCCGCGAGGTCGAGCGGGCGCAAGCTGAGCCGTTCGGTTGTGATCTCGCCTTGCATACCCGCCTCCCTGCCAGCCCGCAAAGTGGGCCGCGCCTCGCGCGAACGAAAACGGGGGAGCTGGCGTTCCAGCTCCCCCGCGCGGGTTTGGGCTATGGAGCGCCTTGATCTGGCGCCCCCGGTACCTGAAGTCCGTGTCGCCTATTTGACCGTGCCGGCAAGCGGCAGGATCGATACATACGTGCGCGCCGCGCGCTTCACCGCGAACCGCACCTGCCCCTCGCACAGAGCGAACAGGGTGTGATCGCGGCCGAGGCCGACATTCTGACCGGGATGGAATTTCGTTCCGCGCTGACGCACCAGGATTTCGCCCGCGTTCACCGCTTCGCCGCCAAAGCGCTTGACGCCAAGCCGCTGGCCCGGGCTGTCCCGTCCGTTGCGCGATGAACCGCCTGCCTTTTTATGCGCCATGGCGCCTGCTCCGCTCTTGTTTAGGCTTAGGCCGACACGGCCGTGATTTTGACCACGCTTTCCACCTGGCGGTGGCCGCGCTTGCGCCGATACGTGTTGCGGCGCTTCTTCTTGAACACCAGGGTCTTCTCGCCCTTGCGGGTCTCGACGATCTCCCCGCTCACCTTCGCGCCGGAAACCAACGGCGCGCCCACGGTGACCTTTTCGCCGTCGCCGATCATCAACACGTCGCTGAACGCGACCTTTCCCTTGGAATCGCCCTCAAGCTTTTCGACGATGATTTGATCGCCCTTGGCGACGCGATATTGGCGCCCGCCGGTTTTGATGATCGCGAACATGGGAAACGTCCAAAACAAAAGCCGCCCGCGCCAGGAGGCGCGCGGCGGAAAGCGGGCGATATAAAGTGCCGGGCAGGCGTCCGTCAACGCCAAATCCATCGCCCTCTCGACAGCGCAAGGCCCTTCGCCTATAGGCCCCGCTTCCTCCCGGCTTATCGGAGACGGCGGGCGCATCGCCCGTGCGTCCGGCGTGTTATCATGAACCTGCTCCAAACCCTTGAACAAGAAGAAGTCGCCCGCCTGGGCAAGAAAATCCCAGAGTTCGCCGCCGGCGATACGCTGAAGGTGAACGTCAAGATCAAGGAAGGCGATCGCGAGCGCGTCCAGGCCTATGAGGGCGTGTGCATTGCGCGCGCCGGCGGCGGCCTCAACGCCAATTTCACGGTCCGCAAGATCAGCTTCGGCGAAGGCGTCGAGCGCGTCTTCCCGCTCCATTCGCCGACTGTGGATTCGATCGAAGTCGTGCGCCGTGGCCGCGTGCGGCGCGCCAAGCTCTATTATTTGCGCGATCGTCGCGGCAAATCGGCCCGCATCGCCGAACGCGCCCGCGCGCGAGACGCGGGCGCCGAGTAGGCCGTTTCGCGCGCCTTGACGGGCCGCCCGCGCGCGCGCACCTGAACGGCCCATGAGCGCCGCGCCGCACGACGACTCCGTCGAGATCATTACGCTCGGCTGCCGCTTGAACGCCGCCGAGAGTGACGCGATGCGCAGCGCCGCGCGCCAGGCCGGCCTCACAGGCGCCACCATCATCAACACCTGCGCTGTCACGGCCGAAGCGGTTCGCCAGGCCAAGCAGCAGATCCGCCGCGCGCGCCGCGCCCGCCCGCATGCGCGCGTGATCGTCACCGGCTGCGCCGCCCAGATTGAGCCGGACGCCTTCGCCGCCATGCCAGAGGTCGATCGCGTGCTCGGCAATGCCGAGAAGCTGGACGCCCGTTTTTTCGCGCCGGACGGTGAGCGCGCACAAGTGTCGGACATCATGGCCGTGCGCGAATTGGCGCCTCATTTGATCGCCGGCGCGGGCGCGCGCACGCGCGCTTACGTGCAAGTGCAGAACGGCTGCGATCATCGCTGCACCTTCTGCGTTATACCTTATGGCCGGGGCCCCGCCCGCTCCGCCCCCGCTGGCGACGTGGTGACGCGCGTGCGTCAGCTCGCCGACGAAGGCTGCCCGGAAGTTGTGCTGACCGGCGTCGATCTCACCGCCTGGGGCGGCGATCTGCCCGGGCGCCCAGCCCTCGCCAGCCTGGTGCGGCGCATCCTGACGCTCGCTCCCCATTTGCCGCGCCTGCGCCTCTCCTCGCTCGACGCAATCGAGATGGACGACGCCCTGTTTCGTCTGTGCACGGAAGAAGAGCGCATCGCGCCACATCTGCATCTTTCGCTGCAGCATGGCGCCGATCTCATCTTGAAGCGGATGAAGCGTCGCCACCTCCGCGCGGACGCGATCGCCTTGTGCGCCCGCTTGAAGGCCGCGCGCCCGGAAATCGCCCTCGGCGCCGATCTCATCGCCGGTTTCCCAACCGAAACGGAAGATCATGCCGCCGAAACACGCGATCTGATCGACGCATGCGCCTTGTCCTATGTGCACGTCTTTCCCTTCAGCGCGCGCCCCATGACGCCAGCCGCCAACATGCCGCCCGTCCCGCCGGCCGTGATCAAGGCCCGCGCCGCGCGCTTGCGCGCCGCCGGCGCCGAGGCCTTGAAGCGACACTTGAACGCCTGGATCGGCAAGTCCGCGCCGGCGCTCATCGAACGGCCCGGCTTTGCACGCCTGCCGGATTTCACCGCCGTGCGCGTCGAGACGCTCCACGCGCGCGGTGAAACGGCGCCGTTGCGTTTCGTTTCGCACGATGGGCGCGGTTTACTCGGCCGCGCGCAATGAGCGAGAGCGGCTGGCTGACAAGACTGACGGCGGGCCTGCGGAAATCCTCCGCGCGCTTGGCCGAGGGCCTCGCCTTTGGGCGCAAGAAGCTCGATCAAGCCGCCCTCGATGACATCGAGGAAGCTCTGATCGCGGCGGACATGGGCCCGCAGGCCGCCGCGCGCATCGTCGCGGCCGTCGCCGAGGGGCGGTTCGGGCGCGATGTGAGCCAAGACGAAGTGCGCGCCGCCGCCGCCGACGAGATCGCCGCCATCTTGAAGCCGCGGCAGCGGCCGCTCGATCTCGCCGGCCCGCCCAAGCCGCGCATCGTGCTCGTGGTTGGCGTCAACGGATCGGGCAAAACCACTACGATCGGCAAGCTCGCCGCGCGCTGCACGGCGGCCGGATTCAAATTGGTCATCGGCGCGGCGGACACATTCCGCGCCGCCGCCATAGAACAATTGGAAGCGTGGAGCCGCCGCGCCGGCGCCGATTTTGTCTCCAAGGGCGCGGGCGCGGACGCCGCCGGCGTCGCCTATGAAGCCGCCCAGCGCGGCCGCGAAACCGGCGCGGACATTGTGCTCATCGACACCGCCGGCCGCCTGCAAACCAAATTCGAACTGATGGCCGAACTGCCCAAGATCGTGCGCGTATTGCGCAAGCTGGATGAGGATGCGCCCCACCACGTCCTGCTCGTGCTCGACGCCACGGTCGGCCAGAACGCGCTTGTCCAGATGGAGGCGTTTCGCTCGGCGATTGATCTCACTGGCCTGGCGCTCTCCAAGCTGGACGGCACCGCCAAGGGCGGCGTGCTGGTCGCCATCGCCGAACGCCACGCTTTGCCGATCCATTTCATCGGCGTCGGCGAGAGCGCGGCGGACCTTCAGGATTTCGATGCGGACGCCTTCGCCCGCGCCCTCGTTGGGCTGACGTGACGAAGCCCCTGGTCCAACGCGCCGCCGCCCGCGTAAGCTGTCCGTCATGACCTCTCAGGCACGAACCGCGCGCGCCGGCGCCCAACTCCTCGTCGATCTGGGGCCAATTCTCGTCTTCGTGCTGAGCTTCAACATCCTGCAGCGCATGCGCCCGGACGATGCGATCTATTGGGCCACCGGGCTCTTCATCGTCGCCACCCTCATGGCGATCGCCTATTCCTGGCTGCGCACGCGTTTTGTTCCGCCGGTCCTGATCGTCACCGGCGTACTTGTCACCGCCTTCGGCGGATTGACCATCGCCCTGCATGACGAGGAATTCGTCAAGATCAAGCCGACCTTCGTCTACCTCTTCTACGCGGCGGCGATTTTCATCTCGCTTCTCATTCGCCAGAATGTCTGGAAATTGTTGTTGAAGCACGCTTTCACATTCCCGGATCGGATATGGAACATTTTGGCGGCCCGCTGGGGCGCATTCTTTCTGTTCATGGCCGGCGTCAACGAAGCCATTCGTCTAACGCAAACAACGGAATTCTGGGTCAATTCCCGCCTGTTCGTCGTTTACCCGCTCATTTTCGCATTCATGCTGCTCAACCTGCCGCTCACCATGAAGCACATCGGCGCCGCCGATGAGCCCGCGCCCGCGCCGCCCGATGGCGAACGCAACGCTTGATCAGCCTTCGGACAAAATAGAGTTGCGCCGCGCGCGCGCGCGATTAGTGTCCGGGCTCGACATCGAACCGGAGAAGTTAAGATGGCCCCACCCGCCAAGGCGACCTTCGCGCTCACCCAGTCGCCGAGCCACTTGCTCCACCGCGCCCAGCAATTGGCCGCCGATCGCTTCGCCGCCCTGATGGGCGATAAGGGCGTCACTTTGCGCCAATTCGCAGTGTTGGCCGCGATCGCCGAACAGCCCGGCCGCAGCCAGACCGATCTCGTCCTCGCCACTGGCATCGATCGCTCCACCCTGGCCGATATGATCGCCCGCATGGAAAAGCGCGGCTGGCTGATCCGCGTCACCGCCGCCAAGGATGCGCGCGCCAACGCCGTCACCCTCGCCGCCGGCGGCCGCGCCGCGCTCGCAGCCGCAGCGCCCCACGCCCGCGCGGCGGACGAAGCCCTGCTTGAAGCCTTGCCGCGCGGCGATCGCGCGACGCTCCTGGCCATGCTCGCCAAACTGTCCGAAGCCGCCGACGCCAAGCCCGCCGCCGGGCCCCGTTCGCGCGGACCGAAGAAGGCGCCCAAGAAAATCGCGCAAATCGGCCGCGCCAATCGGCCCCAAACCAAGAAAACCAAGAACAAGCGCGCACGCCGGCGCTAAGGCGTGCCGCGCAGCGCTGGCGAAATGACATCGCGCACCGCCGCCTCGGTAAGCGGCCCGCGATGCGCCGCGCGGATGCGCCCATCCGCGCCGATCACGAACGTCTCCGGCACGCCGGTGACGCCGATCTCCAGCGCGTAATCGCCGGCGCGATCGACGCCTACAAGCTCGAATGGATCGCCAAGCTCGCCCAAGAACGCGGCGGACGCGGCCGGCGCATCCTTGTACGCAATGCCAAGAATCGGCACGCCCGATTCCGCCAACGCCATGAGTTGGGGGTGCTCGGCCCGGCACGGCGCGCACCAGGATGCGAAGAGATTGATCACATAGGCGCGCCCGGCGAACGCCGCCGGCGTCGCCTGCCCCGGCCCATCGAGCCGCGTTAACGCATAGGCCGGAACCGGCGCGCCGATGAGACCCGCAGGCGCTGTCTCCCGTTCGCCTGGCCGCGACAGCGCGATGAGTGAGACGGCCGCGATGATCACGAACAGGGCCAGCGGCGCGAACGCCAGCGCACGCCTCATGACGACTCCGTGTCCATCCGCGCCGCGCGCGCCCAGCGCGTCAGGCGCCCGATAATGACAACCCCCAGCGCGCCAAATCCCAGCGCCGCCAGGAGATAGGCGCCGCCCACATACATCCAGACAGGATCTGTGAAGTCCGCGCTCATGATGCGCGCGCGCGCCGCAGCCGCGCCGCCTCCACGCGCCGGCGAAACACATCCGCCCGCATATTCGCCAGCAGCAGCGCCGCGAACGCCGCAGCGTACGCGCCCGCCATCGTCAGCAGCGGCCCGAGCATGGACGGATGAATGGCCGCTCCCCCGTCGCGCAGCAGGCTCGCGCCCTGGTGCAGCGTGCTCCACCACTCCACGGAATAATGCACGATCGGCAGATTGATGAGGCCTGCTAGACACAGCACCGCCGCCAGGCGCCCAGCGCGCTCTTCATCATCGATCGCCGCGTGCAGCGCGAGATAACCGAGATAGGTGAGAAACAGGATCAGCATCGAGGTGAGCCGCGCATCCCACACCCACCACGTCCCCCAAGTCGGCGCCCCCCACAGCGACCCGGTGACGAGGCACAGCCCAGCATAAAAAGCGCCGATCGGCGCGGCCGCGCGCGCGGCGACGTCCGCGAGCGCATGGCGCCAGATAAGCGAAACGAAACTCGCCCCGCCCATGAACGCGTAAATGCCGAGCGCCCACCACGCCGCCGGCACGTGCACATACATGATCCGCACGCTTTCGCCCTGCTGATAATCCCCGGGCGAAAACACCAGCGCCCAGGGCGCGCCGATGGCGAACAGGATCAAAGCCGCCACGCCCGCGAAAGGCCACGCCCAGGCGCTGAAACTCAAAAAGCGCGCCGGATTTGCGAATGCTTGGATCACGCACGTTCGTTAGCGCGGCCTAGAGGCTGTTTCAAACCATCACGTGGCTTGGAGACGCAACGCCGCAGCCGCTGCGATCGGCCCGAGGGCGAGCGCGAACAAGGTCGTGCCGCACAAGAGGAGAAACGCCGGGCCGAACGGCGCGCCCTCGGCCGCCGCCGCCGCCGCCGCCGCGCCGAACAGAATAGGCGGCGCGAAAAAGGGCAGCACAAGAAGCGCGATAAGAACCCCGGCGCGCTTGACGCTCGCCGCCGCCGCCGCCCCGACCAGCCCCGCGAACAAAAACGCCGCCTCCCCGATGGCGAGCCCGAGCGCAATGGCCCCCGCCGCCGCCGGCGGCGCTTGCAGCGCGATGGCCGCCGGCGCCGCCGCCGCGGCGATCGGCAGCCCCACGCCCACCCACAGCGCCGCCGCCTTGGCCGCCGCCAGCGCTTCAAGCGGCGCGGGCGAAAGCAGCATCTGATCGAGCCCGCCTTCCTCCA
Source organism: uncultured Alphaproteobacteria bacterium (assembly GCA_902826335.1). GTDB lineage: Bacteria > Pseudomonadota > Alphaproteobacteria > Caulobacterales > Aquidulcibacteraceae > CADEEL01. Next base: position 14,325 of record CADEEL010000045.1, read on the forward strand.
AATCGGCCTGGAACAAGCGCTCCAGCACCATCAAGGAAGCCAGCGCCGCTGCGATCCACAGGATCGGCGCCCCGATCGCACCGAGCAGCGTGCGCTCGGCCCCGACCGAGAGCGGCAGCAGCATCGCCGCGCCGAGGAAAAACCCCACCGGCGCCGCCGCGCCCGATCCCGCGCTCCACGCCAGCGCGAGGTCACGCCGGAAGAGGGCGAGAATCGCGCTCATCCGAGCTGAACCACATGATCCGGGTTCGGACCAAGCGCCTCGTGCAGCGCCGCCAGCGCAACGCCGCCGGCAGCGCAATGTGCGCCGATCATGGCGTCGAGCAGCGCCTTGCCGTCGCCATCGAGCCCCGCCGCCGGCTCGTCGAGCAGCCAGATGGGGCGCGGCGCGACGATGAGGCGCGCGAGCGCCAGCCTGCGCGCTTGGCCGCGGCTGAGAATGCGCGCCGGCAAGTCCGCGAGCGCCGCAAGGCCGACCTGGTCCAGCGCACGCGCAACGCTGGCGCGCTCCCCACCCAGCAGCCCCGCCCAATAGGCGACATGCGCGCCGACGCCGAGCCCGCCCTTAAGCCCATCGCCATGCCCGATCACATGCAAGCTGGACGACGCATCGACCCCATCCGCGAACGCGATCCGGCCTGCATGCGGCCGAAGCCACCCCGCGATTGCGCGCAAAAGGCTTGTTTTACCCGCGCCATTGCGCCCGCGAATGACCCCGAATTCGCCCGCCGCGACGCGGAGATTGAGATTCTCGAACAGCACGCGCCCGCCGCGCGCGAGCGCCAAATCGTGCAATGCGAGGATCAAGCGGCCAACCCGACGCCCGTATGCGCAACGCCACGCGTTCCGCCGCCCGGCGCAAAGACCGGTGCATAAAAAAGCCGCAACATGAAGCGCTTCTAGACCGCGTTGAGGAAAAGTGGAGTCCGGTTTTCCGTCCGAACGCGGTCTGACTTAACTATTATCGCGGTTTCCAGGCGGCCGACCGGGATCCACTCGGCCTGAATCCGCGATAAGGCGTGTCCGCGAAGCGCGCCAAGCCGGCGGCGGGCGCGGGCGGGGAGGAAATCATGCGCGTGCGTACGCTTGCGGTGGCCCTGGCGGTGCTGATTCTCGGATGCGGCCAGGCGCAATATGGCGCAGCGCCTGCTGACTCGGCTGCGGTCGCGCCGAGTGAAGCCGTGCAAAACGCCCCTGCCATGGTGGCGCGCGAGGAAAGCGCGCGCGCCGGCGAAGCTGACCAGGCCGGCGCTCAGACGCCCGGCCCGAACACGCCGTCCCAATCGCCCGCCGGCCCCGCGCAAGTGCTCTACCTTGCTTACGCCTACACCGTCGGCTTTGAAGCCCCTGCCGACCGCATCGCCCCCTTGATGAGCCAGCATGAGCGCGCCTGCGCGCAGGCCGGCCCGCGCTTGTGTCAGGTGATCGGCGCTTTCCGCGAAGGCGATCCCGACAGCGCCATGTCTGGGTCGCTCTCGCTTCGCGCCGAGCCGCAATGGCTGCGAACGTTCATGGATCGCTTCGATCGCGACGCCGACGCCGCAGGCGGGCGCATCCGTTCCCGCGCCACAAACACCGAGGATTTGACCCGCGCCATCGTCGACACCGAAGCCAGCCTGCGCGCCGCGCGCACGCTGCGCGATCGCTTGCAGGCCATGCTCGCCCAGCGCCCTGGCCGTTTGGCGGATCTCTTGGAGGTCGAGCGCGAGCTCGCCCGCGTCCAAAGTCAGATTGACTCAACCGAATCCAACCTCGCCGTCATGCGCACGCGCGTCTCGATGTCGGCCTTGACACTGAATTACCAGTCTGGGCCGCGCGCCGTGGCCAGCGACACGTTCGAGCCGCTGACCCGCGCCCTCGCCGGCTTCCTGGGCTTCCTTGTGCAGGGGCTTGCCGCGATCGTGACGCTAATCGCCATGCTCCTGCCTTGGGGCTTGCTGGCCGGCCTGATCGCCTGGGTGGTCCTCGGCATTCGCCGCCGCCGCGGCGGACGCCTCTTCGCGCGCCGGCCTGATGCGCCGCCGCCGGCCTGATGGCCCAGCCTAGAGCGCGATAGCCAAAAGTGGATGCCGGTTTTGGCGGCCATCGCGCTCTAATTTT
>CADEEL010000046.1 GCA_902826335.1 uncultured Alphaproteobacteria bacterium
GCGCCGCACGAAGCCGTGAAGGCCGCTTTCCTCGCTATCGGTATCGCGCAATTGCCAGCCGCGCGCGCGGAGCGCGGCGGCGAGCGGCGCGGGCACGCGCGCGGCTTCGCTGCGCACGTTCGGCCCCGCGCCGATGACATGGCCCAGATCGATCGCGCCTTGCATGGAAAGGTTCCAATCCGTCACGCCGATAATTGTGCGCGCCACGTAAGCGATGATCGCCCCGCCGCCCGGCGAGCCGATCGCGGCGAACACGTCTCCATCCGGCTCGAACACGATCGTCGGCGCCATGGAAGAGCGCGGGCGCCGCCCCGGCCCCGCCGCGTTCGCCGCGGGCAGGCCGTCCCGCGTCGGCATGAAGGAAAAGTCCGTGAGCTGATTGTTGAGAAAAAAGCCGCCCGCCATGCGCTGCGATCCGAAGGCGCTTTCGACGGTGGCCGTGAGCGCGGCGACATTTCCGTCCGCGTCGACCACGCTTAAATGCGTCGTTCCGTTTTCCTCGTAGCCAGCGCCCAGCGCGAAGCGCGAAGCGGCCGGCAGCGCGGCGCGGCGGCCCGGTTCGCCATGTGTGACCGTGTCCGGCGCGCGGGCAAGATCGATGAGGCGCGCGCGCGAATCGAGATAGGCGCGTGATGTAAGCGCGCGCGTCGGCACCGGGACGAATTGATCGTCGCCGCCGAAGTAGTCACGGTCGGCGTAGGCGAGCCGGCTTGCCCACAGAAAAGCGGCCCAATCGTCCACATTGTCAGGGCCCACTGGCGCGGGGCGCGCACGCTCATAGAGCCCAAGAATTTCAAGCACGGCGAAGCCGCCCGCGCTCGGCGGCGCCATCGTGCACACGCGATAGATTCTGAATGCGCCGCACAGGGGATCGATGCGGCGCGGCCGCACCGCGCCTACATCCGCAAGGCTCAAGCTTCCCGCGCGCGGCGCGCGCTGTGCGGCCGCCACGATGTCTGCGGCGATGGGCCCTTCAGTCAATGCGCGCGGCCCCTCGGCGGCGAGCGCGCGCAGCGTGGCCGCGTAGGCTGGGTTGCGCAGCACATGGCCGACGGGCAAGGGCGCGCCATCCGGCGTGAACAGATAGGCGCGTGCGTCCGGCTGATCGCGCAGGCGCCCGCGCGCGGCATACGCCGCGATCAAGCGATGCAGGCGGGGCGAAACAGCAAATCCATTATCCGCGAGTGCGATGGCCGGCGCGAAGAGATCGGGCCACGGCAGGCGTCCGTGGCGCGCATGCGCCACGTGCAGCATCGGCATGAGCGCGGGCGCGCCGATGGACAGGCCGCTTTGCTGCGCATCGAGAAATGGCATCGGCGCGCCATCGACCAGGAACATGTCCGCGCGCGCGCCGGCCGGCGCGATTTCCCGGCCGTCATAAGCGTCGAGTGTGCGGGTGCGGTCTTCATAGGCGAGCAGAAAACCACCCCCGCCGAGGCCCGCCGATTGCGGCTCAACAAGACCAAGCACCAGCATGGCCGCGATCGCCGCGTCCGTCGCCGATCCGCCCTGGCGCAGCATCTCCGCGCCGGCGGCGACGGCGTGGGGATTGGCGGCGACGACCAGGCCCTCGCCACGGGACGCCGAGGGCGGGGCGGAGGCGCACGTCGCCAGAACAAGCGTGAACCCAAGCGCGGCGAGCGTCCTGGCCAAGGCATGGAGGTTGTTGAACGGCATCGATAGAGGTCATACAGGCGCGCGGCCGCCGCTGCAAAATTGGGCTGGAGACTAGACATGCTGAAACCCGGCCCGCGCAACGCGCTGACGGATGTGCCCGGCCTTCAGGTCGGCTGCGCGCACGACGAGGCGGCGATGACGGGCGTGACGGTCATCGTCGCCGATGCGCCGGCCGCCTGCGCCGTCGAGATCGGCGGCGGAGGGCCCGGCACGCGGGAAACGGATGTGCTGCGGGCGGGCAATCTGGTCGATGCGGTCGATGCGTTGGTGTTCGCGGGCGGCTCCGTTTACGGGCTCGCCGCGGCGGACGCGGTGGTGGCGGCGCTGGGTGCGCGCGGGCGCGGTTATGCGCTGCGTGACATCGCGGGTGCGCCGCGTGCGCCGATCGTCCCGTCGGCTATTCTCTACGATCTCGCGAATGGCGCTGACAAAGCGTGGGGCGAGACGCCGCCCTATCATCGGCTCGGCCGCGCCGCGTTCGACGCGCTCGGCGCGGACGTTCCGCTTGGCAATGCGGGCGCGGGCCATGGCGCGCTGGCCGGCGCGCTCAAGGGCGGGCAGGGAAGCGCCAGTGCGCGCACCGAGGATGGCTATGTCGTCGCCGCGCTGGCGTGCGTGAATTCGTTCGGCTCAACAACCATGCCAGGCGCGCGCGCCTTCTGGGCCTGGCCGTTCGAGATCGATGGGGAATTTGGCGCGCTCGCCCCGCCCAGCCTCCCGGTGGCGAGTGACGATTGGAGCGGCACAAAACTTGGCCCGCGCCCGCGCGCCAACACAACACTTGCGGTGGTGGCCACGGATGCCCCGTTGCGCGCGGGCGATCTCAAGCGCGTAGCCCAGATGGCGAGCGCGGGCCTCGCGCGCGCCATACGGCCGATCTTCTCTCCGTTCGATGGCGATGTGATGTTCGCCTTGTGCACTGGCGCGCGCGGCGGGGAGGGCGATCCCATGCTCGTCGCGCGGATCGGCGCGCTGGCGGCCGATTGCGCAGCGCGTGCGGTGGCGCGCGGTGTCTATGAAGCGCGCACGCTCGGACCGTGGACGGCGTGGCGGGATGCTTAGCGCGGTTCCTGAAAAGTAAGAAGCGGTTTTCGGACGAGAACCGCTCCAACTTGAAGAACAGATTTGCTCCCGTTTCATCTGATCCAGATGAAACGGGAGCGGTCTAGAGTGCGAGCGCGTCGATCATGGCGCGCATGGTCGGGCCGATTTCATCGTTGAGCACGAGATCGGCGTACCCATCGAGTGGCGTTTCCTCACGATTGACGATGGCGAGCTTGGCGCCCGCGCGTTTGGCGATCAGCGGCAGCGTCGCGGCAGGCGTTACGACCAGAGATGAGCCCAGCACGAGGAAGACGTCGCACGCACGCGCCTCTTCCTCCGCGCGTTCCATCTTGTCCGCCGGCATGGCTTGACCGAATGAGATTGTGGCCGTCTTCACCAGGCGCCCGCACGCGCGGCAGGTCGGGATTTCATCGCGCTCGACAAAGATCGGCCGGAGTTCATCGAGTTCGTGGCGCAGGCCGCAGGTGAGGCAAGTCGCATAGCTCGCGTTGCCGTGCAATTCGATGACGCGGTCCGCCGGCGCGCCGGCATCCTGGTGCAGGTTGTCGACGTTTTGCGTGATGACCGCGGACGCCTTGCCCGCCATGATGAGGTGCGCCACCGCGATGTGGCCGTCATTCGGTTTCGCGCCCACCCAGCCGGCCGCGCCGGTGAACACACGCCGCCACGCTTCGCGGCGCATCGCCTCGTCGCGCACGAAATCATCGAACTGGATCGGCTTCATCTTGGTCCAGACGCCGCCGGGGCTGCGAAAGTCAGGAATGCCAGACTCCGTCGAAATGCCCGCGCCGGTGAACAAGACCGCGCGCCGCGCGCCGCCGAGTAGCGCGGCCAAATTATCACGAGACGTCATTTTGCGAGGCATAGGCCGGCGACGTGTCAACGTCGATGCGGGGCTTTCACGCTGAGAGACTGGCGCGCCCGAAGAGATTCGAACTCCTGACCCCCAGATTCGTAGTCTGGTGCTCTATCCAGCTGAGCTACGGGCGCGCGGAGGGGGTCTAATAGCGATGCGGCCCCCCGGGTTCAAGGGCGCGGGGCGAAAGCGTCCCACGGCCGGGAGAAAATCTGGCCCGACGCCGTCCGGCTGACTGGCCCGTTGGCGTTCCCATAGCTGATTTTCGAGCGATTCCGCTCGAGGAAGGCGGCCGATTGAACGTGCCGTTCTTGCCAGGTTCATTTCGCCATGAGCGCCCAACCATATGGCCGTCCCTCATGAGCTGGCGCGGCGAGCGGCCTGGCGACTCGCCGATTCGCTCGGTGCGCCTTCGGCCATCATTGGCGGCCATCGCGCAACCGGCCGCGGGGCGTGGAAGCGGATTGCCCGAGCCGGGCGGCGCAAGTGGTCGGCGGCAGCGCCCGCGCACGAGCTCAGGCGTGGGATGCGCTCTTTAGTATCGCGTTACGATGTGAGCGACGCCGATTGGCGATTGCCGCGTCGCGCCGCCGCGGCTGTCGTCCTAATCACCGGACGCGGGCTCCTCGTCCGCGGTCAGCAGGAAATTGCCATGCAACGCCGCGATCGGCGCGGCGCGCTCGCCCTGCCACGCCTCGACATGGACATTGGCGATCCGCCGCCCCGTGCGCACGACGCGGGCGCGCGCGAACGTGTCCTTCGGTTTGCCGGAGCGCATATAGTCAATGGTGATGTCGATGGTTTTCGGCAGGCGCGCGCCGCGCGTGGCGATGCTCAATTGCGCGATGGCGGCGAGTTCCATGAAGGCGCCGACGACGCCGCCATGCAGCGCCGGCAGCATGGGATTGCCGATCAACATTTCCTTGTACGGAAGGATCAGCGTGAGTTCATCGCCGCGCTGCTCGGCACGCACGCCAAGAAAGGTCGCGTAGGGAATGCGTGCGATGACATCGCCGATTTCAGGCCCACTTACACCGCTCATGACGCCTTGCCCTGAGCGGCGCCGACCATGAAGACGCCGGTTGCGTTGGCGATCGGATCGTCGGGGCTTTGCTCGAACGCCGTCGCGCGCACGAAGGCGACCGAACGCGCCACCTTGTAGCAATGCGCCTCGGCTCGCACGTCGGCGCCGGCGGCGGCGGGGCGCATATAATCTATACGCAGATCCAAGGTCGCGAGGCTGGTCGGCGTCTTGAGCGCGGTCATCGCCGCGACGCCGCTCAGATGATCAAGAAAGGCGATGACGACGCCGCCGGCGATGACGCCTGTATCCGGATCGCCGACCAAATCGGCGCGAAACGGCGCAAGGCCATGCGCCTTGCCGCGCTCAACATGGGTGATCGAGAAATTCAGCGCATGCGCGTGGGGCGTAAAGCGCATCATGCCCTGGATGCGCTCGGTGAGGGCGCGCCAGTCGGCGTCGGTTTCGGCCATCGCGTCCTCTCATTGAAACTGCTAAAGCCTTGCCGTCTTAGAGATCGTCGCGGCGGGAGAAAAGCATGAACAAGCACGTATCCATTGCGTCGGGCGATTGGCTTGCCGGCGCGGAAGCCCTGCAGGGCGAGACCATCGCGCTGCGCCGAGCCATTCATGAAGAGCCGGAACTGGGCCTGCACACGCCGCGTACGATGGAGAAGGTGAAGGCCGCGCTCGCTGGTTTGCCGCTCGAATTGAAGGAGGGGCCATCCACAACGGGCCTTGTGGCCATCCTGCGCGGCGCCAAACCGGGTCGGACGGTGCTGCTGCGCGGCGACATGGACGCGCTGCCCATGCCCGAGGATACTGACCTTTCGTTCAAATCCAAGATCGCGGGCGCGATGCATGCGTGCGGGCACGACACGCATACGGCGATGCTGGCGTCCGCCGCCAAATTGCTGTGCGCCAAGCGCGATCATCTGGCTGGAAATGTATTGTTCATGTTCCAGCCAGGCGAAGAAGGCTGGCACGGCGCGAAGTTCATGATGAACGATGGGCTGCTGGACGACCCCGCGCCCGATGCCGCATTCGCGCTGCACATCATGCCGAACGCGCCGGCGGGCCTCTTTACTGCCAAGGCAGGCCCGATGATGGCGTCGTCGGACACGATCAATATTCGCGTGCGCGGCAAGGGCGGGCATGCATCCATGCCGCACGATACGGTCGATCCAATTCCCGTCGCCTGCGAGATCGTTACGGCGCTGCAGAGCTTTGTGACGAGGCGGATCAACGCGTTCGACCCTGCGGTCATCACGATCGCGAAGATCGAGGCGGGGTCCACCAGCAATGTCATTCCGGAGGCGGCCTATTTGCTCGGCACCGTGCGCACGGTTTCGGAAGCGACGCGGACAATCGCCCATGAGGGCATAGAGCGGGTGGCCAAGCACGTGGCCGAAGCGCATTTGTGCGAAGCCGAGGTCGACATTGTGCACGGCTTTCCTGTCACGGTGTGCGACGCGCGCGCTGTTTCGGTCGCGCAACGTGCGATCGGCGCCGGCTTTGGCGAGGCCGCGTGGCGGACAATGCCCGCGCCGATCATGGGCGCGGAGGATTTTTCCTACGTGCTGCAGAAAACGCCGGGTGTCATGGTGTTTTTGGGCGTGTGCCCCGAAGGCCAGGATTGGCGCGGCGCGTGCCCGTGTCATTCGAACAAGATGGTGCTCAATGAGGACATGATGGCCCGCGGCGTCGCGGCGCACTGCCTGATCGCCGAGCATTTCCTGGAATCGGGGTTTGACTGATACACTTGCGCCAGCGTGCGGCCAGGCGGAGTCGCGCGCCAATTGGGGGCGGCCATGCACAAACTGAGACTCCTGCGCGTGGTTCTTGGCGTTCTCGCCGCCGCCAGCTTGGCCAGCGCGTGCGCAAGCGGAGGCGGGGGCGGCGGCGGGCCGGTGAGTCCGCCCGTGTCTCCGCCACCACCGCCGCCGCCACCGCCATCTCCACCACCGCCGCCGCCGAATGTCGGTATCATTCCCGATCCCAATTCCGCTGAATTTCTCGCCAATTGGGGCCCGGATTTCGTCAATGCGGAAGCCGCATGGGCGCGGGGTTATACGGGCGCCGGCGCGCTCATCGGCGTGATCGACGATGGCGTTCATCCCAATCATCCGGAGCTGCTTGGGCGTGTGTCGCCCGCTTCGATTGACATTGTCGCCGGCCGTAATGAGCTTACGACCGATCTGTCGCATGGCAGCGAACTCTCCTCGCTCATCGCCGGCAATTTCAATAACGCGCAGACGGTGGGCATCGCTTACGAGGCGACGATACTCGCCATCCGCGCCGATAACGGCGTCGATGGATTTGAAGTCGTCGATCTCACGGCGGCGCTCAATTACGCCGTCGCCAACAATGTCGACATCGTCAATTTCTCTCTGGGTGGGGCGTCACCCATGGGCCCGGCCTTTGAGGCCGCGCTGACAGCGGCGACGAATGCGGGAGTCATTGTCATCGTTTCCGCCGGCAACGAGGGACAAGATGTTCCCCCCGCAACTCAGCCAATTTATCCGGCGCTCTATGCAACGAACGCGGCGATATCCAACGGCCTCATCATCGCCGCGGGCGGGCTCAACCCGAACGGCACGATCAACACCGTGTCGAACCCGCCGAGCACGGCGGCCAATTGGTATCTCACAGCGCCGGCATGGGAAGTGATCGTGCCCGACTATGGGCCGGCGGGGCCTGTGGTAGGTTTTCAGTCTTGCGGCGCCGCCGCAGGCCTTGCTGCTAATCTTTGCCGCATTCAGGGCACGTCCTATGCGTCACCCCAAATCGCCGCCGGCATCGCCTTGCTGATGCAGGCGTCGCCCGCCATGACGCCGCAGCAGATTGTCGATCTCGTTCTCACCACGGCGCTTGACGCGGGCGCGGCGGGCACGGACAGCCTCTATGGTCGCGGCATTTTCGATATCGCGCGCGCATTTCAGCCCGTAGGACCCTTGGCGGTCGCAACCGCGAACGGCGGCGAAGTGAGCGCCACAGCGCCTATTGGCGTGGTCGGACAAGCCTACGGCGATGCATTCCACACCCAATCCGCCTGGGTGAGCACGGCGTTTGACGCCTATGGTCGCGCCTTCGATGTCAATTTGGCGCATGGTTGGAGCGCGGCGCCGGCGCCAGATATCGCGACTGCAGCGCCGCCCGCGCTGTGGCGCGACGCGGTGGACCATGGGCCGATCACCACGCAATTCACGCCAAGCGAGGCAAGCTTACCGGATGCGCTCGCGCGTCGGCAATTGGATGATCCGTCCACGGCGTTTCGCGCCACAGCCGCGCTGGGGCCCGATATGAGCATTACATTGGCGAGCGGAACGCCGGCGGGCGGTGTTGAACTCGCCGCCTCTGGACACGCGGCGTTCGCCGGCGCTGACATCGCCATGGCGTTGACGCGCGTATTCGAACACGGGCGCATGTCCCTGACCTCGCAATCCAGCCTGGTCGACCTTGGTGCGTTTGGCGCCTCGCGTCGCGATGTGATTACGCTTGAGGCGGTGCGCACGCTCGGCGCGTTTGAAGTCTCGGGCGCGTATGGCGTGCTGACAGAATCCGGCGCCCTGCTTGGTACGGCGTGGGATCAAACCTGGGGCGCGCCTGGCGGCGGCGTAACTCAATTTTTCGGTGCGCGCGCGGCCTGGCGCCCAATTTGGGATGTTGAACTCAGTCTTGGCGGTGAGATAGGGCGCGCGTCGTTCGCCGGGGGGTGGCTGTCGCTCGATACGCCCTTGATTACGTCAACAGCGCGCGCCGCTGCGCGCTGGGACATAGCGCCGCGCAGCATGAACTCGACGGGCGCGCTGATCCTTTCCGTCACGCAGCCTTTGCGCGTCGAGCAAGGCGTGTTCGCCGCGCGTCTGCCACAGTCCGACGCATGGGGCCGCGCGCATCTCGCTTATGATACACGCTTCATTGAGGCTGCGCCGAGCGGGCGCGAGATCGAAACAATGCTCTCTTACTGGCTCTGGTCTGGCGGGCGGTTCGCCGCCAATGCAAGTCTCGCCCACCGCGCCGACCCGGGCCATCGCGCCAGCGCGCCCGATACGCTGGAGTTGCAGGTCGGCTTGCGCCTCGCGCACTGACCGCAGCGCGCCTTGGCGGGATGCGCGGCCGAGACACACACGCATCGGGGCGTTCGAAGTTGACACTCCGTCATTGTATCGCAAGGGTGGCTGAAACTTGGAGACATCCACATGACGGAGGCGGCGGATCTACTCGCCCCCCAAGAGGGCAAACGCGAACGCGCCAAGGCCGCTAATCGCGAAGCGATCCTGGAGGCGGCCAAGAAAGTGTTCGCCCAGCTCGGCTACGAGACGGCGACGGTGCGTGACATCATCCGCGGCACCGAGCTCGCCTCGGGCACGTTTTACAATTATTTCCGCTCCAAAGAGGAAGTTTTCGAGGCGCTGGCCGATGATGGCGCGCGCCGCTTCCGCCCCATATTGCGCGCCGCGCGTGATCAGGCCGCCGATTTTGAGGATTATATTCGCCGCGCGCTCATCGCGTATTTCATGTTTCTGCGCGCTGAGAACCAAGCCGAGGGGCGCCCCGTGTCGGAGCGGCGCCCGCATGTGCACGCCGATACGCCGCAGGCGATCGCTGTGTACAACGAAGTGCGCGAAGGCATCGAGGATGCGATCGCGCGCGGCGTGGCGCCGAATGTCGATGCGGATTACCTCGCCTCGGCCTGCATCGGCATGGCGCAGGAATTGGGCGCGGCCATGCTGGAACGCACGCCGCCGGATGTAGAAGGCGCGTCCGCGTTCGCGGCCGCGTTCGTGCTGGGCGGCGTCGCCGGGCTTCCACGCAAATCCTAGATAGGGCGTACGATGCGGTTTCTCACAAAAATCCTCGCCCGCGCCGCGCTCAATCGGCCGGATGCAGCGCTGATCAAGGCGAGTGGTGGCGCGCCGCGCAGGGTCGCCGGGCGCACACTCGATCCGCGCTTTCAATTCATCGAAGCGCAGGCGCGCGCACGCCCGCCCGCGGCGCCGACGCCCGAGACCGCGCGCGCGCAGACCGAGCAACTCACCTATTTGTTCGGCGGCCGGCGCGAGCCCGGCTGCGAGGTCGAAGAGCTGCGCATCGAAACAGAGGGGCGCGCAATTCCCGCGCGCCTTTATCGCCCGACTCGTCAAAACCCAGCGACGCCCATCTTTGTCTTCTATCATTTCGGCGGCGGCGTCGTCGGCAGCGTAGAGACGTGCGACGCGTTTTGCACGATCCTTTCCAACGCGATCGAAGGGCCGGTGCTGTCGGTCGAGTATCGCTTGGCGCCCGAACACCCATGGCCGGCCGGCCTTGAAGACGCGTTCGCCTCGTACCGCTGGGCGGCCGCGCATGCGGATCGCTTCGGCGCGCCTCAAGGCAAGGCGGCGGTCGGCGGCGATTCCATGGGCGGTAATTTCAGCGCCATCGTCGCACAGGAGATGAAGCGCACGGGCGGGCCCGCGCCTGCGGTTCAATTGCTCATCTATCCCGCGACCGATCTGGCCAGCGAACACGTCTCGATGACGGCGTTCGCCGATGCGTTTCCGCTGACCAGGCAGACAATGGATTGGTTCATGGCCAATTATCTGCCTGCGGGAACGGACGTGAAGAACGTGCTTTTGTCTCCCGCCTATGAACCCGACCTCGCGGGGCTGGCGCCCGCGCTTGTCTATACGGCCGGGTTCGATCCGCTGGTCGATCAGGGCCATGAATACGCCGATAAGCTCGCCGCCGCCGGCGTGAGGGTGACGCGCCATTGCTTCGACACACTGGCGCACGGCTTCACCACATTCACCGGCGCCATCCCGGCGGCGGACGCCGCATGCCGGCGCATGGCGCGAGAAACGGCCGAAGCCTTGCGCGCCTGATGCGCGCGTTCCTTTGTTCGCGCATTTCCGATGATCTGTCGGGCGTCGCATTGGGCGAAGCGGCGGCGCCGCGCCCCGGGCCAGGCGAAGCGCTGGTGCGTGTGCGCGCGGCCGGCGTGAACTTTCCTGATCTGCTCATGTGTCAGGGCAAGTACCAATTGAAGCCGGCTACGCCGTTCATACCCGGCATGGACATCGCGGGCGATGTGGTCGCGCTGGGCGAGGGCGCCGACGCGTTGACCGTAGGCGAAGCCGTGGTCGGCGGCGTGCGCTTTGGCGGCTTTGCCGAATACGCCGTCGCGCCCGTGATGACGTTGGCGCCCAAGCCGGCCACGTTCGATTATGCGCACGCTGCCGCTTTCCCCGCCGCCTATCTGACGGCCTATGTCGCGCTGGTGCGCCGCGCGCGGCTGGAGGCGGGCGAGACGCTGCTTGTGCATGGCGCGGCGGGCGGCGTCGGCTTGGCGAGCGTCGATCTTGGCAAGATTTTGGGCGCGCGCGTGATCGCCACCGCGTCTACGCCGGAGAAGCGCGACTTTCTCACGCGCTATGGCGCCGATGCAGTGCTGCCAGCCTCGGGCTTCCGTGACGCGGTCAAGGAGATGACGGACGGGCGCGGCGCGGACGTCATCTTTGATCCCGTCGGCGGGGATGTGTTCGATGAAAGCGTGCGCGCCATCGCGTTCGATGGGCGCCTGCTTGTCATCGGGTTCGCGGGCGGACGCATCCCTACGCTCGCCGCGAATATGGCGCTAATCAAGGGATTCAGCGTGCTCGGCGTGCGCGCCGGCGAGTATGGCCGCCAGTTTCCGGATAAGGGCCGCGAGAACATCGCCGCGATCCATAAGCTCGCCGCCAAGGGTCGCTTGCGGCCGCATGTCTGCGCGGAATTTCCGCTGGCGGAAACATTGGCCGCGCTCGACATGCTGAGATCGCGCCGCGCCATCGGCAAGGTCATTGTTCGGCCTGATCTCTAACGCGGTCTTCACCATCTTTGTGCGCGGCCCGTTAAGCGCGGCATGGGACGATGGCGCAATGAGCGCCTTCGCCATTTCCGCCGCCGGCCTGAACGCCGCACAAGCGCGCTTCGAGCGCGCCAGCACCGACCTCGTCCAATCCGTCGCCAATCCAGGCGCGGACGAGCCATCCGGGGCGCTCGTCGAAATGAGCGAGGCCAAGATCGCCTTCAAGGCCAATGCGGCGGTCCTGCGCGCGCAGGACGACATGATGGGCGCGCTCCTGGACGTTCTCGCCTGAGCGACGCTTTCATCCCGATTTGATCCGTCACAAGGCGCTCCACGCCACATCCGACGCAAGCTGACCACTGGTGGGGCGGAGGCATGGCCATGGCCGCGACTGGACTGGACGTATTCGACCGCACGCTGCAGACGACGAACATCTGGCTCAATGATATTCAGGAATCGATCGGGCCCGATGAGCACCGCGCCTGGCGCGTGCTCGGCGCGGTGCTGCACGGCCTGCGCGATCGCTTTCCCGCCGATCTTTCGGCGCATCTCGGCGCGCAATTGCCGCTGCTGATCCGTGGGCTTTATTACGATCAATATCGGCCCTCGGCGGAGGCGACGCGGTGGCGCTCCATGGATGAGTTCGCCGCCGTCATCGATGAGCGCTTGGCCGGCGCGCGGCCGACCGACCGGGGCGACGCCATCCGCGCGGTGTTCCGCGTGCTGAATAAGCACGTCGATCGCGGCCAGATTGAAAAACTTCAGGATGCGTTGCCGGGCCCTGTCCGTGACGCCTGGATCGACGCCTAAGCGGAGTTGGAGTTCGCGCGGCGTTCGTCCAATTGACCGATGATCATGATCTTCTGCCAGATTTTCCGGCTGAGGCTGCCGGTGAGGTTTTCGATGTCGTTGACCGCGTTGACGACGGCCGGATCGCGCACGCGCTCGGCATAGAGCGCGGCGAGCTTGCCGATCAGCGCCAGCATCTCCGAGCAATAGTCGAGATAGCGCGTCAACTCGAATTCACTCATATTGCGCGCGGGCGACATCGGCGTGCGCTTGGATGGGTCGAGCACGACGGTTGGGTCCTTGGTCAATTGGTGCATATCGATCACGTGGGCGAGCGAACGCAGTTCGTGCAGCGCCGCGAGCACGCGTCCACGTTTGATCCGCTCCTCCGCCGTCAACAAGAACCAGATCGCGCCGCCGAACAGGATGAGCAGATTGACCGCCGCCTCCGTGCCCTGAACGAGGTTCGCCGCCTCGAAATCCATGCGCTCCAGATGCAGGAACCGCGCGGCCGCGATCTGCGCGATCACGCCCCCGACGATGAGCGCGAAGACGCCAATGCGCAGTCCGCGGAACGGACGCGAAAGGGCGCGCGCGCGCCGGGCCGTGTCGCGCCCCGTTGTGACAAGTTCGCGGCACACGGCCGCGAGCCCGGACTCGGGAAATCGCACGCCGATGCGGGATTCCAGCCGCTCCAGCGTCTGGACGATTTTGGGCGCTTGCAGGCTGCTGGCCATGGGGCCTTATAGACCGCGTTCAGGAAAAGTGGATACCGGTTTTCCGTCAGGACGCGGTCTAACTCTTTGATAATTGCGGTTTCCGAGCGGCCGACCGGTCTCCACTCGGCCTGAAACCGCAATGTGCAACGAGGCCGGGAGCGCCATGGCGCCGATGCATCTGCCGCCGCGCTTCGCGGCCTGGTTCGCCGCGCGCGGCTGGCGCCCGCGTTCGCACCAGCTCGACTTGGCCGCGCTCGCGCACACGACAGACTCGGCCCTGCTGATCGCGCCAACGGGCGGGGGCAAGACGCTGGCCGGCTTTCTGCCCAGCCTCATCGAACTCGCCGACGTTGCGCCTGGGCGAACGCGCCCGCATGCGCTTCACACGCTTTACATTTCGCCGCTCAAGGCGTTGACGGCCGACATCGCGCGCAATCTTGAGGCGCCGGTGCGGGAAATGGAACTCGCCCTTCGCATCGAGACGCGCACGGGCGATACGCCGCCCGCAAAGCGCATGCGCCAGCGCGCTTATCCGCCGGACATCTTGTTGACGACGCCCGAACAAGTGCTGCTGCTGATGGCGAGCGAGTATCCGCGCGCCTTCTTCGCCGATCTTAAATCCATCATCATCGATGAAGCTCATGCGCTCGCGCCCACCAAGCGCGGCGATCTCCTTGCGCTTGCTTTGTCGCGCATCGCCGGCTGGGCGCCCGCCTGCCGACGCATTGGCCTTTCGGCGACGGTCGCCGAACCGGAGCGGCTGGCGGCTTGGATTGGCCCGGACACACGCATTGTGCGGGGCGCGCCGGGCGCCGCGCCCGACGTGCGCGTGCTCGATACTGCCGAACGCATACCTTGGGCGGGCCATACGGGCCGCCACGCCATGGCCGACGTCTATGAAGCGATCCGGGGCGCGCGCATCGCGCTTGTGTTCGTCAATACGCGTGCGCAGGCGGAGCTGACATTCCAGGAATTGTGGCGCGTCAACGATGATAATCTTCCCATCGCGCTGCATCACGGCTCCCTCGATGTGGCGCAGCGCAAGCGCGTGGAGGGCGCGATGGCGTCGGGCGCGCTCAGGGCTGTGGTGTGCACCTCGACGCTCGATCTCGGCGTTGATTGGGGCGATGTCGATCTCGTCATTCAGATGGGGGCGCCGAAGGGCGCGGCCCGGCTCGTGCAGCGGATCGGGCGGGCCAACCACAGGCTCGACGAGTCTTCGCGCGCGCTGCTCGTGCCCAATAATCGCTTCGAAGTGCTCGAGTGCGAGGCCGCGCGCGCGGCGGTGGCGCAAGGCGCGCTGGACGGGGAGGGCGCGCGCGTGGGTGGTCTCGATTGCCTGGCGCAGCACATCATGGGCGCGGCGTGCGGAGAACCATTCGACGCGGACACCCTTTACGCCGAGGTGCTTGCGGCCGCGCCTTATGCGCAATTGACGCGCGCGCAGTTTGATCGCGCGCTCGACGTGGTCGCCACGGGCGGCTACGCCTTGCGCGTCTATGAACGCTATCGCCGGATCGTGCAGGATGTGAACACAGGGCTCTGGCGCGCACGCGGACCGCGCATCGCCCAGCAGCACCGCATGAATGTCGGCGCCATCATCGAGGCGACTTATCTCAATGTGCGGCTGGTGTCCGGGCGCACGCTCTCGCTTCGGCGCGCGGCGGCGCGGCGCGGCGCGTCCGATCCCGCACTGGCGCAACGTTTGAGCGCGATCGGGCCTGGCCGCGCGCTGGGAAAGATAGAGGAATGGTTCATCGAGCAATTGGCGCCAGGCGATACGTTCTTGTTCGCGGGTGAGATATTGCGTCTGGAGAGCGTGGTGGAGACGGATGCGCTGGTCAGCCGGGCGAGCGATGTGAGCGAACCGCGCATTCCCTCCTATGCCGGGGGCAAGTTTCCGCTCTCCACCTATCTGGCTGAACGCGTGCGCGCCATGCTGCATGATCGCGCCGCCTGGAGCGCCTTGCCCGCCCAGGTGCGCGATTGGCTTCACCTGCAGGAGGAGCGCTCCGTCATTCCACGCGCGGATGAATTGTTGATCGAGACGTTTCCGCGCGGCGGGCGCTTCTTCATGCTGTGTTACCCGTTCGAGGGGCGCCTCGCGCATCAGACGCTTGGCATGCTGCTGACTCGTCGGCTCGATCGGCTTGGCAAGAAACCGATCGGGTTCGTGGCCAGCGAATATGCGATGAGCGTGTGGGGGTTTGAATCGATGCATGACGTGGATTTCGCGTCGCTCTTTGACGAAGACATGTTGGGCGATGATCTCGACGCTTGGCTCGCGGAGAGCACGTTGATGAAACGCACGTTTCGCAATTGCGCGATCATCGCCGGCATGATCGAGCGCAAGGCGCCAGGCGCGGAGAAGAGCGGGCGCCAGATCACGTTTTCGACTGATCTTATTTATGATGTGCTGCGCGCGCATGAGCCGGATCATCTTTTGCTGGAGGCGGCGTTCGCGGATGCATCGAGTGGGTTGCTCGATGTGGCGCGGCTTGGCCAATTGCTGGCGCGCGCCAAGGGGCGGATCGTGCACCAGGCGTTGGACGCGGTTTCGCCGCTCGCCGTGCCGGTGATGATGGAGATCGGGCGCGAACTGGTGGGCGACGCGGGCGAGGAGATGGTGCTAGCGGAGGCGGCGGCCGCGCTGGAGGCGGAACTGGGTGAGCGGCTTGGCGCCGCCGCGGCGCCCGCCTAGACATTTCGAGATTGAGGGAGCGGTTTGTGGCCAACATGGATATGCCGGGCGTGGGTCGGTTCGAGGGCGTCACGCGCGTTTCGGCCGGCGTCGGCTATGTGCGTGAGCGCACGCTTGAACTGGGCGCGACGATCATTGCGCTGGAAAACATCGCCACGATGCTGATCGTCATCCACGAGCGCTCGTTCGTGCGCGCGCTGATCGGCGTGCTGATCGCGCTGGCGAGTTTCTTCACCTGGGAGTTCGGCTGGTTGATTTTCTCCGTGCTGATGGCTACAGGCCTTGGGCTTATCGCATGGAACATTCTCGATCGCGCGGATGTCTATCTTCTGATCGGCACAAGCGACGGGCGGCGCACAAACATCATATCCAAGAACCGGGCCTTTCTGCTCGCCGTACGCGATTTCTTGCGCGAGAAGATCGATACGCAGAATGTGGCGCTGATCGCGGCCATCAATGTCGATGAGGGGCGGCTCGAAGCGCCGCCTGGGCGCCGGACATGACGTAGCTCCCGCGCCAAGCCTGGCTTTCGCGGACACGCTGCATTTTTCTTCCCACTTCCACGCCCCCAAGATGGGAGCCCGGGGCGCGTCGCCGCGCCGAAGGGTGGTTCATGCCGACATTGCTGCCGGCGGCTATAAAGACGCG
>CADEEL010000047.1 GCA_902826335.1 uncultured Alphaproteobacteria bacterium
TCGCCGCGCTTGGGCGCGATGCGCATGAGCTGGGCGAGGGGGGCGTGAGGGCTTAAGCCGCGCGGCGCGGCAATCCATCTCCACTTACCCCGCGTAGAAGCTCCAGATGTGGAGCAGGCGATGCGCGGTTTCGCGGGGGTGATGATGGGTCTTGTCGCGACAATTCTTTCCGCGTGCGCGACCGCGCCGCCTTTGCCGCGCGAAACGGGCGCGGGCGTCTTCATCGTGGAGCAGGACCTCGTTGGACGCACCACGGCGCGCGGCGAATTTCGCACCATAACCGGCGTGCGCCGCGGATTTGCGGCGGACCTTGACGGCGCCTGGGATGGACGCGTGCTGACGCTGCGCGAGGATTTCGTCTTCGACGATGGCGAGCGTGACACGAAAACCTGGCGCCTCACGCGCGTCGCGCCCGGCCTCTATGAAGGAACGCGCGAGGATGTGGTCGGCGTCGCGCGCGGCTTCCAGGATGGGCGCGCGTTCCGGCTTGAATACAATATCCGCCTGCCGGGGCGGGACGGGCGGCCGGGGCGCCTCGTGCGCTTTCGCGATGTGATGGTGCGCACAAGTGATGGCGTGGTGATCAACCGCGCCACGATCGGCTGGCGCGGCCTGCGCGTCGGCGGCGTCGATCTCTCGATCCGCCGCGTCTCTTAGCGCCTGGGCGCGAACATCAGCGCCGCATAGCCGGCGAGCGCGACAGCGAACGCGAGGATCAGAACATCGCCTGAAAGCATGTGCTTTTGGTGCGCTGCGTCGCACACGCGATCAAGGTTCGATTACAGTAGAGCTCGCTGGCGAAAACGCATGGCGTGTGCTTCAGAGTCAAAGCCATTCAAGAAAAAACATCACCCATCCCCGGGACGACACGCATGCGGCGGGCCCGGGGCCCATAAACCAATCGGCTGCTATTATGGCCCCCGGAATTGCGCTTTGCGCAATCCGGGGACTGGTGATGAAGCGAGCAGATTTGAACGAGACGTGTTCTAAATCGGCATGCGCAGAATTTCCTGATAGGCTTGAATAACCTGATCGCGCACGGCCATCACGGTTTGCAATTGTGTTTCAGCGGCCGCGATGGCGGTGACGACATCGACGATATCGCCGCGCCCGGCCGCGACCGCGACAGCCTGCTGCTCGGCCACTTGCGTGGTTTGCGTCGCTTCGCGCACCGCATCCTGCACAAGGCGGGCGAAATCCATATTGTCGCCGGCTTCGACGCCGCCGGCCTGGCCAGCCCGCGCCGTCTGCAGATAGGCGCGTGCGGCCGAAATGGGATCGACGGGCATCATTATCTCCGCAGCAGATCGAGTGCGCGCGTCGTCATGGCGCGGGCGGCTTCGATCATGTTGAGATTGGCTTCATAGGCGCGGGTCGCGTCCCGCAAATCCATCATTTCCACCAAGGTGTCGACGTTCGGCAGGCGCACATAGCCATCCTCGCCGGCGGCGGGATGGCTGGGATTGTATTCGCGGCGAAAATCGCTCGGATCGGTGCGCGCGCCGCGAATGGCCACGCCGCGCACATCACCCGCAAGCGTCGTCGATTCAAGCAGCGGTATGCGCCGACGAAAGGGCTCTTCATTGGCGTCGACGCCTGTTGAATTGGCGTTGGCGACATTCTCGGCCGCGATGCGCATGCGCAGCGTCTGCGCGCGCATGCCGGACGCGGCGGCGGCGAGGGCGGAGTCGATGTCGCTCATGAATCAAGCCTCGTCATCAGCGGCCGGGCGGGCGCGTGGCCATGCGCATCAGTTCAAGGCCGCGCTGGTAAAGCGCCAGCGCCGTTTCGTATTGCATGCGCGTCTCGGCGGCGCGCACCGTTTGTTCTTCGAGCACGACGGCGTTGCCATCGAGCGTGGTTTCGGAATCGGCGCGTTCGACGATCGTCACCTCCGCCGCGCCATTGGCCGTCATATGCCGCGCATTGGTGCGCGCAAGCCGCGCGCCCGAGGCGTTGTCGAGCGCGGCCTGAAAGGCCGAGGCGTCCACATCGCGCGGCATGAAGCCGGGCGTGGAGGCGTTGGCGATGTTTTCGGCGATGAGACGCTGGCGCTGGCTCAATTGGCCGAGGCGCTCGCGCAGCAGACCGAAAAAGGGTGCGTCGGAGAGGTCCATGAGTCGGCTCCGAGGCGATTTGACCCTGCCAAGGCTTAAGCGGGTCTTAAGTCGTGCGCCCAAAATTAACCGATCGTTTACCGAGTCCGCCCGACGCCGGGCACGCTCCAGAATGGAGGCGCGGGATGGAATGGGTGCAGTGGGCGCGCGCGGTCGCCGCGCTGATCGCGACGTTGGCGCTGCTGGGCCTGGCGGCCTATGCGGCGCGGCGGTTCGGGCTTTTGAGCGGCGTGCGGCCGGGGGCGGAGCGGCGGATGCGCGTGGTTGAAAGCCTGATGCTCGATGCGCGCCGGCGCCTGGTGATCATACGCTGCGATGAGCGCGAGCATCTGGTGCTGCTCTCGCCCGCCGGAGACCGCAAGATCGAGTCAAATCCCGCGCGCGAGGCCGCGCCATGAGGCGTGCGCGGCCGCAACTTCTGCCGCCGGCCTGGCGGCGCGCGCTGCTATGGTCTCTGGCGCTGCCCGTGCTGTGCGGGCTGGCGCTGGGCGTGTGGATCGGCGTTGCGCATGCGCAAGTCGTGGAGCCGGCGCTCAACATCAATCTGGGCACGGGCGAGGGCTTGACCGCGCGCGTGCTGCAGATGGCGGCGCTGATCACGGTGTTGTCGCTGGCGCCTTCGATCCTGATCATGACGACGAGCTTCGTGCGCATCGTGGTGGTGCTGTCGCTGCTGCGCACGGCGATCGGTCTGCAGCAGGCGCCGCCGAACGTTGTGATCGTATCGCTGGCGCTGTTTTTGAGCTTCTTCGTGATGCAACCGACCTGGGAGGCTGCTTATCAGGCCGGCATCGGGCCGGTGATGCGCGAGGAAATGCCGCTCGACGAAGCGTTTCCGCGCATCGCCGCGCCGGTGAAGGAATTCATGCTGGCGCACACGCGCGAGGCCGATCTCGCGCTCTTCATCGATCTCGCCAATCTGGAGACGCCGCCCGCTGAAGCGGCCGATACGCCGCTGCGCGTGGTTATCCCGGCCTTCATGATCTCGGAGCTGCGCCGCGCCTTCGAGATCGGCTTCATGCTGTTCATTCCGTTCCTGATCATCGACCTTGTGGTCTCATCCCTGCTGATGAGCATGGGCATGATGATGCTGCCGCCGATTACGATCAGCTTGCCGTTCAAGCTCATCTTCTTCGTGCTGGTGGATGGCTGGCGGCTTGTGTCAGGCTCGCTGGTGGAGAGCTTCGCTACGGGGCCGCCGGGGTAGGCGGCGCCATTTGGGCGCGGAAAGTCAGGATATCGTAATAGTCGAACCAGACGGCGATGCGCCCGTCGCGCACGCGAAACAGCGAGCAGCCCTGGACATCGATGTCGCGGACGGAATTATCGGCGCGTGTAAATTGGGCGCGTATGCGCTGCTGCGTGATGATCCAGGGCGGCGCGGCGATAAGGTTCGACCGGTCAAACGATATATTGCGGTAGCTCGCCAGCGCGCGGGCGATTTCCATCATCTCCGCCTTGCCGCGCGCCCGGAGATGAAAGGTCGGGTCGTCGAATTCGATATCGTCGGCGATGAGTGTTTCAAAGCGCGCCAGATCTTGCGTGCGATAGGCCTCGAAAAAGGCGTCGACAACAGCGACGGCGCGGCGCGCGGCGCGGGTTTGCGTGGACGCCGCGGCGGGCGGCGATCCCGCAAGCGCGAGCAAGGTGAGCGGAGCGGCGAGAGCGAAGCGGCGAGACAGGGCGGGTTTCATGGGCGCGCAGCCTAGCCGCGCGCCTTGGCGGCCAATATCGTTATTCGATGAACCCCCAATACAAAGCGACGGTCACACCCCGCCCGCGCGGGTGAACACTTCGCGGGTGTGTTCATCGGCGCCGGGTCCGGGCTTGGAGCGCACATCGGCGAGATCAAGGTCGCGATCATCCCAGGCGCGGAGCTTGAGCGGCTTGATCGGGCGCCCGTCCCGCGCATCGACGATGGTCAAAGGCTCATGGCCCGGTCCGCACACCCAGCGATCGCCCCATTGCATGAGCGCGACCATGACGGGCAGCAGGTCGCGGCCCTTGTCCGTCAGGCGATAGACCCAGCGCTCGTTTTCATTGCGCGGACAGGCCTTTTCGATCAGGCCGTCGGCGATCATGCGCTCCAGCCGGTCGGTGAGGATATTGCGCGCCACGCCAAGGTTTTCGGTGAGGGCCGTAAAGCTGCGGGGGCCGTGGAAGAGGTCCCGCACGACCAGAAGGGTCCACCAATCGCCGACCAGTTCGAGGGTCTTGGCGGTGGAACACTGGAAATTCTTGAACTGTTTCCGGGCCATGGCGAAAAACCTGCCTCCATGAGTTGCAAGTCGCAACTGGCTACTTATATGGGTGATACGTTGCTTTTTGCAACTATCTACAGGAGGCGAATATGTCGGTTTGGATTCATGGCGGCGGCTTGGCGGCGGGCGTGGCCCTGGTGGTGATCGTGATGGCGCCGTTGCTCGAGGTCGCGGCGCGGATCGTCGCCTGATCAGCCCTCAGCGACGCAGGCCGAGATCGGCCAGCAACAGCGCGGTGAAATCGCGCTTCGGCGCGAACCAGGACAACACAAGGCGGATGAAGCGGGGCATGACGAAACCTCGGAACGGCGACACGTAGCCCTACGTGCGGCGTGGTTCACAGGTTCCGTCAGCCGGGCTGAATCAAATATGAGCGCGGGGCGATCACGTTGCATGTGTTGCGCGGCGGCGACACTTAGGGCTCGCCCCGCCAGGCCCGCACCTCTTCGCCAAGCACGTCCAGCGGCAGCGCGCCGCCGCGCAGCACGACGTCATGGAAGTCACGCAGGTCGAAGCGCGCGCCGAGCGCGGCGCGGCTTTCCTCGCGCAGGCGCAAGATTTCCATCTGGCCGATTTTGTAGGCCGTCGCCTGGCCGGGATAGACGATGTAGCGGTCTATATCGCGCCGGGCCTGGGCCTCGACATCGGGCTTGTTGGCGAGCGTGTAATCGATCGCTTGTTGGCGCGTCCAACGCAAATGATGCAGGCCCGTATCGACCACGAGGCGCACGGCGCGGTGCAATTCCATGGTCAGGCGGCCGAAATCCGCATACGGATCTTCGTAGAAGCCGCCCATCTCCTTCGGAAGGAATTCCGAATAAAGCCCCCAACCCTCACTGTAAGCGGTGTAGCCGCCGAAACGGCGGAAGCGCGGTATGCCCTCAAGCTCCTGCGCGATGGCGATCTGCATGTGATGGCCCGGAATGCCCTCGTGATAGGCGAGCGCCTCCAATTGGTAGAGCGGGATCGAAGCGACATTGTAGGTGTTGATGTAATAGACGCCGGGGCGTGAACCGTCCGGCGCGGGGCGTTCGTAAAATGCAAGCCCGGCCGAGCGTTCGCGGAACGCCTCGACCGGCCGCACCACAATGTCGGCGCGGGGAAAGCGGCGGAACGCTTCGGGCAGGCGCGCGCGCATGGCGCCGATCGCGGCCGTCGCGCGGCGCACATAATCGGCGCGGCCTTCGGCGGTGTCGGGCACATAAAAACGCGGATCGGTGCGCATGAATTGGAAAAACGCCTGGCGATCGCCGCTGAATCCGACGCGCGCTATGATTGCGTCCATTTCACCATGAATGCGCGCGACTTCATCGAGGCCGATGCGGTGAATCTCGTCCGCGCCGCGCGCCGTGGTCGTGTAGCGCTCAAGCTGGGCCGCGTAGAAGGCGGCGCCTTCGGGCAGGCGCCACACGCCGTCATCGCCGCCCGCGCGCGCCTGCTGGCCCGAGAGCGCTGCGATGGCTTGCTCATAAGCGGCGCGCACGTGCGTGGTGAGCGCGGCGCGCCCGTCATTCAACAGGCGCGCCTTCTGTTCGCTTGTCGCCGTTTCGGGGGCGAGCGCGTTCACCTTGGATTGGAAATCCGCCCAGAGCGGAGAATCCGCACCCGCTTCGAACGGCGCGCCGGCGATGAGGTTTCGGCAATCGCGTAAAACATACTCATAGACGAAACGCGGCGGCATGATCCCCTGCGCCGCCGACGCTTCAGAACGCGCCAGCACTTGGCCCATCTTCTCGCGCAGACCCGCGAGGCGGGCGACATAGGCTTCCGCGTCGGCGACATTTGTGACCGCGTGATTGTTGATGAGGAAGGCGGGCAGATCGGACTGCGCGCCGTTCATCTGGTCGAACCGATAGAAATGGTTGCGCCAGCGGAAGAACATCTCCTGGCGCTGGGCCTGAACCTGGAACAGGCGGAAGGAGAGTTTGGCCTGCGCGTCGAGCCGCGCGGGATCGAAGCGGCGCTCCATTTCGGCGCGCGTCTGGCGGGCGACGGCGAGGTCCTCGGCGTCGCGATCCTCCGTTTCCGGGTTCCAGCGATCGTAGCCGCGCCGGTCCCCCAATTGGGTGGCGAATTCGGGCGTCACGGCGAGGCGCGCGTCGAAGGCCGTCTCAAGGAAGGCGTTGAAGGCGGTGGTCTGATCGCCAACCGTCGCTGGCGGGGCGGTGGCGCAGCCGGCGAGGGCCAGGGCGGAGACGGAGGCGAGCGCGTCGCGGCGAGTGAGCATGAAATCCTTCCGGGAGGCTGTGATTGGGCAAGTCAGTATAGGCGCGATTGGCGGCGCGCAGCGGGCAGGGCGCGAGAAAGCGATAAATGGCGGAGCTCGCACTGGTGAGGACTTGCAAGCGCGCCCTTCACCGTATATACGCGTATACACAATACTGGATGCGTAGATGGCCACGGCGAAAACGCGCACGTTCAGGAGCGGCAATTCCGAGGCGGTCAGGCTGCCAAAGGATGTGGCTTATGGCGAAGACGTGGAGCTGGTGATCGTTCGCTCCGGCGACGTGTTGACCCTCTATCCCGCCGCGACCTCCATCCCCGAAATGATCGCGCGCCTGGAGGCGCTGCCCGCACCGCCGTCCATCGAAGCGCGCGACACGGAAGAGCTTCCCGAACGCGCCGGGCTCTGAACCGTGGCCTTCCTGCTCGACACCAACGTCGCGATCCATGTGCGCGATGGCGACGCTGCGATCACCAGCAATGTAGCGGCGCTGGAGGGCGCGGTGCTGATGTCGATCGTCACGCGTGTTGAACTTGAAGGCGGCGTCTATCGCGAACCAGGCCACGCGGCCATCCGCCGGGCGCGGCTGGACGCCATGCTGAGCGCGATCCCAACCTTGGCGTTCGACGATCTGGCGGCCGAGACGTATGGGCGCATCGTCGCCAATGCCGGCAATTCGCGGCGTAAACTCCTCGATCGCATGATCGCCGCGCAGGCCCTCGTCCACCGCGCAACCTTGGTCACGCTCAATCCCGGCGACTTCGCGGATGTGCCGGGCTTGTCGTTGCTGGGGTGGTGATCGCCGCGGCGACCGGTTCAGCAAGTCTTCGTTAACCAGATTTGGCTCAGGTTGCGGCGTGCCCGGCAGAATTTGCCGGGCCCAGACCGCGTTGCGGCCGACCGTTTCCACTCGGCCTGACCCGCAATGAGAGTCGGAGGGCCCATGAACGGCGCCGAAGTGCTCGATTTCGGCCGTGACGCCATCTGGGTCACGGTGATGATCTGCGCCGGGCCCATGCTGGTGGGATTGATCGTCGGCCTCGTCGTCTCCTTGCTGCAGACGCTGACGCAAATTCAGGAGCAGACGCTCGTCTTCATTCCGAAAATCCTGTCGATCTTTTTGGCGCTGCTTCTTTTCCTGCCGATCATGGGCGGGCTGCTCGGGCGCTTCACGCAGGACGTGTTCGTCCGCATCGCGGCGTATTGAGCATGGATATGACTCTTTACGGCGTCGATCTGTGGGCGGGCGCGCTCATCTTCGCGCGCATCGGCGCGTTGATCATGTTGTTGCCCGGCTTTGGCGAGCCTTCGGTGCCGCCGCAAGTGCGGTTGGGGCTGGCGATTCTGGTCACCGCGTGCATCGCGCCGTCGCTGGCGCCGACCATGCCGGCCGCGCCCGGCGAGCCGTGGGCGATGGCGGCGGTGCTCGTGCAAGAAGTGTTGATCGGCGTGCTGCTTGGCGGCGCGCTGCGCCTAGTGATGAGCGCGCTGGCCAGCGCCGGCCAGATCATGGGCCTCGAAACCGGGCTTGCGTTCGCGCAAACCACGGACCCGACGCAAACCCAGCAGGGGCAGGTGTTCGCGGTGTTCCTTGGTCTGCTCGGCGTTGCGCTGGTGTTCGCGACCGATCTGCATCACGTCTTTTTGCGCGGGCTGGCCGGCAGCTACGCGGCGTTTGCGCCCGGCGCGCAGCCGGCCGCCGGCGATACCGCGGCGCTGGCGATCGAGGCGACCAGCCAGGGCTTTCGCGTCGCCTTGCAGATGGCCGCGCCGGTCGTGGTCGGCGGCCTCATATTCCGCGCCGGGCTCGGCGTTCTTTCGCGTCTCATCCCGACCATCCAAGTGTTCTTCGTGGCGCTGCCGCTGCAATTGATGGGCGGATTCATGCTGATCGCGCTTGGCCTCTCGGCCGGCATGCTGGTTTGGCTGGACAGCGTCGAACGCTTCGCAAGCCAGTGGGCACGCTAGTGCATTTTCAACAAAAGTGGAGACCGGTTTTGTGTTCGAAAATGCACTCACTCGATAGTCTGGACCGCTTTCGGACGGAAAACCGCTGCACACTTTTCCTGAAAGCGGTCTAGACCATGGCCGAGGCGAGCGAACAGGACGACAAAACCGAGGAGCCGACCCAGCACAAGCTGAGCGAGGCGCGCAAAAAGGGCGACATCGTCTACACGCCCGAAGTCGGCGCCGCGCTCTCGCTGTTCGCCGCCACCTTCATCATGGCGTTTCTGGCCGGCCCGATGGCGTCCTCGCTCGGGCGCCTGTTCACCAGCTTCATCGCCGCGCCGCAGGATTTCGGCGCCGACGCCGAAGCGCTGCGCGGCTTGGCCTTTACGCTGCTGCTGCGCATGATGGGCGTACTCGGGCTGGCCGCCTTGGCGTTGATGCTGGCGAGCATCGCCGCGCGTTATGTTCAAGATGCGCCCAGCTTCACCAATGAGCGGCTGAAGCCGAGCCTCGATAAGATCAGCCCGCTGAAGGGTTTTGGACGCGTGTTCGGGCGCGCGGCGCTGGCCAATTTCTGGAAGACGCTGGCCAAGCTCGCCATCGTCGGCGCCGCGCTCGCCTGGGCCTTGTGGCCGCGCGATAGTTCGTTCGCGGAGTTGTCGCGGCTCGATCCCGCCGCGCTGCTGCCGTTCGCGCAGGACCGCGCCGTTTCGCTGTTGATGGCGCTCGCCTTCGCGGCGGCGTTCGTGGCCATCATCGATTATGTGTTCGCGCGCCAGAGCTTCATGCGCCGCATGCGCATGACCAAGCGCGAGATCAAGGACGAGTACAAGCAACAGGAAGGCGATCCGCTGATCCGGTTGCGCATTCGCCAGATCCGCACCGATCGCGCGCGCAAGCGCATGATGGCGAATGTGCCGAAGGCCAGCGTGGTGATCGCCAACCCCACGCACTACGCCGTCGCTCTGCGCTATGACGAGACAACGCCCGCGCCGATCTGCGTCGCCAAGGGCGTGGACGATACGGCCTTGCGCATCCGCGCCGTGGCCGAGGAAAGCGGCGTGCCGGTGGTTGAAGACCCGCCCCTGGCCCGGGCCCTGTTCGCCGCCGCGGACGTGGAAGAGCCCATTCCGCGCGCCCATTTCGAAGCGGTGGCCAAGATTATCGGCCTTGTCATGCGCATGGCGGCGCGGCGGCGCTCTTCGCGCGCCGCGAATCGGCGTCAATAGGGGTGAGCGCCAATCCATGATCCAAGATACAAGCGACATAACCCAACGGCCCCGGCCGGACCTGCCGCAGACCACGTTCTGGGTCGCGGTGACGGTCGGGCTCGCGGCGGCCGGCGTCGCCATCGCCGGGGGAGAGGCGGTCGGCCGCGCGGGCGGGGTGTTGCTGATCCTGCTGGCGGCGGCCGGCATGGTGCTGTTCGTGTTCATGTCGCGCGGCGTCGGCCGGCGGGTCGGGCCGTTTCCCGAGCGCGGCGCCATCGCGGCGGCCGCGCTCGATACGCAGCGGGCCGATTTCCTGGTGCTCGACGCGCTTGATGAAGCGGCTCTGATCACTGACGGGGACCTTTCGCCGGTGGCGGCGAACGCCGCTTATATTGCGCTCGCCGAGGATGCGGGCGCGCTCGGCGATAGTGATCGCCCGCCCGCGCTCAGCCGCCTGTTCGGCGCCGATCCGATGATGTCGGCGCCAATGTTCCGCCTCTCGCGCGCGGCCGGCGGGCGCCAGAGCCGGCGCGAAGTGCTGCCATCGACGCGGTTCGCGGGCGCGCACGCCGCGGCGCGGTATGAAGCCAGCGTCGGCCCGATGGCGGGCGGGCGCGTGCTGTGGCGCCTGCGCGAAATCGGCGAAGAGGCGCGCGCGGCAGAAGATGCGCGCCACATTTTCCTGGACGATGCGCCGATCGGGTTCTTCACCGCGCGCGCGGATGGGCAAATCACCTATATGAACCGCGCCTTGCGCGCTGTGCTTGGCGTGGGGGACGATCCGGTCATGCCGCGCGTGCGGGATATCGCGCGCGATGAAGGCGGGCGGCTTCTCAAGCGTGAGCGGCGCGGCTTCGCGCCGACGCCCGCGCCGGTGCTGCTGCGCGCGCGCGATGGCGTTGAGGTCGCCGCCAGCACGCTGACATTCTGGGCGGGCGAGGATGAAGCCGATGTCGAATCCCGCACGCTGATCTTTTTCACCGAGGCTGAAACACCCGGCGCCGCCGCGCCGGCGGCGCGGTCGCCCCGCGCGGCTGGCCCGGGCGAGGCTTTGTTCGAGCACGCGCCGTTCGGCGTCGCGGTGCTGGATGGGTCCGATCCGGCGAGCGCCGGCATTCTCGATTCAAATCCCGCCTTGATGGAGATGAGCCAGGGCCGCGCCGCGCCGGGCGCGGCGTTCGCCGATCTATTCGACGCTTCGGACGGGCCCATGGCGCTGGCGCAACGTCTTCGCGCCGGCGCATCCCAGCCGATCGATCTCAACATCGCCGGCAATCCGCCAGTGGCGGCGCATGTGCAGTTCGCGCGCGGCGCCGATGGCGCGACCCTGGCCTACGTGATCAATGTCTCTGACCAACGCGAGTTGGAGCAGCGCTTGGCGCAGGCCGAGAAGATGCGCGAGATCGGCATGTTAGCCGGCGGCGTGGCGCACGATTTCAACAATCTGCTCACCGCCGTGATGAACAATTGCGACTATCTCTTGCGCCGCCATCCGGTGGGCGATCCCGATTATCTCGATCTCAATGAGATCAATTTGCACGCGCTGCGCGCCAAGGAGTTGTCGGAAATGCTCCGCGCCTATGCGCGCCAGCAGACATTCAAGCGCGAAATTCTCGATGTGTCGGATTTCATCGCGCATATGCAGGAGCTGATCCGCCGCCTCATGGGCGAGGGCGTCAGCTTCGATCTCAAGCATGGACGCGATTTGCCGCTGATCAAGGCGGACCGCACGCAGCTTGAGCGGGTGCTCGTGAATCTCGCCGCCAATGCGCGCGACGCGATGACGGCGAAGGACACCGCCATCGCCAAGGGCGGCAAGCTCACGCTGCGCACGGCGGCGACAACCGCTGAAGATGCGCGCGCCCTGGGCCATCTGCCGATCGAGGATGGGCGCTACGTGCTCATCGAGGTTTCGGACACTGGCGTCGGCATCCGACCAGAGGATCAGGAAAAAATCTTCCGCCCGTTTCATTCGACCAAGGAGCAAGGCAAGGGCACGGGCCTTGGCCTGGCGACGTCGTACGGCATCATCAAGCAGTCAGGCGGCTACATTTTCTTTGAATCCGAACCAGGCAAGGGAACGACGTTCCGGCTCTATCTCAAGGCCTATGAGCCGACGCCCGAGGAAGTGGAGGAGATCATGAAGAAGGAGCGTCAGCGCATCGAGCGCCCGGCCGTCGATGTCTCCGGCCAGGGGCGCATTCTCTTCGTGGAGGATGAAAGCGGCGTGCGGCGCGCCATCGCGCGCAATCTGCGCGAGGGCGGCTATGAGGTGACGGAGGCCGAGCATGGCGAAGAGGCGCTCGAGATTCTTGAGCGTGAGCCGGGCGGCTTCGATCTCATTATCAGCGATGTCTCAATGCCGATCATGACAGGCCCGGAATTCATCCAGGCCGCCACGACGGATATGATCGGCAAGGCCAAGGTTTTGTTCCTGTCCGGCTTCGCGCCGGAGAGTTTCGCCAAAGTGCTGGAGGCCTATCCGGTCAGCTACCTCTCAAAGCCGGTCAATCACGTGCAATTGGCCGCGAAAATGAAAGAGCTGCTCGCGGCGTGATCGTCGGCGCTGTCACATTGCGCTGGCGCGCGCGGGCCGTTCGATCACGACGTTGACCCGATTGGCGGCAAGCCGTGTGATGATTTGCGCGCGTCCGTCCGGCCACCGCACTTCGGCGCGCATCGCGCGCTCCCCGTGCGGCAATCCGAACAGGAATTCATCGCCGTTTTGGCTTCTGAACGATGACTGCCCGCTGGCCTCGCGAAGTTGGCGCCGTTCGCCCGCCCGCCCACGGGAGACAAGCGTAACGCGCGCGCCAATTGGGTCCGGCGCGCCGGCGCGCGTCCGCAACGCTATGCGCACGCTTGCGCCGCAGCGTTCGCTGTCGTTGCGCAGAATGGTCACATAGTCGCCGTCCGCGGTTTCGCCCCACGAACCGAGCGCGACATCGATATCGCCATCGCGGTCTAGGTCGCCCGCGGCAACACCTGTGTAAGGCGCCGCGCGCGCGCCGAAGAGCGCGCCCTCGGCATAAGTGAAAGCGCCCGCACCGTCATTGATGAACAGGCGCGGCGCTTCGTTCCACACCGTCGTCAGGAGGTCGAGGTCGCCGTCGAGATCGAGATCGACGAACTGCGCGCCAAACCCCTGCGCATCTCGATGCGCATGGCCCTCAAAGCGCGTGTCGAGCGCAAAGCGCCCCGCGCCGTCATTGATGAAAATGCGGTCACGCGGATTGGCGCCGCCATAGCCCGAATGCCCAAGATAGAGATCAAAGTCGCCGTCGCCGTCGATATCGCCCCGCGCGGCGCCCACGGATGCATAGGCGCGATCGTCAAACCCCTGGCCTTGCGTTCGAACGAAGCTCCAATTTCCGTCGTTGCGATAATATTGCGGCGCTTCAATATCGCCGGGCGTCATGTTGCTGGCGCGCAGAATGTCGCTGTTGGCGACGAAGAGGTCTTGATCGCCATCGTTGTCATAGTCGGCCCACAGAATGGCGCCGGCGTTCGCGGTCGGGCCGTTTTCGATCGCGAGGCCCGTCACGCGCGTGAAGACGCTCGCATCATTCCGGAAAACATGGAGCGGGGCGCCAAGCTCCAGCGTCGGGCCGCCTGACATGAGATCCAGATCGCCATCGCCATCCATATCGACCCAACTGGCCGCGAAATTGCTGCCGCGTGTCGTGGTTGCCTCGCCCAAGGATTCACGGGCGAAGCGGGCGCCGCCGAGATTGCGCAAAAACACATCCGGCCGTCCGTGCTGCACACCGATAAAGGCGTCGAGATCGCCGTCTCCATCGATGTCGGCCCATGTGCTGCCGGAGTTTGCGTTGTCGGCGACGCTGAATTCTGGATCGGCTGCGTGTGTGAAGCCGCCCGCGCCGTCATTCAAATAGAGCGTGTTGGCGCGGTAGACGGGCCGGGCGCCGACAGTGCTGTAGCCGCCCGTGGCCATGAGATCGAGGTCCCCGTCATTGTCGACATCGACGAGGCTGACGCCGCCTGGAAACCCTCGGTCGCGTGCGCCATCCCCCACGATCAGGGAGGATGCGATGAGCCGCGGGGCGGGGCACGGGGCCGTGGGCGCGCCATGGTCTCGCGGCGCCGCCGCGCATCCAAGCGCCGCCGCCGACAGCGCAAGCGCGCATAAACGATTCAAGCGCCCCTCCCAATTCACTCGAAGCGGACGCGGAACCCGTCACGCGCCCGGCGCGTGTGCAAGGCCCACTCGATGGGTCGACGCGATTGTGCGGCGTGCGGGGCATAGAGGGCGGGCGCTAGATGTGAGCTTTCAATAGGTTGTCCATCCGACCCGAAGCCGGGAGATTGAGG
>CADEEL010000048.1 GCA_902826335.1 uncultured Alphaproteobacteria bacterium
CCAGCATGGCCTTGCGGCGATCGCCGAAGCCAGGCGCCTTCACGGCCGCGACCTTCAGGCCGCCGCGCAGCTTGTTGACCACAAGCGTGGCGAGGGCTTCGCCTTCGACATCCTCGGCGATGATGAGAAGCGGCTTGCCGTTCTGCACCACGGCTTCAAGCACCGGCAGCATGGGCTGCAGGTTCGAGAGCTTCTTTTCGAAGAGCAGGATGACCGGCTCTTCGAGCGTCGCTTCCATCTTGTCGGCGTTGGTGATGAAATAGGGCGAGAGATAGCCGCGATCGAATTGCATGCCTTCAACGACATCCAATTCCGTATCGAGGCTCTTGGCTTCCTCGACCGTGATCACGCCTTCATTGCCGACCTTGGCCATCGCGTCGGCGAGATATTTGCCGATCGTCGCATCGCCATTGGCGGCCAGCGTGCCGACCTGCGCGATTTCTTCCGAGCCCTTCACCTTCTGGGCGCGCTTCTTCAGGTCCTCGACGACGGCGGCGACCGCCTTGTCGATGCCGCGGCGCAGATCCATCGGATTGCGGCCGGCCTGAACCGCCTTCATGCCTTCGCGCACGATGGCCTGGGCCAGAACCGTGGCGGTGGTGGTGCCGTCGCCGGCTTCGTCATTGGTCTTGGAGGCGACTTCACGAATGAGCTGGGCGCCCATGTTCATGAACTTGTCTTCGAGTTCGATTTCCTTGGCGACCGTCACGCCGTCCTTGGTCGTGCGCGGGGCGCCGAAGCTCTTCTCGATCACGACATTGCGGCCCTTGGGGCCCAACGTCACTTTTACGGCGTTCGCCAGGATATCGACGCCTTGCAGCATCCGCTCCCGCGCGTCCGAGCCGAAATGTACGACTTTCGCAGCCATTTGAATTGTCCTCTAGGTTTGATTTGAACTTTGGAAACGCCCATTCCCGGGGCTTCGCGAAGCGAAGAGCCCGGGACCCATTTCCTCAGCCGATGGAGGCGATGGATCCCGGCCTTCGCTTGCCGCTCAGCCGGGATTGCGCGCTTGTCGCGCGCTTAAGCGGCTTCCTTCTTCTTCGCCTTCTTCTCTTCGATGACGCCCATGATGTCGGACTCCTTCATGATCAGGAGCTCTTCGCCATCGACCTTCACTTCCGTGCCCGACCATTTGCCGAACAGGATGCGGTCCCCGACCTTGACGTCCATGTCGATGCGCTCGCCATCCTCATCGCGCCCGCCTGGGCCGACGGCGATGACTTCGCCTTCCTGGGGTTTTTCCTGGGCGGTGTCCGGGATGATGATCCCGCCCTTGGTTTTTTCCTCTTCCTTCACGCGCCGCACCAGCACGCGATCATGCAAGGGACGAAAACTCGCCACGAGCTGCTCCTATCTCTATCCAATTGGAAACGCCGCCGGATTTGACGCTGGGTGCGCTTAGCACTCAGCCGATCCAGTTGCTAACGATAGGGATGTAGGGCGCGCGAAGGCGGGGGTCAAGGAGGACTTGACGGGTCATTGACATGTGGCAAGCATGAGAACAAGTTATACACATGAACGTGATGATTCAGATCAGGAATGTGCCAGCCGCCGTGCACCGGCGGTTGAAGGCGAGGGCGGCGCTCGCGGGCCAATCGCTGTCGGATTTCCTGTTGGAGGAGATCAGCGCGGCGGCGGAGCGGCCGAGTGCGGATGAGTTGCGCGCGCGCCTCGCGGCGCGGTCCGCCGCGGCGCCGACGGAAGCGCCAGCGGATGCTGTTCGTGCGGAGCGGGACCGGCGTTGATCGTGCTCGATGCGTCGGCCGCGTTGGAGGTGCTGCTGCAAACCCAGGCTGGCGCGAAGATCGAGGCGCGCCTTTTTCAGCGCGGCGAAACGCTGCACGCGCCGCATCTCATCGATGTCGAGATCGCGCAGGTGCTACGCCGTTATGCGGCGTCCGGCCAAGTGAGCCCGGCGCGGTGCGCTGAGGCGCTGGAGGATTGGCGCGCGTTCCGCGTGCATCGCTATCCGCATGAGGTTCTGCTCGCCCGCCTATGGGACTTGCGCGTCAATCTAACCGCTTATGACGCGGCTTATGTGGCGCTCGCCGAGGCGCTCGATGCGCCATTGCTGACCTGCGATGCGCGCTTGGCGCGTGCGCCGGGCCATGGCGCGAAGATTGAGCTGGCGTAGCCATCCATTCAACAAAAAGGGCCGCTCCGAGGAGCGGCCCTTTCAAGGTCATGGGACGGGATCAGCGGTAATAATAGCCTTCGTCGTAATAGCCGCCGTCATAATAACCGTCGTCGTAATAGCCGTCATTGTAGCCGTCATAGCCATCGAGCTGGACGATCGCGTCAAGCACCAGAAGCGAGCCGAGCACGATCAGCAGGATGTCGCTCCCGTGGCGCACATAGCGGCAGCCATAGGGCGGCGGCGGCAGGCGATGATAGAGCGCGTACGGCACCGGATCGTAACGAACATGGCGCGGTAGCGCATAGCCGATCCGCCAGGGCCGATGCGGCGGGCGCCAGCCCGGCTCGCCCCACCAGCGATAATAGCCGCCATAATAGCCGCCGATCTGGGCCGCGTAGCCGCGATCGAAATAGCGGCCGCGCGGCACATGGCGCCAATCGCGGAAATTATGATGGCGCGGCTGGAGCTGGGCGTAACGATGCGAGGGGCCGCGATGGCGTTCGCCGCGGCGATGATCGCCGCCTTGGCCCGCGCCGGGCGGGTGGCCGCGCCGGCCCTGCCAATTCGGCGGCGGGCCGTCGTGGCGGCGGCCCTGGTTGTTGTTCGCCCAATTCGGGGGCGGCCCGTCATGGCGCCGGCCTTGGAAATTTGGCGGCGGGCCGTCATGGCGGCGGCCCTGGAAATTCGGCGGCGGGCCGCCATTGCCGGGGCCCTGGTTGTTGTTGTTGGCCCAATTCTGCGGCGGGCCGCGCCGGCCTTGGAAATTTGGCGGCGGGCCGCCATCGCCCGGGCCGCGCGCATGCCCGCGAAAGTCCTGTGGCGGGCCGCCCTGGCGGCGCCCCTGGAAATTGGGCGGTGGGCCGCCTCCACCTTGATTATTGCCTTGGAAGTTCGGCGGGGGGCCTCCTCCGCCTTGGCCTTGGCCGCCGCCCTGAAAATTCGGCGGTGGGCCGCGGCGCGCCTGTTGCTCGTTGTTCTGCGTGTTGTTCTGGGCGTTGTTTTGGCCTTGACCGCGACGGTGTTCGCCGCGTTCGTGGTCATCGGATTGCTCCGCGCGTGCGTGGCCGGGACCTCGGCGATTTCCAAATTCCTGCGCCTGCGCGCCGACCGCCCAGCTCAGAGCAGTCGCGGCGCACAGCGCGGCGATCAATTTACGGTTCATGGCTCTCTCCAGGCCGCCAGGCCCTCGCCAATGTGCAGTGCGGCTTTCAAGCTGAATGGCGGCTGAATCAGATCGCTTTCAGGAAAAGTGTGCAGCGGTTTTCCGTCAGCGCGCGTTCTCGGACCGGAAACGGACACCAGTGTCGGCCACCGCGCTCTTGAGTAAATTTCGATCGATTTGAATCGCTTCATCACCCATCCCCGGATTCGCGGAGCGAATTCCGGGGCCTATAATCGCGGTCAGTTGCGCTTATGGACCCCAGGCCCGCCGCTTGCGCGGCGTCCCGGGGAGGGGTGAGGTTTCAATGTGATCGGTCATCCCCCTAGTGTGGCGATTCAGAAATTCGTCGGAGGATGATGGCGGGCTCGATGCGAACTTCTGGTTCAGGACACTAGGCGCCGCCGAGCAGCCTTGCGAGCCGTTCGACGCCGTCGGCCACTTCCTCATGCGCGCGCGCATAGGCCAGGCGCACCCAGCGGCG
This sequence comes from uncultured Alphaproteobacteria bacterium, assembly GCA_902826335.1. Lineage (GTDB taxonomy): Bacteria > Pseudomonadota > Alphaproteobacteria > Caulobacterales > Aquidulcibacteraceae > CADEEL01. Next base: position 3,784 of record CADEEL010000048.1, read on the forward strand.
CCCGCGCGCCTCATCGAAATCGAGGCCGGTGGTGAGCGCGACGCCCGCTTCGGCGAGGGCGCGCTGGCAGAAGGCGTGGCTATCTTCTCCGTGCGCGGAGCAATCGGCGAGCACGTAAAAGGCGCCGTCCGGCGGGGCGATGGGCGCAAGGCCAAGCGCGGGCAGGCGCTGCATGAGCAGCGCGCGGTTGGCCGCGTAGACCGCTTTGCGCGCTTCGCAGGTTTGGCCCGCGCCGAGCGCGGCGAGCGCCGCGATCTGCGAGACATGCGGCGGGCAGATGGTGAGGTTCTGCGCGATGCGCTCAACGGCGCCCATCAGCGCTTCGGGCGCGATGAGCCAGCCCACGCGCCAGCCGGTCATGGCCCAATATTTCGAGAAGGAATTGATGATGAGCGCGTTCGGATCGAAGGTGAGCGCGGTGACGGCGGGCCGCTCAAAGGTGAGGCCGTGATAGATTTCATCGGAGATGAAGGCCGCGCCGATGTCACGCGCGGCGTGCGTCAGATCGCGCAATTCCGCGTCTAAGAGCATGGTTCCGGTCGGGTTGGCGGGGCTTGATACAAGCGCGCCGGCGATGGCGTGCGTGCGCGCCGCCTCGCGCAGATGATGGGCCTGCAATTGGAAGCGGTCATTGTCGCTCGCTTCGATGCAATGAGGCGTCATGCCCAGCGCGCTCAAGATGTGGCGGTAGGGCGGATAGCCGGGCGCGGCGAGCGCGACGCGGTCTCCGGTGTTAAACAGCGCGAGGAAGGCGAGCGTGAAGGCGCCCGAGGCGCCGGTGGTGACGGCGATGCGCGCGGGCGACACGTCGATCCCATAAGCGCGCGCATAATGCGCGGAAATCGCTTCGCGCAATGCGATATTGCCGAGCGAGTCCGTATAGCCCAGCGTGTCGCGCCCGAGGGCGGCGCGCACGGCGTCAAGCGCTTCGTCCGGCGCGCCGACGAAGGGCAGGCCGGCGTCAAACCGGATGATGCGCTGGCCGGCGGCGGCGCGGCGCGCGGCGTCGCGGGCCATCTCCATGGCCATGAAAGGCGCGATGTCTGCGCGGGCGGAGGGTTTCAGCATAGCGGGGTGATCGCGGGATTTTGCGGCGGTGTCGAGGGCGCGGCGATCAGCGGCGCCGTCAGCGTCTTAGGGCGCGCAGAAAGAATTCAACCGTCTCGGCCACATGGGCGCGGCGCGCATCGGCGGTGAGCGTATAGTTCGTCTCGGCCAGGGCGCGGTAATGGTGGCGCGCGCGGATCATATCGCAAAAATAACCAGCCGCGCGCTTGGCGTCCGCGAGGTCCAGCGCGTCCGGCGCGCGGCGGGCTTCGAGATAGGCGGCCACGGTTTGGCGCACGCGCTCTGGGCCCAATTCCATGAAGCGCGCGGTGATTGCCGGGAATTTGCGGCCCTCACCGATCACCATGCGGAAGAAGGCCAGGCCATCGGGCTGCATCAGGCGTTCGAGGAAGCGTTCGCCGATTTCCTGAAGGCCCGCGGCGACCGTCCGGGCGGGATCGGCGGCCTGCGCCATCGGCGCGACGAAGCGGGCGCAGCCATCCTCGACAACCGCCAGAAAGAGCCCCTCCTTGTTGCCGAACTGGGTATAGAGCGTGGCGAGCGAACCGCCGGCGCGGCGGACCACTTCGTTGACGCTCGCGGCCTCAAAGCCCTGATCGAGAAAGACCCGGGTGGCCGCGTCCAGGAAGGCGCGACGGCGGGCCGCGCCGCGCGAGGCGGGTGGGATGGTCGCAAGCTGGGCCTCGGCGAGGCTCATGCGGGTCTCGGCGCGCTGTTCACGGGTTCGGCCTCTTGAGCAAAAGCGTAGCGGCCATTACTGTTACGCCGATTGCGGGCGGCCGCAAACGCCGGATGGAGTTCATGGCGGACGATCTGAGGCCCACGACGGCGGTCGACGCCGCTCCCGAGGTGGCGCCGGCGCGGCGCATGAGCTTGCGCACGCGCCTCATTCTCGTGGCGATCGTGCTCGGCGTGTTCGTGGGCGGCGGGGCGTTGCTGGCGCAGTGGCTGGCTGTCGGCCGCTACATGATCAGCACCGATAACGCTTATGTGCGCGCGGATATTTCCGTTGTTTCCGCGCAAGTGGCGGGTTTTGTCCGCGCCGCGCCGGCGGCGGAAAATCAGGCCGTGCGCGCGGGCGATGTGCTGGTCGAGTTCGACACCGCCGAGTATCGCGCGGCGCTGGCGAACGCGGAGGCGGCGGTCGCGCGCGCGCGCGCGCAAGTGAACGCGAACGGGGCGAACGCCCGCGCGGCCGCGGCGCAATTGGCGCGCTCGGAATTGCTGGCGGAACGCGGCCTCCTTTCCCCAGCCGGGCTCGATGCGGCGCGCGCGCAGGCCGGCCAGTGGAGCGGGCAAACGGCCGCCGCGTTCGCGGACGTGGCGGCGGCCGAGGCGCGCCGCGCCACCGCGGCGCTCGATCTTGAACGCGCCACGGTGCGCGCGCCGATCGACGGCGTCATCGGCAATCGTCAAGCGCAGATCGGCCAATATGTGCGCGCGGGCGCGGCGCTGATGTCGATCGTGCCGCGTACGCTTTATGTGGAGGCGAATTTCAAGGAGACGCAACTCGCGCGTCTGGCGCCCGGACAGGTGGTGACAATCCGCCCCGATATCGATCGCACACGGATGATAATGGGGCGTGTCGATTCCTTCTCGCCGGCGTCGGGCTCGGAATTTTCGTTCATTCCCACGGAGACCGCGACGGGCAATTTCACCAAGATCGTGCAGCGCGTGCCGGTGCGCATTCGTTTGGAGGAGAGCGCGGCCGCGCGCGCGCTGTTGCGGCCGGGGCTTTCCGTCACGGTGACGGTGGATACGCGCGATTAGCATGGTGCTGAAAAAGCGGTGATTGAAACCGCCTGCCCCCTCCGTCGTGCTGCGCACGCCACCTCCCCCGCAAGCGGGGGAGGAAAAAATGGGTTGGCCTCGCCGCGTCTTGCTCCCCCGTTCACGCGGGAGCTGTCGAGCGCAGCGAGACTGAGGGGGGAATTAATTCCAATTAGGCGAATTCAAGGATGAGCGCCGCGCCGCGCCCGCTTGAAACCATCCCAGAGCCGACGCTCGGTATCTGGATCGGCTTCATCGCCATGATTTTCGGAAATTTCATGGCGCTGCTCGATGTGCAGATCGTGGCCAGCGCGATCGGCGACATCCAGAACGGCGTCGGCGCCAGCCGCGACGAAGTCAGCTGGGTGCAGACATCCTATCTCATCGCCGAAGTGATCGGCATTCCGCTCTCTGGCTTTTTGCAGCGGGCGCTGGGCTTGCGCCTGCTCTTCACCATTTCGGCCGTGGGTTTTTCCGCGGCGAGCCTGGCGTGCGCGCTCTCGTGGGATATGGGGAGCCTCATTTTCTTTCGCGTTCTGCAGGGCTTCATTTCCGGCGGCATGGTGCCCACGGTGATGAGCGCGCTTTACCTCCTCTTCCCGCAGCGCTTGCAGGCCTATGCCGGGCCAATGATTGGGCTTGTGATGACGCTGGCGCCATCGATCGGGCCGACGCTCGGGGGAACCATATCCGAGCATCTCGGCTGGCGCGCGCTGTTCTGGATCAATGTCATTCCGGGCGTCGCGATCGCCTTCATCGTGTGGAGCAATATGCGCGTGGGTTCATTCAGCGCGGCGATTCTCAAGCGGCTCGACGTGCTCGGTTTCGTGGGGCTCGCGGCCATGCTCGGGGCCGCCGAATATGTGCTGGAGGAAGGGCCGGGCGAGAACTGGTTTCAATCGGGCGAGATCATTTTCTGGTCGCTGGTGAGCCTTGGCGGCGCTGCGCTCTTTTTCGCGCGCGCGGGGCGCGCGATTCCGATCGTCGATTTGCGGCCGTTCAAAACGCCCACCTTCGCCATCGGCTGCGCGCTCGCCTTCATCGCCGGCGTTGCGCTTTACGGGCCGGTGTTCATCCAGCCGCTCTTCATGGCGGAAGTGCGCGGCTATAATCCAGAGCAGATCGGCCATTCCATGTTCGCGCAGGGGGCGGCGATGTTTGTGATGGCGCCGGTGATGGGCGCGTTGGGCCGCGCGCTGCCGGATTTGCGGCCAATCGGCTTTCTCGGCTTCCTGATGATCGCGCTGAGCTGCTGGATGCAGGCGCACCTCACCGCCGAAAGCGCGTTCTGGGAATTTCTCTGGCCGCAGGCGCTGCGTGGGGCGGGCATGATGATCGTGTTCATGGCGGTGATGCAGCCGACGGTCCAGGCGCTGCCGCTGGCGCTGGTGCAATCGGGCGCGCCGCTGTTCAACCTCATCCGCAATCTGGGCGGTGCGTTCGGGCTCGCCGTGCTGTCCACCGTGCAGACGCATTCGTTCGCCTTTCACCGCGTGGAGCTTTATGCGGCCGCCGACGGAAACGATCCGCGCGTGCAGGCGCTGATCGCGGGCGCGGCGGCGAACGCGCCGCCGGGCGCGGGCGATCCGGAGCTGATCGGGCGGGCGTTCTTCGCGCGCCTGCTCGATCGCGAGGCGCTGGTGATGGCGTTCAATGACAGCTTCCTCTTGCTGGCGGTGGCGCTGGCCATCGCCGCGTTCGCGATGTTCACGCTCAAGCGCGCGCCGGCGCCGGTGCATTGAGCGGGAGCGATGCTTGAGAGCGCCTTGCCAACATTTGCGTCTATCCTGGTGGCGCTTGTCTTTGCGGATTGAAACACAACCCATTCCCGGGGCGCCGCGCGGCGGCGCGCCCGGGACCCACTAAAGCGGACGTTTGTGATTATGGGCCCCGGACTTGCGCTACGCGCAATCCGGGGATGGGGGCTGACTAGTTTCCGGCGGAACTGAACATATCTGAAGTCGTCGCCAACAGTGCGCTCGCGCTGGCCGAAGCCCGAGGCTGAACGCCACTCACCCCAACGCGCGCTCGATCGCGGCGGTGACTTCGGGGGCCAAGGGCGGCGTGCGCGACCCGATGCTCTCGATCAGCGCGCCGTCCTTGCCGATCAAGTATTTGTGGAAATTCCATTTCGGCAGCGCGTCCTCGCCCAATTCGTCCGCGACCCAGGCGTAGAAGGGATGGCGCGCGGCGGGCTGGGTGATGGCGATCTTGCCGGTCATCGGAAAGGCCACGTGATAGCGCGTATCGCAAAACGCCGCGATCTCGGCTTCGCCGCCAGGTTCTTGCGCGCCGAAATCGTTGCACGGCGCGCCGAGCACGACGAGGCCGCGCGGCGCGAATGTCTCATGCAGCGTCTGCAATTCGCTGTATTGCGGCGTCAGCCCGCACGCGCTGGCGACATTGACGACAAGCACCACCTTGCCGGCATAATCCGAGAGCGGAAGATCGCCCCCGCCCAGCTTCGTGAATTTGAACTCATGTGCGGTGGTCATGTCGCCGCTCCGTTTAAGCCTCGCCGACCGCGAGGTCGGACACGTAAGGGTTGGTCTTGCGCTCCCAGCCGAACGTGCTCATCGGCCCGTGGCCGGGCAGGAAGCGCACATCGTCGCCCAATGGAAAAAGCTTGTCGCGGATCGAGGAAATGAGCGCGTCGTGATCGCCGCGCGGGAAATCCGTGCGCCCGATCGAGCCCTTGAACAGCACGTCGCCGACAAAGGCGAACTTCGCTTCCGGCTCGTAAAAGACGATATGGCCCGGCGTGTGGCCCGGGCAATGGACGACGTCGAAGATCGCCTCGCCAAGCGAAACCTTGTCGCCATCGTCCAGCCAGCGATCTGGCGTGCAGGCGCGCGCGTCGGGGAGGCCATAGCGGGCGGCCTGTTCGGGAATGGCGTCCAGGAGCCAGGCCTCATCGCGATGCGGGCCTTCGATGGGGACGCCGAGGCGTTCGCTCAATTCCGCGGCGGCGCCGGCGTGATCGAGATGGCCGTGGGTGAGCATGATTTTCTCGATCGTGACATCGGCCTCGGCCAGGGCGGCGAGCAGGCGCTCAACTTCGCCGCCCGGATCGATGAAGGCGGCGCGCTTGGTCTTGGCGCACCAGACCAGCGACGTGTTCTGCTGCAGCGGCGTCACCGGCACGACCAGGGCTTGGATGGGCGAGGTCATCGCCCATCGGAATGCCGCGCCGCGCCGACAAAGTAAACGCGGCGCGCGCCGGCGCGCTCCATCTGGGGAAGGCGCTTGTTCATGCGTGTGCGATAAGGTGGGGTGCGGCCAAAGGAGCAGCCAGAGCAGGCGATGAGCGCGGCGGCGACCTACGAAGTGCGGCAGGACGGCGGGGCCCGCGTGCTCGCGCTCCATGGCGATTGGACGGTGGAGACCGCGCCGTCGCTGGACGCCGATCTGCGCGCCCTGGGCGAACGGGAGGGCGCGGGGCTGGCCGTGGATGTGTCAGGCCTCGGGCGCATCGATGTGGCGGGGGCCTTTCTCATCGATCGCACGGTGCGTGGGGGCCACGCGCGCGGGGGGCTCGATACGCCCATGGTGGTGCATGGCGCGCATGCGGCGGCCGAGCGGTTGCTGTCTGTGGCGCGCGGGGCGGCCGCGCCTGGCGAAGCGCGCACGCGCGCGCCGCTGACGCTCACCGATCTTGTCGCGATCGTCGGGCGCTGGGTCGCGGAGTTCGCGCATGAAGCGGTGGAGACCGTCGCGTTTCTGGGCGAGACGCTCTTCGTGCTGGGGCGCCTCGCGCTCAATCCGCGGCGCATCCGCTGGACGTCCGTGGTCAGCGTGATGGAGATGGCGGGGCTCAACGCCTTGCCGATCATCGCGGTGTTGTCGTTCTTCGTGGGCCTCGTCATCGCCTATCTCGGCGCGCGCATCCTCGGCGATTTCGGCGCTTCGGTGTTCACCGTCGAACTCGTCGGCGTTTCGGTGATGCGGGAATTCGGCGTCGTCATCACGGCGGTTCTGCTGGCTGGGCGCACGGACAGTTCGTTCACGGCCGAGATCGGCGCCATGAAGATGCGCCAGGAAGTGGATGCGATGCGCGTCATGGGCATTCATCCAATGGAGGCGCTGACGGCGCCGCGTGTGATCGCCATGCTGGTGATGACGCCGCTGCTCACCTTCACGGCGATCATCGCCGGCCTTTTCGGCGGTTGGGTGGCGTGCGCGGGCTATCTCGGCACCAGCCTCGATATGTTTTTCCAGCGCATCCAGGACGGGGTGCCGGCGCAGCATTTCTGGGTCGGCATGTCGAAATCGCCGGTGTTCGCGCTGGTGCTGGCCAGCGTCGGGTGCCGGCACGGGCTGGCGGTGGGCGGGGATGTCGGTTCGCTCGGGCGGCGGGTGACGGATTCGGTCGTGCAGGCGATCTTCATCATCATCATGCTCGATGCGGCGTTCGCGCTGTGGTTTCTGGAGATCGATATATGAGCGCGCCGGCCATCAAAGTGCGCGGGCTGGTCACGCGGTTCGGGGATAATGTCGTTCATGACGGCCTCGATCTCGATGTGCGCACCGGGGAAATCCTCGCCGTGATCGGACCGTCCGGATGCGGAAAATCCGTGCTGCTGCGCGAGATCATCGGGCTTGATCCGTTTCAAGCGGGTGCGATCGAAGTATTCGGCGAGGCCGTGGAGGCGGGCGGGGCGCGCGCGCGGCGCATGGGCGTGATGTTTCAGGATGGGGCGCTCTTTTCGCGGCTGACGCTCAAGGAAAATGTCGAGGCGCCGTTCAAGGAGCACACCAAGATGGCGCCGGCGCTGATGTCCGAGCTGGCGGAGCTGAAGTTGATCATGGCGGGCCTGGGCCCCGAGACGCACGATCTGAAGCCCGCGCAAATCTCCGGCGGCATGCGCAAGCGCGCGGCGCTGGCCCGGGCGCTCGCGCTCGATCCTGAATTGCTGCTGCTCGATGAGCCGACGGCGGGGCTCGATCCGGTCACGGCGGGCAAGTTCGACAAGCTGATCGAGGAACTCGCCGAGGCGCTGTCGCTCACCGTGTTCCTGGTCACCCACGATCTCGACACGCTGTTCGAGACCGCCGACCGCATCGCGGTGCTCAATGAAGGCAAGGTCGCCGTGATCGGCCCGATCGACGAGGTGAGCGCCAGCGCGCATCCGTGGGTGAAGGAGTATTTTCGCGGGCCCAGGGGCCGCGCGGCGGCGGGCGCGCATGCGCCGGCGCGGGGGCGTTGATCCATGGAGACGCGCGCGAACTTCATTCTGCTGGGCGCGGCCGCGATCATCGGCGCGGCGCTGCTGATGATCTTTTCGGCCTGGCTGGTGGGCTCGGATTGGCGGGGCGGCTACAACACCTATGATGTTGTGTTCCAGGGGCCGGTGCGCGGCCTCTCCGAAGGGGGGGAAGTGCGCTTCAACGGCATCAAGGTGGGGGAAGTGAAAAACCTCTCCATTGATGATGACGATGCGACGCGGGTGATCGCGCGCGTGTCCATTTCCGCGCGCACGCCGATCCGCGCCGATTCTCGCGCGCGGCTGGAGGCGGTCGGGCTTACCGGCGTCAATCTCATTCAGCTCGATGCGGGCACGGACGGCCAGGCGCCGCTGCGCCCGCGCCTGGGGCAGGCGCCGCCGCGCATCTACGCCGTGCCGGGCACGATCGAGGGGCTGCTCACGCAGGAAAACGCGGAAGCGTTGGCCGTGGCGCTGCGCAATCTGCAGCGGATAACCACGGAATTGGCGCGCGAGGATTCCATTGTGTCGGCGTCCGCCGAGGCGGCGCGTGATTTATCGCGCGCGGCGCGCGCGGTGACGCGGCTGAGCGCGGCCGCCGAACGGGACATTGCGGTGCTGACCGCGCAATCGGGCGAAACGCTGGCGCAGACGCGCATCGCGCTGGCCAGCGCGGATCGGGCGCTCAATGAACTCAGCGCGGCGGCGGGCGCGGCGTCGAACGAGACGCTGCCGGAACTCAACGCCGCGCTCGCGGATGTGCGCCGCCTCTCGCGCGCGCTCGAAGACACCGCGCGTTCGATCGAAGAGCGGCCCAGCACGCTGATCACTGGCGCGCCGCGCGCGACCATCGAGGTGGCGCCATGAGACTTTGTATCGGCGCGCTCGGGGCGCTGGCGCTGCTCTCGGCCTGCGCGAGCCTCTTGCCCGATCCGCCGCCCGCGCCGCTGCTTTATCCGCTGGAGGCCGCGCAAGAGGCGGCGCCCGCGACAGCGCGGCGCGATCGCGGCGTGGCGGAAGTGACTGTGCCGAACGGGCCTGACGCGGTGCGCGGCGCGCGCATCGTGTGGCGGCGCGACGGCGTGCTCGCCTCCATGTCCGGCGCGGCCTGGCCGGGGCGCGCGGATGAATTGTTGCAAGGCCTCCTGGCTGAAACCATCACACGGCGCGGCGCGTTCGCGGCCGGCGTGCGCAGCGGCGGCGACGCGGCGGGCGATGTCGATGTCCATTGGGACCTGATCGCCTTCGAGATCATCGAAGAGGGCGCGGCGCTGAGCGCGCGCTTTTCGGCGCATGCGCGCATCGTCGATCCGCGCACACGCGCGCTCATCGCCAGCGAGATCGTGGATGTCTCGACGCCGTTCGCGGAGCGGCGCGCCTCGGTCGCGGCGCGGGCGCTGGCGGAGTCCGCGCGCATCGGCGCGGCGCGGATCGCCGATCTGGCGGCGTCGGCGGCGCCGACGCGTTGAAACTTTGTACGTTTAGTTTGAAGCCGTTCTTCACCGATCCCCGGATTGCGCGGTACGCGCAATTCCGGGGCCCATAAACTACACCGGGTTGAGTGTATGGGTCCCGGGATCGCCGCTGCTCGGCGCCCCGGGAATGGGTGGAGTTTCGATCAGAAGAGTGCGCGCTCTAGATGTGAGCTTTCAATAGGTTGTCCATCCGACCCGAAGCCGGGAGATTGAGG
>CADEEL010000049.1 GCA_902826335.1 uncultured Alphaproteobacteria bacterium
CATCAGTCGGCTCGGCTTAAATCGGAACAACCTATTGAGGCTCCACATCTAGAGCGCGATAGCCAAAAGTGGATACCGGTTTTTGCGGCCATCGCGCTCTAAATTTTTGATTTAGAGCCTGATTCACGTTTGAGATTGATTCAATCTCAAACGATCAGGCTCTAAGCCAACGCGGCGTCGACGAGCAGATAAGCGCGCAGCGAGTTTGAGGCGGCGCCATCCGGTGTGCGCTGGGTGCGCGCCAGATCAGGGCGGGCGCGATACGCAACGGCGAGTTCGCGCGCGGCGGCGTCGCGGCGCAGATGGCGCGCCAATTGGGTGACCGGCACGGGTGCGCAATCGAGCACGGCGCGCCGGCGCGCGGCGGGGCCTTGGCGCGAGGCGGCGGCGATTTCGTCCAAATCCTCGTCGGTCAAGACGTCCGCGAGTTCAATTCCCGCAGCGGCGATGATTGCGTAAGCGTCGGCGAGAATATCAGCGGGCGCGGCGTCGCGGCGCTGCGCTGGGGCAAGGCTTGGCCGTTCAACCGCCGGAAGCGCGCGCGGAGCGCGGCGCGGGCGCGGCAGAGCGCGCGTCTCGGGCGATGGCGCGGCCTCGCGCAGTTCGCTCACCGCCGCGCGGGCGATGTCGACCGCTTCCTTCAACGTCACCAAAGTGGCCTGGGCGGCTTCGCTCATGGCTTCGGTTTCAGCGCGCACGCGTTCGGCGGCGGCTTGGGTTTCAGCAAGGGCGGTTGCGGTTTGTTCGTGCGCGCCATCGGCGGCGGTGCGCGCCGCATCGACCGCGCGATCGGCGGTGATGCGGGCCGCGTCGGTCAGGCGCGCGGATTCACTGAGCAGAGCCAGCGAGTCTCCAATCGCGGCGTCCAGCTTGCCGGAGGCGGCGCCGGCCGCATCGGCGGCGTCGGTGAATGCGCCGGTGCGTTCGGACAGCGCGACGGCGGAGGATTGAATGGCGCTCACCTGCGTTTCGAGCGCCTGTTCGGCGTTGGTCAATTCGGCGGCGGCTTGCGTCGAGGCGGCGTGCAGCGTGCGGGCGTGGCGCTCGATGGCCTTGCCGATTTCCTCGGTCCGCGCGCTGAGATCGGCGGCGAGGTCAAGAAAGGCGGCGCGTTCGTGCGCCAGCTTGGCGACGCCATCCTCGGCGATGTCCTGGCCGACGGCGATTGTGCGCTCAATGAGCTGGGCTTGGCGCGCGGCGAGGCCCTCGAATTCGGCGATGCGCGCGAAGCTTTCCTCCATCGCCTCGGCGAGGCGGGCGATTTCGGCGCGCGCGCGTTTGACATCCTTGAGCGGCGCGGCGGGGCTATCGGCGCGCGCGGCGCGCAACACGTCCTCAACAAGGCGGCGCGCGCGCGCCGCCTCTGACACAGCCGCGGCGGCCAAAGCGATGAGCAGCGTGGGCGCGGCGGCCAGCGCCAGGAAGGCGGCGCGGGTCAACGCATCGAGCGCGATGAAACCCGCGGGGCCGAAATAGAGCAGGGGCAAAGCGAGCGCGGCGGTGAGCCAGGCGAGCGCCGCGAAGCCGCCGGCATGCGCCATCCAGCCGAGGTCACGCGGGGTTTTGATCTTGGCGGTGTCGTCATCGGCGCGCGGGGCGCGTTTGGGCGCGGGGCGCACGGCGGCTTCGAACAGGGCGGCGGAGTCTTCAGCCGGGCGTTCGGGCTCAGCCAGCGCCAGGTCCGCTGTGCTTGCCTGGATTTGGGGCGCGGCCTCCTTGCGGGCGCGGGGCTTAGCACGCGGCGGCGGCGTCCATTCGGCGGGCGCCGGCTCGGCCGTGTCATTGGCGACGCCAAACAGCGCGGCGGGTTTGAACCGGAACGCGCCCGGGCTCTTCGGCTTGTCGGCGTCGGTTCCGGTTTCACTCAGTTTGGCCATGATCGGCTCCGGCATGAAAGGGTGCGCGGCGTCGGTGACGCAGCGGCGGGCCGGGCGGTGCAATGGGCGTGCCAATCTCTTGTTAGGCTTAATGTGGTTTCAGGCCGAGTGGGCGCCGGTCGGCCGCCCGGAAACCGCATTAATCAATATGTTGGACCGCGTTCTCCCTCACTTTCGATTTCTCGAAAGTGAAAAATCAGGCGGAAAACCGCTGCACACTTTTCCTGAACGCGGTCTATGCGGCTTGACCCGTGCGCGCGGCGCGCGCTTTACCGCGCCATGAATTTGACCCCCGAAGCCGCCGTGGATGAGTTGGCGCGCCGCCATGACGGCGCCGTGCGCGCGCTGGCGCAAGCGATGGCCCGCTTCATTGAAACGGGCGCGGCGCCGAACGCCGAGACGCGCGCGCGGTTCCGCTATCCGGAGCTGCGCGTTCACCACAGCGCCGAAGCGCCTCAGCCGCGCCTGGCGCGGGCCTATGGGCAGCTCACCGCGCCCGGCGATTACGCCTCGGCGATCACGCAGCCGGATTTCTTTCGCGCCTATCTCATCGAACAATTGACCTTGCTGGTTTCCGATTACGGCGCGCGGCTCAGCGTGGGCGAGAGCGCGGTGGAGATTCCCTATTCCTTCGGGCTCGATGACGCCGGCGATCTCGATCTCGACAAAGTCTCGGCCAGCGATCTCGCGCGCGCGTTTCCCCACCCGCAGCTCGCCGCGTTCGGCGATTGGCTGGTGGATTCTGGCGCGCCGGGGGATCGTGGCGGCGGGGCGCGTCCGCTCGCGCTGTTTGACGCGGCGCGCGTCGATTATTCGCTGAAGCGGATCGAGCATTACACCGGCGCGCCATGGCGCGACGTGCAGCCCTGGATCCTGTTCACCAATTATCAGCGCTATGTCGAGGAATTCGTGCGCTGGGGCGCGGCGCGGGTGAAGGAGACGCCCGGCGCTTATCTCTCCTGTCCCGGCGGGCTTAAGGTTGACGCGACTACGCCGGATGCGGAGGCCGCCGCGCTCGGCGCGCCATGGCGCATGCACCAGATGCCGGCGTATCATTTCGCGACGCCGGAGCGGAGCGGCGTCACGTTGGTGAATATCGGCGTCGGGCCCTCCAACGCCAAGACGATGACCGATCACCTCGCTGTGCTGCGGCCCCATTGCTGGCTGATGATCGGCCATTGCGGGGGGCTCCGCCACACGCAGCGCATCGGCGATTATGTGCTCGCGCACGCCTATCTGCGGCGGGACAAGGTGCTGGACGATCGGGTGCCGCTGGAGATTCCGTTGCCGGCGATCGGGGAAGTGCAGGTGGCGCTGGATTCGGCCGCGCTCAAAGTCTCTGGCGATGATCGCGAGGAATTGAAGCGGCGCCTGCGCACCGGCACGGTGGTTTCTTACGCTGATCGCAATTGGGAGCTCAATTTCCGCGATGAGCGGGCGCTCTTGTCGCAATCGCGCGCCATCGCCGTCGATATGGAAAGCTGCGCCATCGCGGCGCAGGGCTTCCGCATGCGCGTGCCGTATGGCGTGCTGCTGTGCGTGTCGGACAAGCCCTTGCATGGGGAGATCAAGCTGCCCGGCACGGCGGATAAATTCTATCAGCGCGCCATCGGCGAGCATTTGCGCATCGCGCTGGAGACCATTGATCTTCTCAAGAAGGATGTCGGCGCGCTGCATTCGCGCAAACTGCGCAGCTTTGATGAGCCGCCGTTTCGGTGATGGAAGAGACGCCTGACACCGCGCCCGGTGAATTCGAGGCGGTTCGGGGTCGGCGCGCGCGGCGGCACAAGAGAACAGGCGAAATTTGGCAAAAAGATTTACTCCACGAGGATCATTGGGAAGTGTATAAGTCCATGCGGCAGTTCGAGCGTGGGCGGCGTGACCGGGCGGTCTGGAGCGACGGACGGATGAAGGATCAATTCTGATGGCTGTGACCGAGCGCAATAAGGCGCCGCGTGCGGCGGCGCGCGATCTGACCGCGAAACTCGATGAGCTTCTCAAAGGGCGCGCCATCCAAAAAGTGCTCCGCGCGGATGCGGAGGAAATCGTCATCGAATTGACTGACGGCTCTCGCCTGTTCGTGCGGGATAAGGACGGCCTCGACATTTCCGTGACTTGATGTTGGGCGCGGCCTTCGCCATCAAGGGCCATGCAGAGCCGCATCCACGATCTTGAAGGCGTCCGTAATTTCCGCGATTTCGGCGGGTATGAGACGGCCGAGGGCGGGCGCGTCAAATCGGGCGCGCTTTATCGCTCGGCGCATTTCGCGGAGGCGAGCCCGGGCGATATCCAGAAAATCCGAAGTCTGGGCATCCGGATCGTGTGCGATCTGCGCCGCCCGGAGGAGCGCAAGGCGCAAGTCTCGCGCTGGCCGACGCCCGAATGCGCCACGCGCGCGCTCGTTTCCGAAGATGGCGGCCTCGATGAAGCGCCGCACCTTGCTTTCCTGCGCAGCGGCGATTTGGCGCCTGCCGCCGTTAGCGCGTTCATGCGCGGCATCTATGCGGAGATTCCGTTCGATCCGCGCTATGTCGCGCTGTTCTCGAGTTTCTTTCAGCATCTGGCCAATGATGAGGGCGCGGCGCTCGTCCATTGCGCGGCGGGCAAGGATCGCACGGGCATTCTCTGCGCCTTGACGCTGCTTGCGCTCGATGTGCCGGAAGAGGCCGTGGTCGCCGATTATGAACTCACCAACACGGCCATCGATCTGGAGAACCGCCTGCCGCTGGTGCAGCAGCGGTTTCAGGAGGCGGCGGGCGTGGCCATTCCGCTCGAAGCCATCAAGCCGTTCCTGGGCGTCGAATTGAGCTATCTCGCCACCGCCATGGATATGATCGAGAAGCGCGCCGGGGGTGTGGGCGCGTATCTTGAGAGTGTGCTCGGCGTCGATGACGAGGCGCGCGAGCGGATGCGCGCGCGCTGGGTCGTCGGGTGAGCCGGATCACCATCGTCGCCGCGCGGGCGCGCAACGGCATCATCGGGCGCGAGGGCGATCTGCCGTGGCGGCTCAGCTCGGACATGAAACGCTTCCGCGCCGTGACGATGGGCAAGCCGGTGCTGATGGGGCGAAAAACGTGGGACTCGCTGCCAAAAAAGCCGCTGGATGGACGCGCCAATATCGTGTTGACGCGCGATGCGCGGTTCAGCGCGCCTGGCGCGTTTATCTATTCCGACATGGCGTTGGCGCTCGCGGCCGCGCGGGCGATGGCGGATGCGGGCGGCGTTGAAGAAGCCTGCGTGATCGGCGGCGCGGGCGTGTTCGCCGAAGCGATGGCGCAGGCGCGGCGCCTCGTGCTCACCGAGATCGATCTCGACGTGGAGGGCGATGTGCGCTTCCCCGCCTTCGATGAAAGCGCCTGGCGCGAGATCGCGCGTGAGGACGTCGCGCAAGGCGCCAAGGATGACGCCGCCTTCACCGTACGAGTATTGGAGCGCTTATGACTCACGAGATGACGTATGAAATTCTGGCCGAAGGCCTCGGCTTTCCCGAAGGCCCGATGGCGATGGGCGATGGCTCGGTGCTGCTTGTCGAAATCAAGCGCGGTGCGCTGACGCGCGTATGGAACGGCAAGACCGAAGTGGTCGCGCACATTGGCGGCGGGCCGAACGGCGCGGCGCTCGGGCCCGATGGCGCGGTCTATATCTGCAACAATGGTGGTTTCGAATGGCATGAGCTTCATGGCCATGACGTGCCCGGCAATGCGGCGGCCGATTATGAGACGGGCCGCATAGAGCGCGTCGATCTCGCCGCCGGCAAGGTCGAGCGCGTCTATGACAGCGTGAACGGCGAACGCCTCAGCGGCCCCAACGACATCGTGTTCGATCGGAGCGGCGCCTTTTGGTTCACCGATCTCGGCAAATGGCGCCCGCGCGCCAAGGAGCGCGGCGGGCTCTATTACGCAAAGCCGGACGGAAACCTCATCAAAGAGATTTCCTATGGCTCGCTCGGCCTCAATGGCGTCGGGCTTTCGCCGGACGAGCGGGTGGTCTACGCCGCCGAAACGGATACGGGGAAACTCTGGGCGTATGACATTGTCGGCGCCGGCGAGGTCGCGCCGCGCGCGCTCGGCGCGCCCGCGCGCCATGTGTACACGGCGCCGGGCCATGTGTTTTTCGATAGCCTCGCTGTTGAGGCGGGGGGAAACATTTGCGTCGCCACGATCATCAATGGCGGAATCACGACGATCACGCCCGATGGCGTGGGCGCGCATGTTCCGTTTCCGGATTTTCTGGTCACCAATATCTGCTTTGGCGGCGCCGACATGATGGACGCGTATATTACATTATCCGGAACCGGAAAATTGGTGAAAACGCGCTGGCCAAGACCGGGCCTGAAGCTGAATTTCGCTGCATAATCCGGGTAAGCGCGAAGCGAGTGTGTACGCCACCCATCCCCGGAGGCCGCGAAGCGGCATTCCGGGGCCTATAATCCCCGGCGGATTGTGTTTATGGGTCCCGGGCCCGTTGCGGCGTTTTTCCTCGGGCCGGCCTACGGCCGGACCAGGGGGCAACGCCCAGGGAATAGGTGGTGATTGATGCTTAGGAGACGGCGTCCGCGTTCGGCTAGATTTGGAGCAACTACATGATCACAGTTCATCACCTGGATAATTCGCGCTCGCAGCGCATCTTGTGGCTGTTGGAGGAATTGGGCGTTCCTTATGAGATCGTCCATCACAAGCGCGATGCGCAGACGCGCCTGGCGCCGCCGGCGCTCAAGGCCATTCATCCGCTCGGGAAATCGCCGGTGATCGTCGATGACGGGCGCACGATCGCGGAATCTGGCGCGATCATCGAATATTTGGCGCGGCGCCATGGCGGCGGGGCTCTGAGCGTGGCCGAAAACGATCCCGCTTGGATTGAATATCTGCACTGGATGCATTTCGCCGAAGGCTCGGCCATGCTGCCGCTGATGCTCGCGCTTTACACAATGCGTTTGGGCGAGGCGGCCGCGCCATTGCTTCCACGCATCCAGAGCGAAATCGCCAACCATCTCTCCTACATGAACGCGGCGCTTGAGGGGCGCGATCATCTGGCGGCGAACCGCTTCACCGCGGCCGACATCCAAAACACGTTCGTGCTGGAAGCCGCGAACGCGGGCGGGCGGCTTGGCGAGTATGCAAACCTTGCGCGCTTCCTCGCCGCCATGCAGGTGCGCCCCGCTTATGGACGCGCGATCGAGAAGGGCGGGCCGTACACGCTGGGGCGTTAGGCCATGGAATAAGAGCGCGATGGCCGCCAAAACCGGCGGCCCCTTTTGGCTATCGCGCGCTCGAGCGTCTGTTCCGATCGGATAGAAACACCACCAATCCCCGGATTGGCGCGCGAGCGCCAAGTCCGGGGCCCAAAACGCCACTGACCGGTGCTCATGGGTCCCGGTCCCGTTGCGGAGTTTATCCTCGGGCCGGCCTACGGCCGGACCCGGGGGCAACGTCCCGGGAATGGGTGGCGTTTAGATGTGAAATGACCACGCTCTCCAGTGTGACGCGTGTCGCTGCGGCCGTCCGCCCACGCCGGCATCGTTCCCATGCAGGGACGATGCATCGGAGCAGCTCACATGGCCCGCCATTTCCTCACCGCCGCGGCCGCCGCCGCGCTTCTCGCCTTCCACGCCGCGCCGCTCGCCCAGACTGCGGCGGCGCAGGAGTTTCATCGCCCCGCGCACATCCAGCTGCAGCAGCAGGGCCAATTCGCCATCCGCCCGGATGCGCGCCCAGGCTACGTGCTCGAACCGCGCTTTGTCGTCGAGGCCATGCGCATTCATGCGCGCGATGAAACCGGCCCAGATTGGCCGGGTTCGGACGAAATCTATCTCGAATACCGCGATCGCGCCGCGAATACGCACATTTTCACCGGCCAGTTCGGTGACTTCGACACCGGCGAAACACGGACCGTTCCCGCCGGCCAGTCGTGCGTCGCGCCGCTTGGCCAAACCGTCAATGGCACGCAAGGCTGGCCGGTGTCATGGTCGTGCGCCCCCGCAGGCGCCGCGACGGTGAACTTCCAGATCTCGGTGTGGGAATCCGACGGCTGGTCGCCGATGGCTTGCGCGGGCGCGCCCGGCGCGCCGCCGGACCCCACCAATTGCGACGATGATCTCGTCGGGCGTGTTACGCATCGCCTCACGGCTGGCGCGCTCGCCGGGCTCATG
This sequence comes from uncultured Alphaproteobacteria bacterium, assembly GCA_902826335.1. GTDB lineage: Bacteria > Pseudomonadota > Alphaproteobacteria > Caulobacterales > Aquidulcibacteraceae > CADEEL01. Next base: position 8,026 of record CADEEL010000049.1, read on the forward strand.
CCGCGCGTGGGCGACACCCATGTGCGCACGGCCCGCGCCGGCGGCTATGACGTGACGTATCGGGTGCGCCGCGTCGCGGATGTGCAACGGCCGATGACGGCGACGACGCGCTGAGCGCGCATGGGATTTGATCGCGGCAAACGGGCGTTAGGCGCTGGTGCGCTTGCGGAGCGCCCGCTTGACCGCATCGAGCGCATCGGCCCAGTCATGATCGGGGCTCGCGCGCAGGACGCGCGCGGCCGGATACCAGGGGGAAGCTTCGCGGTTCAACGGCCAGCGCACATCCTGAATGTGTGGCGCGAGTACAATGAGCTCCAAGCCCAATGCGCCGGCGAGATGCGCGAGCGAAGTGTCGGCCGTCACGATCAGATCGAGCGCACAGGCGAGCGCGGCGGTCTCGCTGAAATCCGTCAATGCCGGGCCATGCATGTGCACGGCGCCATGCGCGCGCAACGCCGCCTCATCCTCCGCGCGCATCTGGGTCTGCAGGCAATGGAGCTCAGCGCCGGACTCGATGAGCGTGAGAAACTGTTCGGCCGGAATGCGGCGCCAGCGATCCTGCCGCGCGGCGGGATTGCCGGAGAGCGCAAAGCCGACACGCTTGCGCGTTGAGGACCCAAGCGCGGCGCGCCAGCGCGCAACGGCGCCGGGGTCGGCGGTGAGATAGGGCGTGGCGGCTGGTACGGTTTCAAGCGTTGTTTTCATCGCCAGCGGCAGGCTCATCAGCGGGCAGTGACAATCATGCGCTGGCGGGCGCGCGCCTTCGCCAATCACTGAAATGTCCGGGCCGAGCGAGCGCAGCAAATTGACCAGCGCGGGACGTGTTTCGATGATGACGCGCGCGCCTTGCGCGGCGAGCAGCGGCGCGTAACGGCACATCATAAGCGCGTCGCCATAACCTTGTTCGGGCGTCAGCAGAATGGTTTTGCCGGCGAGATCGCTGTCTCCAAGCCAGAGCGGCGCCGATGACGTGCGTGGCCGCTCCTGAACGTAGCTCGAGCGCCAGCGGGATTCATACAGGCGCCAGCCTTCCGCATAATCGCCGCGCGCCAGGAGCAGCAGTGCGCGATTATAGGCGCCGTCCGCATCGCCGCGCTTCTCGGCTTCGCCATAGGCGACGAGCGCTTCGTCATAACGGCCCAGACGCTCCAGCAAGCCGCCGCGATTGTTATGGGCGCGCGTGAAGTGGGGCGCGGCTTGGATCGCGGCTGAAAACGCGGCGAGCGCCTCCTCGCTGCGCCCCAGATCACGCAATGCAACGGCGCGATTGTTGTGCGCGTCGGGAAGCGCGGGATTGAGACGTACGGCGACGTCCGCGGCGTCGAGCGCCTCTTGCAAACGCACACGCGCCAAGAGCGCGGAGGCGCGGTTTGCATGCAGGGCGGCGTTGGCGGGATCGGACCGCAACAGCGCATCGAACGCTTGCAGGGCCGCGTCCGCATCGCCAAGCGCAAGCAGGAGCGGCGCGCGCTTGGCCTGGGCGTAGCGCAGGTCCGGCTTGAGCGCGAGCGCCGCATCATATGACGCCAGCGCCTCGCGGGGGCGGGCAAGCGCGCTGAGGGCGTCGGCGCGCAGCGTGTGCGCCTCATGTGAGTTTGGCGCGGCCGCGAGCGCTGCGTCCGCACAGGTGAGCGCTTCGTCGTGCGCGCCGCGTTGCGTCAAGACGGCGGCGAGCATGGAATGTGCACGCGCATCGCGCGGCGCGCGCTTCAGCGCCTTGCGCAGCGCCGCCTCCGCGCCGGCAAGATCGCGCGCGCGCAGCCGCGCCGTCGCGTGCGACATGAGATCCGCACCGCTCGGTGCCGCCGTTCTACTCAAAGCGAATGACCGGCGCGGGCTTGGCGGCGTTCAGCGCGGCGCCTTGCACGCGCGCGGTGATGTCGAGAAAGCGCCGCGACATCGGATGATCCGGCTCCGTCGCGACGAGGGGCGCGCCCGCATCGCTGGCTTCACGCAAGCGCTGATCGAGCGGCAGCGCGCCGAGGAAAGGCACGCCCGCTTCCTCGGCCGTGCGCCGCGCGCCGCCTTCGCCGAATGGATAAAGGCGCGTTCCATCCGGCGCATCGAACCAGGCCATATTCTCGATTACGCCCAGCACGGGCGCGGCGGTTTTCTCAAACAGCGCAAAGCCGCGCCGCACATCGGCCAGCGCCATTTCCTGCGGCGTCGAGACCATCACCACGCCGGAGAGCGGCAGGCGCTGCAGCAGCGTCAAATGCGCATCGCCCGTGCCGGGCGGCAGATCGAGCACGAGCACGTCGAGCGGCGCCCAGGTCACATCGTCCAGCATCTGGCGGATGGCGGAAGTCGCCATCGGGCCGCGCCACATCATTGCTTTGTCCGCATCGACGAGATAGCCGATCGACATGGTTTTGAGGCCCCAGGCCTCGACCGGCGCGAGCTTGCGATCGCGCGCGGGGGCGGGGCGCGCGCTCTGGGTTCCCAGAAGCGTCGGGGCGGATGGTCCGTACACGTCCACATCGAGCAGGCCGGTTTTCGCGCCCAGCCGCGCGAAGGCGCAGGCGAGATTGACGGCGATGGTCGATTTGCCGACGCCGCCCTTGGCGCTGGCCACGGCGATGAGGTCGCGCACGCCGGCGACGCCTTCGGCCGCGCGCGGCGCGGGCGTCCGCTTTTCGGGTGACGCGGCGTTGTGCGCGGTGAGCACGATGGTCGCGCCCGTCACGCCCTTGAGCGCGCGGATCGCCTGTTCGGCCGCGTTGCGCGCCTCGCCATAGCGATCGATCGCGTCGCCCGGCGCCTCGATGGTGAAAACGATGCGGCCATCGTCACGTATGGTTAAGCCTTGAATGCGCCCTGCGGCGGCCAACCCTAGTCCGGTCAGGGGATCGGCGATGGCGTCGAGGCGCGTTAAAATCGTCTCCCGCGTGAGCGCCAATCGGTTGTTCATGCTTGATCCCTATAAGAGCCCATCTCATATCCGGCGCACGCCGGCTAGAAAACAAGCGTCTCGCTTGATCGCGGCGCGCGGGGCGCTGAACGCGCGCCTGAGAGGGTAGAATCGCCGATGCCGTGGAATAACCAGTCCGGACAGGGCGGGGATCAAAAGCCCGGCGGCCCATGGGGCCAGCCGCCGCGTCAGCCTTGGGGCCAGGGGCCGAGGGGGCCGCGTCGCGGGCCAGGCGGGGAGCGTCCTGATCTCGAAGAGCTTCTGCGCCGCGCACGTGAGCGGGCGCGCGGTCTGTTCGGCGGCGGCGCGGGCGGCGAAGGGGGTGAGGGCGCGCGGCGCGGCTTTGGCGGCTATCGCGCGCTCGCGGCTTTGGCGTTCGTGGTGTGGCTGGCGTCCGGCGTCTATGTGGTCGATGCGGGCGAAGTGGGCGTGGTGACGCGCTTCGGGGCCTATCAGGGCCCGCCGCGTGGTCCGGGCCTTCATTACCATTTGCCCGTTCCGTTCGAGGCGGCGCGGACCGTTTCCGTGCAAAGCCAACGGCGCGAGGATATTCCGGAGCGCTCGCGCGGGGGAGACACCGGGGAAAGCCTGATGATCACCGGCGATCGCAACATCGTCGATATCGGCTTCACCGTGCTTTATCGTCTCTCCAGCGCGCCGGACTTCCTGTTCAATGTGCGCGATCCGGAAACCATGGTGCGCGCGGCGGCGGAAAGCGCGATGCGCGAAGTGATCGGCCAGCGGCAATTGCAGGCGATCATCACCACGGACCGGGCGGGCGTCGAGCAGGCGGTCGAGACGCTGATGCAGCGGATCATGGATGAGTATGATTCAGGCGTTCAGGTGCTGCAGGTGCAGCTGCTGCGCGCGGCCGCGCCCCGCGACGTCATCGAAGCGTTCGACGATGTGGTGCGCGCCGGCTCCGACCGGCAGACCGTGATCAACCAGGCCACGCAATATCGCAACGAAATCGTGCCGCGCGCGCGCGGCGAGGCGGCCCAGCAGATCCAGCAGGCTGAAGCCTATCGCGAGCAGGCGGTGCGCGAAGCCAACGGCGAGGCGGCGCGGTTTTTATCCGTCTACGAACAATATCGCGTGGCGCCGCAAGTGACGCGACAGCGCCTCTATCTCGAGGCGATGGAGCGGGTCTATCGCGGCGCGGACAAGATCATCATCGATCGCGGCGCGGGCGTGCAGCCTTATCTGCCGCTTGAGCAATTGCGCCGCTCGAACACGCCGGCGGCGCCCGCCGCGCCCGCCCCAGCGCAGCGGCAACGGTGAGGGGCTCCAAGATGCGCAACACCACATCACTGCTGCTGATCGGCCTCGGTCTGGCGCTCGTCGTGGCGCTCAACACATTCTTCACTGTGCCGCAGACGCACCAGGCGCTGGTGCTGCGCTTCGGGGCGCCGGCGCGCGCGCCGATCACGGCGCCGGGCCTTTATGTGCGCGCGCCGTTCATCGATACGGTCATCCAATATGATCGGCGCAATCTCGGGCTCACGCTCAGCGAGCCGCTGCTGATCGTTGCGGCGGACCAGGAACGCCTCGTCGTCGATGCGTTCGTGCGCTGGCGCATCGATGATCCGTTGCGCTTTTATCAGGCGGTGCAGACCGAAGAAGGCGGGCGCACGCGCCTTGAAGGCTTCACGCAATCGGCGCTGCGGCGCGTGCTCGGCTCCGTCAGCTCCAACGACATCATCCGCATCCGCCGCGCGCAATTGATGCAGGCGATCGAAACCGATCTCAATCGCGAAGCGGCGACGGAGCTTGGCGCGCGCATCATCGATGTACGCATCCGTCAGGCCGATCTGCCGGACGCGACGCTGGAGCGCGTGTTCGAACGCATGCGCACGGAACGACAGCAGGTCGCCGCCCAGTTACGCGCGGAGGGCCAAGAGCAGGCGCTGCGCATTCGCGCCGAGGCGGATCGGGAAGTCACCATCATCGCGGCGACGGCGCGTGAAACCGCCGAGCGCACACGCGGCGAGGGCGATGGGCGTCGCGCGCGGATTTTCGCGCAGGCCTATGGGCGCAACGCGGAGTTCGCGGCCTTCTATCGCTCGCTGCAGGCTTATGAGCGCGCGCTGCCGGCCGGCACGCAGATGGTGATCCCGCCGGACGGAGACTTCTTCCGCTATATGCAGAGCCAGACCGGGCGCGGAAGATAGAAGAGTACTATTTGCGCGCGGCTTGACTGTGACGGTTGAGATTAATGTCGCGCCGCGCGGAAGGCCGGAACCGGCCTTGGTGGATTTGGCGGGTTTACCCCGTGTGTGGGGTTGCG
>CADEEL010000050.1 GCA_902826335.1 uncultured Alphaproteobacteria bacterium
TTCATCAGCGGCGTTTTATCCGGCGGATGAAAGAAGCGACCGTGGTCCAGCTCCTGCTCAAGATGTTGAAAGAGCGCCTCCAGTTCGCCTTGCGTCGCCGGCGCGCTCACGGGCGCGAACCAGGAGGGCGCATCGGCGCCCTGACGCGCCTCGCCATAGGCGAAGCAGAACAGCGCGACCGCGTTGGCGAGATTGAGCGAGGGAAAGCCCGGATTGACGGGATAGCTCATCAGCGCGTCCGCGCGTGCGACTTCTTCGTTGGCCAGCCCCGCCGCCTCGGGTCCGAACACCACCAGGGGCCGTTCTCCCGCCGCCGCCGCCGCGCGCAGATTGGCGGCCGCCTCGCGCGCGCCCCAAACCGGCTTTTCCATTTCGCGCGGCCGGGCGGTGGCGGCGATGACGAGCGTTGCGTCGACCACGGCGTCCTCGAAGCGCCACTCGATCCGGGCCGCATTCAGCACTTTGTCGGCCCCCGAAGCCACCGCGAAGGCTTTCGGATTGGGCCAGGCGTCCCTAGGTTCGACCAAACGCAGTCCCGTGAGCCCAAAATTGAGCATAACCCTGGACACGGCCCCAATATTTTCGCCCATTTGCGGGCGCACGAGCACGATGCCGGGCCAGGCCTCCTCGATCGGGGGCGGCATGTGGGGAGCTCTGGTCATGGGACGCGACAGATGCCTTTCGGCCAAGTAAGAGAGCCGCGATGACGGACGTCTACATTTCCTACGTGCGGGAAGACCGCAAGCGCGTGCGCCCCCTCGTGCGCTTTCTGCGCAATGAGGGGCTCGATGTTTGGTGGGATGAAAACCCCCCGGCGGACGGCAAATGGACCCCGACCGTGCGCCGTGCGCTGGTCGAATCCGCCGCCATCATTGTGTTCTGGTCCGAGCAATCGGCCGCCTCAAGCTGGATCGCGGCCGAGGCCAACCACGCCCATGACCGGCGCGCGCTGGTGCCGGTCATGCTGGAGGACTGCAAGCCCCCTGCCCCGTTCGACAAGATCATCAGCGCCGACCTGATCAAGTGGAAGGGGCAGACGGACGACGAGGAATTCGAGGACGTCGTCCGCAAGGTGAAGGAACTGGTCGAGGCCTGGAAGGCGACCTCCGCGACCCCGCCGCCGGCGCCCGAACCCGTAATCGCCCGCCCGCCGCAGCAGCAGGCGCAGCCCCAACAACAGCCGCGCCAAGCCGCGGCTCAAGCCGCGCCGGCGGGCGGCGGCTTTTTCTCCGCCTCGCTCGGTGGGCCCGCGCAACAGCCCACCACCGCGCGCGCGACCCCAAATCCACAGCGCCCGTTCGAGCCCTCGCCGCAGCCCGCGCAGCCGCAGGCTTTCAATCCACCGCCCCAGCGCCCCACGCAGCCGCCGCCGCGCGCGGTCACCCCGGTCAACGAAGCGCCACGTCCGCCTCAGCCGCCGCGCGCGTTTACGCCCGTGAATGAGACGCCGCGCCCACCGCAAGCGCCGCCGCCGCGCCTTGTAACGCCCATCGATGAAGCGCCGCGCGCCACGCCCGCGCCCGCGGAGCCGTTGCCGCGCGCTGTCCGCCGCGAACCGCCGCCGCCGCGTGACATAGTCCATCCGGTCGATGAAGCGCCGCGCCGGAGCGGCGGCGGCCTCGCCACCGTCCTCGCCGGCGCGATCGTCGCTGGCGGCCTCGTGGCGGCCGGCGTCATCTGGGGGCTTCCGCTGCTCAATCAGGGCGGTGAGGTCCAGCAAGCGGTCGATGTGGCGCCGCTGCCTGTGCCGGACGAGACGGCTTCGCTTGCCGAGGACGAACTCAACGGCACGATCCCGGAGGACGCGCCGATCGAAGAGGCGCCGCTGGCGCCGCCAGAAGCCACAGCGCCCGCGCCGGCCGCCGCGCCGCCGCAAACACGTCCGCCGACGCAGCCTCAACAGGCGCAAACGCGCCCGCCCGCGCAACCGCGCACGCAGCAGACCGCCGCGTTGTCGCCGCCGCCAACGCAACTCAATCTCTCCGGCGTCGGCGCGGTGGAGGCGCCGACCCAAGCCGCCTCGGATACAACAGGCGATCTCGAGCGCTGCCTCGGCCGCCTTGTGCGCCTCTGCCCTGGCCTTACGGGCGGGCGCGCCGGCTTCTCGACCGACGGCGCCATTTCCGGCGCCGAGCGCACCTTGCTCAATCAGCGCAGCCTGTTCGGCTGGTCCGATGTCACACCCGGCAATGTCGCCAACTGCCAGCGCCACCTCAACGCCGCGAGCGGGCGGGCCGGCGCTTACGACCCGCTGGTCAGCGCCTGCCGCGCATTTCCGGTGACCAACGCGGCCGGGCCGGACCGCTGATCCAGCCGCGCTTGCACGAACAAGGCAAGCTGCTACCAACGCGCCGCGAAGCGCGAGGATAGCGGCATGGCGAAGATCAAGGTGGATAATCCCGTCGTCGAACTCGATGGCGATGAGATGACGCGCATCATCTGGGCGCTGATCAAAGACAAGCTCATCCACCCCTATCTCGACATCAAGCTCGATTATTACGATCTCGGCGTCGAACATCGCGACGAGACGGAAGACCAAGTCACGGTCGACGCCGCGCACGCGATCAAGCGCTATGGCGTGGGCGTCAAGTGCGCCACCATCACGCCGGACGAAGCGCGCGTGAAGGAATTCAACCTCAAGAAAATGTGGAAGAGCCCGAACGGCACGATCCGCAACATTCTGGGCGGCGTCATCTTTCGCGAGCCGATCATCTGCAAGAATGTGCCGCGTCTGGTGCCGGGCTGGACCCAGCCGATCATCGTCGGGCGCCACGCCTTCGGCGATCAGTACCGCGCCACCGATTTCAAGTTTCCCGGCAAGGGCAAGCTCTCGATCAAGTTCGTCGCCGAGAATGGCGATGAATTCGAGTATGACGTATTCGACGCGCCGGGCGCGGGCGTGGCCATGGCGATGTACAATCTCGATGAGAGCATCACGGATTTCGCGCGCGCCTCGTTCAATTTCGGCCTGGCGCGCAATTATCCCGTCTATCTCTCGACCAAGAACACCATCCTCAAGGCCTATGACGGGCGCTTCAAGGACATCTTCCAGGACGTATTCGACACCGAATTCAAGGCCGAGTTCGACAAGCGCAAGCTCATCTACGAGCATCGCCTGATCGACGACATGGTGGCCTCGGCGCTCAAATGGTCAGGCGGCTATGTCTGGGCGTGCAAGAATTACGACGGCGATGTGCAATCTGACACGGTCGCGCAAGGCTTCGGCTCGCTCGGCCTCATGACCAGCGTGCTCATCACCCCCGATGGCAAAACGATGGAGGCCGAAGCCGCGCACGGCACGGTGACGCGCCATTATCGCCAACATCAAAAGGGCGAGCCGACATCCACAAATTCCGTCGCCTCGATCTTCGCCTGGACGCGCGGGCTCGCCCACCGCGGCAAGCTCGATGGCAATGCCGCGTTGATGGCTTTTGCTGAAACGCTGGAGAAAGTGACCGTCGACACCGTGGAGGCCGGCCAGATGACAAAGGACCTGGCGCTGCTGGTGGGCGATCAGCAGAAGTGGCTGACCACGGAAGGGTTCCTGGACGCGGTGTCAGCCAATCTCGATCGCGCGATGGCGAAGGCGGCGTGACGGGCGCCCATCGCGTCAGGGATATCCGTGCGGAAGATAAGGCCGCGTGGCTGCCGCTCTATCAAGGCTATCTGGATTTCTACGAAACGAGCCTCGCGCCGGAGTTGATGGACCTCACGTTCGCGCGCCTCCTCGATCCGGCCGAGCCGATGTTCGCGCTCGTAGCGGAGGGCGAAACTGAACTTGTCGGCGCCGCCCACTGCATTCTGCATCGCTCGACCGGAACGCGCGGCGATTATTGCTATCTGCAAGACTTGTTCACGGCGCCCGCCGCGCGCGGCCAGGGCGTTGGGCGCGCGCTGATCGACGCCGTCTACGCCCGCGCCGATGCGCTGGGCTGCACGCGCGTCTATTGGCACACGCACGAAGACAACAAGACCGCACAGGCCCTCTATGAAAACGTCGCGACGCGCTCGCCCTTCATTCAATATCGGCGTTAAGTTTGCGGTAATCGCCTATGATCGCCACGATTTCATGGTGAACATCGGCCTCATCAAACCAAATCACCAAGCAACGGCCTAGGCAATTTCACGACATCGTCAAAGCCTGCATCTTTTACATACGCCCGCGCCGAACTTAATTCGTTCGCCAACGCCACGCGCGCCTCGTCCCTCCGACGCAAACGCGTGGCGTTACTAAACGCAATGCTCGAGTCCTTGGAGTAGCGAGAGAATAACTCGCTTGCCGTCACCGCCTCAACTTGGGCGTCCGTTAAAGGATGATCGAATTGCTCAAACGCACGCTTTATCACCACGCCGGGGTCGGCAAAAAGGCTGTTCGCATCAAGGCTGAGGGCATTTTCGTTGCTGTCGAGAAGATCTCCAAAGAGTCGCATCTGGGCAAGCCACAACCGCGCCACCGCTTGCCCATCATCTCCTGTCGCCGCCGGTGGCGTGAGCGCATCAATCCCTCGTCGCAGTTGAACGCTAACATTGGCCAACCACTTCTTCCGGCCCGGCGGCCGCAGGATGGCCAATACGTAGTCCTCCAATTGAAAATGGAGCGCGATCATGCGCGCTGACGGCGTGGATTTGCACAGGCCTGGCAACATGAAGTTGACAGGTACATTCGCCTTTGTGATCGCCAATTCACTGCGCCGGTAGGATCTGCTCAACAGAGCCATCACAATGTTTAGACGGTCTGCCCATTCGGACGGCGGCAACGAGCCGAAATAACTCCCGCCCGCCTCGACGCCCAATTGCCGAAGCGCGTAAGGTTCGCGATAGACGACAGTCTCCCCCACGATGTCCATCGCGCGCGCCAATAAGGTCGAACCACAGTGCGCCATGTGCAGAATGATCCCCGGCGCTGCAGCGCCGTTTGATATCGCCGAACACCTTTCCAAGAGCGCTGACCAAGGAACGCGAATGCGCGCCTGGCTTTTTGGCAAAATGCGCTGATCACAGAATACTGTGCGGTTATAGGCGGCGCGATCCATTTCAAGAAATATCGCCTCGTCGCCGTCAAAGGCGACGAGAAAATAGTCGGGACATTCGAACAGCCGGTCGATGTTCATCGATTAACTCTTGCTCGGCGCCATCCTCGAAAGGATGGCCAGGCGGATGCGACGGTTTGGATGGTGCGCAGGGCCGCGTTCAATGCTATCTTAGTAACGTACAGGTAATAGCTGGCAAACAGTGATCGCCTTTCACGCCCCGACGCCAGACCAGCCCTTGGGAGCCTTTCGCGCCGCGCATCCCATCGCGCCGGACGAAATAGGCGAAGCCGATTTCATAGACTGCTACAAGACCTATGGGGCGCTGCTGCTGTCGGGCTTTTCCGTCAATATCGAGACCTTCAATTCCTTCACCCGCAAATTCTGCACCGGCGCTGTGTTTAATGAGAGCCGCAATCGAGAAGTGCTTGATCCAACCCACAATATTCAGTCGGTGAACAGCGGCCCGGCGGCCTTCGCCCTGCATCCAGAACTATCGCGGGAACCGTGGAGGCCGGACGTCTGCATTTTCTGGTGCATTAGCCCGCCAACATCCGGGGGGGAAACAACAATTTGCGATGGCGTCGAGATTGTGCGCCGCATGCCGCCTTCCCTTCGCGCCGCATTCACTAACCGGCGACTTCTGTATCGCCGCCAAGCGACGCCGGAGGAGCTCGCATATTGGCTGAAGACCCCCATTCCGAGTGAGGATCAGTGGCGCAACCCGCCCGCCGGATGCCCCTATCGATTTACAATGCAGGATGGCCGACTTTTCCGTGAATTCAGCAGGCCGGCCCTGCACAAGCCCATGTTCCACAGCGAGCGAGCCTTTGGCAATTTCTTGCTGTTCGCGCGCTACATGCACGGACATCGACACTCGCCGGTATTTGAAAATGGGGAAATCGTGCCCGATGAAATTGTAGCCGCGGTCAAAGCGATCGGCGACGAACTGTCCGTGCCGATTTCCTGGAAGGCAGGCGACATCGTGGTCATCGATAACTCGCGCTTCATGCACGGGCGCAATGCAATCCAGGACCCGTCTCGACGGCGTATCGCCTCGTATTTCGGTTACCTTCGGTTCGCAATTCCTGATGCTGAAGAACCCGAGCACGCGCCTTGGCGATATGGCTATTTCCGCCCGCCGAAGGTTCAGCAAGCGGCGCAAAACTAATTCCGCTCTATTTCGTCGCTAAAGCCGCAGCGCCTCGACCTCCACAGCCTCATATTCGCACAGCCGGTAGAGCATGCCGCGATGGATGGCGACCATCGCCCCCTCGCCCCAATCGCTGAGCAGATCGGCGTCCAGCTTTTCGCGCGCCGACCAGCGCGAGCCATCCTCACACAGAATAACGCGCCCGCGCGCCAGCACGCTATCGATCACCGACACCGAGCCCGATGAAGCGCCCGCGTTCAATCCGAGTCGAAACACGGAGAGAATCGCTTCACGCTGCGCGGCGGTCAGGCTTTCCCATCGCAGCCGATCGAAAACATCCGGCCCAAGATAGGCCGCCAAAGCATCCGCTTGCGTCATTCTGACTCCCCGCGAACACCGATTCCCCCGAATCGGAATCGCCAGATGAATCCGATTTGGTTTATGAGCTGTTAGCGCGCCTCAGAGCGCGGCGCGCATGATGAATTCCGGATCGCGCGCCTGGCCGACATTGAAAAAATATTCCCCCACGATCTCGAAGCCGTGGCGGCGATAAAAACGCTGGGCGCGGATATTGTGCTGATAGACGCCGAGATACATGGCGTCCGCGCCCTCGGCGCGCGCGCGCGCCATCGCCCAGTCCATGAGCGCCGCGGCGACGCCCGCGCCCTTCGCGTCCTCGGTTACGTAGAGCCGGTGCAATTCACGCACGCTTGAGCCTTCCGGCTCCATCGGCAGCTTGAACGCGCCGGCCTTTGCAAAGCCGATCATCCGAGCGCCGACGAATGCGAGGCGATGCCAGGTGGCGGCGTCCATGATTTCAGCGGCCTGGAGTCGCGCACCATACGTCGCGGCCAGATAAGCCGCCTTGTCAGCTTCGCTATAGAGATGGCCGAACGTGGCCAGAAAGGTCTCGCGTTGAAAATCCGCGAGCGCGGCGGCGTCGCTCACTTCCGCATCGCGATAATGTACGCCGTTCACGCCGCAAGCATGCGGGTGAGAACGCCGCGGATCGCGTCGAGCGCGTCGCCCGCGCCCGCGCCATTCGGCCCGCCGCCTTGCGCCATATCGGGTCGCCCACCCCCGCCTTGCCCGCCGACGGCCGCAACGCCAGCCTTCACAAGATCAACCGCCGAGACGCGCGCCTTCAAATCATCGGTCACGCCAATCGCCAGGGCGGCCTTCCCGTCCTCCACGCCGATATAAGCGACGACGCCGGAACCGATCTGCTTTTTTCCCTCATCGACAAGGCCGCGCAAATCCTTGGCGGGCACGCCGTCCAGCACGCGCGCGATCACCGAAACACCCGCCACCTGCTCGGGCCCGGCGGGCGCCCCGCCGCCGCCGCCGGCGAGCGCGAGCTTCTTTCTCGCCTCGCCCAGTTCACGTTCCAGCTTGCGCCGCTCGTCCGCCAGCAGCGCCACGCGTTCGGGCGCTTCGGCGAGCGGGGCCTTCAAGTGCGCGGCGATGGTCTTCGCCAAGGCGGCCTGCGACTTGAGGTGCGACAAAGCGGCCGCGCCCGTCGCCGCCTCGATACGGCGCACGCCGGCCGCCACGCCGCTCTCCGACAGGATGGCGAACAGCGCGATATCGCCCGTGCGCGTCACATGCGTGCCCCCGCACAGTTCGATGGAGTAAGCCTTGCCGGAGGACGCTGGATTTTCGCCCAAACTCAGCACACGAACCTTTTCTCCGTACTTCTCGCCGAACAAGGCCAGCGCGCCGGCCGCTATGGCGTCTTCCGGCGACATTTCCTTCGTCTCGCCCGCCGCATTCTGACGGATGATGGCGTTCACTTCGTCTTCGACGCGATCGATTTCAGCGGCGGTGAGCGGCGCGCCGTGCGAGAAATCGAACCGGAAGCGATCGGCCTCAACCAGCGAGCCTTTCTGCGTCACGTGCGCGCCCAGCGCATTGCGCAACGCCGCGTGCAACAGATGCGTGGCCGAATGATTGGCGCGAATGCGGGCGCGGCGAACGCCGTCAATGATCAGGCGCGCGCTATCGCCGGATTTGATTTCGCCCTTGGTCAAGCGGCCGACATGCACATGCAGCGCGCCGGCGTGCTTGTGCGTATCGTTCACTTCAAATTCGGCGCCGTTCGCGAACACGATCCGCCCTTGGTCGCCGGCTTGGCCGCCGGATTCGGCGTAAAACGGCGTGCGATCAAACAGGAGCCGCGCCTCGGCCGGCGCCTTCAGTGTACGGACGATCTCGCCCCCCGCGATGATCGCGGCGAGCGCGCCCTCACCATCCTCGGCCTTGTAGCCGAGAAAGTCCGTATCGCCGCCCTGGTCCTTGAGCGAGAGCCAGACGGTCTCGTCCGCCGTTTCGCCCGAGCCAGCCCAGGATTCACGGCCCTGCGCGCGCTGGCGCTCCATGGCGGCGTCGAAGCCCGTTTCATCGAGCTTGAGGCCGCGACCGCGCAAAATATCCTCGGTCAAATCGCGCGGAAACCCGAACGTATCATAAAGCTTGAACGCCGTTTCCCCGGCCAGCTTCCCGCCCTTCTTGAGGGTCGCGATCTCATCCTCGAGCAGTTTGAGGCCGTTGCCGAGCGTGCGGCGGAAGCGCTCCTCTTCATCTTCCAATTGCGCGAGGATGACGGGCCGCGCCCGCTCAAGCTCCGGATAAGCCGCGCCCATCTCCGCGATCAGCGTGGGCGCCAGGCGATGCATGAGCGGATCGGCCGCGCCCAAAATGTGCGCATGGCGCATGGCGCGGCGCATGATCCGGCGCAGCACATAGCCGCGCCCTTCGTTCGCGGGCGCCACGCCGTCGGCGATCAGAAAGCAGGACGCGCGCAAATGATCGGCGATGACGCGGTGACTTGCGGCTTTCTCGCCCTTGGCCTTGGTCTTGGTCAGCTCCTCGGACGCCTTGATCAGCGTGCGGAACAAATCCGTATCGTAATTGGATTTTACGCCCTGCAGGATGGTCGAAATCCGCTCAAGCCCCATGCCGGTGTCTATGGACGGTTTCGGTAATTTCTCGCGCCGCCCATCGCCATGCTGCTCGAACTGCATGAAGACGAGGTTCCAGAACTCCATGAAGCGGTCGCCGTCCTCATCGGCCGAGCCGGGCGGGCCCCCGGCGACGCTTTCGCCATGATCGTAGAAGATTTCCGAGCATGGCCCGCACGGGCCGGTATCCCCCATCGACCAGAAATTATCGCTGGTGGCGATGCGGATGATCTTCTCATCGGGCAGGCCGGCGATCTTGCGCCACAGCGCGGCGGCCTCGTCATCGTCGTGATAGATGGTGACGAGCAATTTCTCTTTGGGCAGCGCGAAATCCTTGCTGATCAGCGCCCAGGCCGCCTCGATCGCGCCTTCCTTGAAATAATCTCCAAACGAGAAATTTCCCAGCATCTCGAAAAACGTGTGGTGGCGCGCCGTATAGCCCACATTGTCGAGATCGTTGTGCTTGCCGCCGGCGCGTACGCATTTTTGGCTGGTGGCCGCGCGCGGAAAAGGCGGCGTCTCCGCCCCGGTGAAGTAATTCTTGAACTGCACCATGCCGGCATTGACGAACAACAGGGTCGGATCGTCCTGCGGCACGAGCGGCGAGGACGGCGGCAGCGCGTGATCGCGCCGGCCGAAAAACTCCAGAAAGTTCGTTCTGATCTCGTTGACGCTCGCCATCATCATCCAACGCGGCCGCCGCCGCTAAGCAGCGGCGGAGCGCACCCAATTCACGCGCGACGGGCCCATCCCGCCGCCAAATCCGCATGATTGGGTTTAGGGCGCGCCGGCGCCAACGCCAAGCGGGCCCGCCTCAGGTTCAGGGAGGGAAAAATCGCCAGCCGGCCGGGCGCGCGCCTCGTGGGGGGTCGGGCGGCGCGAACGCCCAGCCGGCCGGCGGACGGCGGGGAGATGGCCGCCCCGCCGAATGCGTGTGCTTACTCGTCCTCGCCCGCGTCAGGCGAAGCCTGCATCGCATCGGCCACAAGGCCGGATTTCTGGCGGATCGCCTCTTCGATCGCGGCCGCCGCTTCGGGATGCTCGCGCAGGAATTTCCGCGCCGCTTCCTTGCCCTGGCCGATCTTCTGGCTGCCATAGGCGTACCAGGCGCCGGATTTATCGACCACGCCCGCCTTCACGCCGAGTTCGATGAGTTCGCCTGTCTTTGAGATACCTTCGCCATAAATGATGTCGAACTGCACCTGCTTGAACGGCGGGGCGACCTTGTTCTTCACCACTTTGACGCGCGTTTCCGAGCCGATCACCTCTTCGCGTTCCTTGATCGCGCCGGTGCGGCGGATATCGAGGCGCACCGACGCGTAGAATTTCAGCGCGTTGCCGCCCGTCGTTGTTTCCGGATTGCCGTACATGACGCCGATCTTCATGCGGATCTGATTGATGAAGATGACCAGCGTATTTGATTTCGAGATCGAGCCCGTCAACTTGCGCAGCGCTTGGCTCATCAGCCGCGCCTGCAGGCCCGGGAGCGAATCCCCCATTTCGCCTTCTAGTTCCGCGCGCGGAGTCAGCGCCGCGACGCTATCGACCACGAGCACATCGATCGCGCCCGAACGCACCAGCGTATCGGTGATTTCCAGCGCTTGTTCGCCATTATCCGGCTGCGAGACCAGCAGGTCATCGAGATCGACGCCGAGCTTTTGCGCATAGATCGTATCAAGCGCGTGCTCCGCGTCCACGAAGGCGCACACGCCGCCGCTTTTCTGCGCCTCGGCGACGACATGCAGCGCCAGCGTCGTCTTGCCTGACGATTCCGGGCCATAAATTTCAACGATGCGGCCGCGCGGCAGCCCGCCGATGCCAAGCGCGATATCAAGGCCAAGCGAGCCGGTGGAGATCGCCTCGATCTCCACGGACGGATTGCCATCGCCCATGCGCATGACCGAGCCCTTGCCGAACGCGCGTTCGATCTGGGTGAGCGCGGCGGACAGCGCTTTCTGCTTGTCCGTCTCCATTGTCTCCACGAGCTTCAAGGCGGCCATTCGATTGTTCCCCTTAGGTCGAGTCCGGCCGGGGCGCCATGCCCCGCAATCTTGGCCGGTCTTGCTCTGGAATCGTTTGTACCAGTTTTGTTCCGGAACGCAAGCGGAACATTGTCGCCCCACTCTCGCCACGGACGTGCACCTGAATTAAAGGCTTCCTGGGGTATGGGCGGAGCGCTTGAAGATGAGTGACGCGCTAACGCTGACGCCGCCGAAGACAGGCGGGCCGCCGCCGACGCTGGAGGGCCGCGCGCTCTTCCGCGTCAAGGCCGCCGCTTTGTCAGATGCGCCGTCCCCGCCTCCCGAGGATCCCGCCGTTGTGCTGATCGCGCAGGAGGGCGGCGGCACGATCGCCATGCTGCCCGACCCGAAAATCGTGGTGTTGGCGCATGTGCGGCCCGGCGCGCGGGTGAATTTCTACGAGAAATAGCCGGCGCGGCCGACAACGTCATTAACTAAAATTCACCTGGAATCACCGAGCGTGCGTGCGGATCGGCATGCGCGCTCGTCGGCGCGTTCATGGCCGACGCCAGGAGGCGATATGACGCGTTTGCTTGCAACGATAGCCGCGGCCGGTGTTTGCGCGGCGTTCGGCGCCATCGATCAGGCGCAGGCCGAGGACTTCACCCGCGACCATGGCGCGCAGCGCATGCAGCGCGATTATGATGACGAGGCGGTGGCTGTGCGCCTGCGCCTCCCACTTGCCAACGGCGCCGCGCAGGAGTGGCGGCGCGGCGCATCCGTCTCGCTGCGCTTGTCGCAAACCGACGCCGGCGAGCAGCGGGGCTTTGACCTGGTCTCGTACAATTTCGCCGATGGCGGCGCAGGCGTTGAAACCCCGTTTGGGCGCTATGGCTATGATGATGACGACGACGATCGCCATGGCCGGTCCCATCATCGCTTGCTGATCGCCGCCGGTCTGAGCCTCGCCGTTGGCGTCATCGTGGCCAACCTGGCCGACGACAATGAAGCGCTGAACAACCTCGACGACGTGTAGGCGGGCCCAACAAGATAAATTCGTTAAGCACGAAGTGCGCGACGGAATGGCGCGCGGCTGGCGTTAGACCTTCATGAAGACGCGGGGATCGGCCTTGCGTCCATGATAAGGGAGACGCGCCATGTCGCGCTCGGTTCTGAAAGCGCTCGGCCTGGGCGCGCTCGTATTGGTGACATTCGCGGCCACGGCGGCGCCCGCCTCCGCGACCGGCTATTGGGATCGCGTCGAAAACCGCTACGATCGGCGCGAGGATGTACGCGATCGTCGCGAGGATCGCGCGGATCGGCGAGAAGACATCCGCGATGCGCGCACCTTCACCGGCATCGGCGACATCATCGAGGATTATTACGACGCGCGCGAAGACGTGGCTGACCGCCGCGAGGATCGTCGCGATCGCCGCGAAGACCGCTGGGATCGCCGGCACTAATTAATTGGTCTGAACAGGTTGGGAGCGGCCGCGCAATGCGGCCGCTTTCGCTTGTATTGGGTTCAGACCATTCGCCCTAGCAGGCTGTTGAAATAGGTGCTTCATCCCCCCTCAGTCGACTACGTCGACAGCTCCCCCGTAAACGGGGGAGCAATTCCCTACTGAATCGACTCCACTTTTTCCTCCCCCGTTTACGGGGGAGGTGATCGCGAAGCGATCGGAGGGGGGAAAGACGATGCAAATCGCTATTTTTTCAACAGCCTGCTAGACCCGTTCCCGGTTCGTCTGAGACAGACGAAACGGGATAAAGGGTCCATACTTTAAGTTAGAGCGGTTCTCGTCCGAAAACCGCGCAACACTTTTCGGGAACCGCTCTAGCTGTGGAGCCTCAATAGGTTGTTCCGATTTAAGCCGAGCCGACTGATGGGG
>CADEEL010000051.1 GCA_902826335.1 uncultured Alphaproteobacteria bacterium
ACACTCGCATTTGAGATGTTGGCTCTCGCACCCCCCACCCTACCCTCCCCCGCAAGGGGGGAGGGGCGCATGAACTGGCCACCTTGGGGCGCGCGGACCTCATCAAGCAACGCAATCGCGGTTGCGAGCGCGAAGGCCAATTCCTGCTCCGGCGTCGCGCCGGCTTCCTGAAGATGGTAGGAGCAGACATTCACCGGGTTCCATTTCGGCAGCGCGTCAAGGCACCAGGCGATTGTGTCGCCCGTCAGCTTCAGGCTTGGCGCGGGTGGAAAGATGTACGTGCCGCGCGAGAGGTATTCCTTGATGATGTCGTTTTGGGTTGTGCCCTGAAGGTTGCGCCAGTCCGCGCCCTGTTCTTCCGCGAGCGTTGCGTAGAGCGCGATCAGCCACGCCGCCGGCGCGTTGATCGTCATCGATGTGTTCATGCGGTCGAGCGGAATGCCGTCGAAGAGGGCGCGTAGATCGCCAAGATGGCCGATTGGCACGCCGACCTTGCCGACTTCCCCGCGCGCCAAAATGTGATCGCTGTCATAGCCGGTCTGCGTCGGCAGATCGAAGGCGACCGAAAGGCCGGTTTGGCCTTTCGCGAGATTCGCGCGGTAGAGCTTATTGCTCTCGGCCGGCGTCGAATGGCCGGCATAGGTGCGGAAAATCCACGGGCTATCGGGCGCGTGCTGGAAGGGCGGCGGGCTCATCGGTTCTCAGGGAACCATGCGTTCCGCCCGCGCGGCAAGCATTATGTTGCGTCGCGGCGGCAGAGCCGCCGGAACTAGCGCCGAGAGCGTGTCTCTGTGCGTGTGACCTCGCTTAGCGCGTCATAAGTCCTCGTGGTTTCAAGAAATCCGTCGCCGTTCAAATCACTTTCAGACCTAACTAGCCGCATGTTCACAAAATGGTTTACGCGCGCGATGTGACCTGTTCGGTTATCGCGAATCTCTTCGTAGCTAATAACACCGCGCTGATAATGGATTTGAATGTCGACAAGGCTGTTGCGATTCAGGTCTGTTTCCGTGCGAATGGGATTGCCAGCGGAGTACGCCGTCGTGCTTTCGACAAAGCCATCGAAATTGTCGTCCGACTCGAAACGAATGATTATACCTTCGCTGTCGTAGTAGTCCGTAGCGTCCGTCGCACCGTCAAAATTTCGATCTGTTTCTGCTCTGTACGCGTAAGGTGCGCCCACGCGGAAGAAGTATGTGAGGTCGTCGCGCCCGTCTCCATTGCGATCAAGGCGGGTTTCCGTAGCATCAATCGGAATCGAGCCATTCAGTGCCGCCGTCCTCAGAAGCCATCCGCCGCCGACGCCAATAGTGAGGACGAGCAAACCAATCCAAATGGGCACAGATTGCTTTTCGCGCGTCTCAGCGGGATTGCCGGCATTCGTTTGTTCCCAATCGATGATCAGCGCGCGCGCACGATCATAGTCGTTGTCCGCAGCCAAGAGCTGCAGCAGTCCGCCAGCTGGGAGTTCGCCGACGCCGCCTTGCAATGCCTCGCCGTGTATATGCGCCCGAATGCCATTCTGTTCGAGTAGATGCGCCAGCATGTGAGCTTCGGCCGAATTTGCCGGTGCGTAGACTTGTTTCATGCGACCTCCGTTGGCCTCGATGGGACCTAACAGAGTGGGTTCGCTGGCGCCACCTGTTGGGGCCCCACGAAAATTACAAAAGTAGCTGCTTATTGTGCGCCACAGCGAAGCGCGCCTTGTATTAGGTTACGCCGCCCTTGCCGGTAAAAATCGCGGATTGCGCAGCAGCGCGGCTGAGATCAGCGCGATCAGCAGTCCGACCGGGAATATCTCGATGAACGTCATGGGCAGGCGGAACAGCGGATTGGCGTACTGGGTTCTGAACTCCGCCATCTGTGCGGTGACGCGGGCGATATCCGCTGGCGTGACGCCCGCCTTGGCGCGTTCGGCGGCGATCATCGCTTCGCTGTATCCATCGATGAAGGCGAAATCCGTCGCCGCGAGGGTGATCTCCCAGCCGATCACATAGATGACGCCCGCCACGGCGCTGATGGCGAGGCCGATCAAAAACGCCGGCATGAACTTGATGACGCCGCCTTGGACGCGATCCCGGTATCGCTTGACGCCGACGAAGACGAGGCTGAGCGCCAGCATCATGATCAGATAGCCGGTGAGCGGGGAGGTCGCGATGTCATTGTTCGGCGCCAGAGTCAGCATCGCGAACATGGGCGCGGCGACGATGAGGCCGGCCGCGACGCCGTAGGCCAAAATCAAGCGAAGCATGATTATGCGGTCCCTTCTGTCGCGGCCGCCGGCATGGGTTTGGGCTGCCACAATTCGATCTTGCGTCCGTCCGGATCCATGATGTGCGCGAAGCGGCCCATCCCTTCGTCGGGAAACAGTTTCACCGGCTCAACGCCCTCGGCCTTGCAGCGAGCCAGGACGCCGTCGAGATCGTCGACAACGAAATTGAACATGAAGTCCTTGGTCGAGGGGGCGAAGTAATCAGTGTCACCGGCCATGGCGTTGAACACCGTTCCCGCCCCGGGGTGGGCGGCCAGCCCCGCAGGCTGAAACACCACGCCGCCCCAATCGGTCAGCTCAAGTCCCAACACACGGACATACCATTGCATGGTTGCCTGGGTGTCGCTTGTCTTGAAGAACAAGCCGCCAATGCCAATCACCTTCGCCATTTCCGCCTCGCTCTCGTCGGGTTCCACGCATCGAAATCACGCGCAGCGCGCCCGTGGCAATCGCCCAAAAGGGTGATTTCACGTCGCTCGCTCAGAAAATTGGGACAAGTTCAGGGGATGAGGCCCAATTCGCGCGCGCGAAGAATGGCCTCCGTGCGCCGCGCGGCGGGCAACTTCTCATAGAGGCGGGCGATGTGGGTCTTCACCGTGTTGGGCGAGAGCATAAGGCGCTTGGCGATTTCCTTGTTCGAGCGGCCATCGGCGATGAGGGCGAGCACCTCGCATTCACGCGCCGAGATGCCGAGCGCGGCCTGGGCGCGCGTGTTCGGCTCAAAGCCGCCGCCGCGAGGGCGCGGCCGGGCCAGACGCGCGCCCACCCAGACGCCGAGGGCCAGAAAAGCCGCCGCGATCAGCGCCACATAGATTTCGCCGGCATGGCTGCGCGCCCAGATCTGGTATTCGAGCCATTGCAGGGCCAACGCGCCCAGCGCCAGGGCCAGCCCGTAAATCAGCGCCGTGCGAACCATTGCCGGCAGTCTAGGAAGGCCGCCGCCGGCGGGGCAAGCCCAGACCATTGACGAGCGCCCGCAACACGTTTCATTGTGCGGTGCAGCATAGGGCGAGGCGGGCCATGGCGCAGGCGAATCTCAAGTCGGTGAAGGACCTTTACGAGATCGGGGAGATTCCGCCGCAATTCCACGTGCCCAAGACAATGTGGGCCTGGGCGATCCGCAAGGATCGGCACGGCCGGCCCAAGCAGGCGATGCAGCGCGAGGTCGTGCCCACGCCGCATGTGGGCGAAGATGAGTGCCTGGTGCTCGTGATGGCCGGGGGCGTCAATTATAACGGCGTGTGGGCAGCGTTGGGCGAACCGCTTTCCGTGCTCGACGTGCACAAGCAGCCCTATCATGTGGCCGGCTCGGACGCGGCGGGGATCGTCTGGGCGGTCGGCGCCAAGGTGAAGCGCTGGAAGCCGGGCGATGAAGTCGTCATCCATTGCAATCAGGACGATGGGGACGACGAAGAGTGCAATGGCGGCGATCCGATGTTTTCGCCCAGCCAGCGCATCTGGGGCTACGAAACCAGCGACGGCGCCTTCGCGCAATTCTGCAAGGTGCAGGCGCGCCAGATGATGCCGCGCCCCAAGCATCTCACCTGGGAGGAGAGCGGCTGTTATGTGCTGACGCTGGCCACCGCCTACCGCATGCTGTTCGGCTGGCGCCCGAACATCATTCGCCCCGGCCAGAATGTGCTTGTGTGGGGCGCATCGGGCGGGCTTGGCGTGTTCGGCGTGCAGCTCTGCGCGGTGTCCGGCGCGAACGCGATCGGCGTCGTCTCCGAGGACGAAAAGATCGACTATGTCATGAGCATGGGCGCCAAGGCCGTGCTCAATCGCAAGCATTTCAATTGCTGGGGCCAGTTGCCGAAAGTGAACGGGCCGGAATTCAACGATTACATGAAAGAGTCACGCAAGTTCGGCAAAGCCATCTGGGAGCATACGGGCGGCAAGGATGTCGATATCGTGTTCGAGCATCCGGGCGAGGCGACGTTTCCTGTCTCCGTTCTGGTGTGCAAGCGCGGCGGCATGGTGGTGATCTGCGCGGGCACGACGGGCTATAACCTCACCATGGATGCGCGTTTCTTGTGGATGCGCCAGAAGCGGGTGCAAGGCAGCCATTTTGCGCACCTCTACCACGCCGCGCAGGCGAACCAGCTGGTGATCGATCGGCGCATCGATCCGGCGATGAGCGAAGTCTTCCCCTGGGAGAAGATCCCCGACGCGCACGAAAAGATGCTCGATAACAAGCATGCGCCGGGCAATATGGCCGTGCTGGTCAATGCGCAGCGCTCCGGCCTGCGCACCTATGAAGACGTGCTGGAGATCAGCCAGTCGCGGAGTTAGAACGAACGCGAATGCCAGTCTCATCGACGCGAACGAACGCGCCCGTCTCCAGTTCTCCAGTGTGTGAGTGGATGGCCGAAAGCAACATTCGCGCTTCAGCGGTCGGATCGCCGAGATCGTCGATCAAGATGACACCGGCATGCGATGCGCTCCTTGCGAACACCAACTCCCCGATGTCGTGATCTTTCGTCACGAATATCCGGTGGGCGGCGGTGGCTTCAGCCAGCAGCGCGATGTCGCCCGGGTCGCTCATACGCTCGCCGGAATAGGTGACGTCGTGGCCGGCGGCGCGCATCGCGCGGACGGCTTGGGCGGTGATGTTGGTGTCGGCGAACAGCCGCACGGATTATTCCGCTGGGACGACGGCGACTGCGCTATCGGTCACAAGCGCGGCATAAAGCAAACAGGCGTCGATATCAGCATCCTCAAGCGCCGGATACGCTTCGAGCACCTGCGCGCGGGCGGCGCCGCCTGCCAACATTTTCAGCACCATGGCTGGCGTGATGCGGCGACCGCGGATGACGGGTTTGCCCCCCATCTTCCCCGGCTCGACAATGATGCGAGCGAGCAATTCGCGTTCGTGCTGGCTGGTCATCGGGGCAATTTAGCAGAACTGGCCCCCGCGCGCGAGCGCTCGACGCGCAGGAGAAGAGGCTGGATAACAAGCATGCGCCGGGCAATATGGCCGTGCTGGTCAATGCGCAGCGCTCCGGCCTGCGGCACCTATGAAGACGTGCTGGAGATCAGCCAGGCGCGGGGGTAGGTTTATCGGCGCTGCTGACGGTGGTGAAAGACCGCCAATATGCGGACTTCTTCGTCCAGGATTTCATAGACGAGGATGTAGGGGTAGCGCGTGAGAATGAACTCACACCCCGCCCGGCTCGGGGCAGGCCATCCCCAGCTCGGGCGATGCTTCGAGCGAAAGCGCCGCGGCGCGGATGTATTCAACAACGCGGATCGCGGAACGGGGGCTGTCAGCGGCGATATAGTCTGCGATGGCGATGAGGTCGTTGATCGCGCGCTCATCCCAGGCGAGACGCTTCACGCGAGGCGCGCGAGCAATTGATCAATGCGGCTTGTCGATCCTGGCTTAAATCCTTCGGCGCGGCGTCGGCGAATTTCCGCCAATTGCTCTTCGCTCAATGCGCTCCGGCCTGGCGCGCCTTTGATCGCCTCGGCCAGTTCCAACACCATTTCCGCGATTTCCTCGCGCCGGTGCGCCGGCAACGATTCCATCGCCTTGATGGCGGTCTCTATCTTGCCCATCGCGGACTCCTGCACCCATCATATCCTCATTTCTGGCGTAGGGCTACGCCAGGGCGGACCGCTGTAGTTTGCCAAAATAAGCGCACATTAAAAACTTCCGATTCTGGTTGGAGAGGCCGGTAGAGTCGTGCTGACCGATCGGCTAAGGATGAACAAATGAGCTTCTATTCTCGCCATATCCTTCCGGCGGTCATCAATTGCGCGTGCGGCGCGAAACCGATCCGCTATCAGCGCCGCAAGATCGTGCCGCGCGCCGAGGGCGTGGTGCTGGAGCTCGGCTTCGGCTCCGGCCTCAATCTGCCCTTCTACGACCCCACCAAGATCGAGAAGATTTACGCGCTTGAACCCGAAGAAGGCATGCTGACGCGGGCGCGCAAGGCCGCGCGCGGCTCGCCGCTGCCGGTGAAGATTTTGCCCGAACGGGCCGAGGATTTATCTCTGCCGGACGCCAGCGTCGATACCGTGCTGGTCACCTTCGCGCTGTGCACGATCCCCGATGGGCGTGCGGCGCTGGCCGGCGCGCGCCGCGTTTTGAAGCCGGGCGGGCGATTGCTCTTCTGCGAGCATGGCCTTGCGCCGGATGAAAAGGTCCAGCGCGCTCAGCGCTCGATCGAGCCGATCTGGAAGCATATCGGCGGCGGGTGCCATCTGACGCGGGACATCCCGGGCCTCATTCGCGCCGGCGGCTTCGCGATCGATGAGCTTGAGATGATGTATCTGCCGAGCACGCCGAGGCCGCTGGGCTATAATTATTGGGGCGCGGCGCACGCGGCGTAACCTAAGCTGGACAAGGGGCGCCCCCGGCGCTGAGGATGGCCGCGCAGAGCGAGGGATTGTCATGAAATGGGTGTGGCGGGGCGTTCTGGCGCTCCTGGCGATCATTGCGGCGTTCGCGGGCGTCGTCGCTTATCGGACCATCAATGCGGGCGGGCCGGCGGCCGTCGCCGATATCGGGCTCGCGCCTGTCCGGCAAATCGATGCGAACGCGGCGGCGACGCATCTGAGCCAGGCCATCCGTATCCAGACGATTTCACACGATGCCGGAATCGTCTCCGATCCGGCGGCGTTCGCGGCGTTCCGTGCGTTTCTGGAAACGACGTATCCGCGCGTCCATGCCGCGATGACGCGGGAGATCGTCGCCGGCCACAGTCTGCTTTACACATGGCGGGGATCGGATGGCGCGGCGGCGCCCATCCTTCTGCTCGCCCACCAGGATGTGGTGCCCGTCGAGGAGGGAACGGAAGGCGATTGGGAGGCGCCGCCGTTTTCCGGCGAGATTCGCGATGGGCTCATTTATGGGCGCGGCGCGGCGGACGATAAGGGCTCGCTGATCGCCATCATGGAGGCGATGGAGGCGCTGATCGCCGGCGGGTTCCAACCTCGGCGTACGATCCTCTTGGCGTTCGGCCATGACGAAGAGGTTTCCGGCGCCGGCGCGCAGGCCATCGCCGCCTTGCTCCGCCAACGGAACATCAGGCCCTGGTTCGCGCTCGATGAAGGCATGGCCGTGCTGGAGGACCACCCCGTCACCGGCGGGCCGGTGGCGCTGATCGGCGTGGCGGAGAAAGGCTATATGACGGTGCGCGTCACGGCGCGGGCGCAAGGGGGCCATTCCTCCATGCCGCAGAACGACACCGCCGCCGATCGGCTTGCGCGTGCGATTCAGGCGCTGCGCGCCAATCCGTTCCCAAGCGGATTCGATAATGGCCCCGCCGCCGAAATGCTCGACGTGCTGGCCCCGCGCCTCGGTTGGGCCGAGCGCGCGGTGATCGCCAATCGCTGGGCGTTTGGGCCGTTATTGATTGCGCGCACGCAAGCCACGCCGGCCGGCGCGGCGCTGTTGCGCACCACCATCGCGCCGACGATGATCGATGGCGGGACGAAGGAAAACGTGCTGCCGCAGGAAATGCACGCCATCGTCAATCTGCGCCTGCATCCGCGCGACAGCGTCGCCGGCGCGCTCGCGCATCTGCGCCGCTCCGTGGCCGGGATCGAGGGCGTGACGATCGAACCCGAAGGCACGCCCAATGAGCCCTCGCCCGTCTCGCTGACGACGAGCGATTCATACGTTCTGCTCGCGGCGGCCGCGCGCGCGCACGCGCCGGCCGATGCGCCCATCGCGCCCATGCTTGTGCTCGGCGCCACGGATTCGCGGCACTTTGTTGGGATCGCGGAGAACGTCTATCGCTTCCAGCCCGTGTGGGCGCGGCAATCGGAATTGTCGCGCATTCATGGCACGGGCGAGCGCGCCTCGATCGACAACCTCGCACGCATGGTGCGCTTCTACGCGCAATTGGCTGAAAGCGGCGCGCGATGAGAACGCCACATGCATTTGTTATTTTGTTCTCCGCGATGCTTTCAGCCTGCGCGCCAACCGAGCGAGCGGAGGGCGAGCGCGTGACGCCGCGAGGTGAAAGTGTGGCCGCGCCCACGCCAGACGAGGTCACGATCCGCATCTCCTTTCCGATGGCGGGCCAAGTCGTGCAAACGCCGATCGGCGCGCGCTTCGCGGTTGAGCTGATCGGCGTGCCGACGGCGGGTTATGTCTGGGCGCCTGCGGCGGTTCCCGAGTTCATCGCGCCGCTTGGCGAGCGAGGCGGGCCGACCACCGAGGCCCAACGCCAGCCCGGCTTCACCGGCGGCTCGCATTGGGAAGTGTTCGTGTTCGAGGCGCGCGCGGCGGGCCGGGGCGAACTGCGCTTCGAGCAGCGCCGGCCGTGGGAAAGCGGCGAACCGCCGGCGCAGACCTTCGCCGTCACCATCGAGGCGCGATGAACGGCGCCCAGATGCTGGCCGGGCAGGCGGTGATTTTTCTCATCGCAATCGGCGGGATCGTGCTGTTCTCCATGCTCATGCTGCGGTTCGCGGGGCCTGCCCTGAATCGGGGGCGGGCCGCACCCGCGCGGCTCGCCTATGCGGCGGCGTCCGTCCTCTGCCTGGTCGGCATTGTCGCATCCGCCGCGGGCGGATTTCTCGCCATCGCTTATTTGCTCTATACGGCGCAGCCATGAGCGAACTTTTGCGCGACGCCTGGTATTTCGCCGCCGCTTCCGCGGAATTGAAGCCCGGCCAACAATTTCGCCGCTTCATCCTTGGCGAGCCGGTTATGCTGGCGCGCGGGCGTGATGGGCGCGCCTTCGCGCTGCGGGACGTTTGCCCGCATCGCGCCGCGCCGCTGTCCGCCGGCCGGCAGGTCGAGACGGACGGCGCCGTGACGATCGAGTGCCCCTATCATGGCTGGCGCTATGGGCCGGATGGCGCGTGCAAATTCATTCCCTCCCTGATCGAGGGCCAGCCCTACGAGGCGGGGCGCATCAGAACGCGCGCCTACCAGACGCACGAGGCCCATGGCCTCGTCTTTGTCTATGTCAGCGCCGATCCGCGCTTCGAGGGCGCGCCGCCCGCGCCGCCCGTGCTCGACGCGCCCGAGACCGCGCCGAATATCGTCACGACCCGGATTTTCGCCTCGGACATGGACAATGCGGTGGTCGGGCTCATTGATCCCGCGCACGTGCCTTATGTGCATTCGCAATGGTGGTGGCGCCCGCCCTCGGCGGGCCGCAAGCTCAAGGAAAAGCGCTTCGAGCCGCGCGAACTCGGTTGGGCCATGGCGCGGCACGCGCCAGCCGCCAATTCGCTGGCCTATCGCTGGCTGTTTGGGTCGGACGTGACCACGGAAATCGTGTTCAAGCTGCCTGGCTATCGCTGGGAAGTGGTCGAAAGCGGGGCCAAGCGCCTCTACACGCTGACGTGCCTTACCCCTGAACATGAAGGTTCGACGCGCATCACGCAGGTGACCTATTGGAAGAACGCCTGGATCATGGATGCGCTGAAGCCGTGGCTTGTGCCCGCCGCGCGCGATTTTCTCGATCAGGATGGGCGCATGGTCGATCTGCAGAATGAGGGGCTGAAATATACGCCCTCGATGCTGTGGATCGATGACATCGACGTGCAGGCGAAATGGTACCTGACGCTGAAGCGCGAATGGACCAAGGCCAAGGCCGAGAGCCGCGCCTTCGTCAATCCGATCCAGCCCACGACGCTGAAATGGATGAGTTGAGATGAACGCTCACGTCTTGATGCGCGCAGGCGGCGCGGCCGCCTTGATCGGCGGCTTGGCGCGCATGGCCGGCGCGTTTCCCTTGCCGCTCGATGCGGTCTCGCTTGAAGCGTTGTGGACCGCGACGGACATTTTCCTCACCCTCGGCCTTATCGGCGTCTATCTCGTGCGCGCGGAGAAGCTCGGTCTCATGGGCTTCGCGGGGTTCGTCATCGCGATGGCCGCGCTCTCCTTCATTGGCGGGCCGGACGCCGATCCGTTCGGCTTCTCTACCTATGAGCAGGGCGCGGCGGTGTTGGTGATCGCCTTGGTCGGCCTGTCGATCGCTTGGCTCCGCGCCGGCGAGCGCCCGCTTTGGCCGCCCTTGTGCTGGTTCGGCTGCGCGCTTGTGGGCGGCTTGTTTAGCTATCTGCCGGCGCCGATGCCGAGTTTTGGCTTTCCAGCGGCGGGTTTCCTGTTCGGCGCGGGGTTCGCGGCGGCTGGCCTCGATCTCCTCATGCGCAAGGCCTGACACTCCGCCCTTGCCCGCGCCGCGCGGAGCGGCGATATCTGCGGCGCAGGCAGGCGGCGGACGCACGCCCCGCCAACCCGGTCAGGTCCGGAAGGAAGCAGCCGTAACGGGTTGCGTTCGGGTCGCTGTCCTGTCTGCACTGCGGTGAGATGACCGATTCCAGAGACTCCCCAGCCCTGTTCGGCGAAGCCGAGTCCGCCGGCGGCTATCTCGTGCTCGCGCGCAAGTACCGCCCACGCACGTTCGAGGATCTGATCGGCCAGGAGGCGATGGTGCGCACCATCGCCAATTCCTTCGCCATGGGCCGCATCGCGCACGCCACCATGCTCACTGGCGTGCGGGGCGTGGGCAAGACGACGACGGCGCGGCTCTTGGCGCGCGCGCTGAACTACAAGACGGACGCGCTCGATGCGCCCTCGGTGAAGCTCGATCCGCAAAATAATGGCGGCATGGGCGCCCATTGCGCGGCGATCATGGAGAGCCGCCATCCGGACGTGTTCGAGATGGACGCGGCCTCGCGCACCGGCATCGGCGATATTCGCGAGATTCTGGATTCGGTTCGTTACGCGCCGGTGATGGCGCGCTACAAAGTCTATATCATTGACGAAGTGCACATGCTCTCGACGCAGGCCTTCAACGGCCTGTTGAAAACGCTGGAAGAGCCCCCGCCGCATGTGAAGTTCATCTTCGCCACCACTGAAATTCGCAAAGTGCCGGTGACCGTGCTGTCGCGCTGCCAACGCTTTGATTTGCGGCGCGTGGACAGCGAACGGCTGCACAAGCATTTGTCTGACATCTGCGCCAAGGAAAAGGTCAAGGTCGAGGCCGATGGATTGGCGCTCATCGCGCGCGCGGCGGAAGGCTCGGTGCGCGATGCGCTGTCGCTGCTCGATCAGGCGATCGTGCAGAAGGCGGGCGCCAAGGCGCCGGTCAGCGCGGGTGAAGTGCGCGACATGCTTGGCCTCGCCGATCGCGCGCGCGTGCTTGATCTGCTTGATGCAATCGCGCGCGGCGATGCGCGCGCGGCGGTGAGCGAAGTGCGCGCGCAATATGATAGCGGCGCCGATCCCGCGCTGATTATGCGCGATCTGCTGGAGATCGCGCACGATGCGGCCCGCGCGCAGGCGCTGGGCGATGAGGCGCGCTTGATCGGCGGCGCCGATTGGGCGCGGCGCGTGCGCGCGCTGGCCGATAAGCTGACGCCCGCGCAATTGTCGCGCCTGTGGCAGATGTTGCTCAAGGCGCTTGATGAAACCAATCGCGCGCCCGATCCCATCGCCAGCGTCGAGATGGCGATGATGCGCTTGTGCGCGGCCGCGCACTTGCCCCCGCCAGAAGAAGCCGCGCGCCTGTTGCGCGATGGCGCGCCCGCCGCGCAAGGCGAAGCAAGCGCGGCGAAATCCGAGCCCGGGGGGGCGCGGCTCGGCAGCTTCGCGGATGTAGTGGCGCTGGTGGCGGCGGCGCGGGATATCGATCTTGAAGTGGCGCTGGAGAAATACGTGCGCCTCAAATCCTTCGCGCCGGGCGAGATTTGCTTTCAAGCCGCGCCCAACATGCCGGAGGATTTGCCGCGCCGGCTGATGCGCTTCCTGCGCGATGAAACGGGCGCGGCCTGGATCGTGCGCGCCGACGCCGATGAGGGCGTCGAAAGCCTCGCGGAGCGGCGCGCGCGCGAGGCGGCGAAAGCCCTCGACGAGATCAAGCGCCACCCTTATGTCGCCGCCGCGCTCAAGGCGTTCCCGGGCGCGGAGGTTAACGCGGTGCGCAAACAGGGCGAGGACGGCGCGGTGGGCGAAGTCACGCCGCTCGCCCCGCGCCGCAACGCCAAAACCAAGGACCCACGATGAAAGATATTTCCCAGATCATGCGCCAGGCGCAGGCGATGCAGGCCAAAATCGCCGAGGCGCAGAAGAAGCTCGAAGCCATGGAAGTGGAAGGCGCCGCCGGCGGCGGCCTCGTGAAGGTGCGTCTCTCGGGCAAGACGGCGCTTTTGTCCGTGCGCATCGATCCCTCGCTGCTCAAGGCCGATGAGGGCGATATTCTCGAAGACCTGATCAAGGCCGCGCATGATGATGCGCGCCGCAAGCTCGAGGATGCGCAGAACGAGGAAATGAAGGGCGTTTCAGGCGGATTGGGGCTGCTGCCGGGTTTTAAGATGCCGTTCTAATTACGCCACGCGCGCCTTTTCCCGCGCCGGAGCGTCTCCGGGCGGTGACAATATGTATACGGATGAAACGGGGCGAGAGCGCGCGGCGCGTTCTTAGGAGCTGTCGTTCGGCGCGTACGCGCACATGAAATCGGGCGCGGCGATGAAAAAATCGCGCATCGGCGCATAGAGCGCGCGCAGCCGCGCCCGGGCCGCATCGAGCCGGCGCAAGATGATGCGTTTGGCGCGTTCGGCGTTCGCCATC
>CADEEL010000052.1:0-1142 GCA_902826335.1 uncultured Alphaproteobacteria bacterium
CCCAACTCCACCAGCACCTCGTCGGCCGCGACGCTGGCGCCGGGCGCGACATTGACTTTCGTCACCTTGCCGTCGCGCTCGGCGCGAATGATGTTCTGCATCTTCATCGCCTCGACGATGGCCACGCCCTCGCCGGCCTTGACCTCCTGGCCCGCCGCCACATCGATGGAGACGACCAGCCCCGGCATAGGCGAAAGAATGAATTTCGACATATCCGCCGGCTTTTTCTCCGGCAGGCGCCGATGCAGCTCCGCGCCGCGCGGCGAGGCGACGATGGCGGTGAGCGCGGCGCCGCGCAGACGCAGCGCATAGCCCTCGCCCTTCGGCTTCAGCTTCACCGCGAAGGCCTGCCCATCATAGGCGCCTTCCATGACGCGCGCGCCCGGGCGCCAATGTGTGATGAGTTTTTTCGCGGATGCGCCGTTCAGCGCGATGCGCGCGCCCTCGCCCATCAGCGTCACCTCGGCGCGCCGTTCGGCGGCGCCCATCAGCACAACGAGCGCGCCGTTCCCATCGGCGCCGTTCGCGCGCGCGCGGCGCGCCTGGATCGCGTGCGCATAGGCGGCGACAGCGGCGAGGAGATCGGTCTGCTTTTCGCTCGGCGCGACGCCGGAAAATCCGTCCGGAAACTGCTCCTTGATATAGGCCGTAGTGAAAATGCCCGAACGAAACGTCTCCTCCTCCATCACCGCGCCGAGGAAGGAGATATTGTCCGCGATGCCCTCGATCAAAAAGGCGTCCAGCGCGCGGGCCTGCGCATCGATCGCCGCAAGGCGGTTTGGCGCATGTGTGACCAGCTTGGCGATCATCGGATCGTAATACATGGACACTTCATCGCCCTCGCGCACGCCGGTATCGTTGCGCACGACGGCCGTCCCATCCGGCCCCTCCGTGGGCGGACGATAGCGGCGCAGGCGCCCGATGCTCGGAAGGAAGTTGCGATACGGATCTTCCGCGTAGATGCGGCTCTCGACCGCCCAGCCGCGAATTTTCAAGTCCTTCTGCTTGAGCGGCAGCTTTTCGCCCGCCGCCACGCGGATCATCATCTCGACGAGATCGACGCCCGTGATCATCTCCGTGACCGGATGTTCGACCTGGAGGCGCGTGTTCATTTCCAGGAAATAGAAGCTTTTGTCCGCGCC
>CADEEL010000052.1:1242-12745 GCA_902826335.1 uncultured Alphaproteobacteria bacterium
GCCGCGCCCGCAAGCCCTGACGCCACGATGCGCCGAAAACGGATGGAATTAGAGGAGGTCTTGTTCAGTTTGTGTCGATTCATCACGCATCCCCGGATTGCGCGCAGCGCAAGTCCGGGGCCCATAATATCCTCGGTGTTGTGGTTATGGGTCCCGGGACCGTTGCTCCGCAACTGCCCGGGGAATGGGTTGTGCTTCAATCTGAACCAAGCATGCGCTCGCCGCGTTCGTTGGTCACGATTTAGCGGCGCTCCGCGCGTCCGGAATGACTCGGTGCTTGTATTCGTCCCGCGCCTCAATAATCGAAAAGTTTGCGGTCCCGTTCCACGCGCTTCTTGGCCTGGGCGACCACATGCGCCTGCAGATCCTCGCGGCTGAAGGCGCCCGCCTCGCCGCCCGGATCGAGATTGTGCTCGGCCACCAGCGCCAAGAGCGCCTCGCGATTGTGCGAGATCAGCGCCTCCTCAAGCGCATCTTCCCCGCCGCGCTGCAGGATCGCCACGGGATTGAGCGCGGGCGCGGCGGCCTGCTTCGGCTTCTTCGCCGGGACTGGCGCGGGCGCCGCTTCCGGCGCTGGCGCCTCCTCGGACGCGCCGACGGCGGCGATCGCCGCTTCATCGACGTCGCGGCGCGAGTCATGGGTGCGCAGCACCGCATCGAGCCGGTCCGCGAATTCGGGATTGCGCCGCGCCTCGCGGCGGATTTCGTTGAACAAGCGGTCGAGCGACTTGTTGAGGCTCATAGCGCCGGCGCCAGCTCCATCTTGGCGAGGAATTCCTCGCCGAGCTTTTTCACGACCGGCGCCATGGCGCCGTATTTCTGTTCGAACGTGCGCTGCGTCTCTGACCATTCGGCCGCCTTGGCGATATCGACATGTTGAGGGATGCGCACATCGAACATGGCCTCGCCGAGATTTTCCTTGAGCAGGCCCGCCTCGGAGCGATGCAGGCTCATCGTTTCATCGTATTTGGTGGTGAGCACGAAGAGGTTCGAAGCCTCGCCGCGCCGTTCATTGATGAGCCGCAGCGCGCGGCGGCGGAACGTGATGAGGCCGAGGCGCGAGACATAGTCCGGAATGGTCGGCACGATGATCGTATCAGCGGCGATCAGCGCGGCCTCGGCGAACAGCGAAATGCCGGGCGGGCAATCGATCAAGATGAAATCCATCTCGTTGACGACACTGCGCAGGCCATGGGCGAAGCGCTCGCAAATCCATTTCTGGATCGCGTCAATGTGAAAGCCGCGCTTGACGAAGCTTTCGATCATATCGCGCTCAACCATGCGGAATTCGGGCGCGGCCGCGCACAGGCTGACATCCGGCTTGCCCTTGAGATCGGAGACTCTCGGCTCAACCAGACTCTTGAAGGGCTTTGGCTTCTCCTGCAGCGCATAGGCCTCGAAATAGAAATCGAGCGTGCGTTCGGCTTCGCGCAATTCGTTCCATTTATCCGGCCCCGCCAACATGATGGAGGCGTTGGTCTGGGGATCGAGATCGATCAGCAGCACGCGGCGGCGATGGTGCACGGCCAGCGCTTCGGCCAGCGACACCGACGTCGTCGATTTGCCGACGCCGCCCTTCATATTGATGATCGACACCAGACGCGCGGGCATGTTCTAGCCTCTTGGTTTCTACGCCGTTCGCGAAACGGCAAACGCTTGCGGGCGGAGCGATGACTTTTCAGTTAATCGCGGCCGCCGATGGCGCCTAGCGAATCACGGCGCTCGGCGCACCTTACGAATTGGTGCGGCGGCGCGCGCGTTGATTTTGCACCAGTTTTACTTTCACGCCGCCCGCTCGCGCAGCAGGACAAGCTCCTCGGCGGCGGTGGGGTGGAGCGCGCAGGTCTGGTCCCACTGGGTCTTGGTCAAGCCGGCCTTGACGGCGATCGCCGCGATCTGAACCATTTCAGGCGCGTCGCGCCCGGCGATATGCACGCCCAGCACGCGGTTATCCACGGGATGGACGATGAGCTTCATCAGCATCTTTTCCGCGTTGCCGGCGAGGATGTGCTTCATCGGGCGGAAGAGCGCGCGATAGACGTGCGCGGCGCCATATTTCATCTCCGCCGCGTGCTGCGTGAGGCCGACCGTGGCGATCGGCGGGCGGGCGAACACGGCGGTCGGGATATCGGCGTAGTCGACCGCGCTCGGCCGGTTCATGAACTCGGTTTCCGCGAACGCCTGCGCCTCGCGGATGGCCACTGGCGTCAGCGCCATGCGGTGCGTGACATCCCCGACGGCGAAAATGTGCGCCACATTGGTGCGCGAACATTCATCGACATGCACTTGCCCGCCCATGCCGCGCTCGACGCCGGCGGCCTCAAGACCCAGACCTTCCGTGTTCGGATCGCGCCCGATCGCGGCCATGACGAGATCGGTCTCGATGCGCTGGCCATTGGTGAGCATAAGATCATAACCGCCCGCGCCTTTCGTCAGCTCCGCCACTTGCGCACCGACGCGCAGATCGACGCCCGTTCGGCGCAATTCATCGGCGGCGAAGGCGCGGATATCCTCATCGAAGCCGCGCAGGATCTGCTCGCCGCGATACAGCAATGTTGTGGCGACGCCCAGGCCGGAAAAAATCGTCGCGAACTCCAGCGCGATATAGCCGCCGCCCAGGATCACCGCGCGTTTCGGTAATTCATCGACCAGGAAGACCTCGTTGGACGTCACGCAATGGGCCGCGCCCGGAAAATCCGGCAAGCGCGGGCGCCCGCCCGTGGCGATGAGAATACGCGCGGCGGTGACATTTGTGTTCGCGCCCACGAGGCGCAGCGTGTGCGCATCGACGAACTCGGCGCGATCTTCGAAAATCCGAACGCCCGCGCGATCCTGATTGGCGCGGTAAAGCCCGGACAGGCGCGTGACTTCGGCCTGGACATTGTCACGTAAAGTCTTCCACTCAAAGCGCGCTTCGCCCGTCTCCCAGCCAAAGCCCTTGGCGTCCGCGAAGCTCTGCGCAAACTCACTGGCGTAGACGAGCAGCTTTTTCGGCACGCAGCCGCGAATGACGCACGTGCCGCCGATGCGATATTCCTCCGCGATGGCCACGCGCGCGCCGGTTTGCGCCGCGAGGCGTGCGGCGCGCACGCCGCCCGAGCCCGCGCCGATGACGAAGAGATCGTAGTCATGTGACTGCATGAAAGTCGGCCCGTTCTAACTCCTCCCCCGCTTACGGGGGAGGTGGCCGCGCAGCGGCCGGAGGGGGGAGATGAGAGGCGATGACGTCCCACGCGCCTTGCAGAGTCTCGTACGTTTCAATGCTTGCACTCGCACACCTTGAAGCGCTGCCCACACTCATTCCCGGATTCGCCCCCCGGGTCCGGCCTTCGGCCGGCGCGAGTGTAAACTCCGGCGAAGCCGCGGACCCATAAGTCAAACGCCCTTGTTTATGGGTCCCGGGCTCGCCGTTACACGGCGACCCGGGAATGGGTGGACCATGCCGCGCTACATCGCTTCGCCCATATAGGCCGGCAGCCAGCCTTCGTGCGCGGTGCGTAATTCGCTGAGCGCCAGGCGCTCGGTTACGCCCGAGGCGCCTAGAAACGTCATGTCCCGCCCGCCGATCTCGCCCACGACCAGACATTCGACATGGGCGGCCTTGGCTTTTTGTTCAATGAGCGATGCGATCTCCGCGGACGCGGCGACGAGATAGCGCGCCTGATCCTCGCCGTAGAGAAACTCAACATCGCCAAGATCGCCGCGCCAGCCGAGCGCGATTCCGAGATCGGCTTCGAGCGCCATCTCCGCCGCCGCGCAGGCGAGGCCGCCATCGGAAATGTCATGGCAGGCGCGCACCAGGCCGGTTTCGATCAGCTCACGGACGAAATCGCCGTTGCGCTTTTCCGCTTCGAGATCGACGGGCGGGGGCGCGCCCTCTTCGCGGCCGAGCATTTCGCGCAGATAGATTGTTTGGCCGAGCCAGCCGGACTGCGCGCCGATCTGCAACAGAAGATCGCCCTCCGCCAGCGCGCCGATCGATGCGCGCTTCGAAACATCCGCGATGAGGCCGACGGCGCCGACCGTCGGCGTCGGCAAGATCGCGACGCCGTTGGTTTCGTTGTAAAGGCTGACATTGCCGCTGATGACGGGAAAGGCGAGCGCGCGGCAGGCCTCGGCCATGCCCTCGATGGCGGAGACGATGCTTCCCATGATCTCGGGTTTTTGCGGATTGCCGAAATTCAAATTGTCGGTGATCGCCAGCGGCGTCGCGCCCGAAGCCGTCAGATTGCGCCAGGCTTCCGCCACCGCCTGCTTGCCGCCTTCGTATGGATCGGCCTCGACATAGCGGGGCGTGACATCGCTGGTCATCGCCAGCGCGCGGTTGCTTCCATGCAAGCGCACGATCGCCGCGTCGGCGCCGGCGCCGCTGTCATCGACCGTATCGGCCATGACGTGGCGATCATATTGCGACCAGATCCAGCGCTTGGAGCACATATCCGGCGAGGCCATGATTTTGGCTAGGGTTGCGGGAAAATCGACTCCTTCTCCCCTTGTGGGAGAAGGTGGCCGCGAAGCGGACGGATGAGGGGTGTTCGGACTATTCCCCTCGGCGTTCGCGCCACCACCCCTCACCCGGTTCTCGCTTGCGCGAGAACCACCCTCTCCCACAAGGGGAGAGGGAAAAGAGCGGTGCGGCCGCACAAACGGGCGCTCATAAAGCGGCGCTTCATCCGCGAGCGGACCAAGCGGCAGATCGCACACAACATCCCCATGCCAGCGCAGAACGAGACGGTTCGTATCCGTCGTGCGGCCGATCACCGCCGCATCGAGGCCCCATTTTTCGAAAATGCGCCGCGCCTCCTCCTCACGTTCCGGCTTCAGCACCATGAGCATGCGCTCCTGGCTTTCGCTGAGCATGAATTCATAAGGGCTCATGCCCGTTTCACGCGCGGGCACGGCGTCAAGATCGAGTTCGACGCCCGCTTCGCCCTTGGACGCCATTTCCACGGATGAAGAGGTAAGCCCCGCCGCGCCCATATCCTGGATGCCGATGATCGCGTCCGTCGCCATAAGTTCGAGGCACGCCTCGATCAGCAGCTTTTCCAGGAACGGATCGCCGACCTGCACGGTCGGCC
Organism: uncultured Alphaproteobacteria bacterium; assembly: GCA_902826335.1. GTDB lineage: Bacteria > Pseudomonadota > Alphaproteobacteria > Caulobacterales > Aquidulcibacteraceae > CADEEL01. Next base: position 6,321 of record CADEEL010000052.1, read on the forward strand.
GCTGGGCTTCGGCGTCATCGTCAAACTCCGCCGAGGCCATGGTTGCGCCATGAATGCCGTCCCGCCCCGTCTTGGCGCCGACATAGACCACCGGATTGCCCGCGCCCTTGGCGGCGCTGGTGAAAATCCGATCAATGGGCGCGACGCCCACGCACATGGCGTTGACCAGGATGTTGCCATTGTAGCGCGCATGGAAATTGGTCTCGCCCGCCACGGTCGGCACGCCGACGCAATTGCCGTACCCGCCGATGCCGCGCACCACGCCATCGACGAGGCGGCGGGTTTTCGGATGCGCGGGATCGCCAAAGCGCAGTGCGTTCAACAGCGCGATGGGCCGCGCGCCCATCGTGAACACATCGCGCAAAATGCCGCCCACGCCCGTGGCCGCGCCCTGATAGGGCTCGATGTAACTCGGATGGTTGTGGCTCTCCATCTTGAAGATGCAGGCGAGGCCCTCGCCGATGTCGATGGCGCCGGCGTTCTCGCCCGGCCCGTAAATCACGTGCGGCGCCTTGGTCGGGAATTTGGCCAAATGCTTGCGCGAGGATTTGTAGGAGCAATGCTCGCTCCACATCACCGAGAAGATGCCCAGCTCAGTGACGTTTGGAACGCGCCCGATCTTGTGCACGATCAGGTCATATTCCGCTGGCGAGAGGCCAAATTCTTCGGCCAGCGCCAGATCGCCCGGCGCGGTGGGGTGCTTTTGCATGGGCGCCGGTCTAGCGAGGCTCGCCGCGCGCCGCAATCACACCACCGGCGTCTCCGCGTCGCAGCCGCTGACGCGTGGGCGCGCGGTGACGATAAAGGCCTCGCTGTCGAGGCCGATGGGATCGAAGCGCAGGCGCGCGCCCTCGCGGCTCAGCGCCCAGCACACCGCCCGTTGGAAATCGGTGCTGGCGTAGCGAAAGCACACATCGCCATTGGCGCGAATCTCCAGCCGGCCGGCGTTCGTTTCAGCCCCGATGCGGAAAATGGTGCGGCCATCGTGGCCGATGCATTCGCTCCAGGCCTCGCCCGTGATTTCCGTGACGCCGGAGAGTTCGTGGCCATAAAGGGCCGCGCGCGCTTCATCCGCGCCAAGGCGCGCGGGTCCCTCCTGGGCCGCCGCCGCGCCCACGCCGAGCGCGAGAAGCCCGGCGACAATAAAAGCCTTGAAGCCACGTGCGCGCATGAGAGGCCTCCCACCTGACCGGGCTCAATCTGCCGCGCGATTTGGCCGATTTGGCGGCGCGCGGCTCGACAAAGGCGCGCCGGCTCGATACGCCCGATGGGCCGTCAGGAGAATGCATGATGAGTGAAGTCGCGCTCGCGGACCTCGCCAGCCTCGTCGGCCAGGAAACCGGCGTATCGGACTGGCTGGAAATCACCCAGGATCGCGTCAACCAATTCGCCGAGGCGACGGGCGATCATCAATGGATTCATGTCGATGTCGACCGCGCGACGCGGGAGATCGGCGGGCCCATCGCGCACGGCTACCTGACGCTGTCGCTCATCCCCTATTTGAGCGCCGGGCTGATGCGCGTTTCGGGCGTCGCGCGCGGCATCAATTACGGATCGGACAAGGTGCGCTTCACCAGCATGGTGCGCGTGGGCAAGCGTGTGCGCCTGCGCCAGAAAATGCTGGCGTGCGAGGCCAAGGCCGGCGGCGTGCAAATCAAGAACGAGTGCACGATCGAGATCGAGGGCGAAGCGCGGCCCGCCTGCGTGGCCGAGACCATCGCCATCCTTTACGGCGCGTGAGGCGCGCCCGCGCCGCATGATCACGGTTATCGACTCCATTTCCCTCGCCGGATCGCGCGCCAAACAGAATGACGATCGCGCCGGCGCGCAGGCGCGCCTCGCCTGGGCGATCGACGGGGCCACGGATTTGCACGATGCGCCGCTAACGGGCGCTGCGTCCGACGCTGCCTGGATCGCGGCGGCGCTCGATGCTGCGCTTGTCGCCCATGCGGGCGGCGCGGAAGCGATCCGCGAGCCCGCGCTGCGCGCGCTCATCGCATCGGCAAGCGGCGCGGCGCGGGCCGCGTTCACGCGCTTTGCCGATCCGGGCGCCATCGAACCCTGGAAGCTGCCGATCGCCTCGGCGCTGGTATTGGCCGATGCGGGCGAGGCGCTGCTTGGCCTCGATCTTGGCGATTGCCGCCTCTTTTTGACCGACGCGGCGGGCGCGGCCCATGCCTTCGGCGGCGCGGATGACGCCGCGGGCCGGGAATCCCAATTCGCGGCGGACTTCGCCAAGAGCGCCAACCACGCGGACGGCGCACTTTATCGCACGCCGGCCGCGCTCGATGTTCTTCGCGATTTGCGCGCCAAGCAGAACGCACATTCACGCGCGGCGGTGTTTTCGCTCAACCCTGACTGCGCCGCCCACGCCCGCGTCTGGACGCTTGCGCCCACGCGCCCCGCTTACGCGCTGTTGTGCAGCGATGGATTTTCCGCGCTGGTGGATCGCTATGGCGCCTATGACGCGCCGGGCCTTATCGCCGCCGCGCGCGAACAAGGCCTCGCCATGCTTGGCGTTGAGCTGCGCGCCATCGAAACCGCCGACGCAACGGGCGCGCGCCATCCGCGCTGGAAGCGCAGCGATGACGCAACGGCGCTCTTTATCCGCATAGACTGAAGGATCTCGATGACTTTCCCACCGCCGCCTGTCGCGCGCCGCGAACCGCGCACGATCACGCAATTGGGCCGAACACGGAGCGATGAGTACGCCTGGATGAAGGACGAGAACTGGCAGGCGGTGATGCGCGATCCAGCGCTGCTGCGCGACGACATTCGCGCGCATCTCACCGCCGAGAACGCCTACACCGCCGCGCTCATGGCGGAGACGGCGCCGCTGCAAGAGCGGCTGTTTCAGGAGATGCGCGGCCGCATCAAGGAAAACGATGAGAGCCCGCCCCTGCCGGATGGGCCATGGGATTATTATGCGCGGTATGAAACCGGCGCCCAACATCCGATTTATGCGCGCCGCCCGCGCGGACGCGCCGATGGCGAGCAGATTCTGCTTGATGTTGAAACGCAGGCGAAGGGGCATGCCTTCTACAAGGTGTCGCACGCCCAGCACGCGCCCGATCACAGCCTCATCGCCTGGTCCCTCGATGCGCAGGGCAGCGAATATTTTGAAATCCGCGTGCGCGATCTGGCCGCCGGCGCCGATCTGCCTTCGCCGATCCAATCGGCCGATGGCGATTTCGTGTTTTCTCCTGACAGCCGCTATCTTTTCTGGGTGTTTCGCGATGAGCACGGGCGGCCAAAGCGCGTCTATCGCCGCCCGGTGCGCGGCGCGCGGGGGGATGACACGCTCGTCTATGAAGAGCCGGACGAGGGATTTTTTCTTGGCGTCGGCGTGAGCGAGGACCGCGCCTACATCCTCATCTCCAGCGGCAATCAGGAACAATCGGAAACGCATTTTATTCCCGCCGAGACGCCCGAAGCGGCGCCGACGCTCTTTCATCCGCGTGAAGACGATCTCCTCTACGAGGTCTCGCGCTGGGACGGACGCTGGATCGTGCGCACCAACGCCGATGGCGCGGTGGATTTCAAGATCGCGACCTGCGAAGACGGCGCGACCGGGCGCGCGCACTGGCGCGATCTCATCGCGCACGCGCCGGGGCGCTATATTTCCGACGCCGTTGTTCACAAAGGCCACTTTGTACGCATCGAGCGCGTCAATGCATCGCCGCGCATTGTCATTCGCGATCTGGCCGGCGAGGAGCATATCGTCCCCCAGGACGAAGACGCCTGCGCGCTCGGCATAGAACAAGGCTATGAGTACGACACGTCCATCCTGCGCTTCACGTACACCTCCCCCACCACGCCGCGCAGCTGGTTCGATTACGACATGGCCGCCCGCACGCGCACGCGCATCAAGACGCAGGAGATTCCCAGCGGGCACGATCCGGCGGCCTACGAAACGCGCCGCCTGTGGGCGCAGGCGCCGGATGGCGCGCTTGTGCCGATCACGCTGCTGATGAAACGGGGAACGCCCTTGGACGGCTCGGCGCCGCTGCTGCTGTACGGCTACGGCGCCTATGGCCATGCGCTTGACGCGGATTTCTCAATTCGCCGGCTCTCACTCGTCGATCGCGGCTGGGTCTACGCGATCGCGCATGTGCGCGGCGGCGCGGAGAAAGGCCGCGCGTGGTTCCTCGATGGGCGCAAGGAGAAGAAGCCGAACACTTTCACCGATTTCATCGCTTGTGCAGAGACGCTGATCGCGGCGGGCTATACGCGCGCGGGGCGCATCGTGGCCGAGGGCCGCTCGGCCGGCGGTCTGCTCATGGGCGCGATCGCAAACCTGCGGCCTGAGTTGTGGGCGGGCGTCATCGCCGGCGTGCCGTTCGTGGACGTGCTCAACACGATGAGCGACGCCTCCCTGCCGCTGACGCCGCCGGAATGGCCCGAATGGGGCGATCCGCTTAGGGATGAAACCGCCTACGACCAGATCCTCGCCTATTCGCCTTTTGACAATGTGGCCGCGCACGCCTATCCCGCGATCCTGGCCACGGGCGGCCTTTCCGATCCGCGCGTCACCTATTGGGAGCCGGCGAAGTGGGCCGCGAAGCTGCGCGCAAGCAGCGCGAGCGCGCGCCCCATCCTGCTCAAGATCAATATGGAGGCTGGCCATGCCGGCGCCGCCGGGCGTTTCGATTTCCTGCGCGAGCTCGCGTTCGACTATGCCTTTGCACTCAAAGCCGTCGGCGCGGAGGAAGCTGGCGGCGGATTTTAGGGCGTGCTCGTTCGGCGCGCGAGCATGTCTTCAAGCTCGCCCATGACCAGCGCGCCATCGGCGTTGGTATCGAGCCGGCGGAAACGATCCGCGGTCGCGGCCTCGTATTCGGCGCGCGTGACGAGACGGTTGAGGTCCGCGTCCGAGGCCAACACCGGCTCGCGTTCATGTAACAAATTCGCGACCACGATGCGCGGCGCGGGGCGATTGCTCTGCTCTCGAACAAATCCGTCCTGTGGGTTCCAGCGCGGCGGGGTTCGCCGTTCGCTTGGTGCGCCCGCATAGCTGATCCAGGTTTCAAGTTCGGGCGCGCGCGCGCGGCGCACGGCGGAGACCTCCGGCGAGGTCGCCGCGCCATCATGGTCGGCGTCCACTTCGGTGAAGAAGCGCACAGCGTCAGCCGTAAATTCCGCGCGCGTCATGCGCGCATCGTGATCGGCGTCGGCGGCCTCGAACCAGGGCCGCAGCAGCGTCGTGCTTGAGCCGGCGAAGCGGAACGGCTGCCCGTTCGGGCTGACGAAGAAATAAAGCCCCGTCGAAGGCGCCGGCCCCGGGCCAAAGCGCGGCGCGCACGCCGCGAGGGTCAAGACGGCCACGAAGGTGCTGAGCGCGCGCATGTTCCCTCCCCCACGCAGCGGCCCGCCAAGCCGCGCCAAACTCTCTCCCGCAAATGAGAAAAATGAAAGGCCTGGCGAACTTGCGAACCCGCGCGCGCCATCGGATAGAGGCGCATGGACAGTTCAGGCGCGGGCGAGCGGCTCAATCCGGTCGCCCTGATCACGGGCGCGGCCTCCGGCATCGGCGCGGCCACGGCCCGGCGGCTCGCGGCGCGGGCCTCGGGTGGGCTCATCCTTATCGACATGGACGAGCGGGGCCTCTCGGCCGCCGCCGATACGTTTGACGACGCGCCCGAGCGCGTTTCGACGCTGGCCTTCGATGTCGCCGATCCTGACCGCTGGCGCGACGCGGCCGATTTCATCGGCGCGCAATATGGGCGGCTGGACTGGGCGGTGGCGAACGCCGGGATCACGCACGCGGCGGCCATCGCCGACCAGGATTACGAAGACTGGCGCCGCGTCTGCGCGGTCAATCTCGACGGCGTGTTCCTCACGCTGCAGACGGCGATGCCGCTGATGCGCCTCAATGCGTTGGGCGGCTCGATCGTGGTGGTCGCCTCGGCGGCGGGGCTCAAGGCCGAGCCCGGCATCGGCGCCTATGGCGCCTCGAAGGCCGGGGCGCTGCATCTGGCGCGCATCGCCGCGAAGGAAGGCGCGCCGGACCGCATCCGCGTCAACGCCGTGGCGCCCGGGGGCGTCGAGACGCCGATGTGGCGCGGCGTGGCCGCGTTTCAGGAGCTGGTGCGCGAGACCGGCAGCGAAGCGGGCGCTTTCGCGCGTTTGGCGGAGCTTGGCGCGCCGCTCGGCGCCTATGCCTCCGCCGATGACATCGCCCGCGCGATCGAAACCCTCCTCGTCGATCCCGCGCCGATCACCGGGGCCACCATCGTCGTGGACGGCGGCTATACGCTGTAGGGCCGGCGATTAGCCGCGCCAGGTGCGTGCGTGGGGGAAAGAGGCGCGCCGGTTCCGGGGACAGAGTCACGCCTCCGCCCCGCCCTTCGACTTCGCTCACGGCGACGGAGAGGGTGTGAGCCACCCAATATTACCAGCGCAAATATCACCACGTCGCGCTGAGC
>CADEEL010000053.1 GCA_902826335.1 uncultured Alphaproteobacteria bacterium
CCCCATCAGTCGGCTCGGCTTAAATCGGAACAACCTATTGACGCTCCACAGCTAGCGCGCCGCCGCATGAGCCAATTCATGATGCGCGGCGGCCATGGCGTTGCGGATCAGCGCCCGCCACGCTTCCATGGTCGGGGCCGCCTCGGCGCCCGGCGGATAGAGAATGGCGCGGGAGGACGAGACGACTCCGCCCTCAAGCCCGGCCGGACCGGGGACGAAACCGGCCAGCGCGTCCTCGGCCGAGGCGCCTTGGGCGCCATAACCCGGCACCAGGAAGAGCGATGTGGGCGCCAGTGCGCGCAGCAGGCGCGCTTCCTCCGGCCAGGTGGCGCCGGCAACGGCCATGAGCCCGGACCAGCCGCTGGCGCCCGCGAGCCGCGCCGCTTCAGGCGCGATCATGCGCGCGACATGGGACCAGACCGGCGCGCCTTCGACGCTGAGATCCTGCACGTCCCGCGCACCCGGATTGGAGGTGCGCACCAGCACCGCAACGCCCTTGGCGCGTGCGTGCGCCGCATCGAGGAAGGGGGTCAGCGAATCCAGGCCGAGATAGGGATTGATGGTCACCGCGTCGGCGTCGAACCCCGGCGCGGCGCCGAGCGTGGCGCGCGCATAGCCTTCCGCCGTCGAGCCGATATCGCCGCGCTTAGCGTCAAGCAGAACAAGAAGTCCGCGCGCCTTGGCGGCTTCGGTCAAGTCGCGGGCGAGCGCCACGCCCTCGGGGCCATAAGACTCGAAGAGGCCGAGCTGCGGCTTGATCACGGCCGCGTGCGCGCCCGCCATGGCGATGATTTCCGTGAAGAACGCTTCGAGCGGGCGTGGATCGGCGCGTGCGTCGCCGAACAGGCGGGGGATTTTATCCGCGAACGGATCAAGGCCGATGCACAGCGGAGAGCCGATCTTGCGCACGGCTTCGATCAGGCGATCGGCGAAGGGAGGCGTTGCCATGACTTGCTCTTCGCAGACTCGGCGCGGCGCGTCATCTCTTTCGCGCGGGTGGACTTTTTTGCGCGGCTTGGCCGTGACGCCCAGCTTGAATGTCATGCCGCGCGGAGGGCCGGCGCCGGATCGCGGAGTCGATGCGTGTCCGCCCCGCTCGATTTGTCCTGATTGTTACATGCTGCGACTTGTTCCGCGCTTCGACTTCGCTCAGCGCGACGTGGTGGAAACAGCCCTAAATATCGGCGAATTCAAATCTCATCGTCGCGCTGAGCTTGTCGAAGCGCGGGCCGCATGCGCCGCCTCTGTCCTCCGGATTGGGGCGAACCAATCCCCTTGCTGGACGCGGCAATCGATCAGGCGGAGCGCGTCTTGGGCTCACGCAGCGCGAAGACCAGAAACACGGCGATGAGCGGAACGGCGATCAATTCGCCATAATGCCCCGGCGGGTGATGGCCGCTTGGCGAGGTTTTCGTCACCCAGCCGGCGAGCGCGGCGAGGCTCTTCTCGATGAGGGCGAGCAGCAGCATGAGCGGCGTCAAGGCGCGATAGCGCAGCGCGACGGCCAGTTGAGCGAAACCGTACGCGATTTGCGTGGCGCCCATCCAGGCGAAGACGCCGATGATGACCGCGCCATTGACGCTGAGATCGAGGCCCGCGATCACGCCCGCGCCGCCGTCCGGCAAGAAGAAGTGAATAGCGCCGGGGACGATTGTGGTTACGGCGAGAAGAGCCAGGAACGCCGCCGATGCCGGCGCGCCGCGATAGGAGGTATTCGAGCTTGGCGGCAAAAGCGTCATCAGCGGCGCCGCCGCGGTTCGCCTTGGTCGGCCACGCAAATCACCAGCGCCACCGCGAGCGCGCGGCGCAGGGAATCGGCGCGCAGGCCGTAATTCGTATCGGTGAGGCGCGTGGGCGGATCGCCGAACGCCTCCAATTGCTGCACGTTGAGCCAGCGCAGGATTGAAGCAGGCGAGGCCGTGTAGATGCGCCCGCGCCGGGAGGATTCCGCGATGGTGACGCCGATGACGCGCCCGCCGCGATCGAGCGCTGGCCCGCCGCTCATGCCGGCGAGCGAGCCGAAGAGGCCCTCGGTGCGCCCGGTTTCCGCCCAGGCCAGAACCGGCTGTTCGAGGTTGTAACGCCCGCGCGCGATCAGTGTTTCGCGTCCGATCAGGCTCGATGAGGCTTCGCCCGTGCGGCCCTGCGGGAAGCCCACATGATAGGCGCGCTGGCCGACGCGAAAATCGTTTTCCGTTTCATCGAGCGTGAGCGCGGCGGGCGCGCGCTCGGTGCGCAGCAAAGCGAGATCCGCGAACGGGGCGGGGCGCACGTCGCGCACATCGAGCGCCATGTTCTGGCCGACGACGATGCCGACGCGGTCACATTCATCGACGACGTGGCGGGCGGTCAGCCACCAGCCGTCGCGGCTGATGGCGAAGGCCGTGCCCAGGCCTGAACTCACCGGGCCGACATCGACCAGCACTTCAGGATCGAACATGGACGGCGGCGGCAACAGGAGCTGGCCGGCTTCCTCGGCCGCGTCGAGGCCCGGCACGTCCGCGCGCGGATTGATTGAAAACAGCGTAAAAGCAATGGCGCCGATGGCCAGGGCGTAGATCAGCCAATCCGGCAGGAACCGCATCGCCCTAGACCGCTTTCAGGAAAAGCGTGCGGCGGTTTTCCGTCTGAAAGCGGTCCAAACTATTGAGTGAGCGCATTTTCCGACACAAAACCGGTCTCCACTTTTGTTGGAAATGCGCTAAGCCGCGCGAAACAGCATCAAGGACGGATCGGCCACCGCGCCGGCGAGGATGAGCGCCAGCCCCAGCTTGATCGACATCAGCATGATGGCGGCGGCGACGTCATTATCAGCGATGCGTTTGGGAAGGTTGCGCAGGACAATGTCCGCGAAGCGGAACGCAATCAATTGCAGCAGCAAAGTCACGACGCCCCAGATCAAGAGGTCGATGACGCCGAAGGAATGCGCAAGGCACGCGCCCAGCGGGATGGCGAGGCCCACAACCACCCCGCCGAACGCCAACGCCGCGGAGGGGTTGCCCTCGCGGATGAGTGTCAGCTCCTTGTGCGGCGTCATCAGCGCATAGATGATGAGCGAGATGATGTAGAGGCCGAGCGCGGCCGCAAGCTGGACGATGAAATCGGGAAAACCGGCCACGAAGGCGGTGACGGGGGTGGAGAAATCCATGCGGGCGCCTCGGGGAGAATGAAGGCCGGGGTAGCGCCTTCGTTACGGGCAGGCAAGGTCAAGGCCGGCGAGAAGGCGACGTTTAGGGAGTGTTAGCCCGCGCGGGGCGAGAAGGCGTGATGCTTCGCACGCTCATACTTTGCTGCGCGCTGGCGCTTACGGCGCCGGCGGCGGCCCAGCCCTCGCAACCGGCGCAGGACCGCTCCAACGCGCGGGTGCTCACATCGGCGGCGTCTTATCTGCAGGTGCAGACGCTGTCGAGCTCGATCATGGGCCGTTACGGGGCGGGCGGTGTTCTGGTCGTCGATTGCGGGCTGGACGTGCCCAATACCACGCTTCGGGCGCGTGCAAATGCAGCCGGCCCGCGCCTGCGCGACGCGCTGCGTACGGCCGTCTCCACCTATGCGAACACTTATTATCGACCGAACACGGCGCCAGATCCCGATGCGCTGGTGCGCGTCATGCAGGCGTCGGTCGATCGCACGCTCGGTGCGCCAGGCGCGCGCGTGCTGCTCTCAAACGTCGTCTATCAGGGGCGCTGATCAGACCGCTTTCAGGAAAAGTGGACACCGGTTTTCCGTCCGAAAGCGGTCAAAGTGTTTAATTTGTGCGGTTTCCGGGCGGCCGACCGGCAGCCACTCGGCCTGAAACCGCACCAGTGTGGCGAATCTGAAATTCGCCCGATCGCGAGGGCGGGCGATGAGCGAATATCAGATTCATAAGCCACACTAAAACCCCTTGATTCTAGTGTCCCTTTTGGATTTGAAGTTCGTTCTACGCATGATCCAGTTGACCTAACGAACTTCAAATCCGGGACACTAGCGGCCTCGGCACGCCACCGGGCGGGCGAGCGCGGCGGGGCCATTGGGCGGCGTGGCGCGCCAAAGATCCGTGCGCATCGGCGCCTCCGCGGCGATGGTTTCGTTTGGGCCGATGAATTGCCGGCGCAGCACGACAAAGCGATCCTCGGCGCAATCGAAGCGATATTGCATGCGCTCCAACTCGAAGCGGACGGTGGTGTCGTAGGTGGCGCCCTCGGCGCCGTACAATTGCTGGCGGCCGTGGCGGACCTGCACCCAGATGTCGGCGGTGCAATCGGGGTTGCGCACGATGGTGCGCTGATTGAAGTGCACATAGCCGCCATCGCGCGTGCGGGCGATCATCAGCCAATCGGGCATGTTGCGCGTGGTGCGCAGGCCGACCGCGCCGGCGTTTGTCGGGCAAGCGGCCTGGCCGGTCTGGGCGGGGGCGGCGGTTTGCGTGGACGGCGCCTCGCCGCAGGCGGCGAGCGCGAGCGCGGCGAGCGCGGCGGCGAGCAAGCTTCTCATTGCTTTAATGTGAGACCGAGGGGTCGGAGCGGCAAGGGGCGGGACGCCCCCCGCGCGCGGCTGCGACAGTTGGTGCGGCGCGCCCTCACATCGCGGATATGCCGCCGTCGAGCCGCAGCTCGGCGCCGGTCATGAACTTGCTCTCGTCGCTGGCGAGATAGAGCACGGCGTTGGCGATATCGTCCGGTTCGCCGATATGGCCGATGGGAATCTGGCGCGCGAGCTTGGCTTCGGCCTCTTCCTTGCCGAGCATCTGGCGCAGCGGATCGAGGATGGGCGTATCGATAAAGGTTGGGTGGATAGAGTTCGAACGGATGGCGAGCTTGTGCTTGGCGCAATGCAGCGCGATGCTTTTCGAGAGCAGCCAGACCGCCGCCTTTGAGGCGTTGTAGGAGGGGTTGTTGTGCGAGGCGATGAGGCCGGCGATCGAGGAAATGTTGATGATCGAGCCGGGCTGATTGTCCCGCATGTATTTGAGCGCGTGCTTGGCGCCGAGAAAAACAGAATCGACATTGACGCTCATCACCGTGCGCCAGGTGTCGAGCGCCATATCTTCGAGGCCGCCGCCGCGTGAAATGCCGGCGTTGTTGAGCAGAACCGAGACGCCCCCCATCGCGTCATTGGCGGCTTTGAGCGCGGCGATCCATTGATCTTCCTGCGTTACGTCCAGCGCGAAGGCGAACGCCGTTCCCGCGCCATGGGCCTTGTTGAGTTCGCCCGCGAGCGCTTCGACGCCCTTCACATTGATGTCCGCGAGGGCGACCTTGGCGCCTTCGGCGGCGAGCTTTTTCGCGGCTGCCGCGCCGAGCCCTTGCGCCGCGCCGGTGATGAACGCCTTCTTGCCCGCTACTCTGCCCGCCATGCGATCCTCCCTGATCGGATCACACTGGAGAGACCGCCGCGCGTTGGCAAGGCGGCGGCCAATTGCGCGGCGTATCAAGCGACATATCAAGCCGAATTGTACGCCCCGGGAAATCCAGGTTCTGACGCTCGCCCCCATTCCCGGACATCGCGCAGCGATGGTCCGAGACCCATTTCCTCAGCCCCCAGATGTTTGCGGCAACGGGCCCCAGACTTGCGCCTACGCGCAATCCGGGGATGAGTAGGGTTAGGTCGCGTGAGGATGCCTTCAGGGCGCAAGCCGCGCGGCGGCTTCATCCATGAACCGCGCGAGTTCAATATCGCGCGCGGTGACGCCGTCCGCGTCATGGGTGGCGAGCGTCACGTCCACACGGCCATAGACATTGAACCATTCGGGATGATGATCCATCTGCTCGGCCTTCAGCGCCGCTTGAGACATAAATCCCCAGGCGGTTTTGAAATCAGCGAATTTGAATGTCTTGAACAGAGCGTCGCGCCCGTCCACCGCGCGCCAGCCTGGCGCTTGTGCGAGCGCGGCCGCCGCGCTGATGCGCTCAGGCGTCGCCATGATGGCAGGCCTCGATCTTGGCGCCGTCCGGATCGCGCACGAAAGCGCCGTAATAGTTCGGGTGATATTCGGTCCTGAGCCCTGGGCCGCCATCCTCGACGCCGCCGTTCGCCACGGCCGCGAGATAAAATGCATCGACCGCCGCGCGCGAGGGCGCGGTGAAGGCGATGTGCACGCCGTTGCCGTTGGAGGCGGCCTTGCCGTCGATCGGATAGCCGATCCAGAATTCTGGATGGCTCACGCCGTAGCCGATCCCGATTAGGCGCCCGCCGATCTCCACGGGCATGATCGCCTTGAGACCAAGCGGCGCAAGGCAGGCGTCATAGAAGGCGCGCGCACGCGCCATATCGGCGACGCCGACGGATATGTGATCAATGGCCATTGTCGCTCCTAGTCTTCGTGCGCGGCGAAATGCGCGCGCGTGCGTTCCAGCGCCAGCGCGCAGCTTGGCGCATCATAATCATGGCTGGCGCGGCGGCAAAAGCCGTGGCCGGCGTCATAGAGGTGGATGTAAGCCCCGGGATGCGCGGCGCGCACGGCATCAACCGCGTCCATCGGAATGCTGGCGTCGGTGCGACCATAGTGCAGAATTGTAGGTACGCGCGGCGGCGCTTCGAGCAGATTATTGATAAGCCGCCCGTAAAAGCAGCTCGCCGCCGCCAGCCCCGTGCAGCGCTGCGCCGCCAACCAGGCGACCGCTCCGCCATAGCAAAAACCGGTGACGAACACCGGCGGCGCCAGCGCATCGATGGCGGCCTGGACATCGCCGACGACCTGATCCCAGGGGCTCGCCATGACGGCGGCGATGCCTTTCTTGATCCCCTCGGGCGTCAGATCGGCGTGGAAACCCGGCTCAATGCGCTCAAACAGGGCCGGCGCCAGAGCCTCATAGCCGTGGGCGGCGAAATCCACCGCGATCTCGCGAATGTGATCGGTGAGGCCGAAAATCTCCTGGATCACCACGACGCCGCCGATGCGGACGCCCTGGGCGGGCGCGTTGAAGGCGGATAGGCTCGCGCCATCGTGGTTGGATTTCAGTTGTTTCGTAGCGGTCATGAGGCCTGCTGTTTCGCCGGGTGCGCGCCACCGCGCCGCTGGTCTGCATCTGTCTGTAACAGCATCATCGTTGTTCGTCGCGTATCCGTCGACGGGCCGCAATTCGGCCAGTTAGGTTCAAACGCATGAGACATTTCTTCCTCGCGGCGGCGCTCATCGCCTGCGCATGCGGCGCGGCCGAAGCGCAGGCGCCTGCGGCTGTACGCATTGACGCCACGCGCGACGCGATCGGGCGCATCACCACGCCTGTCTACTTGAATGGACAAGGGCCGTTCAATTTCGTCGTCGATACGGGCGCAAATCGATCCGCAATCTCGCACCATGTCGCGACAAGGCTCGGCCTTGAAATTGACGGCGTTGGGCAAGTTCATGCCTTCACGGGTGTGTTTCAGGCGCCGATGGTGCGGCTCTCATCGATCCGATCCGGCGCGCTGCTGATCAATGACATTACAGCGCCCGTGATCGACGGCCCCATGTTGTCGAATGCGGATGGGTTGCTCGGCGTCGACACGTTGGGTGAGCGGCGGCTCATATTCGATTTGCGCCGTTCGACCGTGTCAATTGACGATGGATTGTCGAGTCTCGCCGGACGAGGCTGGGTGAATGTGCCAGGTCAGCGCCGGTTTGGAAATCTCATCGTGGCGCGCGGACGCATCGGGCGCATATCCACGCACGTTATTATAGATACGGGGGCGCAAACCTCTATAGTAAATGGACCGTTGCGCAATGCGCTTGCCGCGGGGCGGGGCGACGCGCGCCCGGTCACAGGCACGCGGATCACCAGCGTCGCCGATCCGATTGTGCTGAACGAAGCTGTGTTCATTCCCCGGCTTGACTTTGGCGCGGCGGCGCTTGGCAATGTCACGGCTTATTCAGGCGATCTCTACATTTTCGAACTGTGGGGGCTGACGCGTGAGCCTGCGATTGTCATCGGTATGGACGTGGTCCGGCATATGTATGGGCTTGCGATGAATTATCGGCGGGCGCGGGTGGAGATGCAGGTGGCGCGAATGGGTCAGCGACCGCGCGCTGAACTTGTGCATTGATCACGCATTGAAGCGGAAATGCATTACGTCGCCCTCGCGCACGACGTAATCCTTGCCCTCAAGGCGCATCTTGCCGGCTTCCTTGGCGCCGGCTTCGCCTTTGCAGCGCACGAAATCCTCGTAGGCGATAGTTTCGGCGCGGATGAAGCCTTTTTCGAAATCAGTGTGGATGACGCCGGCGGCTTGCGGGGCGGTGTCGCCCTTATGGATGGTCCAGGCGCGCGCTTCCTTGGGGCCGACGGTGAAATAGGTTTGTAGGCCGAGAAGATCGTAGCCGGCATGGATCAGGCGGTTGAGGCCAGACTCCTCCAAACCCGCGGCGGCGAGGAATTCGGCTTGCTCTTCATCGTTGAGCGCGGCGAAGTCCGCCTCCATCTGCGCGCAGATGGTGACGCAGGCGGCATGCTCCTGCTTCGCGCGCGCCTCTACCAGCGCTGATTGCGCATTGCCCGTGGCCGCGTCATCTTCGTTGACGTTGCAAACGTACAGAACTGGCAGCGCGGTCAGCAACTGCAACATGGCGAAGGATTTTTCTTCTTCCGCCGCACGCTTGGTGTGGCGCGCGGGCTTGCCTTCCTCCAGCAATGCCTTGGCGCGCAGGACCAGATCGAGCGTGAGCCTGGCTTCCTTATCGCCGCTCTTGGCTTTCTTCTCCAAATTTGCCACGCGCTTTTCCAGGCTTTCGAGGTCAGCCAGCATCAATTCAGTTTCGACCGTTTCGAGATCGGCGATCGGGTCGATGCGGCCTTCGACATGAGTGATGTCGTCGTTCTCGAAGCAGCGGAGCACATAGGCGATGGCGTCGCACTCGCGAATGTTGGCGAGGAATTGGTTGCCCAGGCCTTCGCCCTTGGAGGCGCCGCGCACCAGGCCGGCGATGTCGACGAAATTCATCCGTGTCGGGATGAGTTCCTTGGAGCCCGCGATTTTCGCCAACACCTCAAGGCGTGGCTCCGGCATCGCCACCTCGCCGACATTCGGCTCAATGGTGCAGAACGGATAATTCGCCGCCTGCGCCGCGGCGGTGCGCGTCAGCGCGTTAAAGAGCGTCGATTTGCCGACATTCGGCAAACCGACGATGCCGCATTTGAAACCCATGGAAGTTCCTCAAGCGCCCAGCACTGCTTCGGGCGCGGTGGTGAATGGATTGACGATGGTCAGCGTATCGACGCTTTGCCCGCTGTTCATGTCTTCGCTCAAGAAAATCTCGCAGTCCGCGGCCAGGGCCGAAGCGATGAGAAGTGCGTCGTAGAAACCGATTTTGCACTTGTCCTGTATGGCCCAGGCTTCCGCCAGAAAATCCGCGTTCAGGAGATCGGGGACGAGACTGCGCATCGCGCTAATTTCCTGCCGTAGCGCCGCGACCGCCGAACGCGAGCGATCCTTGCGTAACATCGTCCAATAATATTCACGCAGGCTTTGTGCGCTGAGCACGGCCGCCCCGGCGGCTTCGAGGGCGGCGAGCCACTTCATCGCCTTGGCCTGCTTCGAAGGCGAGGTCCGGTCCTTCGCGTACACTAAGAGGTTCGTGTCGACGAAGAGCATCCTCATAGAGTGTATCTCGATCCGGAATGGCGCCATTGTAGCCGATGTCGCGCGCAGGGACTGCGAGGAAAGCGTGCATGGCGGCCTTGCGCGCTTCACGGCCGGCGATCCAAGCCGCGTCCGACTCGCCGCGGCGCCGCTCGGCCAGCACCTCGCCCAGCCAGCGCGAGACGCTCTTGCCGGCCTTGGCGGCTTCGACGCGCACCCAGCGGGCGGTCTCCTCGTCCATGGTGACAGTGACGTTGGTCATGAGTACACGAAGTTAGTGAATCACGAAGTTCGTGTCAAGGTATGGCGGCGCGCGCCTAGCTAGTTCGAGCATTCACCTTATTGCCCGCCAGCAAGCGCCTTGGCCGCCAAATCCCGCCAGATCCGCGCCTCGGCGCGCAGGGGCGGGGAGATTTTCGAGTAGCGGCGCTCGATCTCGGCAAGGCCCACGCGCGCATCCTCGGCGCGGCCGGCCCTGGCGAGATAGGCCACATAGCGCGCGCCGGCCTCGAGGCCGGGCACACGGTCCGCGGCGAAGCGGTAGGGCGCGTCGGCCTCGCTCAGGCGGCCAAGGCCTTCATAGGTGCGCGCAAACGCGAGCGCGGCGAGGCCAGTCTCGCCTTCCTTGCCGAGCGCCTTGAGGGCTTCAAGGCGCGTCAAGGCCTCGCCGAAACGGCCAAGTTCGATGAGGGCGTTGGCGTGGGCGAGCAGAATGACCGGATCTTCCGCATACTGACCATAGACGCACTGGCGCAAGTGCATTTCGGCGTCTTCCCACCGGCCGAGCGTGGCGGCCGCGTTGGCCGCGCGCATGCGATTGCCCACGGTTGGCGTATCTTCGAGCGCGACCAGCGCCTGGCGCAGCTCACGCTCGGGATCGAGCGCGCGGACAACGCCCCGGCGCACGCCGCGCGCGGTGCGCCCGCCCATGAGTTCCGGCAAGATTTCAGCGAAGAAATAGATCGCCGCGCCCAGGCCCGGCGCAATGATGAGAATCCACAGCCATTGCTGCGCGCGCCCGGTGCGCACGGCGTGAATGCCGGCCAGAACCGAGGGCGCGTAGGCGAGGAGAACATAGAGCATGGGCGCTTGTAGCGGGCGCGGGCCGGTCCGTCAGCCGTCGATCGGTTTGCGCGGATCAGCCTTGGCGGCCGGCGCCAGGCGCATGACCTCGCCCTGATATTTTTCATCGTCGCCGGCGACGAGGAGCGGCGCGGCCTGCGCGCACGCTTCGACAAGCGCCGCGACCCATTCGCCGTCGGATTTGTGAAAGTCCGAGAGCACGTAGCCATGCACGAGATCGGCGTGTCCGGGATGGCCCACGCCCAGGCGCGCGCGGCGGAAGTCGGGGCCGACCGCGCTCGCTGCGATTGAGCGCACGCCATTATGGCCCGCCGCGCCGCCGCCCGTTTTCATGCGGAAGCGGCCGGGCGCGAGATCGATCTCATCGTAAAAGACGACAATGTCCGCTGGCGCGATCTTGTGGAAGCGCGCGGCTTCGGCCACCGCGCGGCCGCTTTCATTCATGAACGTCTGTGGTTTCAGCAGCAGCACGCGCGCGCCGGCGATGTCGCCCTCCGCGATCTCGCCCTGAAATTTTTTGCGCCACGGTGAAAAGGCATGGCGCCGCGCAAGCGCCTCGACGGCGCGAAAACCGATATTGTGGCGATGGCCGGCGTATTTCGCGCCCGGATTGCCAAGGCCGACAAGCAGCAACATGGCGCGCCGCGCGCGCGCCTAAAGCGTCGGACCATAAATGCGACGCCCCGTTCCGGTTAGATGCACAGGTCGCATTTATGGTCCAAAAGACGCTTTAGAATCAAAATTTCTTAAAGCAACTTTGGACTTTAAATTCGAACTCCCGCCCGCCACGAAAGCGCGTCGAATTTAAAGTCCGTTGCTTTAGTCTTTCTTCGCTTCGCCTTCGGCCGGCGCGGCGGCCGCCTCCGGCGTCGCGGCTGCGGCTTCTTCGACTTCGGCCAAGCGCCCGGCGATGGTGGCGATGGTGATGTCTTTTTCGCTGGAGGCGATCTTGGCGCCTTCCGGCAAGGTCAGCGCCGATGCGTGCACGACCGCGCCGATTTCAAGGCCGGTGAGGTCAACGACGACCTCTTCGGGAATCTGCGCCGCGCGCACGCGCAGCGGCAACGTATGGCGCACGACATTGAGCGCGCCGCCGCGCTTGAGGCCCGGCGACAGCTCGTGATTTTTGAAATGCACAGGCACATCGATGGTGATGAGCGTGTTTTCCTCGACGCGGAAGAGATCGATGTGAACCGGGCGATCGCTCACCGGGTGATATTGAATGGCGCGCGGTATGACGGGCTGGCGTTCGCCCTTGTGATCGATTTCGATCATGTGAGACACGAACTTGCCCGAGCGCATGGCCTGCTCAACCTCACGCATTTTGAGCTCGATCGGCACGGCGCCGCGCGCGCCGCCATAGAGGATGCCCGGCAGCAACTCGCCCTTGCGGGTGGCGCGGGCCGCGCCCGTGCCGGTTTTTTCGCGCCGTTCGACGTTCAAGATAATGCCCGCCATGGCGGCGACCTTTCGGATAGGAGAATGGGAGCGCACAGAGCCTTCGCCCGGCGCGAAGGCGCGCTTCTAGCGGAAGGGGCCCGCCAGGGCAAGGCGGTGTCCGGGCTCAGCACATTTGAGACGGTTTGGTCTCTTTGGCTTGG
>CADEEL010000054.1 GCA_902826335.1 uncultured Alphaproteobacteria bacterium
ACCAGAAGCGAACCAGCGGAGACGCCCGTCTCGCGCGGCCGAGAACGGCTGCGCGCCTTGAGCCTTGGGGAAGATGTCGATAGAAGGCCCGCCCTTGAGGAGCGCCCATGGCCGGCCATTCGAAATTCGCCAACATAATGCACCGCAAGGGCGGGCAGGATAAGAGGCGCGCCCAAGCTTTCACCAAGATCGCGCGCGAAATCCAGGCGGCCGTGAAGCTGGGCGGATCGGACCCGGCCGCCAATCCGCGCCTTTACCGCGCCATGGCCGCCGGCCGCGCGATCAATATGCCGAAGGACAATATCCAGCGCGCGGTCGATCGCGGCGCGGGCGGGGCCGAGGAAAATCTTGATGAAATCCGCTATGAGGGGTTCGGCCCCGCTGGCGTTGGCGTCATCGTCGAATGCCTGACGGACAATCGTAACCGCACCGCCGGCGAAGTACGCGCGGCCTTCACCAAGAGCGGCGGCAATCTGGGCGAGACCAATTCCGTCTCCTTCCTGTGGGATCGCGTGGGCGAGGTGCGTTACCCGCTCGCCGTCGCCGGTGAGGATGCGATGCTGGAAGCCGCGATCGAAGCGGGGGCGGATGATTGCGCCGTGGATGAAGAGGCCCATGTCGTCACCTGCGCGGTCAATGCGCTGGCGGACGTCACCAAGGCGCTCGCCGCGCGCTTCGGCGAGCCGGCCACGGCGAAATTCGTGTGGGTCCCGAAAACCACCATTCCGGTCGAGGGCGACGCCGCGCAGAGCCTGGCGCGCCTCCTCTCTACACTTGATGACCTTGACGATGTGCAGAGCGTCTATTCCAATCTCGAAATGAGCGAGGCGGAGCTTGCGCGCATTGCGTAAGCCGGGCTCGCCTGGGCGATCATGAGTTTTGTCTCCGCGCTCTTTGCCGAATTCGCCGCGCGCCGCCGCCGCTTGCGCGCCGCGGCGGGGGAACGCGGGCAGAGTCTGATCGAAATGGCGATCCTGGGCGGGCTTGTGCTCGGCTCGCTTGGCCTTTTCATCCTGCCCTGGATGGCGCGCGCCGCGCCTTGGGGCCTGGCCGTTCCAGTGATCTTTGTGCTCGGCTATGGGGCGCTCGATTGGCGCCGCCAGCAAGCGCTGACCAGCGCCACGCCCGAGGCGGCGCCGCGCCTCATGCGCCGCCATGACATCGCGGCCCTCTTGTTTTCGCTGGCATGCGCCGGTGCGGGCGCGGCTGCCTTCGTCACCGGGTTCAACGCGCCGCCCCGAACGGCCCCGCCGCCGCCCGTCGAAGAGGTCTGGCAGCCCCCGCCGGATGCGCTTGAACTTGAGATCGCGCCAGGCCCGTGACGATGGACCCCATAGTCGCCGCGACGTAAAGGAGCCGCATGAGCACCGCCCCCATGCCAAACCGCTCCCTCGGCGCCAAATTGCTGATCGTCTGCGCGCTGGCGATTCTGATGAGCCTGCCGGCCTTCGCTGTGTTCGGGCTCATTTATGACCGCACCAACCGCGCCCAGGCCGTGGTTCAGGAAGTCGGCGAACGCTTCGGCGGCGAGCAGGGCTTTCTGGGGCCGATCCTCGTCGCGCCTTACACGGTCACGCGCACCGCGCCGAGCCGCGAGGGCGGCCCGGACGTGCGCAGCACGGAGACCGGCTGGTACATGGTGTTCGCCGAAACCGGCGAAGCGCAGGCCACGGCGGATACGGACGTTCGCTCGCGCGGCGACCTTTTCAAAGTGCGGACCTATTCGGCGGACATTCGCTTTCGCGCCGCGTTCGATTTGACCGGCCAGCCCTCGGCCGCCCCGGACGGCGCCGTGATCAATTGGGCGCGCGCCGCGATCCTCATCGGCATCGCCGATCCGCGCGGCATCCAGGGCCGCGCGGACATCGAGGTGTCGGGCCGGGGCGCGATCCCCTTGGCCCCTGGCTCCGCCTACGCTGACGTGTTGCCGCAGGCTGGCATGGGCGCCTATGCGCCGGTCGGCGCGCAAAACGGCGTCGTGCGTCCACTGCAATGGCTGGTCGCGGAGATCGGGCAGACCGCGCGCCCCGGCGCGCAATTCGAGGTGACGACGGCGCTGCGCTCCACAGGTGTGGAATCCCTGGGCCTCGCCGCCTTCGCGATGAACACCGACATCCGTATGCGCGGCGATTGGGACAATATCGGTTATTTCGGCGCGTTTCCCCGCATCGAAGAGCGGGGAGACGCAGCCGGCGCGGCCGAGACCGATGGGTTTGACGCCCGCTGGTCGATCCCCTTCGTGGCGCGCGGCGTGGCGGCGGCCGGCCCATCCAACACGCTGGGGGCGCTCCTTTCAGCCGATGTGCGCATTCGCTTCATCGATCCGTCCAATCCCTACCAGTCAGTCACGCGGTCGCTGAAATACGCGCTGCTGTTCGTGGGCGTCGTGTTCCTCGCCTTCTTCCTCTTTGAAGCGACCGGTGATCGGCGCGTGCATCCCGCGCAATATGTGCTCGTCGGTCTCGCGCAGATCATCTTCTATCTCTTGTTGTTGGCGATCGCGGAGCGCACGGGTTTTGACGTGGCGTTCTTGATCGCGGCCGGCGCCACGGTCGCGCTCGTCGCGTTTTATTTGGGCGCCATCTTCAAAAACCGCGCACGCGGCGCCGCTGCGTTCGTTGGCTTTGGCGTGCTCTATGGGCTCATCTATCTGTTGATGCGCATCGAGGATTACGCCTTGCTGGCCGGCTCCATCGCCGCCTTCCTGGTGATCGCCGCCGTCATGTGGTTCACGCGCAATCTCGATTGGTACGGCTTCACCAACGATTTGCGTGAGGCGCGCGCGGCGCGCACGGAACCGCGCGACACGCCGGCGCCTTGACGGTGCGGCGCGACGCGGGCCAGGGTCGCGGCAAGTAAGGAAAAGTCGATGGTGCAACTGACTCTGCCGCGCAATTCCGAGGTCAAGGCGGGCAAGAAACACGCCGCCAAGCCGGGCGCCAAGCGCGTGCGGCGGTTCAAAGTCTATCGCTATGATCCGGATACGGGCGAAAATCCTCGCTGGGACATTTATGATGTCGATCTAGACGCGTGCGGGCCCATGGTGCTCGACGCGTTGATCGCCATCAAGAACACGATGGACGCGACCTTGACGTTCCGCCGCTCCTGCCGCGAGGGCGTGTGCGGCTCGTGCGCCATGAATGTCGGCGGGCGCAACACGCTGGCCTGCACGAAGGGCATGGATGAGCTGCCGTCCGGCGCGATCACAATTTCACCGCTGCCGAACCAGCCCGTGCTGAAGGACCTTGTGCCCGATCTCAGCAATTTTTACGCGCAATACGCGGCGATCGAGCCCTGGCTGCATACGACGACACCCGCGCCGCAAACCGAGTGGCGCCAGAGCGAGGCCGATCGCGGCAAGGTCGATGGGCTTTATGAGTGCATCCTGTGCGCCTGCTGCTCTACGTCCTGTCCTTCCTATTGGTGGAACGGGGATCGCTTCTTCGGTCCCGCCGCGCTGCTGCAGGCGCGCCGCTGGCTCGCCGATAGCCGGGACGAAGCGGCCGGCGAGCGCCTCGACGCCTTGGAGGATCCGTTCCGCCTCTATCGCTGCCATACGATCATGAATTGCGCGCAAGTCTGCCCCAAGGGGCTCAACCCCGCGCAGGCGATCGCCGCGATCAAGCAGGATATGGTGGAGCGGAAGGCGTGAAGCGCCGCAATATCGGCTGGACGCAATTATCTAAATTTGGCATTCACAGGAGCGGGCTTGGCGTTCCGAGTCCTGCCCCGCGAATTCGCAGAGGCGGTCGCCGAATATGCCCCTTCATCAGGGGTTAACGGCGCCTATTTTAAGAAGCAACGCCTTCGCTCCGGCAAAGGCTGGCATGGAGACTGAAATGACTCGTTTGGAAACGTGGCCGGGCTTCTGATTGGCGCTGCGGCGCATGCGCCGCGGTTCGCACAATAGCCAACCAAAGGTAGTGGGGCGCTTGTAGCGCCCCTTTCCTTTTTCTAGTCTCCCCTTGGCGGGGGATCGCGTGCCGGCTTGGGCGGACAATCAGTTTTTTACAGCCCTGATCGCCGCCGTCATCGGCGCGGCGGCGACCTTCGTGGCGATGCGTTTTTCCAGGGTGACTGAGCGCAAAAAGCTGACGTTGGAAGTCATCGTCGAGAAAATCTGGGATAAGGACTACATCCTTTGTGAGCGCCGCCTCGCTCACTTTCGGCACTTCATTGAAACGGCGACAATCGACGAATTCCAAAATCACAGCGAGCCCGCGCCGCCACGCATACAGGCAAGTGCGTCATCCGTCTCGACGCGGTCGGCGCCTCCGGCCGAGACCGAGGAATCAACCAGTTCGACCCTTTCCGTTCGAATTGTGAACGCGGAGGAGAGCCCGTTCGAGTTGGCGCCGGACGTCGTGCGATCCATACTCAATTACTACGAGATCATGGCGATCGGAATACGCGATCAAATCCTCGATGAGATGATCTGCAAGCGTTACATGTACGGCGAATTCCTGCGCAACTGGCGCTCGTGCAAACAGATCATCGAGCAGATACGCACACGTGCGAACAATGACCGTATATATCGTGAAGTCGAAAACTTGGCCAAGCGGTGGGCGCGCATTCCTCCAAAGCCTGAAACGGCTTGGCTCATGTACATTCGCGGCTGGTACTGAGCCGTCCGGCTAGTCAGATTTCGGATTGAGCTGGCGCCAGGCATGGCGCCCGCCGGCGGCGATCAGCAGCAGCAGAGTCAGCGGCGCTGCGATCATGCCGAGCGTGAGCTTGAGGCCCGTCGCCACGCCGGCGATCGTTCCAATCAAGCCCGGCGCGGCGGGATTTGTCGCCAGCGCAATCGCAAGCAGGGCGTTTTCGAGGAGGTCGAACCCGCCGCTCGCCAGCGGCAGAATAAGCGCGAAGCGCCACGGCGTCGCTTCGGCATGGAGGCGGCGCAGCCCATAGGCCATCAGGCCCGCCAGCGCCGAAGCGAAGAGCCCGGCAAAGACGATGTCCAGCGCGTAAAAGCTCAGCGCGCCGCGGCGCAAGGGCGCGTCATAGCTCCCGAGCGCGGCTCCGGCGCGTTCGGCTGAATAGAACAGCGTCTCCTGCAATTCCGCGCCGCCCGCGGCCGCCTGCATCTCGGCCCAGAAGGGCAGCAATCGGGTGAGGAAGTAGCCGTAGCCGATCGCCGCGATCAGCAGCACAAGCACCAGCGGCCCACGCACTTGCCGTAAAAAGAATCCGATCATTGCGAAGATCCTGAATTCGGCCAATTCTAATGAAGGCGCGGCGCGCAGGCGAGGCCATTCTTAGACCGCGTTCAGGAAAAGTGGGAACCGGTTTTCCGGCCTGATTTTTCATTTTCGAAAAATCGAAAATGAGGACGAACGCAGTCTAATTATTGATTATTGCGGTTTCCGAGCGGCCGACCGGTCTCCACTCGGCCTGAAACCGCAATTGCGCACGGGAGGAACCATGGGCGAATTTCCTTCAGGCTTCGTCTGGGGCGCGGCGACGGCGGCCCACCAGGTGGAGGGCGGAAATTGGAACGCCGATTGCTGGGCGCTGGAGCATGCGCGGCCCTCGCTGTTTGTGGAGCCGTCCGGCGACGCATGTGATCACGCCGCCCGCTACGGTGATGACATCGCGCTGCTCGCGGGCCTTGGCCTCAACGCCTACCGCTTCTCCATCGAATGGGCGCGCATCGAGCCAGAGGAGGGCGCGTTCTCGATGGCCGCGCTTGATCATTATCGACGCGTGATCGAGGCCTGCTGGACGCGGGGCGTGCAGCCCATCGGCACGTTTCATCATTTCACCTCACCGCGCTGGGTCGCACGGCAGGGCGGTTGGGCCGATGATCGCATCATCGATTGCTTCGCCCGCTATTGCGAACGAACCGCCGACGCCCTCGCGCACGAGCTTGCCTGGGCATGCACGATCAACGAGATCAACATTCCCGATACGCTTGTTGCGCAGAAGCGCTTGCGTGCGCTTGACGGCCCCGAGGCGGCCGAACGGCGCGCGGCCGCGCAAAGCGCGTTGGGCGCGCCGCTGGAGAGTTTTTACCTGTTCGCAGGCGGCGCCGGATATGCCGAACGCGCCTGCGCCGCCCATGCCAAGGCGCGCGACGCCATCGGCGCGGCCGCGCCGCACGTGCCCGTGGGGATGACGATGTCGATCCAGGAGGATGAGGCGGAAGATCACGACGACGCGCGCGAAGCGCTCGCCCGCTACCGAGCGGCTGTTTACGCGCCTTATTACGCTGCGACGGCCAAGGACGATTTCATCGGCGTGCAAACCTATACGCGCATGATGCATTTCCGCGATGGTCGCCCGGGGCGCCCGAAAGGCTGCGTGCGGACAATGATGGGGTATGAGTATCGCCCCGAGGCGCTCGGCTTCGCCTGTCGCGACGCCTGGGCTCAGACGCGCAAGCCCATCCTCGTCACTGAAAGCGGCATCGCGACGGCGAACGATGCCGAACGCCGCGCCTTCATCCGCACGGCGCTCGACAGCGTAAGGGACGCGCTGGCGGACGGCGTCGATATACGCGGCTATGTCTATTGGACTTTGCTGGACAATTACGAATGGCTGTCCGGCTACCGGCCGACATTCGGCTTGATCGGCGTCGATCGCGTGACGCAGCGGCGCGCGCTGAAGCCCTCGGCCGCGATGCTGGGCGCCATCGCGCGGGTGAACAGCCTGGATATCGCCGAACCGATTGAAGAAGGCATCGTCGGGGCAGGCGCCGCGGTCGGGCTCGGCTAAGCTCTATCGCCTTGCGTAAAGGTCTGGTCCGGCGCATCGCGCCACGTGCATTCCGGCCCGGACGGATCGAACGCCGCATCTGGCGCCGCGGGCAGAACGCGCTCCACATAGTGCTTGATCTTGCGCGTTAGGATCGCCGCGTCCGCTTCCAAGTCGTCGCCGGCGATCGGCGGCCCGAATGTCAAGCGATAGAGATTTCCCTGCTTGTTCAGCAATTCATGAAACAAGGTGATGTCGCGCAATTCTCGCGAAACCTTGTCGAACAGATGAAACCAGAACGCATAAGGCCCGGTCACATGGCAGGGGATGATCGGCAATCGGTATTTGCGCGCGAGGCTGACGGCCGATGGCATCCATTCCGGATCGGTGAGGCGCCCGTCGCCGCGTACACGCGCGAGGCGTCCGGCGGGAAACACCACAAGCGGTCGGCCCGCCGCGAAGGCTTCGCCTGTCATTTTGAGCGTCGTGCGCGTGCGCTCCCGCGTGCGCTTGGCGAGCACCCATTCCACCGGAATAAGCACGTCGTCGAAGCGCGGGCACACACGGTGCGCATCGGAATTGGCGTAGAACATCGCATCGGGCCGCAACGGCTTCAGCGCATCGTAAACCGCGACGCCATCCGTTATGCCGGTCGGGTGGTTTGCGAGCACGATGAACGCGCCATCGCGAGGCAGCCGGGCCGCGCCATAGGTCTGCACCTGGAGGCGCAGCAGATCGCTGACATGATCGAGCGCGGCCGCGCCGGGCAGCGGCGCGATCGCGTCCGCCATCTGGACCGCCTTGCGATAGTTCAAAACGCTATAGAGCGGCGGGCGCACCAGCGGCCAGGCGCGCCCGCGCGAGAGGCGCGGCGCGCGTTCCTCGATCAGCACATCCACGATATGGCGCGCCGCCTCAGGCGGGCGCGCCGGGCCGCCGGCCGCGGACAATTCACTCATGCACGCAAGATCACCACGAAGAGCAAGGCCGGAAAAGGGCGCCGGACTTGCGCGCTGGCGCGCGCCGCGCTTTCTGGCGTGCGTGGTTATCGCCCAAACTCACCAAACGCAACGCGGCAAGCGCGCCCTGGTGCGTCGCCCCGTCATGCTCGCTGGTTTGGCTACGGCGGTCGCCGCCGCCGCTGGATTCGCGATTGCGGGCCTTGGTGGGCTCGCCCATGTCATCGCGGCGCGGCCGGTGACGATCGCTTCACAGGCCGAGACGCTATCGGCGGCCCTTGAGGCCGCGCCATGGATCGATGCGGGCGGGGAAGGGCCCACGGTCTGGCTGGTCGCGTCGCCGCCGGAATTGCGCCGCGCGCCGTCGATCGCCGAGGCGGCGGCGGATCTACGCGGCGCCGGTTTTGCCGTCCGCGTGATCGTCACGGCCGAGCGCGCCGAGCAGAACGCCGCGCGACTTTTCCACGTCGCCGAGGTCGCGCGCGTGCGCGACACGCGCACGCTCGCCGCGCGCGTCCGTGTCGGCCCGACGCCTCGCCTTGATGCGGCGCAGGAAGGCGCCCTTGAATGGGTGATCGCGTCGCATGAGCGGATCGCCGCCATTGTTTCAGTCAACGAAGCTACACTGCGAACGCCGGCTTATTTCTGGCGAGCGAATGTAGTCTGGCGCGCCGCGCTAGGCGCCGATGAACACGCGTTGGACTATGTGCGCCTGGAACTGGGCCGGACGCGGTGATGCTCAGCCTTTATCGCCAGCGCGTTGCGCGCGGCCAGTTGGAGGCGGATGCGGCGCAGGCGCGCGTCGCCGCCGCACTCGATGAAACCGCGCGAGGCTTGCGCGACTGGCGGCCTGGCAATGTGCTGAACAAGGGCCGCCGCCCGCGCGGCCTTTACCTGTGGGGCCCTGTGGGGCGAGGCAAATCATTGCTGCTCGATCTCTTCTTCGAAAGCGCCGAGATCACGCCAAAACGCCGTGTTCATTTTCACGAATTCATGCGGACGCAGCATGATTTCATGCGGCGGGCGCGGGCCGCGCGGCAAACTGAGCAGGACGAACTCATCGCGCGCGCCGCGCGCGCCGTCGCCGCGCAGGCGCGACTCTTGTGCTTCGATGAAGTCCAGGTGACGGACATCGCCGACGCAATGATCCTCGGGCGCCTGTTTGAACAGCTCTTCGCCTTGGACGTGGTGATCGTCGCCACCTCGAACCGGGCGCCCGACGATCTCTACAAGAACGGGATCAATCGCCAACTTTTCATGCCCTTCATTGCGCTTCTCAAGGAAAACCTCGCGATTCTTCACCTCGATGGCCCGCACGATTACCGCCTCGCGCATCTTCAGGCCGCGCCGGTCTATTACGCTCCGCTTGGCCCCGCTTCGGATGAGGCGATGAACGCCGCCTGGCTGCGCTTGACGCACGGGGCGGCGCCGATGCCCGTTGCACTCGAAGTGAATGGGCGCGCCCTGAGGGTTGAGCGTCAGGCGGCCGGCGTGGCGCGCTTCACTTTCGATGAGCTGTGCGCGCGCCCGCTCGGCCCCAGTGACTTTCTTGAAATCGCCGAACGATTTCACACTCTGCTTCTTGAAGACGTTCCGCGCATGAGCGGCGCCATGCGTGAAGAGGCGGCGCGCCTTCGCACCCTGATTGACGCGCTCTACGAGGCGAAAGCGAAGCTCATCATGAGCGCCGAGGCCCAGCCGTTCGAGCTTTACACAGTTGGCGATCAGAGTTTCGAATTCGAACGCACCGCTTCGCGGTTGATGGAGATGCGGTCGAACGCTTATCTCGCTTTGCCGGTGCGCGATGCGGCATGGAAGGCGGGTCTTGTTCTCGGTTAAGCGGCGTGAAGCGACGCCGACGACCGCAAGGATCCCCGACGCCGCCTACGCCCCCGCGAAATCGCGGCCCCAGCGGGCGCGCTTTCACTTCGCAAGAGGCCTCGCGCGCGTCAATCAACCATGAGTGCAAATACCACGTTCAGCGCCGGCGCCGGCGCGGCGTGCCGAATATGCCACGAACAAGTTCGCGCGCGAGCGTGTTGAAAACGCCGCTGGCCACGCGCCCGCCAACGCGCTCCACCGCAGTGCTGCGCGCGCGCACAGTGGTGCGTGACGCGGCGCGCGGACGCGCCGGTTGAGCGTCTTCGCGCTCCGCGCGTTCGGCGTCGCGCGCCTCTGCGCGTTCGGCTTGTTCAGCGCGCTTGGCGAGGATTTCATACGCGCTCTCGCGATCGATCGACTTGGCGTATTTTTTCGCCAGTGCGCTCGCCCCGATGATGGCGGCGCGCTCCTGCGCCGTCAGCGGGCCGACGCGCGAGGCGGGTGGGCGGATCAGCGTGCGCGCCACCGGGGTTGGCGCGCCCTTAGCGTCAAGCACGGATACGAGCGCCTCGCCAACGTGCAATTCCTGGATTTCCTTGGCGACATCGACGCCTGGATTGGCGCGGAACGAATTCGCCGCCGCGCGCACGGCTTTCTGGTCCGCCGGCGAATAAGCGCGCAGCGCATGCTGGATGCGGTTTCCCAATTGGGAGAGCACCATGTCGGGCACGTCGGACGGCGCTTGCGTGATGAAATAGACGCCCACGCCCTTGGAACGGATCAGCCGCGCGACTTGCTCGACACGATCAAGCAATTCCTTTGGCGCATCATTGAACAACAAATGCGCCTCATCGAAGAAGAAGACGAGCTTTGGCTTGTCGAGGTCGCCGGCCTCGGGCAGCGTCTCCCACAATTCCGAGAGGAGCCACAGCAGAAAAGTCGCATAGAGTCGCGGCGATTGCACCAATTTGTCAGCCGCGAGCACGTTGACGACGCCCCGCCCATCAGGCGCCGTGCGCATCATGTCCATGAGGTCGAGCGCGGGCTCGCCGAAGAAAATTTCCGCGCCGCTCATTTCAAGCTGCAGCAATTTGCGCTGCAACGCGGCGATGGTGGTGGGCGAGACAAGTCCGTAGCGCTTGCCGATATCTTCCGCGTTCTCCGAGACGTGCGTGAGCAGGGCGCGCAAATCCTTCATGTCGAGCAGGGCGAGGCCTTCATCGTCGGCGAGCTTGAAGGCGACGGTGATCGCGCCTTCCTGGGCGTCGCTGGCGTCGAGCACGCGGGCCATGAGGATCGGGCCCATCTCGGTCACCGTGGCGCGCACGGGGTGGCCCTGTTCGCCGTACAAATCCCAGAACACGACGGGCGGCGCGCCCGGCGCGTAATTCTCAAGCTTGATATCCGCCGCGCGCTGGGTCGCCCAGGCGGGTGGGGGATCGCCGGGCGCGGCGATGCCGCACAAATCGCCTTTCACGTCGGCGCAGAAGACTGAGACGCCCTCGCCCGCCAATTGCTCGGCCAACACTTGCAGCGTTACGGTCTTTCCTGTGCCGGTCGCGCCGGCGATAAGGCCGTGGCGGTTCGCGCGCTTGAGCGCGAGGGTTTGCGGGCCTTC
>CADEEL010000055.1 GCA_902826335.1 uncultured Alphaproteobacteria bacterium
GGCGGCGGCATCGGCACCTATTGGGGCGGCGTTCGTTCCATCGGCGAAAAGGTCGGCCAGAACGGGCAGACGAGCGGCATCATCCCGTTCATCCGCGTGATGGATTCGCTCACCCTGGCGATCAGCCAAGGCTCACTGCGGCGCGGCTCGGCCGCCTGCTACCTCGATGTGCACCATCCGGAAATCGAGGAATTCCTCGAGATCCGCAAAGCCGCTGGCGATTTCAACCGCAAGAGCCTCAACCTCCATCACGGCATCAACATTACTGACGAATTCATGATCGCCGTGCGGGACGACCTGCCCTTCGCGCTGCGCAGCCCTAAGGACCAGGCGCCGCTGAAGCACGTCAACGCCCGCAAGCTCTGGCAGAAGATTCTCGAACTGCGCCTGCAGACGGGCGAGCCCTACATCATCTTCTCCGACACAGTGAACGCGCAGCTGCCCAAGCATCAGCGCGATCTCGGCCTCAAGGTGCGCCAGTCGAATCTCTGCTCGGAGATCATGCTGCACACGGGGCTTGATCATAACGGCAAGGAGCGCACGGCCGTGTGCTGCCTCTCTTCGCTCAACGCTGAAAAATTCGACGAATGGGAGAAGGACGAGACCTTCCTCGAAGACATCTTCCGCTTCCTCGACAATGTGCTGGAAGACTTCATCGAGCGCGCCCCGCCGGAAATGGAGCGCGCGAAATACGCCGCCTATCGCGAACGCAGCGTGGGCCTCGGCCTCATGGGCTTCCACTCGTTCCTGCAATCGAAATCGATTCCGATGGAATCGGCGATGGCGAAGGTGTGGAATCTGCGCATCTTCAAGCACATCCGCCGCGGCGCGGACGCCGCCAGCGTCAAGCTCGCCAAGGAGCGCGGCCCCTGCCCGGACGCGGCCGAGACCGGCATCATGGCGCGCTTTTCCCATAAGCTCGCCATCGCGCCGACAGCCTCGATCTCCATCATTTGCGGAGGAACCAGCGCCGGCATCGAGCCCATCCCGGCCAATATCTACACGCACAAGACCTTGTCCGGCTCATTCGCGGTGAAGAACCCTTATCTTGAGCAAGTCTTGATCGACAAAGGCCGCAACACTGAAACCGTCTGGTCCTCGATCCTGAAGAACGAAGGCTCGGTCCAGCACCTCGACTTCCTCAGCGAGGATGAAAAGGCCGTGTTCAAGACGGCGTTCGAGATCGATCAGCGCTGGATCGTGGAATTGGCGGCCGATCGCACGCCGCTTATCTGCCAGAGCCAGTCGCTCAACATGTTTCTGCCGGGCGATGTCGATAAATGGGATCTCCACATGCTGCATTGGATGGCGTGGGAGCGCGGCGTTAAGTCTCTGTATTATTGCCGCTCCAAGAGCGTGCAGCGCGCCGGATTCGCCAATAGCGAGGAGGCGCCGGAACGAGAATCGCCGCAACTTGCCGAACGAACAGACTATGAGGAGTGCCTCGCATGCCAATGAGCCCGAATCCCGTGCACGAAATGCAGGACCTTTTGGCCGAGCAGATGAAGGCGCAATCGGAAGTCAGCGCGCGCGTGCGCCGCGCCTGCGGCACGCTGGCCAAGCGCTTGAAGGCGCAACACGCGCGCCTCACCGAATCGCCCGCCGCCGAGGGCGACGATGCGTTTGAGCTGAACCTTCTGCTCGAAGCCGAGACCGGAAAGGCGATCGCGGAATGCCGGGTCTTCACCGGGCTCGACGGCGCGGCCTATTTCGATGACGGGCGCGCGCCAGTGCGCATCGATGCGCCGACTCAAGAAAGCTTCGAGCGCGCGCTCGCTGAATTCTCGGAGCGTGCGCTCAAGGCGGCGTAAGCGCTGGCGCCATTGCACGCAGCGTCATGGTAGCGGATGATGCAACGTCGCGCCGCACGGCAGGACTGCATCTCAGTGTCGTCATTCCGGCCGAGCGAAGCTCGAGCCGGAACCCAGGGGATCAAAAAGCGCCGCGTAAGGCACGGGGTTCCGGGCTCCGCCTTTGGCGGCGCTTGAGCGGCTGTGTCGCGGCGCGTGAGCGCGCGGGATGTGGGAAAGACTCGCACCGAACCGGAGGACAATAGTGACGCTCGCCGCCCGCGCTTCGACTGGGCTCAGCGCGACGTGGAACAGAACATCCACCCTGATATGCCAGCAAAATCTGCCACGTCGCGCTGATCTTGTCGAAGCGCGGAACGATGCGACATCGGAGCGAATTCGGGGAACTCAAAAAAGAAATCCGACCCAGTCCGTCCACGGATAATATCTCCACTCCTCTTGCACGGGAGGTCGCTTGGATCCGAGCCAAACCGACGCAAGAGGGCGAAACGAGCGCGAACTGTGAGAGCAATCTCACGAAAGCCAGCCGAGTTCGGCATTGGTTGGAGATCCGGGGCCCGCGAACGGACGCGGCCCGCGCGCTGAGCGCCTCTGCGGCGGGAGTTAAGACCTCTTCGCTGGGCCGCATGCGAGCATCAACGTTTCGTCCGGGGCGCGTTTGTCGCGTCTTTATAGCCGCCGGCAGCAATGTCGGCATGAACCACCCTTCGGCGCGGCTTGCGCGCCCCGGGCTCCCATCTTGGGAGCGTGGAAGTGAAGAGAAAATGATGCGTGTCCGCGAAAGCCGAGCTTGGCGCGGATGCGGCTTCTTGCGCGCGGCTTCACTGCGCAGGCTGGATTGGACGTTGCGCCGCGCGAACGGCCGGAGCCGGAGCAGTTTAACGAGGCGAATTCACCCCGCAGGCGACGTAGCTGTGCGCGTGTGCGCCCCACGCTTCGACAAGCCCTTCGCCAAGCTTAGGGCATGCTCAGCGCGACGGCGAGGATTAAGCGCCAGTACAACACCCACACCGTCGCGCTGAGCGAAGTCGAAGCGCGGAACGAGCATGTAACAATCACGCCGACTCGAGCGAGGCGAACACGCCTCGATTGCGCGATCCGGCGCCGGCCTCCCGCGCGGCGCGACATTCAAGCTGGGCGTCGCGGTCAATCCGCGCGTAAAAGCCGCGTGCGCGCCGGTTGACGGGCGCCCCCGCCCCACCGCAAGCGAGGCCCATGGCCGAGAAGCGCCCCGCCTTCATCGTGCGCCCCTGCTTCGAGCAGGACCTGGATCAGGTTCAGCTCATCTACGCACACCATGTCATGACTGGGACGGGCACGTTCGAGACCGACCCGCCGGACCTTGCCGAAATGACGAATCGTTGGTCCCGCCTGGTGTCCAAAAACGCGCCCTTTCTGGTCGCCAGCCCGACTCGGGACGTCACCCGCATCGTCGGCTTCGCATATGCACAACAATTTCGCGACCGCGAAGCGTATGCCCATACTTTCGAGGATTCCGTCTATGTCGCCCCCGCGCAAATGGGCCAGGGCGTCGCCAAGGCCCTCCTCATCCACCTCCTCCAACAACTCAAGGATGACGGCGTTCGCGAGGTCGTTGCGGTCATCGGCGATGGGGAGAACAAGGCCTCGATCGGCCTGCACGCCGCGCTCGGCTTTCGCCAGGTTGGATTGCTGCAGCGCGTCGGCGTCAAATTCGGCCGCGCGCTCGACGTTGTTCTTATGCAACGCTCCCTCGCCGATCGTGCTTAAAAATAGGCGAATTCTGGGCGCCGGTCTTGCAAGGCGCTTGCCCGGAGGCCCGCCCCGCGCGAACCTCCCTGCACAACGAGACGGCGTAACCGCCCATTAACCACGCCGTCCAACACTTGAGGGATGAGACTCGCCATGGTTGCACGTGCACTCGTGCTTGCCGGCCTTGTCAGCCTGACGGGCTTGGCTTCCGCTCCGGCGCTCGACGACGCTTCCGCCGCCGCCGGCCCACAACAATCCGCGCTTGAGGGCATCCGCCTTACGGAAGAGGACTCCGCGCCTCTGTTCGTGCTCTCGGCCCGAGAGGAATGGGCGCCGCGCTTTTCCACGCTCTCGGCCACTCGCGCCGAACCCTATTTCCAGACCGACACGGCGCCGCGGCGGTATGAGGTCGCCATCTCGGCGCCCGATTCCCAAACGGGCCTGGGGCTGGACTTTGCGCTCGCCCAACGCGCGAGCATCACGGTCGATGAGAGCGGCGATATCGGGCGCACGGGGATTGGGGCCGAAGTCCGCGTTGGGCGCAATTTAACGGATATTGTCCGCCCGTGGCGCCAGCAGAGCCAGGGCGCTTGGTACATGTTCCTCGCGTCGGACGGCCAGGCGCTGACGTGGACGCCCGAAACCGGCCTGCCGGGCACGCGCGGTCTGCGCCTGCAGGACCGGGTCACCATCGGCGATACGCAGATCGGCGTCAGCTACGAGTTCCGCGGATTGCAGACCTCGTTCGCCCTGACGCAGCGCGAAATCAGCTATTCGAACAACACCTCGCAAGGCTGGAGCGAGGATGAAAGCTTCTTGGGCGTGACGCTGACCTGGCGGCACTAACCTCGAGGTACGGAACGGGCCGGGGGGCCCCAGGGGCGCGCTCTCGGGCGCGCCCTTTCTTTTTGCGCATCGCCTACCGGCCTGGAATCGTCACAGACATCATCACAGACTCTGGCAAGGAAGGATTCATGCGAATCCCTCCAGTTTCCGCAATATCTGGTGGCGAGCTCGCCGCCACACTCTACATATAGAATATTATGGAGCCCCTCATGGCGTTCGGCGATAATGGCGAGAAGCTTCCCGGTCTGATGACGCCGTCGCGTGCCTACAAGCCGTTTCGCTATCCCTGGGCCTATGATTTCTGGCGCCGGCAGCAGCAGGTTCACTGGCTGCCCGAGGAAGTGCCGCTCGGCGAGGATTGCAAGGACTGGGCGACCAAGCTTTCCGACCAGGAACGCAACCTGCTCACCCAGATCTTCCGCTTCTTCACGCAGTCCGACGTCGAGGTGAACGACAATTACATGGAGCGCTACGGGCGCGTCTTTAAGCCGATCGAGATCAAGATGATGATGAGCGCCTTCTCCAACATGGAGACGGTGCACATCGCCGCCTACGCGCTTCTGCTTGAAACCATCGGCATGCCCGAGGCGGAGTTCGCGGCCTTCCTCGAATACGAAGAGATGAAGGCCAAGCACGATTACATGCAAGAGTTTGGCGTCGAGACGATCCCGGACGTGCTGCGCACGGTGGCGATGTTCGGCGCCTTCACCGAAGGCCTGCAGCTCTTCGCGTCCTTCGCCATGCTGATGAACTTCCCGCGCTTCAACAAGATGAAGGGCATGGGCCAGATCGTCACCTGGTCGGTGCGCGACGAGAGCCTCCATTGCGAGGGCATGATCAAGCTCTTCCACGCGCTGGCGAAAGAGACCGGCGCGCTGACGCAAGGCGTGAAGGACGACATCGTCGAAAATTGCCGCCATGTCGTCGGTCTCGAAGATAAGTTCATCGATCTGGCGTTCGAACTCGGCCCCGTCGAAGGCATGACGCCGGAGGATATCAAAGCCTATATCCGCTACATCGCCGACTGGCGTCTCGGCCAATTGCAACTGCCCAAGCTCTACGGACAGAGCGAGCACCCGATCCCGTGGCTCACCGCGATCTTGAACGGCGTCGAGCACGCCAATTTCTTCGAGGCGCGCGCTACGGAATATTCCAAGGCCGCCACGCGCGGCGATTGGCATGGGCAAGAGGGCGTGTGGGCGAATTTCGAGTCGATGCTGGAGAAACGGAACGTCGCGGGCTGAACGCGTCATGCCAAAATGGCTTGCGCCCGTTCTGACCGGCCTCTCGGTCGCGGCGCTGATCAGTATTCTGCTGGTGTTCGCGGCGCAGGCGGCGGGCGCCAAACCGGATTGGACGACGTATCTTCCAGGCGCCGTGTTCGGCGTCATCGCCGCCTACGCCGCGAACAATCTCACCGGCAATCGGCGCGTACGCGACGCCGACACGGCCACGCGCGCTGCCGCGCTTGCGTTCGCGCCAGACCCAACACACGCGCGACTTTATCTGGTGCGCACCGGCCTTGTAGGCCTCGCCGCCGGCATGAATGTCAGCCTCGACGGCCGCGACATAACGCAATTGAAAAGCCCGCGCTTCGCCAGCCTGCTGGTTGCGCCGGGCGCGCATGTCGTGCGCGCTGGGTTCGGCGGCGGCCTCTCCTGGCAAACCAACGCCGCAGAGTTGGCGTTTGACGCGCACGCGGGCGAACTCATCGCGCTTCACCTCAAGCTGCACATGGGCGCGCTCAAAAACAGCGCCCGCATCGAGCGGGTGGCCATCGCGACATTGCAGGATCAGCTGCGACCCATGCGCATGGTCGCGGTTGATGTCTAAACCGCTCAGACCGCGATCGGCGCCTTGATGGCCGGGTGCGCCTGATAATTCTCCAGCGTGAAATCGTCATAAGTGAAGGCGAACACGTCCTTCACCGCCGGATTGAGCCGCATGATCGGCGCGGGAAAAGGCGTGCGGGCGATTTGCCGCTCCGCTTGCTCAATATGATTCAAATAGAGGTGCGCATCGCCGAGCGTATGGATGAACGCGCCTGGCGAAAGGCCCGTCACCTGCGCGATCATCAACGTAAGCAACGCATACGACGCAATGTTGAACGGCACGCCCAGGAACACATCCGCGCTGCGCTGATAGAGCTGGCACGAGAGGCGCCCTTCGGCGACATGAAACTGAAAAAGGCAGTGGCAAGGCGGCAGCGCCATCTGATCGACATCCGCCGGATTCCACGCCGATACGATATGCCGGCGTGAATTTGGATTGGCGCGCAAGCCTTCGATCACAGCCTTGATCTGATCAATCTCGCGCCCGTCCCGGCTCTCCCAGGAGCGCCATTGCTTGCCATAGACAGGGCCAAGCTCGCCCTCCGCATCCGCCCATTCATCCCAGATCGTGACGCCCTTGTCCTGTAGCCAGCGCACATTCGTATCGCCGCGCAGGAACCAGAGCAGCTCATAGATGATGCTCTTGAGATGCAGCTTCTTCGTCGTCAGCAGCGGGAAGCCGGCGGCCAGATCAAACCGCATCTGGCGCCCGAACACGCCGCGCGTGCCCACGCCGGTGCGATCCGG
This sequence comes from uncultured Alphaproteobacteria bacterium, assembly GCA_902826335.1. GTDB lineage: Bacteria > Pseudomonadota > Alphaproteobacteria > Caulobacterales > Aquidulcibacteraceae > CADEEL01. Next base: position 6,968 of record CADEEL010000055.1, read on the forward strand.
CCGATCGACGCCGTCGGCGAGAATATCCCGCACCAGGGCGAGATAGATCTCATCGGCGGATGACGGCCCCGCCGCCGCCTGATGTGCGCTCAGCGTCGCTGACATGGAGTCCAGCATTCTACGCGCTCAAGAATTTCGTCCTGAACGCCATGCCTGCGAGGCCCGCGCCAATCAGCGGCCCGGCGATGAACAGCCAGAGCTGGCTGACGGCCGGCCCCGCCGCCAACAGCGCCGGCCCGAGCGAACGCGCAGGATTGACCGATACGCCCGTCACCTGAATGCCGATGATGTGGATGACCACCAAAGTCAGTCCGATCGCCAGACCGGCGAATTGCGTGGGTGAGCCTGCGCCCGTTGAACCCAGGATCACGACCAGGAACAGGAATGTCGCCAACACCTCGAACACGAAGCCCGCCATCAGCGAATAGCCGCCCGGAGACTGCTCGCCATAGCCGTTCTGCCCGAGGCCGGTCGCGTTGATGTCGAACGCCGGGTTGCCGGTCGCGATCAGATAAAGCGCGCCCGCGCCGACGATGGCGCCGAGGCATTGCGCGATCGCATAGCCGATGAACTCGTTGAAGTTCATGCGCCCGGCGACATAGGCGCCGAAGCTCACCGCTGGATTCACGTGGCAGCCGGACACCGGTCCAATTCCGTAAGCCATGGCGACGATGGCGAGCCCGAACGCGAATGAAATGCCCAATTGCCCAACCTGCTGGCCAGCCAACACCGCCGCCCCGCACCCGAACAGGACGAGCGCGAAAGTGCCGATGAATTCCGCGGCGAGTTTCTTGGTCATGCGCGCCTCCAAGCCGATCCGATTCAGCCTCATAGGTTAGCCCGAGTCCGAGGCGGACCCCAAATGCGTTGGCGCGCCTTGAGCGTCGGGCCCTAGGAACAGCACCTTGGCCGCGCCATAGGTTCGCGCGTCATGCAGCGCGAAGCCCGGATGGGCCGGCGTCTCGTCGGCGCCGCACTCGAACACAACAAGCGCCCCCGGCCCGATCCAGCCCCCAGAGGCGAGGCGCGGCAGCGCCCGCTCACCCAGGCCGCGCCCATAGGGCGGATCGAGGAAGACGAGATCGAACGGCGCGCCCAGCCCCGCTGGCTTTTCGCCCAGATCGGTCGCGTCACGCCGATGAACGCGCGTCGTCCCGAACAGACCAAGCGCTTCGATGTTGGCGCGGATGGCCCCGCGGGCGGTCTCGTCGGTCTCAACGAAGAGTGCGAACGCCGCCCCGCGTGACTGCGCCTCAAGGCCCAGCGCCCCGGCGCCGGCGAAGAGATCCAGCACGCGCCGCCCCTCCAGTCCTGGAGACCAATCCGCATGCTCCAGAATGTTGAACACGGCTTCGCGCGCCCGATCGGACGTTGGGCGCGTCGCGCGCCCGGTCGGCGCTGCGAGCGTGCGTCCCTTGAAGCGACCGCCAATAATCCGCATTCGCTCCAGATGCGCACCGGGCTGCGCGCGCGCAACCTTGGTGTTATCAAGCGCAGGTGAATTTCAGGAGTCCGCCATGAAAGCCTGGATAGCGGCATTCGCGCTGTGCGCCGCCTGTGCGCTCAGCGTCCATAATGGCGCCAGCGCGCTCGATCGCGCCGCGCCCGCGTACACGGTTGATGCGCGCAGCTCGGCCAGCGACGAGGAGATCCGTCAGGCGCGCCGCGCGTACCGCGCCGCCTGTCAGCGCCACCAAAGCGATGGCTATTGCGAATGCATGACGGGCGGTATGGCCCAGGCGCTCGTCCCCGAGGATTTGCGCCAGGCGACCGCGCTCATCCCGCATCATCTCGGCCACGCCCCAGCGCCGATCGTCAGCAACCAGCGCTCCCTCGCGCGGATCGACGCCGCACGCGCGGAATTCGAGCCAGGCTGCGCGCAGTTTCGCCGCTAACCACGTTTGCTCGCCGCGCTGAATTTGGAACAGTCGCCCTAGAGCGCGATCGCCAAAAGCAGCTGCCGGTTTTGGCGGTCATCGCGCTCTATACTCATGATTTAGAGCCTGATTCACGTTTGAGATTGATTCAATCTCAAACGATCAGGCTCTAGG
>CADEEL010000056.1 GCA_902826335.1 uncultured Alphaproteobacteria bacterium
GGTAGCTCGTCAGGCTCATAACCTGAAGGTCGTAGGTTCAAATCCTACTCCCGCACCCATAAAGTGCGCTCGAGATCAGCAGCGGCCCCGTTGGAGACAACGGGGCCGTTTGCGCGTCTGGTCGCACGCGCCTTGCGCGCGGCATGCGTTGAGACGCATGCTGCCCGCCAAGTGTGCTAGAAGGCTGCTTCGATGAAACACCTTTGCCTAGCTCTGCTGCTCTGCTTTGAGGCTGCATGCGCCACCCTCGCGCAGTCCAACGGCTTCGGTGGGCTTGAAGGCCGCTGGCGCGGCGCCGGCCAATTCCAGGGCATGCCGTCGACGGTGGAAGCCCAGTTCGCCCCGTTGCTGGGCGCGCGCGCCTGGGCGCTCGACATCGACATCGAGGCGAGGCCGCCGGCCGGAGAGCCCATTCGGTTTTCCGGCCGCGCGCAATATGTGCTTCGGGACGGCGCCCTCGCCGGCGGCAATTGGATCGACAGCCAGGGCGCGACCTATGCGCTTGCGCCGCGCCGGGAGAATGGCGCGTTGATCGTCGACTGGAGCGAGGGCGCGAGCGTGCGCGGTCGCAGCGAATACCGCATCCAACCCGATGGCGACCTCCAGATCGATGATTTTGTCCCGGGGCCCGACGGCGCGATGCGGCGATTTGCGACGGCTGAGCTGCGCCGGGCGCCATAAATCCAAAACGCCTCGCCGCGCTGGCGTTCGCGCTGGCCAGCGGGCTTGGCCTCGTACAGGCTCCGCCCCGCCCGCTTATTGCGACGAGCCGTCGCCCGGCCGCGACGAGCGGGAACAGCTTGTCTGACTAAGTCCGGTAGAGTGCGGCATGAGGCGCGACCAGAGCCGATCCAGCGGGGACCGCGAAGCCCAGCCGCCCCTCACGGCGCGCGCGCTCACCCAGCATGCGCTCCTTCACGTGGCTTTCTGGCTCGTCTATTTCGGGTTTCGCACCGCCGCCGCGCTATCGGCTGGCGCGCCGCCGGCGGAGGCGCAGGGCTTTCCCTTCCTGCTGAACCGCGCATTCGTCGTGGCGAGCTATGCGGTCGCGACCGGCGCGCTCCTGGCGCTCTTTCTGTGGCGATCGCGCGCGCCTGCCCACTGGCGGTACGCCTTGCTGATTGTCGGCGTCGGCGTGCTGATGCCGGTGATGCATTTCGCCGAAGAACAAATGCCCTTGTTTCTTGGCGCGTCATGGGAGGGCGCAACGGCCGCCTTGCTCGATTACGCCTTCATGTATGGCTGGGCGCTGCTGCTGTGGGCGACCGCGCAGATCATGCTGGACTATCATCATCGCGTCATCGCCCAGGCGGGCGCCATCAACCGGGCTCAGTCGCTCGCCCATGATGCGCAGCTCAGGATGCTGCACTACCAGATCAATCCTCACTTCCTGTTCAACACGCTGAACGCGATCTCAACCCTCGTGCTCGAACGCCGCAACGACCAGGCCGAGGCCATGCTGCTGCGCCTGTCAGGCTTCCTGCGTTATTCGCTGGATCGCAACCCGCACAAGCTCGCGCCGCTGTCGGTCGAGATCGAGGCGCAGCGCAAATATCTCGAAATCGAACAGACGCGCTTCGGCGATCGCCTCGCGGTTCACTTCGAGATCGCGCCCGACGCCGCCGCCGCGCACTTGCCGAGCCTCATCCTGCAGCCGCTGCTGGAGAATGCGATCAAGCACGCTGTGACGCCTTCCGGCGCCGGCGGGCGTATCGACGTCTCCGCGTGGCGGGACGGCGATCTCTTGCGCGTGCGCGTCGAGGATGACGGGCCAGGCTTGCCGCCCAACGGCGCGACGCGCCGCGGCGTCGGCCTCGCCAATGCGCGCGAGCGTTTGAAATTGAATTACGGCGATCGCGCCGGCCTCACGGCCGGCAATCGCCCGCAGGGCGGCTGCGTCATAGAATTCTGGCTGCCCTTTGAACGGGAGGATGTGCTTGAGCCAACCATTGCGAGTCCTGTTGGCGGATGACGAGCCGCTGGCCTTGCGCCGGCTTCGTCTCGCGCTCAACGCCATGGACGATGTCATTGTCGTCGGCGCGGTCGATGACGGCGCCAAGGCGATCGCGGCGGTGCGCGAGCTCCAGCCGGACGTGATCCTTTTAGATATTCGCATGCCCATCAAGGATGGCTTCGCGGTGGCCGAGGCGCTGGAGGCCGCCGGCGCGCCGGCTGTGATTTTCGTCACAGCGTTCGATACCTATGCGCTGCGTGCGTTCGAGACTTCGGCAGTCGATTATCTCCTGAAGCCGGTCGAGTTCGATCGCCTCTCCGCCGCGCTCCGCCGCGCGCGCGAACGCCGCGCCGCCGAGGATGCGAAAAAGCGCGCGCAGGAACTTGTCGCTGTGCTGAAGGCGCTGCGCTCGGAGGAGCGCGCGCGGCCTGAGGCGGGCTATGAGCGCGAATTCTGGATCCGCGAGCGCGGCCGCTTTTTCCGCGTTCCAGTGTCTGAAATCGAACGGATCGAGGCGGAACGCGATTATGTGCGCCTCCATTGGGATGGCCGTACGCTGCTTTATCGCGAGACCATGACCAATCTCGAAGAGCGGCTCGATCCCGATGTCATGCTGCGCGTGCACCGCTCGGCGTTTGTAAATTGGGGGCGTCTGGCTTCCGTGCGGCGCGATCTTGGCGGGCGGCTCTACGCCGTGCTGGCCAGCGGCGCGGAGGTGCCTGTGAGCCGGGCCTATGCCGGTCGTGTGCTACAGGAAGTCAAGGCGCGCCCGCCGCTCGAACGGGTGGAAGCTTAACCCGTCCAACGCGCGAAAATCGCGGTCGGCAACAGGCGCTCGTCGTTCTGATGCGGCAGCGCCATTTCGCCAATCTCCCAAGCGCCTTCATGGGGAACAGCTTCGCGCGCGGTTTGCGCGAGCGCGAGCACGCTCAAACGCACGGCGTAAATCGTCGCGATCATGAAGCGCTCGCCAGGCTCTTCGTGGAGCAGGCGACCGCAATCACTCAGCAGGGCGGCAAGGCCCTCTTCAAGACGCCAGGTTTCGCCATCAGGGCCGCGCCCGAATTTCGGCGGATCGAGTATGATCCCGTCATAACGCCGGCCGCGCCGAAGCTCGCGCTGCACGAAGGCGTGCGCATCATCAACGATCCAACGGATGGGCGCCTCGCTTAAATTCGCGGCGGCCTGATTGGCGCGCGCATAGCCGATCGCTTTCTTCGAAGCATCAACGTGCGTGACGCGCGCACCCGCACGCGCCGCCGCGAGAGACGCAAGGCCCGTATAACCGAAGAGGTTGAGCACCTCCGGCGTCCCGCCGCCGCGCCGCGCGCGCGCGCGAAGACGCTCCTCCGTAAACCGCCAATGCACCGAATGCTCAGGAAAGAAGGCGAGATGGCGAAACGGCGTTGGCCGGGAGAGGAATGCGAGATCGCCCCAGCGCAGCGGCCATTCATCCGGCAAGGGCCGCGAAAAGCGCCAGCGCCCGGCTTCCTCATCGTCGCTGCCTGTGAACACCGCGTCCGCGCGCGCCCACAAACCCGGATCGGCGCGGCGTCGCCACAGCGCTTGCGGTTCCGGCCGTACGAAATGATACGGCCCGACGCGCTCGAGCTTTTCGCCCGCGCCGCTGTCGATCAGCGCATAATCGGCCCAGTCGTCAGCGACCAGGACGCGGATGTCAGGCGCGTGCGCCGGCATAGCCGCGCCTCCGCCACACATCATAGAGCATCACGCCGGTCGCCATCGCGAGATTGAGCGAATCCGCCGCGCCGCGCATCGGGATTTTCACCAACGCATCGCATAGAGCCGCCGCTTCATCCGTGAGGCCGGCCTGTTCGTTGCCGAGCAGCAGCAGCGTCGGGCGCGCCGCATCGCCTTCGTCATGACGCGCGCGCCCCTTGAGTGAAGCGCCGATGAGCGCGAACCCATGCGCGCGCCGCCATGCGTTCATCGAGTCAAGATTTGCATGCGCGACCTGCGTCGTGAAGATCGAGCCCATGCTGGCGCGCACCGCCTCGATCGAGAACGGATCGCAGCACGCGCCGATGAGGATCGCCGCGCCGGCGCCGACCGCATCGCATGTGCGCAGGATGGTGCCGAGATTGCCCGGATCGCGCACGCCCTCCAGCGCCACGGCGAGATCGCACGGCGCGAGCGCCTCTAGGTCAAGCCAGCGCTGGCGATAGGCGCCGATGATCGTCTGCGGATTTTCACGCCGCGAGATCTGCTCCATGATGCGCGCGCTGGTGGCGAAGACGCGCGCGCCCGCCTGACTGGCGCGCTCGGCGAGGGCGGCCGTTTGGGGCCGTTCGAGCGCCGCCGGTGTTGCGGCCATGATGTCCGGCCAAATGCCAAGATCGGCGGCTTCCTGGGCGAGCCGCGCCCCTTCCGCGAGGAACAATCCGGTTTCCGCGCGCCCCTTCTTGGAATGCAGCGCCTTCAGCATTTTGACCGTCGGGTTCGCGGCGCTGGAGATGGTGAACATGGCGGCGATGCGCGGGCTTCCGTGGGTGCGTTCAACCGGCTGGGTATTTGGGTTCAATCGAGCGGGCATGAACGCTAAGACTGGCCCGGGCGCAAGCGCCGTCGCCCGCGGAGAGGAAGCATGCTCGGACTGATCGCTTCGCAAGTCCTGCTCTTGGCCGCCGCCGCCCTGATCGGGTTCGCGATCGGCTGGCGTCTGCGCGCCGCCGCCCATGGCTTGATCGCCCAAGCAGTTGAGCGCGATCTCGACGATTTGCGCCGCCGCGTGGGCGAGGCGCATGTTCGCCAGGCGCGCGGGCGATGATCATGCCGCCGCCAAGCGCGGATGGCGCCCGGCCCTGGTTCTGGGGTGCGGCGACAGTGACGTTTTTGCTCGCGCTGATCGCCGTGTTCGGCGCGCATGGAGCATCGGCCCGATCGATCGAACGCGCGCTGGGCGCGCGGGTCGCGGCTGCGCTGCAAGAGGCCGGGGCGGGCGCCGTTACTGTTGAAATGATGGGCCAAAGCGTGCGGCTGTCGGGCGCGGCTTCCAGCGCGCAGGAACGCGCCGCGCTTGTCGGCGTGGCTTTGACGGCGGTCGGCCGGGGCGGGCCCTGGGCTGGCGGCGTCATGCGCGTCGATGCGGATGATCTCATCGTCGGCGCGCCGGTCGTTCCTTATACCTGGCGCGCGACGCACGCGGACGGGCGCGTCACGCTCTCCGGCCATGCACCCAATCCGCGCGCCGCGCGCATGTTGCGCGATCGCGCCGCCGCCGTGTTTCCGAATGGCGAAGTGCGTGACGACATGCGCATCGCGCCGGGCGCGCCAACGCCGCTTTGGGCGCCCGTCGCGGCCGACGCTTTGCGCGCGCTTGCTTTGCTGGATAGCGGCGAGGCGCGGGTGACTGATGCGCAGGTCGTGCTGCTTGGCGCGGGCGCGCCCGCGCGCATCGGTGAAGTGCGCGAGCTGTATAGGTCTCCGCCGCCGGCGCCCTATCGCGTGCGTCTTGAAATCAATCCACGTGGCGAGGGCCTCTCTTTCTCCGATCTCGGCGATGTCGAGCTCACCGAAGCGCGCGCCGACACATGCCAGGATGCGTTTTCGCGCGTGATGGCGCGCAACGTGATCAATTTCCCATCCGGGTCGGCCGCCATCGATCCCGCGAGCCGGACGTTGCTGGACCGCCTCGCCTCGATCGCGCTGCGCTGCGATCGCTTCACCATCGAGATCGCGGGGCATACGGACAATCAGGGCGCGCGCGCGGCGAACATGGATCTATCCCGCCGCCGCGCGGTCGCCGTTTCCGATTACCTCGCCAGCCAGGGCGTGGCGCGAGAGCGGTTGCGCGCCTTGGGGTTCGGGCCGGACCGGCCCCGTGCGAGCAATGCAAGCTTGGCGGGGCAAGGCGCCAATCGGCGCATTGAATTTCGCGTGAGCGCGTAGGAGCGATCATGGCTTATCTCATTGGGCAAATGGCTTTGTGGTTGATCCTGGTTTGCATCGCGGCCGGCGTCGCCGGCTGGATGGCGCACGTTATGCAGCGCGCCGAGCCCCTCGCGCGTCTGGAGCGCGAGCGCGACCGTCTGCGCGGCGAGTTGCTGGGCTTTGCGCGGTTCGAAGGCGCCGCGCCGCGCGCCGAGGATAACGCCGGCCTGGACGCCCTGCGCATGCGCGAAAGCGTTTTGACGGCGCGCGTGCGTGAGCTTGACCAAGCGCTTATCGAGGCGCGCGCCCAGCGCGATGACGCCGCGGGCCGCGTGGCCGAGCTTGAACGCGCGCGTGAGGCGCCGCCCGCCATCGCACGCATTGTCGAGACGGCGCACATCGACAATGAGGAACACGTGCTGAGTTGGCGCCTGCGCTATTTCGAAGCGCGCACGCGCTTTCTGGAGCAGGCGGCCCGCGCCGCGCCAGCCGCGCCTCTGGCGCTCGCTCCGCCTTCCCAAGAAACACCGCATACGGATGAATCCGCCGCGCTCAAATGGCGCGTCCGCTATCTGGAGGCGCGTGTGCGCCATCTTGAATCGCGCCCGGCGGCGCAAGAAGAAAATGAGCCGGCGCGGGAAGCGGCGCGGCGCGCCGCCTGGCGCACGCACTACCTCGATACGCGCCTCGCGCATCTGCGCGCCAACGAGGCGGATGAGTTGATGGCGGCGCGCGCGCGCTTGTCCGATCTGGAGGAGAGCGCCGTCGGCGAGCCGGCCCGCTACAAATGGCGCGCGCGTTATCTCGATGCGCGCGTGCGCCATCTTGAGGCGCGCATGGGCGATGGCGGCGCGCCGGTCGCCCCCGCACGTGAGGCGGAAGCGGAATTGCCCATCGAGGCGCCGGCTTTGGTTCCAGCGGGGGCGGAACTGCGTCCTCTCGCTCTGGCCGCGCCGCGCGCCGGCGCGCCGGACGATCTGCGCCTGATCAGCGGCATTGGGCCGAAAATCGAAACGCAACTGAATGCGCTGGGCGTGTTTCACTTCGATCAGATCGCCGCCTGGAGCCGGGCGAATGTGGCGTGGATCGATCAATATCTTCGCTTTCGCGGCCGCATCGTGCGCGAGCGCTGGGTCGCCCAGGCGGAAGAATTGGTTCGCGACGATGGGCGCGCGCGGCGCGGCCGGCCAGAGGCGGCGTGAGCCAAAATTCACTGAACGCGCGCCATTCCCCGCGCCGGAGCGTCTCCGGGCGGTGAAAATATGTGTACGGATGAAACGGGGCGGGAAGGCGCGGCGCGTACTTATGAACTGTCGTCGCGCGCGGCGGCGCGGATGAAATCCGGCGCGGCGATAAAAAGATCGCGCATCGGCGCATGGCGCGCGCGCAGTCGCGCCCTGGCCGCATCGAGCCGGCGCAAGATGATGCGTTTGGCGCGTTCGGCGTTCGCCATCAGCGCAACCAGCGCATCGATCCGTTTACGGAGGTTTCGCCCATGCGCCCGCACGCGGGCGAGAATGGCGTTGTGCGCGCAGCGCCGGATCGAACGCCGGCGCCAGATCGCATGCCGGCGCACGAGATGCAGATGATGGCGCCGCGCGCCAAGCACGTCGGGCGCGGTGCGCATCGCGGCGCCAAACAGCAGCACGGCGACGGCGTATTCGAGGAAAGCGATGCGGCGCGCCACGGCGGGCGCGTGCGCGGCGCTGAGATAAGGCAGAGCCGCGGCCAGGCGCGCCAGCCACAGCCCCGCCCACAGCCAGAGGCGCCGGATGCGCGTCTCGGAGAGCGGACGCCTGGCGGGGGCGGGGCGAGCGCTCATGGGGCGGCGGCTTTGGCCTTGTGTGCGCGGTGATGTGCGAAAGAAGTCATGACCGGGATGATAGGATCATCCGAACCCGGTCGGATTTCTTTTTTGAGTTCTCCCATTTCGCCCGATGTCGCATCGTCCCGCGCTTCGACTTTGCTCAGCGCGACGTGGAGATATTTGTCGAAATAGCAGCGCGGATCACACCCTCACCGTCGCGCTGAGCTTGTCGAAGCGCGGACCGCGTGCGCTGCTTTTGTCCCGGGAGAGAGGGCGCCTCTTTCCCCCATCCGCGCCGTCCCGTCCGTCGACATTGCGACGAAGCGCGCTTGCGGCTCAGCGCGCATGCATGGCGCGGCCGAGGCGGGCGGCGACGCGGTTGAGTTCGT
>CADEEL010000057.1 GCA_902826335.1 uncultured Alphaproteobacteria bacterium
AGTGTGGAAGTGAAGTGGAAATGATGCGTGTCCGCGAAAGCCGAGCTTGGCGCGGATGCATATTTGCGCGCGGGGTCACCGCACAGGCTGGCTTTGATGCCGCGCCGCGCGAAAGGCCGGAACCGGATCATCTGTGCAAAGCGCTTGCACCCCGCCGGCGACGTTGCGGCTCGTGCGTTTCCCGCGCTTCGACTTCGCTCAGCGCGACGCGGAGGATGTTGTACCGGCGCTTACACCTCAACGTCGCGCTGAGCGAAGTCGAAGCGCGGGAAACGCGTCGGGCCAGACAGAAATCACACCGACTCGAGTGGAGCGAACACGCCTCGATCGCGCGATCCGGCGCCGGCCTCCCGTACGGCGTGACATCAAAGCTGGTTGGCGCGGTCAAGCCGCGCGACAATCAACCCTACGCCCCCGTCCAGTTCGGCGCGCGCTTCTCGGCGAAGGCGCGTGGGCCTTCCACGAAATCGGCGCTGGCGAACAGTGCGCGCACGCCCTCATATTTCCACTGCCCCGCGATGCCGGCTTCGATGCTTGGCTCGGAGAGGCTCTTCATCACCGCCTCCTTCGACGCGCGCACCGACATCGGGCTGCATTCTATGATCTGCGCCGCCCATTTGCGCGCGACGTTCATCAAATCCTCCGGCGCGACCACTTCGTTGACGAAGCCGAGTTCTTGCCCCTCGGACGCGGAAACGCGCCGTCCGGTCAAAATCATGCCCATGGCGTTCTTGAGCCCGATCTGGCGCGGCAGACGATGCAATCCGCCCGCGAGCGCCGCGAGGCCCACGCGCGGTTCGGGCAGCGCGAACGTCGCGGTCTTCGCGGCGATGATGAGGTCGCACGCCAGCGCGATTTCAAATCCCCCGCCCATGGCCACGCCGTTCACCGCCGCAATCACCGGCTTGGCGAGATCGAACCGGCTCGTCAGACCGCCAAAGCCGCTCGCCGGTTGGCCGGACATATCCCCACCCATGGCCTGGTGCTTCAAATCGTTGCCTGCGGAAAACGCGCGCTCGCCCGCGCCGGTGAGAATGGCGACCCAAAGGTTCGGATCGGCGGCGAACGCATCGAACGCGGCGGCCAAGGCCCGGTTCGCGGCGGGATGAAGCGCGTTCATCACGTCCGGGCGGTTGATGGTTACGATCAGCAGCGGGCCTTCGGCGTCGATCTTGCAAAACTCGGTTTCCAAAGCATTCACCATCACAAAACTCCCAAAATCGAACACTAACCAAACCTAGCAACCACAGCATCGGGGCCAGCCATGTCAAACCCGCCCGCGCCGCAAGCGCCCGAGGACGCTAACGCTTCGTTCGCCACGTTGTCCCATAGCTTGAAGACAAGCGCGCCCGACGCCGCGCGCGCCCAGCGGGAGGCGGCCTTGGCGCCAGAGCCCAAGAAGGACATTCGCGCCGAGGCCCCCACATGGTGGGTCCAGGTGCGCGACAACGCCTATGGCCCCTACACCGCCGCGCATGTGCGCCAGTTCATCGTCGAGGGCCGTGTCAAGCCGGCGACGCTGGTGGCGAACGATCGCGCCGGCCCGTGGCGCGAGGCGCGCGCAACCGAGCCCTTCATCGGCGCGCTGCGGCCGCACTTCAACGTCGCCATGCCGGCGGAACCGGGGCTAGCGAACATGTTCGTATTCGCGGAAATTCACTCCGGGGCTTGGACCGCCTTCATGGCCGCGCTGGAAGCGTTCGGCCGCATCGTCGAATTGGCGCCAGGATTTTGGCTTGTTCGCACGCACCTCACCAGCGGCGTCGTGCGCAACACGCTGTCGCAGACCTTGGGGCGCGGCGATCGCTTCGCTGTCGTCGATGCGACACGAGACCGCCTCGCCTGGTTCAATCTCGGGCCTGGAACAGACGTCGCCATTCGCGAAGTGTGGAGCACCGGCGCGGCGGAGGCGAAGCGCTAACCATTCGAATCCTGCTTGCTGGATTTCAAATCGCGTTTGTAGCGCTTCCAGTTCTCGACATAATGGGCGGCGCTGAGGCCGATCAGTGCGCGCTGCTGATCGGTCAACGCGCCGGCGGCGCGCGCGGGCGCGCCTGTGATCAATTGGCCTTCCGCGAATGTCTTGCGCTCCGTCACCAGCGCGTGTGCGCCGACAAGACTGAACGGCGCGATGTGCGCGTGATTGAGCACCGTGGCCTTGATGCCGATCAGGGCGTTGTCCGCGATTGTGCAGCCGTGCAGCATGACGTGATGGCCGATCGTGACATTGGCGCCGATGGTCAGCGGCGCCCCATGATCGGTGTGCAAAACCGATCCGTCCTGCACGTTTGAATTCTCGCCAATCACAATTGGGTCGTTATCCCCGCGCACCACGGCGCCCCACCAGATCGAGGCGTTCTTCTTCATCACCACGCGCCCGATGACGATGGCGTTCGGCGCGATCCAGAAGGCGGCCTCGTCCTCGACTTCGACATCCGCATCGGCCAGGGCATACATCGCCATGTCATCAAACCTTCTTCGCGCTGAAACCCGTCGTTAACGCGGATCACGTCTCATGCAAATGCTGATCGATGGGGATCGGCTGCGGCCTTCGGGCCGCGCGGGGATTGAGTTTGACCGCACGGCGCATCAAGGGCGCACAGCGCGCCCGCCCAGATCAAACAATCGGCGCTTCGCCGCCGCCTTCCCGCTCCGCCGCTTATGACGATTCACCAGCCGCCAGCCTCGCGCCGGCGGCTTTTTTGTCCGGTATGTCCGGCGCCTCCAAAAAGGAGACCACCATGGCGAAACGCTCAGCCCGCAGAACGCACCGCGAAGGCGCGCTTAACGTGCAGGATTTCCAGCGCGAGGAGCGCACGCTCCATGTGGTCGAGGGCGGCTGGTCCCCCGAAGTGGACCGCGACCAGCGCTTCATAAAAAGCGTGCGCGCCAAGAGCGACGGCCAAGCCGCGCTGATGGCTGCGATCGACGCGCACGCTCTGGTGCTGGCGCTTGGCCCAGCGGGCACCGGCAAAACCTATCTCGCCATCGCCAAGGCCGTGGAAGCATTGGAAGGCGGCAAGATCGGGCGCATCGTGCTCTCACGCCCTGCGGTCGAAGCGGGCGAATCGCTGGGCTATCTGCCGGGCGCGATGGAAGACAAGCTCGCCCCCTATCTGCGGCCGCTCTACGATGCGCTGCAGGAACGCCTAAGCGCCAAGCGCTTGAAGGCCTTGATGGCTGAAGGCCTCATCGAGATCGCGCCGGTCGGCTTCATGCGCGGGCGTACGCTAAACAACGCGTTCGTGGTGATCGACGAAGCTCAGAACTGCACCTATGGACAAATCAAGATGCTGCTGACGCGGCTTGGCTGGCATTCAACCATGGTGGTGACTGGCGATCCCGCGCAAACCGATCTGTTGCCTGAGTTGAGCGGCCTCGCCGATGTGGCGACGCGCCTTGAAGCGCTCAAGAACGTCGCCGTCGTTCGCCTCGGCGATCGTGACATTGTTCGCCACCCGCTCGTGGCGAGCATGCTCGGCGTCCTTTAATGCGGCAAGACCAGGAACGGCATATAGTCGCCCCAGCCAAAAGCGTAGAAAAAAACTGCATGAATTAACGGCGCCGTCGCAAAGGCCAGGAGGACGTAAATGGCCGCGCGCCAAAGCGGGAAACGAAAAACCAGCGGCGGCGCCAGCACGGTCGCCAACATCGGCGCCGTGTAATATATCCACCACGGCAGACCGAAATTCGCGCCGTACTTCGCGAACAAAATGCCGAGCGCCGAAATCAGCAGCGCCACGCCAAGCGCGGCGACCCAAGTCGGCCCATCGCCGCGGCGCACACGCCCTGCGAAGACGATCACGCCGGCCAGGAGCAGCGTTGAGGCCGCGATGTAGTAAGGAATGCGTGAGGGATCGCTGTCCATGCGCCTAGGCGTCGTCCTCAAGATCGATCTCGAGGATACTCATGGTCAGAACCTGACCCTCTTCCTCGTCGACCGATAACGTGCCGATGAATTCGTCATGCACGTAAACTTCCGCTGAATCAGTCTTGCGCGGGCGGGCGCGCACTTCAAGCTTGGCGGCGTGGAGCATCTCGCGCAGAACGCCCTGGAGGCGCGCGCGTTCCGCCTCGTCGATCGGGGCGTTGCGTGGCGCGCCGGGCGCGCGCGGAACGGTGAGGCTGATCGCATAGCTCAGCTCACCCTCGTCATCGTCGCGCACCACCTGCGCCACGGCGCGCCCATCCACGAGCATGGCCGCGTCATCGGCGCCGCGCGCGACGACTGACACCGTTGGCGATCCCAGTAGCTTGCTCAGATAGGCGCCAAGGCGTGTGGATTCGGCTACGTTCAAAATAGGCTCCTTCGCGCGGGACCCTCACCCGGCGCTGTGGGTAGGTCAACCAGCGGAGGTCCGCTCAGTCCAAATCCCAATGGGTAGCTTCGCGGCGGAAGTGACCACCCACGATGAGGCACGCCAGGCCGATCGAACCGAAGGCGCCCATAACGGTCAAATAGGCGTACATGCCCCCGTTCAGCGCGTCCTCGAACGAGAACGGCGTTAAGATCGCCACCACGCCGATGGCTGCGGCGATGGCCACGCCCGTGCGCAGAAACAGATCGCCGAAGAAATAGTTGCGATCGATCTCGGCGCGGGGGCGGCGCGCAGGTCTACTGGACATGTCGGCTAGCTTAGCGTGAGTCGGGCCTCAGCGGACCATCTCGAACTGCCCTTGGGATGCGCCCACGCGCCAAGCGCCGCGAATGCGCCGACCTCCGTTGCTGACCGAACCGACATAGTTCACCGTGTGCGTCCAGCCGGCGGCGGACTCTGTGTAAGTCTTCGTGAACGTGATTTCACCGCCGGTGACTGATCCGCTGAGCCGCGACAAGAGCCAGTGATAGCCGGCCTCGGGCGACCCGGGCCGTTCGATGATCGTGCCGGTGAGCGAACGACCCGTCTGTGTAAGTTCCGCCTCAAATTCCGTCGTGGGGCCGCCGCCGCCGTAATAGACGCCGCGCCATTCGCCGGTGAGGTTCACGCCGCTTTGCGCGCTGGCTGAGACGCCGAATCCGCCAAACGCAAAGAGAGCTGCAAGCGCCGCCAAAAAAACGCGCACACGCATAAGCCATCCCCCAGAAAACACGCCCATGAATGTTATCAAGCGGTCCTGTTCGCGTCGACCGCGCGGTCCCGGCGCCTTAGGGCGCGTCAACCCCTTGGAAACTCTGGGTGCTTGTCGAGGCTGTAGGAGATCGCCGCACTGCGCGCCTCCTCCTTGACCTCCGCGCTGCAATTGGAGCGCGCAAACGCCTGGATGAGCGCCAGCGCCTTGCGCTCATTGCCGCCCCAGCCGCTCTTGGTGTCGTAGAGGCTCGCAAAGCCCGTCCATGGCATCATGGAATGGCCCAGCGTCTTGGAATCGAAGATTTTTTCGAAATTCGGCTGGAAGAATCCAAGCCGCGCGCCGACAGTGCCGGTGTCGGCGCCGTCAAGTTCGGTGAGGAAGTCCACCCAGGCCCGATTGGCCTGGCCGAACATTTCCGTAATGCGCGTATCGCCGCGTCCCAAGCGCTCGATCAGTTCGTGCATCGCCCTGCCTCAACTCCACCAATTCGTCGGCCGCGCCTTGAAATCGGCGGCCTTCTCCAGCGCGGCGGCGACGGCGAATACGGTCTCTTCGTCCAGCGCCTTGCCGATGACCTGTAAACCCAACGGCAGGCCCTTCTTGTCAAGCGCCGCCGGCAGCGCAAGGCCCGGGAGACCCGCCAAATTGGCCGTCACCGTGAAAATATCATTGAGGTACATCGAGACCGGGTCGCCGGACTTCTCCCCCAGGGCGAACGCCGCCGAGGGCGTGGCCGGCGTCAGGATCGCATCGACCTCTTCGAACGCGGCGCGGAAATCCTCGGCGATGCGGGCCCGCACCTTCTGGGCGCGGAGATAATAGGCGTCATAATAGCCGGCCGAGAGCACGTACGTCCCGATCAGGATGCGGCGCTGAACCTCGGCGCCGAAGCCTGCGGCGCGGGTCTTTTCGTAGCTGTCGGCCAAATCCTTGCCCTGAACACGCGCGCCATAGCGCATGCCGTCATAGCGGGCGAGGTTTGACGACGCCTCGGCCGGGGCCACGATGTAATAGCAGGGCAAAGCGTATTTGGTGTGCTTGAGGCTGATGGCCTTGATCTTGGCGCCGGCCGCCTTGGCCCATTCGATGCCTTGCGCCCAGAGATCCTCGATCTCCTTCGGCATGCCGTCCATGCGGTATTCCTCCGGCACGCCAATTGTGAGCCCCCGGATGGAGCGCCCGCACGCCTGTTGGAAGTCAGGCGTTTCGACAGGCAGCGAGGTGGAATCCTTCGGATCGTGCCCAGCCATGGAGCGAAGAAGGATGGCGGCATCCTCCACCGTCTTCGCGATCGGACCGGCTTGGTCGAGCGATGATGCGAACGCGACGATGCCCCAGCGCGAGCAGCGCCCGTAAGTCGGCTTGACACCGACCGTGCCGGTGAACGCCGCCGGCTGGCGTATGGAGCCGCCGGTGTCCGTGGCCGTGGCGCCGAGGCAGAGATCAGCGGCTGTCGCCGTCGCGCTGCCGCCGGATGAACCGCCGGGCGTCAGGTTCGTGTCTTCATTGCCGCGCCGCCAGGGATTGATAACGGGGCCGAAGCGGCTCGTTTCATTGGACGAGCCCATGGCGAACTCATCCATGTTGAGCTTGCCCAGCATCACGGCGCCATCCCGCCACAGATTCGCGGTGACGGAGGATTCGTAGGTCGGCGTGAATTCACCAAGGATGTTGGAACACGCCGTCGTGCGCACGCCTTCGGTGCAGAACAGATCCTTGATCCCAAGCGGCGCGCCTTCGAGCGGGCCTGGATTCTTCTTGCGCCTCTTATCGCTGGCCTTCGCCATCGCGCGGGCCTTCTCGGCCGTGACGACGACATACGCGTTCAAGCGCGGATTGGCGGCCTCGATGTTGGCGAGGAAGGCGTTGGTCAGCTCAAGGCTGGAGAATTGCTTCTTCTCCAGCCCATCGAGCGCTGACTTGAGGGTGAGGGCGGTGAGATCGCTCATGCGGCGAAGTGTTTTTCGTAATAAATGTTGTGGGGGCTATCGACGGGATAATCGAGGAATGCGCCGCAGCGCGAAAAACCCGCCCGCTCATATACGCGCCATGCCGGCGCGAATGACGCGACCGCTCCGGTTTCCAGCACAAGCCGCTCAAGCCCATCGCGCCGGGCGATCCGGTCGATTTCATCGACGATCCGGCCCGCCAGCCCAGCGCCGCGCGCGGCCGGCGCCGTGAACATGCGCTTGACCTCGCCCAGCCCATCGCCATGGCGTCTGAGCGCGCCCATCGCGATCGCGGCGCCAGTCTCATCGCGGGCGATGAGCACGGTCGTATCGGGCGAAGCCATCTGCTCTACGCTCATGTGATGCGTGAACTCACGCGGCGTCTGCTCAAGCGCCCAGGCGTTGAGCGCCGCGACAAGCGCACGCACATCGTCCGACAGCGGCGACTCAACGGCGATTGCAGTGCTCACTCCACCACCTTCGGCACGACGAAGAAGCCGTCTTCGGTCTTGGGCGCGTTGGCGAGAACGCGCGCGGGGTCGTTCCCGTCGGTGACCTTGTCATCCCGCATGGGGAGGGACGCGCCCTCCACCGCGCTGGTCATCGGGGCGACGCCCTCGACATCAACTTCGTTGAGCTGCTCAATCCAGGCGAGGATGGCGTTGAGCTCGCCCACCATCGGCGCGACGCGCGCTTCAGGCAGCGCCAGGCGCGCCAGCCGCGCCGCCTTGCGCACGGTTTTTTCGTCGATGGACATGGGGGCCGAGCGCTACCAGCGGCGCGCACGGTGCGCAAGGCGGTGTCCGGGCTCAGCACATTTGAGACGGTTTGGTCTCTTTGGCTTGG
>CADEEL010000058.1 GCA_902826335.1 uncultured Alphaproteobacteria bacterium
GCTCGCGGCGGGACAAGGCGAGTATGGGGCGCCGGCGAAGGTGGGGGACAAGTTTTGTCAAATCCGCGCAAGTTCGTTGATTTTGCTGGCTCTTAGCGCGGCGCGGCGGGGGATTGGGCGCTCACAAACCCGCCGCCGCCGCAATGGTCCAAGCGCAACGCCGCGTCCCCTCCCCGCAAAGGGGAGGGGGCGCGGCGATGTTTTCAGCGCCCGCCGGCCGCCTGCGTGGTCACCGGAAAGCCGCGCGAGCGCAGTAGCGGCTCCTCGCGCGGTTCGCGGCCGCGGAACCCGACGAAGGATTCCATCGGCGTGCGCAGATTGCCCGAGCAGAAGATGAAATCGCAGAAGCGTTGCGCCGTGGCGGGATCGAACGGATTGCCGGTTTCGGTGAACGCGCCATAGGCGTCCTCTTCCAACACCTCGGCCCAGAGATAGCCGTAATAGCCGGCCGAGTAATCGTTGGTGAAGACGTGCCCGAAATGCGGTAGGCGATGGCGCATGATGATCTCACGCGGCATGTCGAGCGCGGCGAGCCGGTCGCGCTCAAAGGCGTTCATGTCGAAATCGGCCGGCACGTTGGTTAGCAGCGCCAAATCCATCTCGACGATGCCGGAGGCGAGGAACTCGACCGTTGACCAGCCCTGATTGAAGGTGTCGGCGCGGCGGATGCGCTCCACGAGATCGCGCGGGATCGCTTGGCCCTGCGCATTGACGGCGTAGCGCGTCAGGATCGGATCGGTGGAGAGCCAGTGCTCATAGACCTGGCTGGGGAATTCCACGAAGTCGCGCGCGACATTGGTTCCCGAGAGCGTGGGATAGGTCACGTTCGACAAAAGGCCATGCATGGAATGGCCGAACTCGTGAAACAGCGTTGTCGCGTCATCCCAGGTCAGCAGCGTCGGCTGGCCGGGCGCGCTCGGCGAATAATTGAGGCAGTTGTAGACGATCGGCAGCACCTCGCCGCCGAGCCGATGCTGATCGCGCCAGGAATTCATCCAGGCGCCGCTATCCTTGGTCGGCCGCGCATAGGGATCGAGGAAATAAAGCCCGATTATCCGTCCGCCGCGATGGACTTCATAAGCCGTCACCTCCGGCGCCCAGACCGGGATGTCCGTACGCTGAACGAACGTGACGCCCCACAGCCGCTCGGCGGTGTTGAACATGGCCGCGACCATGTTGTTGAGCTGCAGATAGGGCTGAATTTCCGTTTCCGAGAGATTGTATTCGGCCTGTCTCAACCGCTCCGCGTAAAAGCGCCAGTCCCAGGCGGCGAGTTGGAATCCGCCGCGCTCACGATCGATGATCGCCTGCAGGCGCGCGCGGTCCGCGTTTACGGCGGCGAGCGCGGGACGCCACACGCGCATCATGAGATCGCGGGCGCGATCCGGCGTTTCGGCCATGCGATCGGCGACCTGATAATGGGCCCAGCTTTCAAAGCCGAGCAGGCGCGCTTTCTCCAGCCGCAATTGCGCGACCTCGCGAATGATGGCGCCGTTATTGTACTGATTGGCGTTATCGCCGCGCGCGGCCCAGGCGCGGAAGGCGCGCTCGCGCAGATCGCGGCGCGTGGAATAGGTCAAGAAAGGCTCGACGCTCGAACGCTGCAGCGTGATGAGATAAGTTCCAGGCCGTTCACGGCCTTCGCCAGCCTGGCGCGCGGCGTCGCGCAGCGATTGGGGAAGCCCGGCCATATCGGCTTCGCCGCGCAATTCGAGCGTCCAGGCGGCGGTATCGGCCACCATATTCTGCTGGAATTGCGTGCCGAGCACGGACAGGCGCTCATCGATGGCGGCGAGACGCGCGCGGCCCGCTTCATCGAGCAGCGCGCCATTGCGCACAAAGGCGATGTGCGTGCGTTCCAGGAGGCGCATCTGCTCGCTGTTGAGGCCGAGGCTGGCCCGCCGCTCATAGACATCATGCACGCGCTGAAAGAGCGCCTGATTAAGCGCGATCGCGCTGTCATGACGCGACAGGATGGGTTCGGCTTCGGTTTGCACCGCGGCGAGCGCGTCAGTCAGATCGGCGGAGGTTAGCCCGCCATAGACGCTGCGGGCGCGCAGCAAATCCTGCCCGCTGCGCTCGAAAGCGAGGATGGTGTTGTCAAAATTCGGCCGCGCGCGGTTCGCGGTGATCGCCGCGATCTCCGCCGTCTGCACCGCCATGCCGTATTGCAGCGCGGGCAGATAATGCTCAGGGCGGATAGCGTTGAACGGCGGCGAGCCAAACGGCGTGGTCCACGCCTCGACCAGGGGATTACCGGCCGGCCGGGCGATGGCGGGCGCGGGCGTATTCACCGCCGTGCTGGCGCAGCCGATGAGCGTGGACATGAGGAGGCTCGCTCCCAAAAGTATGATGAGCCGCATCGGGCTTCTCCTGAAATGATTGGCGCGCACCCTAACCGGCCGCCGGCCAGGATCAACCGGGCGGCGACGATTGGGCGCCGCCTAGAGGGCCCCCGCCGCGCGCAGGGCGGCCAACTCGCCCTCCGAGAGGCCGAACACGCCGGCGAGGACGGCGTCCGTGTCGGCGCCAAGCGCGGGGGGCGCGCGGCGCGGGGCCGGCGGCGTCGCGCTCATACGCAAGGGGCTGGCCACCAGCGTCATGGCGGTTCCGTCTGGACGGCGCATTGGCTCGGCGGCGCCCCGGGCGCGCACATGCGGATCAGCGAACACCGCGTCGATGGAATTGATCGGCCCGCACGGCACGCCGGCGCGTTCGAGCGCGGCGATCCACGCTCCCGTGCCGCGCGCCGCGAGAATCGGCGTCAGTGCGTCGGTGAGCGCGGTCCGGTTGTCGACGCGCAGCGCCGCGTCGGCGAATCGCGGATCGGCGCCGATATCGCCGCGCGCGGCCTCCGCGCAAAAATTCTGAAACTGCCCATCATTGCCGATGGCGAGCACGAGGTGTCCGTCCGCCGTTGCGAACACCTGGTAGGGCGCAATGTTCGGATGCGCGTTGCCGAGGCGCACCGGCGCCTTACCCGAGACGAAATAATTCATCGCTTGGTTGGCGAGCATCGCCGTCTGGCAATCGAGCAAGGAAATATCAAGCTGCTGGCCTTCGCCTGTGCGTTCCGCATGGCGCAACGCGGCGAGAATGGCGATTGTCGCGTACATGCCGGTGAACAGGTCCGCGACCGCGACGCCGACCTTCATCGGCTCGGCGCCCGGCGCGCCATCGGGCTGGCCGGTGATGCTCATAAGTCCGCCCATGGCCTGGATGAGGAAATCATAGCCGGCGCGCGGCGCGTAGGGGCCGTTCTGGCCGAAGCCGGTGATGGAGCAATAGACGAGCGCGGAATTTTCTTCCGAAAGGCTTGCGTAATCGAGCCCGTACTTTTTGAGCGCGCCGACCTTGAAGTTTTCGACGACGATCTGGCAGCTCCGCGCCATGCGCCGCACCAACGCGGCGCCTTCGGGCTTGGTGAAATCGATTGTGACGGAGCGCTTGTTGCAATTGGCGGCGAGATAATAGGCCGCGTCGCCGCGCTCGCCATCCGGCGTTTGCAGGAAGGGCGGGCCCCAGGCGCGCGTGTCATCCCCCGCGCCCGGCTTTTCGACCTTGATAACCTCCGCGCCGAGATCGCCGAGATTTTGCGTCGCCCACGGGCCGGCGAGCACGCGCGAGAGATCAAGCACGCGGACGCCGGCGAGGGCTGATTGTTGGCTGTTCATCGCGGCTCTCTGGCAGAGGCCCGCGCGCGGCGCTAGATGGCGGGCATGACCGAACAAAGAACTCCCATCGCCACCGGCGGCTGCCAATGCGGCGCGGTGCGGTACGCGCTGTACGTTCCGCCCCAGAACGCCCACGCCTGCCATTGCCGCATGTGCCAGCGCGCCACGGGCGGCGCTTTCGCGTTGCTGGCCGGCGCGCCGAAGGCGGACTTCGCCTGGACCAAGGGCGAGCCTGGCGTGTTCCGCAGCTCAAACCTCGCGGCCCGCGCCTATTGCCGCGACTGCGGCACGCCGCTCTCGTTCAGCTACGATCTGCCCGAAGCGCGCTTTTACGTGACGATCGGTTCGCTCGACGATCCTGGCGCGGCGGCGATCGAACGCCATTATGGCATCGAGAGCCGTCTTGGCTGGGTACGCTTTTGCGATGATCTGCCGGCGGAGGAAACCGGCGCCGATCCGAAGGCCGCGACGTTCTTCTCATCGATGAAAAGCGGCCAGTCGTCGACGCAATGATTTAGCGCCCTCTTACCGCCACAAAGCAATTGCGCATGTTTCCTTCGAGGGGGACGCACAATGATCAACCGCAGGGCTGTGCTGTCGGCAGCAACGGTTTCTCTCGCCGGTTGCGCGGGCATTGCGCACTCGCCGCTTACGCTTGACGCGATCATTGCGAACCACACGCGCGCGCGCGGCGGCGCCGGCGCGCTCGATGCGATCCGCAACACGCGCAATGTGGCGACGATCGTGGAGCCTTCGTTCACCGTGCGCGGACGCTACATCGCGACCGTGGATGGGCGCATGCGCATCGATGTATTTCGTAACGGCGCCAACGTTTTCAGCGAAGGCCTTGACCGGGAAGGTGCGTGGCAAAGGCAGGGGGCGGACGCGCCGTTGACGCCAGTTTCTGACGCTGGGCGCGCCGCACTACTGCACGGCGTGGAGTTCAATCTCTTCGGTCTGCACGCTTTTCCGGCGCGCGGGCATCGAATTTCACTTGAGGGCCGCGAAGTATTGGGTGGCGTGAGTTTCCACGTGATAAAAATTGCTCTCAGCGACGGCTTTGAGACCTACCGCTACATTGATCCAGAATCCTGGCTGATTACGCGAAAACGAGATGTGCGGGCGCTTCACCCGGACGTGGATCCAGCAACGCGTCTGCTTGAAACAGTCGAGTCCGACTTTCGCCCCGTTAGTGGGGTATTGTCGGCATTCGCTTGGGAGCAACGCGATGTCGCTCACAATGCGGTGGTGCAGAACGGCGTAATCCATTCACTTGAGTACAACGCCGAAATTGCGGACGAGAGCTTTTTGCGCGCGACGCCTGCCCTCGCGATCTAGAACTTGTTGCGCATTTCCAGCCAAGCCTCCTCCAGCGCCGCGCGATGATGCGGCGCCGCGAGGCCGATGAGGGCGTGGGCGCGGGCGATCATGTCCATGCCATTCAAATCGACCGCGCCGTGTTCGGTGACGATGATCGGCGCCTCGGCGCGCGATACGCTGACGGCGCCGTGCGGCAGCCGCGGCACGATACGTGCGCCGCCATCCTTGCCTTCCGCCCGCAACGCGACGATGGCGCGCCCCCCCGGCGCCGCGCGCGCGCCGCGAATGAAATCGACCAGGCCGCCGATGCTCGCGATCTGCCTTTCGCCCGCGAACTCCGCGTTGATCTGGCCGAATAGATCGACTTCGAGGCACGCATTGATCGACACGAACTTTTCGATGCGCGAGAGCACGGAATGAGCGTGCGTTTGTGTTACGGGCGCAAGTTTCAGCCGCCGCTCCTTGCCCATGCGCTCGTAGAAGCGTTCCGAGCCCATGAGGACGCCCGCCGTAATCGCGCCGGGCGCATCGAGAATTGCGCCCGCGTCGAGCAGCGGCGCCACACCCTCGCCGACGAGGCCGGAAAAAATCTGCAAGCGTTCCTTGCCGTCCAGGGCCGCGAGCAAGGCGTTCGGCAAGCGGCCAATGCCGCATTGGATTACGTCATCATCGTAAACAAGATCGGCCACGCGTTTGGCGATATCGTCAACGGCGTCATGAGTAGAAGGCGTGATGGCGAGTGGTTGATCCACGTCCACGATGATGTCGGCCGCACGCAATGAAATGCTTGGCCCATCGGCGACAAACGGCATGCGCGCATTGACGAGCGCGATCGTGGTGTCGACATGGCCGACCAGCAGGGGCCCCAAATCTGCGGCGAGTCCAAACGAGGCGCGTCCATCGCCATCTGGCTTGGACACATGCAGGACGGCGACTGAGAAATTTCGCGCCGCCAAAAGCCTTGGAATTTCCGAATAATTGGCCGGCGTCAGCCGCGCGCGTCCCGCGCTGAGCGCGCCGCGCAAGTCTGGCGTCATCAAGAACAAGTCGAGCCGTGCGCTTGGGTGGAGCGTTGAATAGTCAAATGTATTCGCGCCAGGCAGAAAGACGCCGCAGAACAATAACTCCGCCGCCATATCCGGATTGCGCGCCCACGCCTCGCGCAGTGCTATGGGTTCGCCCGGTCCGCCGGGGATGAAAATGCGCCGCTCGCCCTTGGCCCGGCGCGCGACCTCACGCACGGCTTCGTCCGGCGTGAGGCGTTTGGGCGTCATCAGCGCCGCGCGATGACCAATGATTGCACCGCGCGCCCAAACGCGCCGGACAGGTCCGACAACACGCCGAACGCGACGCCGCGCCCGTCCGGCCCGATCCAGCCCTGCGGCTCCAGCATGATCCATTCGCCCTCGGGCGGGCGCGCCAAGTGAATTGTGAGATCGGCGTTGATGAAGGTCCAGCTTTCCCAATCGAGCACACCGGACATGCCGTTGCAGAAATCCGCGACGATGGCCGCGCGCATCAGCGGCGTCATGACTTCGCCGCCGATCAGCGGCCGGCGCACATTGAACCAGACCGGCGGTGCGCTCTTATCCCGGAAGCGGCCATCGGCGGCGCGGATATCGAGCCCGTGGGCGAGGCCTGCGCGCGCGAAGCCCTCGATGCGTGCGCATTCATCCGGATGTTTCCAGCGTTGCGGCGGTGGCGCGACATCCGGAGGCGCCGCGATCTCCGCCGCGCGGACGCGCAGGGCGCTGGCGCGCACGCACTCCTTGCCGTCCGCATGCAGGGATAATTCCGCGAGTTGAATTTGCCGTCCGTCACGGATGATCTTCGTGCTGACGTCCAGAGGTGCGATCGGAACGGGACGCATGAGATCGACGGTGAGGCGGGCCAGGCGCATAGGCGCGGGCGCGGGCAGGCGCTCGGCCAGCGCGGCCAGCAGCGCCGTGGGCGCGCCGCCATGCTGGGCTTTTGGGTCCCAGGGCCCGCTCGTGTGCGCCGTCGGGTAGGCGCGTGCGCCGTCGAGGGTGAAGAAGGGCTCCGTGAGCGCGCCAGCATCCGCCATGGCGGCGATATCGGCCGGGCGAGGGCGGCGTGCAAGTTGTCGCCGGGAGAAGCGGCGCGCTAAGAGGGGGCGAGGGGCGATTAGCTCAGCGGTAGAGCGTCTCGTTTACACCGAGAGGGTCGGCGGTTCGAACCCGTCATCGCCCACCAACCAGTCCCTGGCTCTTGGCGTCTCTGCGCGACGCTTGGTAAATCCATGTGAAATCAAGAAAGTAGGCGGTAGGGCGCAGAGTGCGGTGACCCTGATTGGCGCGCTGGCGGGCCAAAACGCACGGGTTCCCGCCGAATCTCCGGGGCGGCACGTCGACGCCGCTTGAATTTGACTAGATGTGGAGCCTCAATAGGTTGTTCCGATTTAAGCCGAGTCGACTGATGGGGGTTGC
>CADEEL010000059.1 GCA_902826335.1 uncultured Alphaproteobacteria bacterium
TTGCGGGGGAGGGTAGGGTGGGGGGTGCGAGAGCCAACATCTCAAATGCGAGTGTCACCACCCCCACGAGTGTCACCACCCCCACCCCCTACCCCCTCCCCGCAAGGGGGAGGGGGATCGAAAATCCGGAAGACTTCGCGCGCGTGTTTTCCCGCCTCTCCTTCTTCGTCAATGCGGGTGTGCGCTTCGTCACGGAATTGTGCAAAATGCGCGCCTTCGCCGAGCTTTGGGATGAACTCGGCCGCGAACGCTATGGCGTGAGCGACGCGAAAGACCGCCGCTTTCGCTATGGCGTGCAGGTCAATTCCCTCGGCCTCACCGAGCAACAACCGGAAAACAACCCTTACCGCATTCTCCTTGAGATGCTGGCCGTGACGCTCTCAAAAGGCGCGCGCGCGCGCGCTGTGCAATTGCCGGCCTGGAACGAAGCCTTGGGCCTGCCGCGCCCGTGGGATCAGCAATGGTCGCTGCGCATGCAGCAAATTCTCGCCTATGAAACGGATCTGCTCGAATTCGAAGATCTGTTCGATGGCTCGCACGCAATCGCCGCGAAGGTCTCGGAACTCAAGGCCGCCGCCAGGCGCGAACTGGCCGCAATCGATGCGATGGGCGGCGCGCTCGCCGCGGTGGAGAGCGGTTATATGAAGGCGCGCCTGGTTGAATCCCAGCGCGCGCGCGCGCTCGCCATTGAATCTGGGGCGCACAAGCTGATCGGCGTCAACGCGTACACGGAGTCCGAGCCCTCGCCGCTCGCCGCCGGCGAAGGCGCGGTGCAAACGGTGGACTTCAAGGTTGAGCGTGAGCAGATCGAGCGCCTGAAAGCCTGGCGCGCCGCCCGCGATGGCGCGGCCGTCGAAGCAGCCCTCGCGGCGCTGCGCGCATCAGCGCAGGAAAATCGCAACATCATGCCCGCTTCGCTCGCCTGCGCGAAAGCAGGCGTCACCACCGGCGAATGGGCCGCGTGCCTGCGCGCCGTCTACGGCGAATATCGCGCGCCCACAGGCGTCGCCCTGATCGCGGAGATTGGCGCAGGCGATGAGATCGAGGCGGTCAAACGCGATGTGAAGGCGCTTTCGCGCAAGCTTGGCCGCACGCTCACCGTGCTTGTGGGCAAGCCGGGGCTCGATGGCCATTCAAACGGCGCCGAGCAGATCGCCGTGCGCGCCCGCGCCTGCGGCATGGACGCGATCTATGATGGCATCCGCCTGACGCCGGAGGAGATTGTCGCCGCCGCCAAGGACAAGCGCCCCCACATCATCGGCCTCTCGATCCTGTCGGGCTCACATCTCGATCTGGTGCGTGATGTGCTCCAACGCCTGCGCGCCGAGGGCCTCGCGCATATTCCCGTCATCGTCGGCGGAATCATCCCACACCAAGATGCGCTCGCGCTCGGTCAGATGGGCGTCGCGCGTGTCTATACGCCGAAGGATTTTAGGATCAGCGTGATCATGAGCGATATCGTGAAGCTCGCGGCGACCACCCACAACGACGTGTCGCCAGGTTAGGCGTCAATTGGCGCCACTGGAGGAGCGGCGCGATCAAATCGTTCGGCAGGCGCATCTTCATTGTATCGGACGCCCTGCGTAACGCCACGCACCAAGATGTCGCCGCTATTCATGTCGCGCTCAATCCAAGACGTCGCGCTTCTGACGCCTTGAAACTCGCGAAAATCGGAAAAAATCGACTCGATTTCGCGCGCGGTCGCATCGACATCGACATGCAATGGACGGACATCGCGGCTGCGGACGACCTGCCAAGTCGAGCGATCAATGTACCTCTTAGTCTCAAAGCCATCGCTGAGTCGAACCAGAAGCACGTCATTCGTTACGCCGTCGATCACTTCAGGCGGCGACAAGGAAATTGAATGCCCTCGATCGGCAAGTGCTTCCAGGCTGTACAAATTGAACTCACGCGCATGTCGCAGCGCCGCCTCCCCGCGCTCCGACCCCGGGATCGCCTGCTGGCTTACATCGGGCCGGGTCCAACATCCCGCGGCGTCGATGCCCTCACTGAACACGTGTGCGCCTTGATGGTACACGTCGACACGGGCGTACCCGTCTGTGGACGCCAAATAGGCGCCAGTCACCGTGAACGCAGGCTCGGTGATCACCCCCGAACTTCGGACCGTGCGAACGCCAGCCAATGCATTCGCCCCGCCTCGCGCACGCGTGTTGAGCGCCAAGATCTCGCGTAGATGCGTATCCCCGCCCAGACGCGCGCCGGACGCGCAGGCGATCAGTCCAGCGGTCGCGGCAAGAGCCAGCGCCCGACGGCTTAAGTTCACGTCCATGCCGCCTCCACACGATGCGAACGGAGTATTGCTCGACGGATGCGAAAAATCCTCTTGTTTTCAGACTTTGAGTCAACGCCGTCGATAAATAATTGCGTAATTAATATCCATGCTGATAGGATTTCGGCATGCTGGACGACCTGGACAAGAAAATACTCGCCGCGATTCAGATTGATAGCCGCATGCCAGCCGCCGATTTGGCGGCGGCGGTGGGCGCCTCGCAGCCCACCTGCTACCGCCGTCTTGAACGTCTACGCGCCACCGGCGTGATTGAGCGCGAAGTCGCACTTATCTCCGCCGCCGCGAACCCGCGTCCGCTCACCGTGATCACCGAAATAGTGCTTGAGCGCCAGACGGAGGCCTTGCAGCGCGCATTCGAGAATAAATTGTGCCGATCGTCGGCCGTTTCGCAGTGCTACATGGTGTCCGGCCATGTCGACTATGTCGTCGTCATGCAAGTGCGAGACATTGAAGAATACCATGATCTCGTGCGCCAATTGCTGACCGCGGATAACAATGTCCGCAATTTTCGAAGTCTGTTCTCAATGCGACGAAGCAAGTTTGAAACCATGGTTCAGTTCTAACGGCTGGCCAATGCACGCTATGCGCCGGTCTGGGATTTCAAGAAACGCGTCATCGCGCTGGCGCCGAACAGCGGCGCCACGAACGGCAAAAACGACGCCACAAGGCCGATCAAGAACACCGAGATCGGCGCACGCCGCCGCGCCGCGCGCGCCTCGGCCCAGCTCATGCGCCGCACGGCGGCCAGCGAAAAATACTCGCGCCCCATCAGATAGCCGTTGAGCCCGAAGAACACGACGAGATTGAGCACGGGCACGAAATAGAGCGGGATCGCGAGGAGATTGAGCGCCAACGCCGGCGCCGCGATGCGCACCCCGGTGAGAATCCCTTGCGGCACGGAAATCATGCGCCCCGGGCTCGCCCCAATCGCCTTCTCAACGCGCGCGGCCGCGATGTCGAACAGCGCGCCGCCCACCAGCATGGACACGCTCGGCGCCAGCACGATCGCCAGCAGCACGACGCCGGCGCCGCCCAGCACTTCCGCGGCGTTGAGCAGCCAGCCGATCCAGCCCTCGCGGTCCGGTATCAAGGGGAGAAGATAGCGGAAGGCGGCCCATGCGGCGGCGGCGGTCGCCGCGATCGCGGTGACGACGCACGCCAGCGAAAGCCCCGCCAGACGGCTTGAAAACACGTCGCCCAGCGCGCCGCCGATCGCCCGCGTCGCATGGCCCATGCCGATCTCTCCTGCTTTTCAGCGGGCGTCTTGCGCCCGCGTCGCCAAACCTACAATCTTGTCGGCGAGGTGCATGGTGCCAAACTCTGAACGCCCCGCCGAGCGCGGTTTCATGGGCGAACTCCTTGAGTTCGCCAAATCAATCCTCTTCGCCGGCGGCGTTTTTCTCGCCATCACCACCTGCGCCTACGCGCAGTACCATATTCCATCTGGCAGCATGATCCCAACCTTGGAGATTGGCGATCGGGTGATGGTGTCGAAGTTCGCCTATGGCTACAGCCGCTTTTCCCTGCCGCTGAATGTCGGCGCGCTGATGCCGCGCGCGGCCCATCGCCTGCTCGAGCGCATGCCGGAACGCGGGGACGTTGTGGTGTTCATCCATCCGCGCACTGGCGAAACGCTGATCAAGCGTCTCATCGCGCTGCCAGGAGACCGTGTCGAGATGCGGAACGGCCGGCTCTACCTGAACAGCCTCCCTGTTGACCGTGACGATCCCCAGCGCATCGTGCGCCCCGCCCACGGCCGCGGCCACGGCCTCGATCGCGCGATCCAATTCAGCGAAATGCTGCCGAACGGCGTGGTTCATCCCATCCACGAGATGACGTCGCATGGCGCGCTCGATGAGTTCGGCCCGGTCACCGTGCCGGAAGGCCATGTATTTGTGATGGGCGACAATCGCGACAATTCACTCGACAGCCGCTGGACCGGCCTTGGATTTGTGCCGGTCGAAAACCTCGTTGGGCGCGCTGAAACGATTGTCTTCGCCCCGTCACGCTGCCGCGCGGCCGTGTGCGGCGAGCGTGATCGCTGGTTACGTCCGTTGCGTGATTGAGCGCCCGCCCTGCACGATCCACACGCCGATCAGCACCAGCGCCGCCCCGCCGAGCGCGAGCGGCGTCAGCGCCTCGCCAAACAAGATCCAACTCAAGCCCGCCGCCGCGATCGGCTGCACCCAGAGCAGCACGGTCGACAGCGCGATCGGCAGCTTGCCCAATCCGTAAGCGATCAGCCCCTGCCCGCCGACATGCACGACGAGGCCAAGGCCGATCAGAACGCCCCAACCGCGCGCCGTGTGCGGCCATAACGGCTCGCCCACCGCCAGCGTGACGGCGAGCGCGAACACGCCCGCCGCCGCCGTGGTGATGAACATCACGGCGATGGTGGAGGCGCGCGCACGCGCGCCGCGCAGGATGATGAGGTAGCCCGCGTACCAGACCGCCGAAATCAGGCCCATCACGTCGCCGCTTAGCCCACGCGCGCCGCCCATGGCGCCGCCGGCTTGCGCGCGCGCCGCGGAGAGAAGCACCGCGCCCGAGAGCGCAACCGCCACGCCGAGCGCATAGCCCGCGCCGATCCGCTCCTTGAACAGAACCCAACCCGCCGCGGCGGCGATCAGCGGCGTCATGTTGGAGGCCAAAGTGGCGTTGAGCACGCTCGTCTGCGTCAGCGCCGCGTGCCAGAACGCGATGTCGAGCCCGAACGAAACGCCCGCCAGCGCCAGGATGGGCAGCAGGGCCGGCGGCGCCCGCGGACCCCGCTGAAGCAAAAACAGCACGCCCAAAACCGGGAGCGCGAACGCGAACCGCCATACCGCCGTCGCCTGGGGGCCAAGGTCCGAAAGCCGCAGGCCGATCGGTGCAAAGCCCAGCAGCGCCGCGCCCATCGCCACGGCCAGAACCGCCCGCGCCGGATGGGCGGTCACGGCGAACCACCCCTCATGACAGAATCACGACATAGAACCTCTGCGCCGGCTGCGGCACGCCGGCGGCGAGGTAGCGGCGCGATGCATCCAAAGGGCGTGGAGCACGCCTGGCCCAACCCTCGGAATCCCCACACTTCATCCAGCCCGCCGTGAAACACCGCCATTCACAGCTTCTACACGGAATAATTTTTGTGCGCGCGGCTTCCGCATTGACGACCTGTTAGGCTCTGTCATCACTATATCTAGAGGGTCAGACTTCGAGAAACACACCAGAACTTGCGGTTTCGGCCAAAAGCGAGTCTGGTTAAAGCGGGATGAAGGAGCAGCGCATGAGGGCGGGAAACAACACGGCGCAGACCGTGCGGATGGCGGAAGCGCATCGCGGCAAACCAAAGCCGTTGCGCCCGCTCAAGGTCGTGGAGAAGGTCGTCACCGATCCCGCGCGCGACGCTCTCATCACCGTGTTCGGTCAGAAGACCCTTGAAGATCGTTACCTGCTGCAGGGCGAGACCTGCCAGGACATGTTCGCCCGCGTCGCCACCGCCTACGCGGACGACATCGCCCACGCCCAGCGCCTCTATGACTATATCTCCAGGCTCTGGTTCATGCCGGCCACGCCCGTGCTTTCGAACGGCGGGGCCGAGCGCGGCCTGCCCATCTCCTGCTTCTTGAACGCTGTCGGCGATAGCCTCGACGGCATTGTCGATATCTGGAACGAAAATGTGTGGCTCGCCTCGAACGGCGGCGGCATCGGCACCTATTGGGGCGGCGTTCGTTCCATCGGCGAAAAGGTCG
>CADEEL010000060.1 GCA_902826335.1 uncultured Alphaproteobacteria bacterium
GTGTGGAAGTGGAAAGAGAATGCAGCGTGTCCGCGAAAGCCAGGCTTGGCGCGGACGATTTTTCGCGCGCGAAAAAGCTCTCTCGCGAAAATATTGGCAGCCGGGCGAGTCGCGCTTATATTGGTCGTGTCCGGGCTTGCCCGGACTATGGCGATAAACGCGCGTAGATAGGCGGATCGGACCCGGGTGCGATTCCCGGCGGCTCCACCAGTTTCCTTCTTGGAGGAAGATGGGGCCGATCAGGATCGACGGACGTTGAAGGACGTGGCTTTTGCTCGGGTGGTCCCGTTACAGGCCATTCAGAATGATTGCCAATGACAATCACGCTGAGGAATACGCTCTCGCCGCGTAAGCGGTGCGAGACATTCCAACCTTAAGTCCCGCGGAGTCGCATCCTCGGGCGGGGCCCCCCGGCGCCCGGCAACAGAAGCCGGGGATTTCTCTCGCGCAATCACCCCGGATTGATCATCTTCTCCGGGCGCACGATCTCATCGAACTCCGCCGCCGTGACATGGCCGCCGGCGACGGCTTCCTCGCGCAACGTCGTGCCGTTCTTGTGCGCGGTCTTGGCGATCTTGGCGGCGGCGTCATAGCCGATCTTGGGCGCCAACGCCGTCACCAGCATCAGCGAGCGCTCCATTGCGGCCTTGATGTTGTCGTGACGCGCTTCGATGCCGTCGACGCACTGATCGGCGAAACTTCGCGCCGCGTCCCCAATGAGGCGCGCGGACTGAATGAAGGAATTGATGAGCACGGGCTTGAACACATTGAGCTCGAAATGGCCCTGGGACGCCGCGAATGAAATCGTCGTCTGATTGCCGGCGATCTGCGCACACACCATGGTGAGCGCCTCGGCCTGCGTGGGATTGACCTTGCCCGGCATGATGGACGAGCCCGGCTCGTTTTCCGGCAGCGCCAATTCGCCAAGCCCTGAGCGCGGGCCGGAGCCAAGAAAGCGAATATCGTTGGCGATCTTGAAGAGATCGGCCGCGCAGGCCGCGAGCGCGCCATGCGCGTACGCGAGCGCGCCATGGCTGGCGAGCGCTTCGAATTTGTTCGGCGCGGTCACGAACGGCAGGCCGGTGATGCGCGCGGTCTTGGCCGCGAACATTTCGGCAAAGCCCACTGGCGCGTTGAGGCCGGTGCCAACCGCCGTGCCGCCCTGCGCGAGTTCGAAGAGATCGACCATCGCCTCCTCGATGCGGCGAATGGAGTTCTCGACTGCATGTGCATAGCCGGAAAATTCCTGGCCGAGCGTCAAGGGCGTCGCATCCTGCGTGTGCGTGCGGCCGATCTTGATGATGTCCGCGAACGCGGCTTGCTTGGCGGCCAGCGCGGCGGAGAGGCGCGTCAAGCCCGGCAGCGTGACACGCACCAGCGTCTCGGCCGCAGCGATGTGCATCGCGGTGGGAAAGACATCGTTGGAGCTTTGGCTCATATTGACGTGGTCGTTGGGATGAACGGGCTTCTTCGAGCCCATCTGGCCGCCCAGCATCTCGATGGCGCGGTTCGAGATGACTTCGTTGGCGTTCATATTGGTCTGTGTGCCAGAGCCCGTTTGCCAAACAGCGAGCGGAAAGTGCGCGTCGAGCCGGCCGTCGATCACTTCCTGCGCCGCATCAATGATCGCCTTGGCGAGCGCGGCGTCGATTTTGGCGAGCTCCAGATTGCTCTCCGCCGCCGCGCGCTTGACGATCCCGAGCGCGCGGATGAGCGCCTTGGGCATCTTCTCCTCGCCGATGTCGAAATTGCCAAGCGAGCGCTGCGCCTGCGCGCCCCAATATTTGTCGGCGGGGACTTCGACGGGGCCGAACGTGTCGGTTTCGGTGCGGGTGCTCATGGGCAGGACTTAACGCCGAGCGCCGATTCAGTCGAGCACGCGCGCGGCCCATGCGGCATCCGGTATCAGACATGTGCGCCCGAACCAGCGGTAACGATGGCGCGCCACATAGGCGTAGACGCCGTCGCGCAAGCCGCGCGGGACGAGGCGGCCGAGACGTGCGAGGAGCGGCCATGGCGCTTTCACGAGGGCGAGCGCCCGCAGCGCCGCGTCCGAGTGCGTGTAAGTTCGCCCATCGGCGACAAGGAGTATGGTGGACGGATTATCTGGATCGACGCCAGCCGCCTCGGCGTGCGCACGGCCGTGCGGGCCGGCGATCGCGGCGAAGGCGAGCCGCCCGCCTCTGTCGCGCGGCGCAAGGAATCGCACCGAATGGGCGCACAAGGCGCAGTCGCCGTCATAGAGAAGGAGAGCTGGCGGGTTCACGTGGGTGACAGCATCCTCGTGGCGCGAAATAACGGCGCCATGAATGGCGATGGGTCAAGCTGGGCCGGGCGCGGCAAAGTGCGGGCGCGGGAGATT
This sequence comes from uncultured Alphaproteobacteria bacterium, assembly GCA_902826335.1. GTDB lineage: Bacteria > Pseudomonadota > Alphaproteobacteria > Caulobacterales > Aquidulcibacteraceae > CADEEL01. The sequence goes on from CADEEL010000060.1 coordinate 2,363, forward strand.
TCCGGCGGGCTGGAGATCGCGCTCGACGGGATCACCACCCAGGCGCGGTATTACAAGTTGCTCGTCTATGAATTCTTCAGGAAGGAATATTCCGTGCACCCGTGCTGGGGTGACTTCGAGGTTGAGATTTTCATGGAGCATGTAGGCGAAGCGCCCCGCCTCGATCTCGATAACCTGGCTAAGGCGCTGCTCGACGCGCTCAAGGGCTTCGTATTCTTTGATGACAGCCAGATCGCGCGACTTGTGTGCGAACGGCGCGCCGGTGCGCGCGATACAGTCGTGGTCCGCGCGTGGCGGCGCGAGGCGCCTATTTCTTGAACTTCGCAAACGGCGCGGGCATGGCCGTGCCTGTCGCGGTCGCAAGCAAACGGCCTTCGGAATCGTAAAGCTCGCCGGCCGTAAAGGCGATGGTCCTGCCCCATTTAACCACACGGCCGATGGCGCGCAGCTTCTGGCCGGGCATGGCGGGGCGCAGGAAACTCGTCTTCATCTCCAGCGTCGGCATCACATGCGTCATGCCGGAGGTGACGACGCCGGCGAGGCTCATCACGTCATCGAGCATCGCGCACAAATAGCCGCCTTGAATCTGGCCCATCGGATTGGTGAACGCCGCGTCCGCGTTGAACAACGCTTCGACGCGCATCTCGGCCTGGTTGACGCTCACCATCTCGAAGCCGAGCGTATCAGAACCGCGGGGCCGGTTTGACGAACTGCGGAAGCGCGCGAGCAAATCCGCGTCGCTAGCAGCTGGCTTATCCGCGTCGCTCACTTCTTGCGGAACGCGTCGAGGCTGACCACCGCGCTCGCTTCGGGCGCGCGTTCCTCTGGCGCGTCTTCCAGCACAGGCGGAACTTCGGCGATCCGCTCCCTCGCCTCGTCCCGCTGGTCGAACTGCAGGCCGAACTTCACGGACGGATCGAAGAACCGCGTGATCGCCAGGAAAGGAATGACGATGGCGTGCGGCGTGCCGTTGAATTTCAGCATCACGCGGAAGCGATCCTGGTAAACTTCAAGATCCCAGAATTGATGCTCAAGCACGATCGTCATGTCGTCCGGATAGCGCGCGAGCATGTGGTCGGGAAGGACGACGCCGGGCGCGCGCGTGCGAAACGTGATGTAGAAATGGTGCTTGCCGGGTAGGCCGCGCGGGCCAGCCGCTTGCTGCATCGCCGCGCGCACGACGCCGCGCAGGCTGTCCTGCATCAGGTCGTCATATCCGATCAAATCCTCGGCCATTGGCCGCGCCTCCCTTGGTCCCCCTCGTCCCTTAGCGGCTTGGCGGGGGCCGTCAACGCATCATCCAGTCCGCGCGAGCGGCGGGCAAGGCCATGGCTGCAGCGAGGCGAATTGATCGCGCGCGCGGCGAGGCGGCGCCGTTAATGCGCCGGCGCGCCGCCCAGTGCGCCAGGGATCGCTGGAACGATGGTGGGGAACCACAAATGCAAGTCCTCCCACATCATGCGCGCGGCCGCGAACAGGATGACGATGACGCCAGCGATGGCGATCCATCTGTGCTTCTCGATGACGCGCGCGATGAAACCGGCCGCCACGCCCATCAGCAAGACGGAGAGCACAAGGCCGAACGCCATGATGGCCGGGCTGTGACGCGAGACGCCCGCGACCGCCAGCACATTGTCCAGCGACATCGAGACGTCGGCCACGATGATGGTGATCAGCGCACGCAGAAAGCTGGCCGGCGGGCCGATATGGCCTGCTTCCTCCGCGAGATGGGCGCCGACGGCCGGCTCGCCCACGGCCACCGGCGCGTGAGCCTTCAAATCTTGCCACATCCGCCAAGCCACCCAGATCAGCAGGGCGCCGCCGAAAAACAGGATTCCGCGGATCGCCAGCAATTGAACCGTGATCAGTGCAAACCCGATCCGCAGCACCAGCGCGGCCACGATGCCGATGAAAATCGCCTGGCGTTGCTGTTTGTGCGGCAGCGCCGAGGCGGCGAGACCCACGGCGACGGCGTTATCGCCCGCCAGGGCGAGATCGATAAGCACCACCTGAACAAGGGCGGCGAGATCGGTGAAATCAAAGCTCAAGGCGGTTCCTGCGTTTGGGCGGGCGCTAGATCGGCTGGCGGCGGCGATTGGGTCAAGCCCACGCGGCGCCGCGCCTCAAGGCGCGGCGACTGGCAGGCCTTCTTCAAGGAAGTGCGCCATCCGTGCAAGCGCCGCCTCGTCCTCGCGCAGCAACTCGGCGAAGGTTCGCCGTTCACCAATGAGGCCAGCCTGCGTTTCTTGATCGAGCGCCCCCCGGATCAGTTTCTTAGCGGCAGCGAGCCCGGCGGCGGGCTTTGCGGCGAGGCTCTCGGCCATGGCCAGAGCGGCGCCCAAGGGATCGTCCGCTACGGCGGCGACGAGGCCGAGGCGCGCGGCCTCTTGCGCATCGACGATGGCGCCGTTGAGGATGAAGGCGAGCGCGCGCGCTTCTCCGATCAAGCGCGGCAGGCGCTGCGTGGCGCCCCCGCCGGGAAAAATACCGATGCGGGTCTCGGGCAGGCCGATCTCGGTGACGGCCGCGCCCGCGATCCGGATGTCGCAGGCCAGCGCCAGTTCAAACCCGCCCCCAAGCGCCCGGCCATTGATCGCGGCGATCACCGGCTTCGGTGCGGCCGCGATCTGATCGCCAAGGTCGACGAACGGCGCATGATCGAATTGGCGCACGGTGATCTGCCCGGCGCGGAGCGCCTCGGCCACGGCCACCAGTTCCGCTACGTCATAGTGATTGATGAATGTATCCGGCGCGGCGCCCGTCAAGACGATGACGCGGATGTCTTCGTCGGCGGCGGCCTTGCGGATTTCGCCGAGCACGGCGTTCGCGCCCGCGGAATTCATATGGCCATGGGGCGGATTGTCATAGCGCAACACGGCGGTTCGCCCATGTCGCGCGCAGGAAATGTGCGCCACGCCTCGTCTCCCTCACGCCGGGTTCGTGTTCGCCCGGTTCATGGCGAGAAGCATAGGCGATGGGATTTGGCTTCGCCTAGA
>CADEEL010000061.1 GCA_902826335.1 uncultured Alphaproteobacteria bacterium
TAGAAATAATTCTTCCGGTCGAACCGCGACATCTCATGGATCCGCGCATTGAGCCCCAGCCCCGTGCGCACCGCCTGCTCAACGCAGAATTTGTTGATCACCGGCAGCATGCCCGGCATCGCCGCGTCCACGAGGGAGACATGCGCATTGGGCGCCCCGCCATAGGCGGCGCTGGCGCCGGAGAAGAGCTTGGCGTTCGAGCGCACCTGAGCGTGCACCTCAAGGCCGATGATGATCTCCCAGGGGCCGCGCGCGCCTTCCACCAATTGGTCGGCGCGGGCGGCGCGGATATCGAGCGCTGTCATGGCCTCGACTTAGGACGATCGGCGAGCGCTATCAATGCGCCAAAAGAAAACGCCTCCGGCGTTTGGCGCGGGAGGCGTGGGAGGTGCGTCCAGAAGTCCGCCTCTCCGTGCAAGATTCGCTCCGCGCGCGCAATGTGCGGTTCCGGCACAGCGGGCGCGCCGCGCTTCGCCGCAGACGGGAAAGGCTCGCCGTCAGCACACGGTTTTCGCCTGTTAAGAATTGGCCCGAAGCGTGCGTACCCAAGCGTGGATTACACCCCATGCTCGGCGAAGAAACCTTTCACCCCGATACGCGCGCGCTGCTGCAATACGGCCGCGCGCTCGCCACAGGCGCGGAAGCGCCTGACAAGGGCCGCGCCGATCATGTGCTTGACCGTCTGTTCGTCATTGAGCGAGCGAAGGACGGGCGCTGGCCGCTGCGGACCTTTGGGGTCGAGCTGGTCGCCCTCTTTGGGCGCGACCTCAAGGAGCAGGATTTCGCCGAGCTCTTCCTCGGGCCGGACCGCGCGCTCATGAACGCCTTGATCGACGCAGCCGCCGACGCCGGCGAGCCGGCCATCGCCCGCGTTCTCGGAGAAACCGGCGCCGCAACCTTCGGCGCGGAAATCCTGCTGACGCCGCTTAAGGCCGCGCCCTATCTGGGCGAACGGTATCTTGGGCTTTTTCAGCCCCTGGGCGGGGAGGCGTTCGCGGCCGCGCGCCCGGTGCTGCGCCTGCGCGTTGGTTCGCTGCACCCGCCCGCGGCCAGGGCGCCTCCGCACGTGCGGCTGGTCGTGTCCAACCCGCCTTAATCTTAGCGTGTAGCTAACAACCTATCGTTAAGACAGGCGGTGTACATACACGCCTGAGTAGATCATTCCGGCGTGCGCAACCCATGGCCAAGACCGTCCTTGCGATTGACGATTCCCTTACCATTCGAGAGCTCGTCTGCTTTGTGCTCGTCAACGCTGGCTACGAAGTGGTGTTGGCCGAGGATGGCCAGGATGGGATTGAGCGCCTCGCCCAGTGCGCTCCAGATGTGATCGTCACCGATATCAACATGCCGCGCCTGGATGGGTTCGGCTTCATCCAGAAAGCCCGGGCGCGCGAGCAGAGCCGGGCGACGCCCATCCTGGTGCTGACCACGGAATCGGACGCCGCCAAGAAGGCCCGCGCGCGCGAAGCCGGCGCTACGGGATGGATCGTCAAGCCCTTCAACCCAACCCAGCTGCTCGAGGCCGTGCAGCGGGTCGCGCCGTAGCCGCCATGCCTGCGCACGATGACCACCCGATCACGTTCAACTTCGCCAAAGCGGCGGTGGCGATGATCGACCCGAGCCCGCTCTGTTTGGAAGTCATGACCGGCATTCTCGCCGGCTATGGCTTTCGCAAGCTGCATCGTTGCGCCGATCTGCCCGCCGGCACGGACCTTGTGAAAGTGCGCCCGATCGATCTCATCTTGATCGATCCCTATCCGTTCGGCGAGGTCGCGTACGATTTCGTGCGCTGGCTGCGCTCCGACCAGCGTAACGGAAACTCCGCTTCTCCCATTGTCATCGTCACGGCGCAAACTTGCGTGCGCTTGATCACCGCGGCGCGCCAGTGCGGCGCCGATTATGTGATCGTGAAGCCGTTTTCCACGGCCGGCCTGCTCGAACGCATTCTCTGGGTGGCGGAAAGCGATGGGCGACGCGGCGAGCTTATCGCCCCGACCGATCTTGTCTCAACCGCCGGCAGCGGCGTGGAGTTGTGGTGATGGCGTCGCCAGCGGCGGAGCGCGGCCTTGCACGTTTCATCAATATTCCCGGCGGCATGAGCGCCGAGGAAGCCGTCTCGCGCGCGGACGCCAACATCGTTTTCTATCGCGAGCCGGCTTTCGCCGCCATCGATGAAGCGCTGCGTGAATTATGCACGGAATGCCGCCGCGAGGCCGCGCTCATGCGCGCGCCCCATATCGCCGAGCGCGCATGCGCCATCGTCAATTTCGCGGGCCCCTTTAAGCTGGAGGCGATTGGCGCGGCCGCGGCCTCCCTGGCGAAGCTCGCGCATGAAATCGCTCAGCACGGCGCGGTAAGCCCGCTGGCCGTGCACGCAATTCAGCTGCATGTTCAAGCGCTGCATGCTCTGCGCGGCGCGCCAGCGCCCGATCCCGCGCGCGACGAGCTTTTGATTGACGGGCTGGTGAAAATCTCCGCCCGCGCGCTCGCGCGGTCTTGATCAGGGCCTGGCGTGGCTTTCGAAGTCGATCGCGAACCCGCTCTCGAAAAAGCGCGCCACGCGCCCATGCACGCCCCCGATGCGCACCCATGCGCCGATCAGCGGCGGCGTCTGCGTCGTGCGGATGGTGACGCCGCTTAGCGAGAAATCCAAGATTTCGCCGATGATGAGCCCACCGCCATCGATGGCGATCTCCACCTCGCCGCGCGTCGGCGCGGCGCGCGCCGCCTCCGGGTCCCGAATACCCAGCCGCTCGCGGGTGATGAGATAGGTGAGCCGCTCAGCCAAGCGCTCGCGTTTGTGCGCGCTCATATCGAAGATGATCGCATATTCCCGGTCGCCCGAAACACGCGCCACCCGGCCCGACACGCGCCCCACATCGGCGAGGTAGATGATCACCCGCTCGTCCTTGGCGAGCGTGGCGCTCGACGTCACCCGCGCATCGCCGGGCGAAATATCCTCGGTGCGGCAATCCTGTTCACGCCCGGCCCCATCCAGCATGCGCCCGTCCAGCACCAGGGACAGGCGCCGGAAGCGCCGCCGCTCGGCGGGGTTGTTGGCGTGTGCGCGGCGCAGCCGCGACAACGCGTCGGAGAGGGGCACGCGGGCCGGTTCACCCATGTGCGGACGATGGCCAGCCAAGGTGAATCAATAGTTAGCGCGCCCGACTTTAGCCGCCCGCCCTTGCGCTCCCGCCGCGTCACGCGCGATGGTCCAGCGGTTCAAGCTGGAGACGCTCCGTGGCGCACACCGAGTTCGATTACATCATCGTCGGCGCCGGCAGCGCCGGGTGCGTGCTCGCCAATCGGCTGAGCGAGGACCCAAGCGTCCGCGTCGCGCTGATCGAGGCCGGCGGGCGAGACAAAAGCCTCATCGTCCATATGCCGGCGGGCGCGGGCAATCTCATCCGCGACAAAGGCCCGTTCAATTGGGGCTTCGAAACAGCGCCGCAGCAGCACCTCGACAACCGCCGCCTGTTCCAGCCGCGCGGCAAGGGCTGGGGCGGCTCGTCCTCCATCAATGGCATGATCTATGTGCGCGGCCATGCGCGCGACTATGATCATTGGCGCCAATTGGGCCTCACGGGCTGGGCCTATCGGGACGTGCTGCCCTATTTCAAGCGCAGCGAGCACAACGAGATGGGCGCGGACGCCTGGCGCGGCCAGGGCGGGCCGCTGCACGTCTCGCGCGCGCCGTCCGGCAACCCGATCTACAAAGCGTTCATCCAGGCAGGCGTCGAGGCCGGCTATCCGCTGACGCGCGATTTCAACGGCTACCAGCAAGAAGGCGTCGGCCTTTATCACCTCACCATCAAGGATGGCGCACGCTGGAGCGCCGCGGCCGCCTATCTCACGCCCATCCTCGATGCGCGGCCAAACCTCACCATCATCTCCAATGCGCGCACCACGCGCGTGTTGATCGAGCGCGGCCGCGCCGTCGGCGTCGAATACGCGCAAGGCCGGAGCGGCGCGCGCCAAAGCGTGCGTGCTGCGCGCGAGGTTCTGCTCGCCGCCGGCGCGCTGCAAAGCCCGCACATTCTTCTGCTCTCCGGCGTCGGCCCCGCCGACGAAGTGAAGCGCCATGGAATCGACGTCGCCTGCGACGCGCCGGAGGTCGGGCGCAATTTGCAGGACCATTTGGATATTTCCCTCATCTGGGAAATGTCCAAGCCCTTGAGCGTCTATTCGATGACAAAAGGCCTCAAGCAGATGATGGTAGGCCTCGAATATATGCGCACCAAGCAGGGGCCCGGGCGCTTCAATCACCTCCACGCCGGCGCATTCCTGCGCACGCGCCCGGAGCTCGATGCGCCGGACATTCAGCTTCATCTCGTCAACGCCGTCATGATCGATCACGGCAAGGTGCGCCCCGATCGCGACGGCTTCACGGTGCATGTATGCCAGTTGCGTCCCGAGAGTCGCGGCCATATCGGCCTCAATTCTCCCGATCCGTTCGCCGATCCGCTGATTGACCCAAATTATCTCGCCACGGACAATGATCGCCGCACGCTGCGCGACTCCGTGAAAATGACGCGGGAGATTATCGGCCAGCCCGCGCTCAGCGCCTATCGCGGGCGGGAAATGCGCCCCGGCGCCGAGATTCAAAGCGAGGCGGATATTGACGCCTGGATTCGCCGCGTGGGCGAGACGATCTACCATCCCGTCGGCACGTGCCGCATGGGCGTCGATGCAAAGAGCGTGGTCGATCCTGAACTCAAAGTGCGCGGCGTCGAGGGCCTGCGCGTCATTGACGCTTCGGTCATGCCCACGCTGATCGGCGGCAACACCAACGCCCCCACGATCATGATCGCGGAAAAGGCGTCCGATATGATCCGTGGGCGGACGCCCCCGCCGCCGCAGGACGCCCCCATCGCCGAGGACGCTCGCGCCGCGGCGGTGTGAGACCCGCGCCCGCGACGCGAAGGTCGATACGGCAAATCCCAACGGCCGTGGAAAGCCCACCGCCGAACCGGAGGATAGATCGGCGCGCGCGGCC
>CADEEL010000062.1 GCA_902826335.1 uncultured Alphaproteobacteria bacterium
CCCTAGGGGAGTCGAACCCCTCTTTTCAGGTTGAAAACCTGACGTCCTAACCGATAGACGAAGGGCCCCCTGTGCCGTACGGCCGGGCGCGAAGCGGGCGATATAGAGGCCGGAGCGGGGGGTGGCAAGCGGGCCAAGCGCCGCCCGCGTGACGCCTTGATCTCGACACGCGGTGCTGGAAGGAAGGCGGGCGCGAGGGGTTTCGGCCTGGGAGGCCTTATGTCTTTGATCAATCGGCGGACTTTGGCCGGCGCATTGTTTATGTCCGCATGCGCGCCAGCCGCGTTCGCGCAGGCGCGGCGCCAGGCGAACCTCATCGAGGAACGCGAAAGCCCATACAACACGATCTATGTGGTCAATGACGGGCCCTATATCGGCATGGTGTTTGGGATCAATCGGCGGCTCTTTACCGAGAGCCTCTACAATCCGGCCGATCCGCGCGAACTGCCCGTCACCTACACCCGCTACATGACCGCCGCGCTCGCCTATCCGACGGCGCTGACAAGCATTCTGGAAATCGGCCTCGGCGGTGGGCGAACGGCTCAGTATCTGAGCCTCCATATGCCTAACCTGCGGCTGACGAGCGTGGAGCTCGATCCGGAGGTGATCGCGCTGGCGCAACGGCATTTCGGCGTGCGCCAGACCGCGCGGTTCACCATTGTACAGCGAGATGGGCGGATGTACCTGCGCCAGACGCCGGACCGCTACGACGCGATTTTCGTCGACGCCTATCGCGGCACCTTCGTGCCGTTCCATCTGCTGACGCGCGAATTTTTCCAATCGGCCAAGCGCAAACTCAACCCAGGCGGAATCGTGGCCCAAAACATTGAGCCGACGACCATGCTGTACGACGCGGCCATCGCCACGCTGCGCGCCGTGTTCCGCAATGTGGATACGTATCAGGCGGACGGCAACGTGGTCGCCATCGCGTATGACGGTGCGCCCAAGACGATCGCGCAGCTGCGCGCGCGCGCCACGGCTCTGCAGTCTCAATACCGCTTCCGGCACCCGATTCCGGCTTTGCTCGCCGCGCGGCGCGTTACGCCCGCGCGCGTCCCGGGCCGTGTGCTGACGGACGATTTCGCGCCAGTTGAATCGCTTCGCGCGATCGAACGCCATAATCAACGCCCGGGAAATTGATCATGCCGAGCTGGGTGCAAGGGGCCATTTTGGCGATCGGCTTTTCGCTTGGCGTCGCGCTGATGGGCGTGCAGATGGCGACGAGCCGCTACCTGACGCCGTATTTCGGCTCCGGCATCGAGGTGTGGGCCTCGCTGATTTCCACCGTGATGCTGTCATTGATGGCCGGCTATTATATCGGCGGGCGCGTGGCGGATCGGCTTCCGCGCACGGATGTTCTTGGATCGGCGGTGGCCATCGCGGGCCTCTTCCTGCTGGCCGTGCCGCCCTTGGCGACGCCTGTACTGGACTGGACCTTGGACAATCTAGGCGACGGCGTCGGCGCCGTTCTGTTCGCCGCCTCGGCAATCATGTTTGTGCCGCTGACTCTGCTGAGCTTCTTTTCACCCTATGCGGTGCGGCTCCTGCTTGCCGACGCCCAGCATGGTGGGCGCGTGGCGGGATCGGTCTATTCGATCACCACGATCGGGAACATCGTGGGCACACTAGGCACCTCGCTCTATCTCATGCCGCGCATCGGCTCGCGCGACATCACCACGCTTTATGCCGGCGTCATCATCGTGTGCGGCGTGCTGCTCTTCGCGTTGCGGCGCAGCGCGCGCGTCCATGCCTAACATCTATCGGACGGTTTTCGCTGCGTTGATCGCGCTGATGGCCGCGAGCTTCGCGGCGGCGCAGAGCGTATCCGAGCGAGTCACCGGCCGCGTGCTCTACCCGGAAGGGCCGATCTGGGCCGATAGCCGGCTTTACGTGGCGGAGATGGGCGCGAGCCGAATCTCCGCGATCGAAGGAACACGCCGGCGCACGTTTTGGTCCGAACGCGGCTGTGGGCCGACAGCGCTCGCGCCTTATCGGGATGGCTGGCTGGTGCTCTGCCATATGCGCGGCCAAGCCGTGGCGCTTGACGCCGCCCGGCGCGTTAGCGCGCGCATCGGGCAGGACGAAGCGGGTGGCGTGTTCCGCGATCCGAATGACGCCGCGGCCGACGGCGCGGGCGGCGTCTATTTCAGCGATCCCGGCGAATTTTCGCGCGATACGATCCCGGAAGGCGCGCTCGTGCATCTGGACGCGGCGGGCGTCGCCCGTCGTGTTGCGTTTGGGCTCTGGTATCCGAACGGCGTCTGGGTCGATCGTGCGCGGCGCCAGCTTTATGTGTCGGAAACATTCCGCCGCCGCGTGCTGCGCTACTCGATCCTGGAGGGCGGCGCGCTGGGGCCGATGGAGGTGTTCGCCGAGCTTGACGCGCTTGCGCCCGCGCAAACGCGCTATGAAGACCCGTTTCGTGAATCTGGCCCGGATGGACTTGAGATCGGCCCGGACGGCGATCTCTACGTGGCCATCTATGGCGAGGGGCGAGTGCTGCGCATCGCGCCGGACGGCGCCTATCGCGGCCAGATCGAGACGGAGACCCGCTTCGTCACAAACGTGACGTTCGATCCGCAAGGCCGGCTCATCGCCGTGGGCATGTTCAACATCATGGCCCCGCCCTGGCCCGGCGAGGTGCGCCGCTGGGCGCGCTTGCCGGCGCCCTGATCCGCCCCTAAGGAAGCGCGCTTCGGGGCGTAGCTCAGCCTGGTAGAGCACCTGCTTTGGGAGCAGGGGGTCGCGAGTTCGAGTCCCGCCGCCCCGACCAATCTTGGAGTATCGATGAGCCGGCAACCAACAGGCCGCACAGGCGCGCGGCTTCTTGTCGATGTATTGCGGGCGCAAGGCGTTCCGCGTGTTTTTTGTGTGCCGGGGGAATCCTATCTCTCCGTGCTGGACGCGCTTTATGAGGCGAAGGATTCGATCGAGACGATCGTGTGCCGCCATGAGGCGGGCGCCGCGAACATGGCCGAGGCGACCGGCAAGCTCACCGGTCGGCCCGGCGTTTGTTTCGTGACGCGCGGGCCTGGCGCGACGCACGCGGCGATCGGCGTTCACACCGCGCGCCAGGATTCGACGCCGATGATCCTCTTCGTCGGCCAGGTGGCGCGCGCGGACAAAGCCCGCGAGGCGTTTCAGGAATTGGATTATTCCGCCGTGTTCGGATCGATCGCCAAATGGGCGGTGGAGATCGACGATGCGGCGCGCATTCCGGAATTGGTGGAGCGCGCCTTTCATGTGGCGATGCAGGGACGGATGGGTCCGGTCGTCATCGCGCTTCCCGAAGATATGCTCACCGACGCGGTCGATGCGTATGCGGGCGCGCGCGTGGCGCCGGCGCGCGCGGGGCTGGATGAACAGACGGCTGACGCGATTTCGCACGCGCTCGCGGCGGCCAAGCGCCCGCTCGTTCTGCTTGGCGGCTCGGGCTGGGACGAGGCGGGCCGCGCCGCGATCCGCGCCTTTACTGAGGCGAACGATCTGCCGGTCGTTCTCTCGTTCCGCCGCAAGGATTTGCTGGACAACGATCATCCCAATTATGTCGGCGATTTGGGTCTTGGCCCTAATCCAAAGCTGATCGAGCGGTTTAAAGTGGCCGATTGCGTGCTCGCGATCGGCGCGCGGCTCGGCGAGAACCCAAGCCAGGGCTATAGCCTCTTCACCCGCGAAGAGACCGCCGCGAAACTCATTCACATACATCCGAGCGCCGAAGAGATCGGGCGCATTTGGCCCGCGCGCATCGGCGCCGTCGCGCACGTGTCCTCCGCCATGGAGGCGCTGATGCGCTCGACGGTGAAGTGCCAGTGGGGCGCCTGGCGGGCGGCCGCGCGCGCCGATTATGCAGCGTTCAGCGCGCCCATCACCGTCTCTGGAAAGGTGAACCTGTCCGAGCTCGTGACGCATATGTCGGGCGCGCTGCCGGCGGATGCGATCATCTGCAACGGGGCCGGAAATTTCGCCGCCTGGCTGCATCGGTTCCATCGCCATCGCGCCCCGCACACGCAATTGGCGCCGACGAGCGGGGCGATGGGCTATGGCTTTCCCGCGGCCATCGCGGCGAAAATCGCCCATCCGGACCGTGATGTGATCTGCTTCGCGGGCGATGGCGACTTCATGATGAGCGCCATGGAGATGGCCACCATCGCGCGTCACCAGGTGGGCGTCATCACGATTGTGATCGACAATGGAACTTACGGCACGATCCGCATGCATCAGGAGCGAGACTATCCCGCCCGCGTGCACGCGACCGATCTCACGAATCCGGACTTCGTGGCGCTCGCCGCTTCGTTTGGAATTTCCGGCATGCGCGTGGAGCGCACGGACGAATTCCCAGAGGCGCTCGCGCAGGCGCGGCGAAACGCGCCGGCGCTCATTCACGTCATCACCGACGCGGAAAACATCGCGCCCGGACGAACGATCACGCAATTGCGGGGTTGAGAGCACCCTGAACGCCGCCTTGGAGCTTGATCGTTTGAGATTGAAGCAATTTCAAACGATCA
>CADEEL010000063.1 GCA_902826335.1 uncultured Alphaproteobacteria bacterium
CAGACCCTAAGGGCGGCCGCGCCGGGCGGCTGTGACGGGCGTCACGGCTTGGCCGCGCGGGTTTGAAGCGACGCCTGGCTTTTAAGTAGAGCCGCGCGGAGGGCCGGAACCGGCCTTGGTGGGGCGGGTGGTTTTTGCCGCGCGTGTGACGGCGTGAGTTCCCCGCGCTTCAACAGGCCCTTCGCCAAGCTCAGGGCATGCTCAGCGCGACGGATCGGGTGTTTCCACCGAAGAGTTACAGCCTCTTCGTCGCGCTGAGCTTGTCGAAGCGCGGAGATGAAGCGCGGAGATAAGAGGAGGCGGGGCTTGTGAATCGCATACGAGGGGCGGAGGTTTCCTCTCGCGCGTGTGGGGCGCCGGAGCGCGGTTGTGACGGGCTATGGTCTTGAAGATTTCATCCGCGACACCGGCGTTTCACGCGAAACAGCTGAACGGCTGGCAACACATCTGGCGCTGCTCGAAGCCTGGTCCGGGCGGATCAATCTGGTCGGGCCGGGGGAGCTTGAGGATTACTGGCGGCGGCACGCGCTCGATTCCCAACAACTGATTGCGCTGGCCCCCGGCGCGCGGCGCTGGCTCGATATTGGCAGCGGGGCGGGGTTCCCGGGGCTGGTGATCGGGATCTGCCTGGCCGAGGGCGCGGTCGATCTCGTTGAATCGAATCCGAAAAAGGCGGCGTTCCTGCGCGAGGCGATCCGGGCGACGGGGGCCAAGGCGCGGGTGTTGGAGGCGAAGGTCGAGGCGCTCGGTGGGGCGGGGGCTTATGACGTGGTTACGGCGCGGGCGTTCGCGCCCTTGAACCGACTCATCGCCTCTGCCAGACCCTGGCTCGACCAGGGCGCGCTGGGACTCTTTCCGAAGGGCGGCGCGTATGGCGCGGAATTGATCGCGGCCGGGTTTCCGGAAGCGGGCGGGACAGCCGCCGGGCTTACCGCCACGGCCACGGTCAGTGTGTCGGACCCGCGCGGGCGCATCCTCGCGATCCGCCGGGCGCGCAACTCGGAGGAGAGGGCCTGATGCGCACACTCGCGATCGCCAACCAAAAGGGCGGAGTCGGCAAGACGACGACGGCGATCAATCTCGGCACGGCGCTGGCCGCGACGGGCAAGAAGGTGATCATTTTCGACACCGATCCGCAGGGCAACGCCTCGACAGGGATCGACATCCAACCCTCGGACCGGGACGTCACAGCCTATGAAGTGCTGGTCGGCGCGCGTCCGCTCGGGGCGGCGATTATCCCAACAAAAGTGCCCAATCTGCATATCGTGCCAGGGCACGCCAATCTCTCCGGGGTGGAGACGGAATTGATGGCGGGGCTGCGGCCGCAGCATCGCTTGCGCGACGCGCTGGCGGCGTTCAACGCGGAGGCGGCGGAACCCTTTGATTATATGCTGATCGATTGCCCGCCGTCGCTGAACATACTCACCGTCAACGCGCTCACGGCGGCCGATGGCGTGCTGGTGCCGTTGCAATGCGAGTTCTTCGCGCTTGAGGGCCTGGCGCAATTGCTGAACACGATCGAGGCGGTGAAGGCCAATCTCAATCCGAAGCTGGAAATCCAGGGCGTGGTGCTGACCATGCACGACAAGCGTACAATTCTCTCCGACCAGGTGGCGGAGGAAGTGCGCGCGCACATGGGCGCGAAGGTCTATGAGACGGTCATACCGCGCAATGTGCGGCTCTCGGAGGCGCCGTCGCACGGCCTGCCGGCGATCGTCTATGATCAGACCGCGCCCGGCTCGAAGGCCTATATCGCGCTGGCCAAGGAGATGATCGAGCGGGAGCAGGGGCTGATGGCGGCGTGAGGCTTTTGTGGAGCGGCGCCTTATCGAAAAACCGCACACACTTTTTCGGACGCCGCTCGAAAGTCCTTGAATCGGCCGTGAAATCTTTAGACCTCGGCAAGAATTACCCAGCACTACTCAGGGTGACCGATTCGCGCGCGGGAGTATGACCATGAATGACCGGCCTCGGGGATTGGGACGCGGCCTCTCGGCGCTCCTGGGCGAGCCCGTCCGCACCAGCGAATACCAAAAGCCGTCCACCACGCCCGCCTGGATTCCGCCCAAGGCGCCGGTCGCGGATTTGAAAGTCGTCGAGCTGGCGAGCGTGCAGCATGCCGCGCCGCAACCGCCTCAGCCGCCGCCGCAAGCGGCCGCGCCCGCGCAACCGCCGGCGCAGCCCGCGCCGGCGACCGCGTCGCTCGAGCCCAGCCCGCGCGGGGTGCCGATCGAGCTGGTGCAGCGCAACCCCAACCAGCCGCGCAAGCATTTCGACGAAAAGGAGCTCACCGAGCTCGCGGATTCAATCCGCGCGCATGGCGTGCTGCAGCCGATCCTGGTCCGGCCGATCGCCACGGCGCCGGGGCGCTATGAGATCGTCGCCGGCGAGCGGCGCTGGCGCGCGGCGCAGAAGGCCGGCCTGCACACGATCCCGGCCGTCATCCGCGAGCTCGATGAAGTCGAGGTGCTGGAGATCGGCATCATCGAGAACGTGCAGCGGCAGGACCTCAATCCGATCGAAGAGGCGCAAGGCTATCAGGCGCTGATCGACCGCTTCGCGCGCACGCAGCAGGACATCGCCGACAGCGTCGGCAAGAGCCGGCCGCACATCGCCAATATGCTGCGGCTTTTGTCGCTGCCGAGCGGCATTCTCGACATGGTGCGCGATGGGCGGCTCTCGGCCGGGCATGCGCGCGCGATCCTCACCGCGCCGGATCCGGCCGGGCTCGCCGAACGCGCGGCGCGCGAAGCCTTGAGCGTGCGGGAAGTGGAGCGCCTGGCCTCCGCCGCGAAGGATGCGCGGGACGGCGCACGCGAGGGCGCGCGTTCGCATCATCCCGCCGCGCCGCCAATTGAAAAAGATTCCGATACGCGCGCGCTGGAGCGGCAATTGTCGAATGCGCTCGGGCTCGCCGTGACGATCGTGGATCGGAGCGGGCAGGGGGAAGTGCGCATCGCGTACAAGACGCTCGAACAGCTCGATGATGTCGCGCGGCGGATCGGGGGAAGATAGGCTCTTCTTTCTCGCGCGGCTTTGCTGTGAAGGCAGGCTTCGGCGTTGAGCCGCGCGGATAGCCGGACTCCGGAAGGTTATTTTCGCGCGGCTTCACTATGACGGTTCAGATTGATGTTGAGCCGCGCGGATTGCCGGAACCGGCCTTGGTGGATTTGGCGGGTTTACCCC
>CADEEL010000064.1 GCA_902826335.1 uncultured Alphaproteobacteria bacterium
CGCGTAACGCCGATTGGGAGAGCGCCC
The DNA here is from genome assembly GCA_902826335.1 of uncultured Alphaproteobacteria bacterium. Taxonomy (GTDB): domain Bacteria; phylum Pseudomonadota; class Alphaproteobacteria; order Caulobacterales; family Aquidulcibacteraceae; genus CADEEL01. Next base: position 28 of record CADEEL010000064.1, read on the forward strand.
TCCCAGGGGCGTTTCGACTCGTGCTAATGACGCGCGCATGCGCATTGTCGCCATCGCCTTGTTGATCAGCGGGATCGTGTTCGCGCTGGACGTGGTCGGCGATCTGGCGGTCGCGGCGCGGCCGGCGGCGGCCCCGGCCTCGGTTGAAGTTGCGATCCCGCCGCCGGATGCAGCGCCAGCCGAGCGCGGTTCTTAACCGGCGTTCACTGAACCCTTTCATTGCCTGTCAGCAGGTCCCAAGGCAAAATCCCGGCCCATGAGCCGGTCTCATCTCATCGTCCTAGGCGCCGCCGCCCTGGCGGCCCTGGCCGCGTGCGCGCCGCTGGAGATGGCGGCGCCGGCCATGCCGGGCGCGCCGCCTCAGGCGCATCGCCCGCCCGCCTTGCCGCGCAGCTTCGATCCCGGCGCGCCGCCCGAAATCCGGCGGGACCGCGCGCCCCTGCAATGCGTGCCCTATGCGCGCGAACTCTCCGGCATCCAGATTTACGGGGACGCCAACACCTGGTGGGTTCAGGCCAGCGGGCGCTATCCGCGCTCGGGCACGCCCTCGCCAGGCGCGGTGCTGGTATTGCGCGGCTATCAGACCGCCGCGCGCGGGCATGTGGCGGTGGTGACGGCGATCGTCTCTGAACGTGAACTGCGCGTCGATCAGGCCAATTGGCTGAATGGTGGGGAAGTCACCGTGCGCGTGCCGGTGCTGGATGTGTCGGCGAACAATGATTGGTCGCAAGTGCGCGTCTGGCATATCCCGACCGCCGCCTGGGGCGCGCGCATCTATGAGACGCAAGGGTTCATTCACCCGCTGCCGATGACAATGGCCGCTTCGAGCTGATTCAATGCCGCGTTAATCTTGGTGAATTAACGATTTTGGCAGTCAATTAACCAAACAACTCAATCACTCTGAATGAAACTTAAGCATAAAACGCAAGTCGAACGCGCTTTTGTTTCATTTCGTGACGCTTTCCTTCTCCACGTTCAGAAATCTTTAACCGCGTGGACCGCTTTTTAGCGCTCCTGACGCGTAAAGCTTGATGGGCGTGACATGACGAAACGTGCGATGTTCCTCGCGGCGGGCGCCATAACCGCGATCGCCGGCCAGGCGGAGGCGCTGACTCCGCTCTCGATCGACGCATCCCAGCCTTTGTCCGAGCAGACTGCGCTGGCCCCGTTCGCCAGCGCGCCGCCGAGCGCCTTCATCGCGCCCGACATCGATCCCGCCAGCTTCGGGCCGTCGCTGTCGTCGCGCGGGCCGCGCCTGCAATGTGTGCCGTTCGCGCGGCGTGAATCGGGCGTCGAGATTTATGGCGACGCCTATACGTGGTGGCGCCAGGCGCAGGCGCGTTATGAAACGCAGAGCGCGCCGGCCGAGCGCGCGGTCATGGTCATGCGCGGCTACGCCAATCCCAATCGCGGCCACGTCGCCGTGGTGCGGCGCATCGTCAACAGCCGGATCGTCATCGTCGATCACGCCAATTGGCTCAATCGCGGCGAAATCACCCGCAATGTCGCCGTGCGCGATGTCTCGCCGAACAATGATTGGAGTCAGGTGCAGGTCTGGTACATTCCAGGCGGCCATTGGGGCGCGCGCACCTATGACGTGCAGGGCTTCATTCTGTCGCAGGCGCGGGGCGCTGCGGCTGCGCCCGGCGCGGAAGCCGCCATCAGCTGAGGCGCCATTGCATCGTCCGGCGAAGGCTTTAGGCTTGCTCCTGTCGGGCGCGCGGGGCCCGGTGTGACGTTAGAGGATGCGATGGGGACCGCTTCCGTCGGCGCCGCGGGGGGCGCCTCGAATACGCGCGCGCCGGCCCGGCCGCGCGGGGGCCTGCGCTTCATCGCCTGGGTAACGGAAAGCGCGGTCTTTCAAGTCTTCATCGTGCTCTGCATCATCGCCAATGCGGCGGCGCTGGGCGTGGACGCCCATTACGGAACCGCGAACCCATGGCACGCCTATATCGAGCAGGCGGACAATATCTTCCTCGCCATCTTCACGGTCGAGATCATCCTCGAATTTTTGGCGCAGGGGCCGCGCCGCTATGTGGCCAATGGCTGGAACTGGTTCGATGTGATCGTGGTGGGGCTGGCCTATGTCGCGGTCAACCCCGCGATTTCCGCCTTGCGAACCTTGCGTGTCGTGCGCGTGTTTCGATTGATCAGCGCCGTGCCGCAGATGCGCCGCGTGGTCGAGGCCTTGTTCAGCGCCATGCCCGGCATTCTCGCCACATTTGCGGTGCTAGCGGTTGTTTTCTACATCGGCGCGGTGATGGCCACGACGCTCTTCCATGCCGAGGAGGGCTTCCGCGATCTTGGCGAATCCGCGCTGTCGCTGTTCGCGCTGACGCAGTTCGACGGCTGGGGCGATACGATTTCCCGCCTGCAGGCGGCGGGCTATCCCTATGCCTGGGCGTTCGTGATGGGCTTCACCATCATAGCGGCCTTCGCTGTGCTCAACCTGTTTATCGGCGTCATCGTCGATGCGGTGCAGGAAACGCGCGATCAGGTGCAAGCGGAAATCCGCGAGGACGTGGCCGACATCGAGGAGGATGTCGAAGGCATCGCTGAAATGCAGGAAGACGCCGCGACCGTGCAGAAATCCATTCTCGAGGAAGTGCGCGCGCTGCGCGCCGAAATCGCCGCGCTGCGCGCCGCGCGGCCTTAGGCTTCGCTTGGTTTGTCGCGCGGGTTCGCCGCGACGCGCAGCTTTTAGGTCGAGCCGCGCGGATTACCGGAGCCGGCCTTGGTGGATTGGGCGCTTGCGTCTCGCGCGTCGTGTTGCGGCCGCACCGCGCTTCGACAAGCTCAGCGCGACGATTGTTGTTACATTGAAGATGCATACTC
>CADEEL010000065.1 GCA_902826335.1 uncultured Alphaproteobacteria bacterium
AAGAACGACACCGCCGCGAACATGATGGCGATGCCCAGTCCCACGAAGGCGAGTTTCCTGACCCCGCCTCCACCTTCCGAAAAGATGATGGTGACGCCGGCGATAACGATCGCGATGACGGCAGCCGCGCGCGCGACAGGACCGGTGATGGAATCGACGATCTGTTCGAGCGGCCCTTCCCAGGGCATGCCGGAACCGGCGGCATAGGCCGGCGCCGCCAATGCGAGCAGTGCTGCGGCGATTGTAACGATGCGTGTGAAACGTGCTGACTTCATGCTCCCTCTCCTCGGATGTCGTCCGCCTCCAGAATTTCGGTGATGACGCGCCCGCCTTCGCGGCGGGCGATGAAGACGATGATATCGACGGCGCTGGCGATGAGGCGCTTCGGCGGCGTCGCACGCGCCTCCATGCAAAGGTCTTCGAGGCGCATCAAAGCGTCGGCCGCGGAATTCGCATGCAGCGTCAGGAGCCCGCCGGGGTGGCCGGTGTTCCAGGCTTTGAGGACTTCAAGGGCGGCGCCATCACGCACTTCGCCGACAACGATGCGATCGGGACGAAGCCGCAAGGTCATCTGCACCAGATCGCGCATGGAGATCGGCGGATCGGTACGTTTGGTGAGAAGCTGAACAGCGTTCGGGCTTCCACATTGGAGTTCGGCGGTGTCTTCGAGAATGACGACGCGGGAATTCAGAAACGGCGCTTCCGCCAGAAGCGCGTTCAAGAGCGTTGTCTTGCCCGATCCCGTCCCGCCCGCGACGATGATGTTGCGCTTGGCCGCGACCGCGTAGGCCAACATTTCAGCTTGAGCGGGCGTCGCGATGCCGCCCTCAACGTAATCGGCGAGCCTGTAAACGGCGCGCGGCCGCTTGCGGATCGCAAGCACCGGCGCCTCGACAAGCGGCGGCAGCAAGGCCTGCACGCGCGCGGCGCTGTCAGGCAGGATCGTCTGCAACGACGGGTGCGCCTCACCGACGATTTCGCCCGCTTCATGCGCCAGGAGACGGATCGCCGCTTCACGATCCTGCGGCGAGAGCACGTGCGGCGTTTCGATGAGACCAGCCCCGACCCTGTCGAGCCAGAGGCGACCGTCTGCATTGATCAGGGCTTCCACCACGTCCGGCGCATCGAGCGCTTCGGCGATCGCGGGCCCGAGCGCACGCGTGAGCGCCGAGCGGCGGCGCGCGGTCACGAGCGGGATGGCGCCAGCGTTCACGCCCTCGCCTCCTCAATATGATCCACGACGGCGCCCGCTTGCGCGGATTCCAGCGAGAACGCCGCGCCCAGTGATTTGCCCGGCGCAAGGGCCTGCGCCACGAAATCGAGGAAGCGCTCGAAGCGCGCCTCGGCGCTGGCGGCGGCGGCTTCTTCAAGGTGCTCTTCGATCGGCGGATTGTGCTCCAGCCAGACCCGCACAAAGAGCAACACGATCTCCTTGAGGATGAGACTTTCGCCGATTACCTTCTCAAGACGCGCATCGACACGCGAAAGCTGGCGGCGCGCGCTTTCCTCGATGATGGCGTTGGTCGCGTCGCCGCGTTCGAGCCGCGCCTTGAGCGCCTCAAGCACGATGCTCGATTCCGAGCGATGCTGGTCGCGGGCGACCTTGCGCACCTTGGCGTCGAGGTTGGGCGGCAGATAGACGGTGAGCTTGCGCGCGGCCATCGCTCAGATCCCCTTGGCCTGACGCCGGCGCCGCGGCGCTTCGACTGGAGGCGCCTCAGCTGCGGCGGGCGGCGGCGCCGCGACGCTCGCCGGATGCGGCAATGCCGCGCCGTCCGCATCGCGAAACGCGGCCATGGCAGCGTCGGAGATCTTGGTTGATCGCGTCGCGGCCTGCGCGAAGAGATCGGGCTGGTCGGCGAGCGGGCGAGACATGGCGGGCTTCGCCTTCGGTGACTTCACCACCTGCGGAATGACGCCCAGCGGGCGTACGTGCGCCCAATCATGTGTCGTCGTCAGTGTTGAACGGTTCCCCGAGGCAGGACGAAGCCGCTCAACAAAGACGGGCTCCTGATCGAACTTGAGCTTCTTGGCGCGGATGGGTTTGGCGCCGGAGACAAAGATGAGTTCTTCATCGCGGGGCAGTGCGCGGACATCGGCGGGCAAAAGAAGCGGACGGCGCTCCTCGCGGATTGTGGTCGAGCCCTTGCGCCAACCGAGGATCGATCTCGGACGCGTATGCGTCTCGCTTTCACGCAATTCCCAGACTTCGCCCGCCATCTCGGCGATGCGCTTGGCGGTGTCATTGTCGGCGGCCGAAAACGC
>CADEEL010000066.1 GCA_902826335.1 uncultured Alphaproteobacteria bacterium
TCGGCAATGAAGGCGGTGGCGAGCCAAAGCCCGGTGAGCGCGATCAGCGCCGAACCCAGCAATGCGATTCCCGCCCGCTGCATGAGCGAATGGCCTCGACCGACAGCGCGGGCCTTTCCCGCGCCTGTGGACGAAGGGTCATGCTGTCCTCGCCACGCCGTGAATCCGATGCGCGTATTGCGTGCATGCCACCTGAGCCCGAACCGCGCGCCGGGTGTGCAGCCGCTTCACGAACAGACTACCGACTGCGCATTTAATGCGCGCCTGTATGCGTGAGCGCGCATCGGCTTCACACTCTGCGGCGTCTCGGCGCAGCGGTAAATGCACGGTGTCCGAACGGCGGAACTAGCGCATGTGGCGAGTTGCAAGAAACGCGCGTGCCGCGAACGGCTTTCGTGCGCCCTAACTCTGTTCGCGTAAAGAGAGCAAAGGATGCGGGCTTTTCTCCTTGGCCGTGCGCAATCCCGGCGACACATCAACCGATTTGATGAACCCGTTCTCGGGATCGAGACGCTCGCGCAGACCATCCCAGGCCGACACGGACGGCAATGCGATTTTCAGGATATAGTCGAAACGGCCCGCAACGCTGTGCGCTTCGATCACCTCTGGCGTCTCGCGCAACGCGGCTTCGAAGGACTCGCGCCGTTTGTGCGCCCGGCGGCGCAATTTGATACTGACCCAGAGCATCGACCAGCCATCGAACATGGTCTCTTCTGCGAGTGCGACATAACCCTTGATTGCGCCGCCCTCTTCGAGACGGCGCACGCGCTTCAAACATCCGCTTGCCGACAAGCCCAACGTGCGCGCCAAAGCCTGATTCTGAATGTGCGCGTCTTCTTGCAGACGGCGGATGAGTTCGAGATCGACAGGGTCGAGTCGCGCCCCGTTCGGGGCGAACAGCGGCGGTGTAACGGACCGCCGCGCAGTCACGCTTCTACCCTGCCCAAACGTACGGTCAGCGCATGCGCCATCTTCACGTCCCCACGAGCGCCCACTTTCGGTTGAGTCTTTCTCGCCGACCACCCTTTCGCTGCTGAGACCTGACCCGAATCAGCCGCGGCCACGCGCCGCGACCACCGCACATCGCCCGCGCAGCCGTCCGCGTCGAGGGACGCTGACGCTCTAAAGCCCTCGACCCGGCCGGCTTCAGGCGCGGGCCAGGAGGAAAGAGGTCGCGACGCGCGGCCCCGGCAGACCGAGGGGTCCGCCGCTCACCTTCTGGAGCGATCCCATGACACACGAAATTCTCGACACCACCGAGACGCAGCGCGCCTGCTTCGTCCCGGTCAGCAAACTCGTCGTGCACGAAGACAATGTGCGCCGCACCGACAAGCGTGCGGATATCGAGGCGCTCGCCGCTTCGATCGCCGCACATGGCCTCCTGCAAAATCTCTCCGTCGTGCGCGCGGAAGATGGCCGCTACGCGGTAGTCGCCGGATCGCGCCGGCTGGCGGCGCTCCGGCTGCTCATCAAACAAGGCAAGCTGGCGCGCGATTTCGCGGCGCCCTGCACGATCATCGAGCCAGAACTGAGCGCGGAAGCGTCGCTTGCCGAGAATGTCCAGCGCGTCGCCATGAACGCGATGGACGAAATGGAAGCCTTCGCGCGCCTCACTGATGACGGCATGAGCGTCGAGGCCATCGCCGAACGGTTCGGCGCGAGCGTGCGTCACGTCGAACAGCGCCTCGCCTTGGGACGCCTCTCCCCGAAGATCCGCGCCGCCTATCGCAA